>NZ_CAKKLK010000004.1:0-247909 GCF_918698045.1 Microbacterium sp. Bi98 | reverse complement strand
GGCGGGCGGGCGTGCGTTCGTCAAACGCTGTCGCGCGACTGATTGGTGCGTGCGCGGGACTGCTCACGAAAGCGTCGACCGACTCTGAGGCTCCGTGTGACTTCCTTGTCATACCCGATGAAGCCGCGGCGGCGCCACTCGATCACCACATGTCGACGGAAGTCATTGATCCTGCGGCGGCGATCCAAAGCGTCCCAGTCGCTCGGAAGACGAGACGGAACTCCGCCTGTTTCGGGAAGCAAGTGCTCGAACAGCTCCCGGAAAGTGGGGCCCTGCGATTGGCGACGGCGGTACTGAGCGATGAAGATTGCTGCTGCCAAAGCCCATTCGTCTGCCGTCTCGTTGCTCGTGAACTCTTCGAACGCAAAGCTCCATGCGGCGGGCGGCGGATGATTCATGCTCCGCCACCAAACTGTCCAAGGCATGTTCGCCACGATCACCGTCACAATCGCGGTCGCACGCATCGGGCCAGCCCTGCGGTGCGACCGCGGTGTCCGTAGGGCGGGCAGCACACGTGCAGAGTGGAGATGATCCGTTTGAAATCGATTGTTTCGTATGGCCAACGAAATTATGCCACACAGACTAGGCCACACAAGCTCGGCCTCCGCCTGACGCTTGAAGAGTGGTTGCGAGAGATGAGCAGATCGATGCCGAGTGGGCGGAGTTCTCGCGTAAGCTCGCAATCCATCTGCGCAAGCTGCGCACTGACGCCGGACTTAGCCAGGAAGACGTCGCCTATCGCTCGGGCATCGCCCGCTATACGTATCAGCGATACGAGCGGGGCGAATCGGGGTCTGGGGTGCCAGCAAACCCGCCCTTGCGATCGCTTCTCGCCATGGCGCAAGTGCTGAACGTGGACTTGGCGGGTCTCGTTCCCGCACCCGCCCCCGACCTTCGCAGTCGTTAGAGCATGTTTGGATCGCTGCGCGGTGGAGGCTGAGGCTTGCACCGAGCTATACCTGTGCGAGACACGACTACTGCTTTAGGGCTGCAGTAGCGTCCGGGCGACTGACTCGAGGTCATCGTGAGGAAGCGCGCGCAGTGCCTGTCCGCTACCGAGCTCCCAGAGCGAGAACCCCTCCTTGCCGTCGGGGGTACCGTCAGGCTTCCGCGTTCCCTCGGTCACGAACTTCACTTCGATCGTGTTCGTCATGTCTTTATGCGGCTGAATCGTCAGAAGCTTGCGCCGCGCGTCGGTCTCGACGAGATGTTCCCCTTTGGTGTCTACGCAGATGACCTTGTCGCCCGACCACACAATGAAGTCGGGGAAGAACCAGACGGTCGATCCCAACGAGACTAGCGGGATCTTGTAACCGGTCTGTGAGCGATTCCGTGCCCATGTGAGGCCCGTATCGTCAAGGGCCCGGGCGAAGGCCGTCTCAAGGTCGTTCAGGCCGTCATATCCTTCGTGCAATGCATGTTTGAACGTCTCCATGGAGCCCCGACGGACGAGCGTGCTGCCGATCTCGTATTGATTTGGTTTCAGCTGCTTGACGACGGCATGTCGTAGGTACTCGTCCACCACCTCTGCCGCGTTGTCTGCGAGGCTGGCATACGCTCGACTTCCGATGCCGACCTTCGCATCGAACCTTTGGTCATCTGTGTCAATCATGGACAGCGCGGGCCTATATCGCCGGGCCACTTCGCGGCGGAAAACCCATCGTGCGTTCACCCGGTTTGATTGCTCGAACTTTATCCACTCGGAGTCGATAGCGTCGTCAGAGCCAACTGCTTGGGTTACCGTCCGCCGCCGGCCTGCGCCGCGAGTATTCACCGAATCGTGTGTGTAGTCGTTAAGTTTGTTCAGAGCCGTTTGAACCGGCTTCTCTGTGGCGCTGTTGTCTACGCCAGCGCGTGGCACTGACCGCGACTCCTTGGGGAGGAGGCTGATCGGTGCCTCCGCTCCGGGAGGCGAGGTGAGGATTCGCACCTCTGGTGCGTTGCCGCCTAGTCCATTCCGTACGTCGTCGACGATCTGTTTGAAGATGTCATTGCGGTCGACGCGGACATAGAAATGTGCTGTGTTGAGGCGGTCGGCTTCGTAGTGGGTGGCACCGGGTTGACGGAGAACACGGCCGACGATCTGCGTGATGTCCACTTTCGATTCCATCGTCTTATCCACGTAAGCGAAGTAGACGGCAGGATCGTCCCAGCCCTCCTGCAGCGTCTTATTGAAGATGATGTGCCGGTAGTCACCAGCCACGAATTCGTCGTAGTCTCGCTCGCCGCTGTTGAACAGGGCGAAGTCTGACGGAAGAGGGAAGTCCTTGTGAGTCCTGAGGTCGGCGTACACGGCGATCTCATCTGCCGGAATCCCGCACTGGTCGGTGAGGTAACGCCAGATCTCGATCGGCGGCGCCTGGCGTTGGTCGAATGGTTGCTTCGGATCGTCGGTTTGAGTGGCATCATCGGCCAACACGTTTGTGTTGCAGACGTAGATCGCCTTGGGCGCGAATCCCAATCTCTCCGCACTCGCGCTCGATTCGGCGTCACGCATGTCCGCCAGCATGTCGGCAATCGTTTCCTGCATCGGGGCGTTGAGACCATCGAGCTTGATGATGCCTTTGACAAGCCCCGACGCTACGACGGTCGAAGACTTCACCGAGGTGATGAGGTCTTCGTCCGTGTAGTCGGCCTGACTACGCAGGGGCTGAATGACGTCGGCATCGAACTGGGCTGGGAAGCGCAAGGTGGCACTAGCGAGAAGGAAGACGCTGGGCTGCTGCTCAAGGAGAAGAGTCGTCTGCTGGTCCGACAGGTTTTGCGCCTCGTCGTAAACGATCACTAGGGGGCGGCGCTGGCCTCCCGAGGTTGCGCGCTCTTTCAAAGCTTCCCACCGAGTGGTCTCGATGGTGTCGACGTCAGTCGAGAATATCTTTAGGTTGCTTGTCTCGCGGTCCTTTTGGTTGAAAGTGCCGACCGTGGCGAAGTAGAGAAGTCCCTGCTTCGCGTGTGCGACATCCTCTGGGTCGTATTCGCTGAGTAGGCGGACTGTGATGTCGGGGAGAAGGTGGCTGTACTTGCCCCCATCCTCGAGATTGGCGTAGCTCTGCTGGACGACGACCTTGCCTTTCGAGAGCCACAGAACAACCGGCGGGATCTCTGACATGGCAACGATCTCGTTCACGGCCTGCGCCAGGATCGCGGTTTTCCCGGATCCGGTGATCGAAGACAGCGCCTGATAGAAAGGCACCTCCCGAGCGCTGCCCCGACGCCCCATCACTACCGGCTCAGCGTTGTACTCGACGTAGCGATCAGCCATTTGGGAGGCCGCATCCTGCTGGAACTGGAAGAGCTCAAGGGCCATGATTATGCCTCCTCAGTGAATGACTCGGTACGGACATCGAGTCCAAAATCAGACAAGATACGGTCCGGAATCTGATACCACGTCACATCGTCAGTGACGATGAAACTTCGTCGACTGTAGACGTGGTAGTGATTTGCGAGACCGGCCGATTCCGCCTCCTCGGCGATCTTCTCGTACACGCCCTCCGTGAGGTCTGGGCTTGCGTCTGGGCCCGACCACACGAGAAAGATACCTTCGCCTGATGAGTTCTTGGCGACGAGGTACGCGTATGGCTCGCTGTCTCGCTCGACAGGAACAAGGACGGTGGCTCGTCGGCTCCCGGTGCTTGAGTGCGACGCGATGACAGTGTCGACCATCTCGTCGCGCTCCATCTGGAGCAGTGTCTGCGCGTCGACCTTTTTCTCTAGTGTCTTGAAAGAGAAGCCGCCCCCGAGCGCCACGCCCTTTTCGTTCGCCCAGTCTCCACTCACAACTCTCGCCAAGCGGTCCGCTGTGAGTGCGCGCGCATAAGAGTCGCCACGCTCCGGGCGGCCCTGTTCGATAAGGATGAAGCGTCGGTCGCTCCCAGATGTCGCGTTGAGTCCTAGTACTGCGTGCCCGGTCGTGCCAGACCCCGCGAAAGGGTCAAGCACTGTTCCTCCGTTGGGCGTCCACAACTGGATTATCTTGGTCATGAGCTTGAGCGGCTTGACGGTCGTGAACCCATGGCCCTTGCCGACGACCGCCGTGAGTTCCCCTGCTCCGTCTGCGCTCCGGCCGGATTCTTCGAAGTCCCATGAAGTTGATCCGAGCTCGTCAGGAAACTCCATCTCGTCGTCGGCCCAGTACGTGATCGGGACTTTCCCCTTCTTGAGCTTCTCGAGGTAAGTCTTCGTTCTAGGGCGTCCCAACCCATCCCGGCCGAACCAGACGAACGGCCATGCTGGCTCGCTGAGACGCTTCCGCGCGTGCTCCTTGACTTCGTTGGTGAACCCGGCCTTGAGCATTAGCGCCTTGCCCTTGCCGTCATCGATTGCGCGCTCTTCGTATGCGAGGCCCCACTCTTCCAGCCACTTTTTGACGTTTCGTTTCGGGTGGGCCCAAGCGCGTTCTCCGGGTGGGTACAGAACCTCGCCGGTGAACGGGGATTGAATGCCGAAATCTCCGGACGCGCTGTAGGTGCGTGCGGAAAGATTGCCCTCTCGCCACAGCCCTCCCGGGTCAGCATCGGGATTGCTGTACCGGCGGTTGTCTGCATCCGTGCGATCGAGCGACGCTGTCTTCGTCCTGACCACGTCGCGGGCATAGACCAGAACGTACTCGGTCGTGGTTGTGACCCCGGTCTTGTCTGAGCGGGGCGCCGCCGTTTTTTGCCAGTTGATGATCGCGAGCCGATTCTCCTCGCCGAACAACTCATCGAGCATCTGGCCGAGGTGGAACAACTCGCGACTGTCGATGCAAATCGCAAGCACCCCGGATGGCTTGAGCATCGCGCGCATCATCTGCAGGCGCGGATACATGAACTTCATCCACTTGGTGTGTTTCGCGGGATCGTCGCTGCCCACGAACTCGCCGAGGTCGGGATCGTTGGGGTCGGTGTCCCATTTGTCGTTATAGCGGAAGTCATCTCCCGTGTTATACGGCGGATCTGTCAGGATCAAATCCACCTGGCCACGCTCACGGTAGAGCGAAGCAAGCGCCTGGAGGTTGTCACCTTCTATCAGAACGTTTCGGGCGCGACCATGCTCGTCGCCGTGGCTGTACTTCTGGATCGAACGCTGGTTGCGCGGACGCACGCGTCGGCCGATCTGTCGGGCGAGAATCTTGCCCGGAAACGAGAGGTTGACCCCGGCGCCAGTCTTCTCACGAATCATCTCGATGAGCTGCTCAACAGGCAGATCTTCCAGGGCAGTCGAATCGTCCACGATGTGTCCTTTGGTCGGGGCGGCGCAGGTCGTTCTGGCATGTTCCGCTCATGCCAAGCACACGACTACATCGTACGAGGAAGGGCAGACATCGAGGTGCGAAAGACCCAAGCAGGTCCGATCGTCCTAGTTGGACGGCACCCGGGCTGCAGTGCCGGTCATTCTCCCAAACGGATATCAGTGACGTTCGACGGAAGCCCAGAGATTTCTCGAAGAGCGGTCCGTTCCACAGTTAGATCATCCTCGAGGCTCCGGACCACCTCGCGCAGCTGCCTCACGGTGCGGGTGAGGTCGGCGTTCTGCGTGAGGAGGCGTTCGACCTCATGCCCGCGCTGCTCATAGAGAACTCGGAGTCGCTGTTCGTCGCGAAGCTCAATCTGCGCGGCCAGGCCAGCGTCGAGTTTGTGCCTTACATCTTGGAGCTCTGTCTTTAGACGCTTGATCGTGCTCAAGGCGTTGACGAGATCCGCCGACCGTGCGGCCCGCAGCGGACCGTCGATCCTGTCTGGAATGTTCTCCTGATGACGACGGAGCCGGTCCATGAGGTCTTGTCGGCTGTACAAAAATTGGCGGCTCACACCCGCTGCGTCAGCAAGAGAGGACACTGTGAGCGGCCGAGCACCGTCGCTTGCGCGCGCGAGCGCAACCACGACATCTCGGTACTTACGTGCCGATGCCTGCGCGCGAGCCCTCGCTAGCGCCTCAGGATTCCCTCGTCCGGATTCGGAGCCAGTCGTATTCATAGTTCCCTCAACTCAATCTGCCTACCGGCAAGTGCAGCACTGCGAGCACGACGCATTACCTCGGACATGGTGTCGATCTCTTGGCGTTGCGCGTCAGGCAGTTGGTCGAGTCGCTCCCGCATCGTGGCGAGCACCTTTTCGTAGTCTGCGATCAGGCCGCGCTGGGCCTCGAGAAGGTAAGAAGCCGTGTCCGATGATTCGGCTATCCTCAACTGCGATCTCAGTTTCAGGATCTCCTTCTCTATCTCCGGAATGTGGGAGGGGTTCGGACGGAAGAAGCCGCATCCGGCACATTGATATCGCAACTGGCAGGCGGTACCGCCTGCTGCAACATTGCTTGGCTCTGCGC
This sequence comes from Microbacterium sp. Bi98, assembly GCF_918698045.1. Lineage (NCBI taxonomy): Bacteria > Bacillati > Actinomycetota > Actinomycetes > Micrococcales > Microbacteriaceae > Microbacterium > Microbacterium sp. Bi98. The sequence continues at coordinate 241,606 of NZ_CAKKLK010000004.1, read as the reverse complement.
AATCCCCATAGGGAACGGGGGTGATCTTGAGCTGTAGGCGCCCCTTCCCGATCCCGACCTGCTCCCCATGTCTGTCGTGGGCGAGGGGTGCGAGCGTACTCACAGCCTTGCGGCGGCGTTTTGAGCTGACCTGGTAGTACCCCATCGTGACCTTCATCGAGGCGTGGTCCATGAGTTGGCGCAACACGTCTGGATCTGTGCCATTGTCCGCATGCCGCTGTGCGTATGCGCGCCGGAAGTCGTATGGCTGCACGATACTCAGATCGAAATCGATGGTGTTTCCATCCAGGTCCGTCACCGCACCGGGCACCGGGGGAAGCCCGAGGGCGAATCTCCTCAGCACCTTTCCGAGGTAGCGCGCCCCCATCGGTATGGTGTTCTCATCCTGTAGCCGTCGCCGAGGGGTGGGGAACAGCAGCGGAGACCGTATCCCGCGTTCGTCTCGAATCGCCTTCCAACGCCGAATCGACTCGACGACGGGTGCCTCAACCGGGAGCTCCTTTAGTGCTCCGCCTGTCTTGTGCGCTGTGTAACGCAATAGCCATCCACCATGTCGATCCTGCACGAGACAGTCACTGGCCAGCGTCACGATCTCGTCCGGGCGCCGCCCAGTCTCCATAAGGAGCTCGAGGACGCAGCGGTACATGTCTGAGTGGCGACCAACGTCGAGTTGCCCGGTGTTGTTGCGCATGTGCGCGACTACCGCGGCAGGGGTCACGCGATCGCTTTCGACCTTTTGGTCTGCGCGTGCGCGGCGACTTCGCCGCTTCTGAGACGCGTAATCCTGTGCGAAGCTCGCCGGGATGCTGTCCCATACGCCGAGTTGCCGTGCGACGCGACAGAGCTCCCACCAGACCGCATACATTGCCCGCTTTCCGTCAGCGCTTTCTAGCTGATCCAACCTCGCAGTGATCGCGGACATGTCCTCATACGACAGTCGGGTTCCGTCGGCGCCCCCGTCCGAACGTCGGGCGGCTAGTACCCGAGATGCCTTAACGCAGATGTCGAAGCAAAGGCGGACGGTTCGCCGCGTTTCTAGAGTGGCGCCCAACCAGGTGCGGAACGCGTCCAGGAGCCACGGTTGCTCGATCTGCCACGTCTCAAGCGGTGCACCCGTGAGATCCGGATTCTTCGCGGACCGCGTCTCACGAAGTGGCAGGTCCTGCAGGAACACCAGGTCCTGGCGCAACGGGTCTTTCGCCTCAAACTGACGCCGCGCCTTTTCGAGAATCAAGATTCCGGTCGATCGCAAGCCTTTCAGCCTCACCGAGTGCTCGTGAGTGAGAAAACACTCCAGCAGGCTCTCATGCCGAGATTCCGCCACATCGTTGATGAAGGGTCGGAGCTTGCTCACCATGACACGTCCGATTCCTCGAGCGGCGTACTGCTGAGTGATGAACAACAACTCGGTGCGCATCGGTTCTGTTAGCGAGCGCAGAGCGAGCTGGTTGCGCTCGAGAACGGAATCCGAGGCGACGTAGTTCTCGACCGTCTGCAGAGGGTCCAACCGGCGTGCGGCTCTGAAACCGGAGTCGTGGTAGTCGCAGAGACCGCTCGGGAGTGCCCTCGACAGCACTCGCTTGCATGACGCAACTGGGCACGGCAGCGTCGGATGAACGACTTTGCCTCGTCGGTCGTCGGTGAACGCTACGAGCCTCTCGTCGGAGACGGGCACGCCGTCGATGCGGCAGCGCTTCGCCAGAAGATTGTAATGCGAGGGGCACAGCCCGCGCACGGTCCCGGCACGACCACACTGTGCGCCGGACTCGCTATAGATCGCGCAGAGTGTGAAGCCTCGGGACGAGCGTTGCGCGAGCGGATCGATCTTTGGACGAGAACTCGCAAACTCCTCCACACTCATTCCCACTCTCGCTGCACGCCGACGGCAGGTCTGGCAGTAGTCGACCTTCGCTGCCGGATTCGCGCACCCAGGGCGCATACACACTTTGAAGTCATTGAGCGCGTTGAACGGGTCGATCGTTAGGAGCCCTGTCTCTGCGTCCCATGCCCCTATCGACCAGTCCTCCGTGATCAGCCCTGTTAGAAACTCTCGCCAGACCTCGGACGGGCTTGTCCCGGAGATGTCGTTCGGCAGGGCAACTGATCTCACGACGAAACCGCCAGTGACACTGACGAGTTGGAAACAGCGGAGCGCAGGGACTCATCGCTCGCGTGTGTGTAGATCAAAGTCGATGACAATGAGCGATGTCCCAGAAGGACTCGAACAACATCGAGGTCGACGGCGTCGCCCTCGATGCCCCGCAGCCAGATGGTCGCGCGAGTGTGCCGAAGCAGGTGGGGACGGACATAAAATCCGAGTCGTTTTGAGCATCGTCGAAACAGATCTATCCCGGACGCATAGCTCCATGCTTGGCCGGCCGTGGGGCCTTCGAGCGCCACAAAGACGTTGGGGCTCCGGTCTTCGCTTACAAGCATCAGACGTTCCGTCAACGCTTCCTGATAGGACAGGGCAAGGTCCGCAGACATCGGAACGACACGGAGCGACTTCGCACGCGCCCCGTTTGCGGACTGATTCCGAACGGTGTGAAGGTGCGGTCCTTTGATGCGGCATCCGTGCGACCTGTTATCCGGAAGAAGATGCAGGTCCGCCCGAAAGAGAGACAATGCTTCCCCGACCCGCAGCCCAGTGAAGTACAGCAAATGGATGAGGAATCTGTCGCGCGGTCTCAGCGGCAAACTCAAGAGCGCGCTGCGGTCGGCCTCCGCGGACAACCATGGTGGCGCCTTTGATACCGATACGGACCGGACTCGCAGCGGCTTCGCTATGACGCTTCGTGAGCGGCCATGTTCCCCACCACGTGGGCCGGGCCGAACGAACTGCTCCTGGGTCAGTAGTCGCACAAGTTCCTCGGATACCAGATCTTCGAGTGCAGCCCACCGGTAAAATTCAACCAGTGCGACCAGCCAGGCGCTCACAGTCGCCGGCTGCCGCAGATCTGAACTTCCTGTTCCGGTCGTTTTAGGCGTGACCGATAGATGGTTCTTCCAATGAAGCAGGGTCGACGGTCTCACCCGGGTCCAGTCCAAGCCCTGCGCCGGTAGCCAGGTCATGAATCCCGCAACACGCAGCCCATAGTTGCGCACTGTGTTCGGGGAGTCTCCGGCGTCTGCCAAAGACCGCAACCAATCGCACACAGCCGGATGGATCAGTCCATTCTCCCGGTTGAAGACCGCGGCCACATCCGCGCCGGACGATGAGCGCACCCAACGGAAGGAATAGTGTGCCGCTGCAGTCATGGTCGTACCGTGCTTCCTGTGAGTGACACGGCCCACGCGGTGTGAGTCGCAGGACGGGGAGTCTTTTCAACTAACAGTCGCGTACATCTCTTCATGACTATAGATAACCTCCGCATCGTCGGCCGGCTGTCATCGGCTTCTTCGTGAATACGACGCGAGATGCGTCACGACCACCGCCGAGATACGCGAGTTGTGGGGTGACGCCGCACCCGGGACGACCGTTGGCGGAGCCACGGACCCGGATCGGTCTCGGGTGCTCGACGCCCTGAGCAGTCGCTCCGCACGACCCGTTCTCGAGCTGTCCCGAAGATCGGGGCTCGCTCCCGAGAGGATCGGCGCCCTCCTCGGGCTCCTGGAGCTGGATGGGATTGTCACGCGCGTCGAGAGCGGATGGCGGAAACGGCCGGACGGAGAGCGGCGCGGCTGACACCGCGCGGATTCGCGCTCCTGCACACTTGATCCATGCAGTTCCAGGCAGCAGCACACGCCTTCACCGAGCATCTCTCCCGAGTGCGTCGGCTGTCTTCAGCGACTGTGCGGGCCTACCGATCTGATCTCCGTGATCTCGCGGAGACCGTCGGCGATCGCGAGCTCGAAGACGTCACACTCGAGACACTGCGCGACTGGCTGTGGCGCGCGACTCAACGGGGGGACGCGCGGTCAACACTCGCGCGGCGCGCCGCGGCGGCGCGGTCCTTCTTCAGCTGGGCGCAGGAGCAGCAGCTCGTCGCACACGATCCGAGTCTCCGGCTGGTAGCCCCGAAGCGGGGGCGGACGCTGCCCGTCATCGCCTCTCAGGACGCGATGACGACTCTTCTCGAGGCGCAACGGCACGCCGCCGCCACCGGTGATCCGATCGCGCTCCGCGACCATGCGATTCTCGAGCTGCTGTACGGGGCAGGGATCCGAGTCTCCGAGCTGTGCGGACTCGATGTCGACGATCTGGACCTCGACCGGGGCACGGCGCGCGTGCTGGGGAAAGGCGCGAAAGAGAGGGTGGTGCCCTACGGTGCTCCTGCACGTGATGCCACCGGTGCCTACCTGTCTCGAGGGCGGCCCTCACTGGCAGCACGAGCTACTCGGCCGTCGCCCGCTCTGCTACTCGGCAGTCGAGGCGCGCGGATCGGACCGCGCGCGGTCTATTCGCTCGTCGCCGACGTGCTCGCACCGTTCATCGGGGCGGACACGGTCGGCCCGCATGCGCTGAGACACACTGCCGCGACCCATCTCCTGGACGGCGGCGCGGACTTGCGAGCGGTGCAGGAGATCCTCGGCCATGCGAGTCTCGGTACGACCCAGATCTACACCCACGTGTCCGCCGAACGGCTGACCGCGACGTATCGCCTCGCACACCCGCGCGCCTGAACACCCGGTCACCGATTCATGGGGTCGTGCAGCAGGGGAGCAGCACCGCCCTGGGTACGGCGCCGAAGAGGAGCAACGGGTTGATGTACGCGCCATCCATTCGCACACCGAGGTGCAGAGTGCCGGGCGCCGCGTGGCCACCGGCAGCCACGGTGCCGATCACCTGCCCCGATGAGATCGCGTCTCCCGGCGAGAGCTCGGAGGACAACGGCTCGAACGTCGACACGTAGCCACCGGGGTGCTCGATCGTGATCAGAGGCCTGTCGACGACGGTTCCGCGGAATGCGATCACCCCGTCGGCGGGAGCGCGGATCACAGCCCCCGGCGTCGTCGCGAGGTCCATCCCTCGATGGCCGGCACCGTACTCGTGCGCGGGAGCGCGATACGGCGACGCGACCGCGCGGCGCTCATCGGTCGGCCAGAGCCAGACGGGATACCTCTCACCTTCCGCGGATGACGCGTGCGCACGCGTCGGGATCGGAGCGACGAGAATCAGGGCGACCAGCAGAAGGAACGCGATGGTCGCGCGTGCGCGGGAGTTCATGAGGCAATGGTCCGTCGCTCCCGCCGGCGGAGGGACGCGTCATCGCAACCCCCGCGATCCATGTGGGGAAGACATGGCTTCGGTGCATCGTGCAGGAGGAGTGAGGCCGCCGCATCCTGTATGCTGTTGGAGCACCTCGATCTCGGGGTGACTACGCGTGCCCAGAGCGACTTCGGTCGTGGCATCCACTCCCACTGGTCCTGATCCACTCAGGCGGGTGTGCGCCGGGCACCAGGGAGTTCGGTCGTCCGATCGACTCGACAACCTCAAGGGCGCAGAATCGCGCCGGAACAAGGAGACGACCATGGCTGTGGTCACCATCCGCCAGCTGCTCGACAGCGGCGTGCACTTCGGACACCAGACCCGTCGGTGGAACCCGAAGGTCAAGCGCTTCATCCTCACGGAGCGCAGCGGCATCCACATCATCGACCTCCAGCAGTCGCTCGGCTACATCGACAAGGCCTACGACTTCGTCAAGGAGACCGTCGCGCACGGCGGCACGATCCTCTTCGTCGGCACGAAGAAGCAAGCGCAGGAGATCCTCGCGGAGCAGGCCACGCGCGTCGGCCAGCCCTACGTCAACCAGCGCTGGCTCGGTGGACTCCTCACCAACTTCCAGACCATCGCGAAGCGTCTCGCTCGCATGAAGGAGCTCGAGGAGCTCGACTACGAGAACCCGGCTGCCTCGGGCTTCACCAAGAAGGAACTCCTTCTCAAGAAGCGTGAGCTCGACAAGCTCCACAAGTCGCTCGGTGGTATTCGCAACCTCACCAAGACGCCGTCCGCTCTCTGGGTCGTCGACGCCAAGCGCGAGCACCTCGCCATCGACGAGGCCAAGAAGCTCGGCATCCCGGTGATCGGCATTCTCGACACCAACGCCGACCCGGACGACTTCCAGTACCCGATCCCCGGCAACGACGACGCCATCCGCTCCGTCTCGCTGCTCACCCGCATCATCGCGGACGCAGCGGCAGAGGGCCTGCAGCAGAAGCACAACCCCGAGACGGGCGACGCTGAGCCGCTCGCCGACTGGGAGAAGGAGCTCCTCGAGGCTCCCGTCCAGGAGTCGGCTGACGCCGCAGAGGTCGATGACGCCGCAGCTGACGAAGCTGCCACCGTCGAGACCCCCGCTGCCGACGAGACCGCTGCTGACGAGGCCGGCGCCGAGGCGCACGACGAGGCCATCGCTGCCGCTTCCGGCGAGGAGACCGCTGAGGTCGCCGCCGCCGAGGCAGCAGACGCCAAGTAATTCCGCGACCACCACACACATCACGAAGCAAGGAGCCACCACACATGGCCAACTTCACCATCGCCGACCTCAAGGCGCTGCGTGAGCAGCTCGGAACGGGAATGGTCGACACCAAGAAGGCGCTCGAGGAGGCCGACGGAGACGTCGAGAAGGCCACCGAGATCCTGCGTCTCAAGGGTGCCAAGGGCAACGCGAAGCGTGCCGACCGTTCGACCAGCGAGGGCCTCATCGTCGCTCGCGAGCAGGACGGCGCAGTGACGCTGATCGAGCTCGCCTGCGAGACGGACTTCGTCGCGAAGAACGAGCGCTTCATCGCACTGGCCGACAAGGTCGCCGACGCTGTCGCGGCCGTCAAGGCCGACTCGGTCGAGGCCGGACTCGCCGCCCAGGCAGGCGACAAGAGCGTCGAGCAGGTCATCTCGGAAGAGGCTGCGATCATCGGCGAGAAGGTCGAACTTCGTCGCGTTCGCACGATCACCGGCGACAACGTCGAGGTCTACCTGCACCGCACGAGCAAGGACCTCCCGCCGCAGATCGGCGTCGTCGTCGCCTACACGGGTGACAACGCCGAGACCGCTCGCAGCATCGCGCAGCACATCTCGTTCGCGAACCCGTCGTACCTGTCCCGCGAGGACGTCCCGGCTGACGCCGTGGAGAAGGAGCGCGAGATCGTCACCGAGATCTCTCGCAACGAGGGCAAGCCGGAAGCGGCTCTGCCCAAGATCGTCGAGGGCCGTGTCTCCGCGTTCATCAAGCAGGTCGCACTGCTCGAGCAGGACTACGCGAAGGACAACAAGCTCTCCGTCGCCCAGGTGGCGAAGGACGCCGGTATCACCGTGACGGACTTCGCGCGCTTCAAGGTCGGCGCGTAACACCGTCGAAGGGGTTCGGATCACATGATCCGAACCCCTTCTTCATGCCCAGAAGGCACTATCTTGAATCGGGACGAGAGGAACACCCCCATGACCGAAGGCAACGGACGCCGTCGCGTTCTCCTGAAGCTCTCCGGTGAGGCGTTCGGCGCCGGACAGCTCGGCGTCAACCCCGACGTCGTCAGCCAGATCGCCCGTGACATCGCCGCGGCCGTCGACCGCGTAGAGATCGCGATCGTCGTCGGCGGCGGCAACTTCTTCCGCGGAGCGGAACTCAGCCAGCGCGGAATGGACCGGGGGCGAGCCGACTACATGGGCATGCTCGGCACGGTGATGAACGCCCTCGCGCTGCAGGACTTCCTCGAGCAGGCCGGAGCGCCGACCCGCGTGCAGTCCGCGATCTCGATGACGCAGGTCGCCGAGCCGTACATCCCGCTGCGGGCCGAGCGGCACATGGAGAAGGGCCGCGTCGTCATCTTCGGCGCCGGAGCGGGCCTCCCGTACTTCTCCACCGACACGGTCGCCGCGCAGCGCGCGCTGGAGATCGGGGCGCAGGAGGTGCTCGTGGCCAAGAACGGCGTCGACGCCATCTACACCGCGGACCCGAACAAGCACGCCGACGCCGAGCGCATCGAGCGCGTGACCTACCGCGATGCCCTTCAGCGCGGCCTCAAGGTGGTCGACTCGACCGCGTTCAGCCTCTGCATGGACAACAACATGGACATGAGGGTGTTCGGCATGGAGCCGGCGGGCAATGTCACGCGTGCGCTCCTCGGAGAGCCGATCGGCACTCTCGTCACCGCCTGAGTCCCTGACGGTGCTCACGCGCCGCGCCAGATAGAATTTCAGAACACCCCGACGATAGGAGTCACCGTGATCGCGGATGTCCTCGCTGAAACCACCTCCCGTATGGCACGAGCGGTCGAGGCCGCCAAGGAGGACTTCTCCACGGTGCGCACGGGTCGCGCCAACCCGCAGCTCTTCCAGAAGGTGCTCGTCGACTACTACGGAACGCCGACGCCGCTCGCCCAGCTCGCCTCTCTGGCGAACCAGGAGGCGCGCACCCTCATCATCACTCCCTACGACAAGAGTGCTCTGAAGGGGATCGAGCAGGCGATCCGGGACATGCCGAACCTCGGCGCGAACCCCACGAACGACGGCAACCTCGTCCGCGTGACGATGCCCGAGCTCACGGCTGAGCGCCGCAAGGAGTACGTCAAGCTCGTCAAGACCAAGGCCGAGGACGCCAAGGTGCACGTGCGCGGCATCCGTCGCAAGGCCAAGGACGAACTCGACGGTCTCAAGAGCGAGCTCGGAGAAGACGAGATCTCTCGCGGAGAGAAGGAACTCGACGCCCTCACGCGCCAGCACGTCGACCTCATCGACGACGCACTCAAGCGCAAAGAGGCTGAGCTCCTCGAGGTGTAGGCGGCATGTCCGACGAACGCACCGATGACGGCACCGACAAGCCGCAGACGCGCCGGGAGGCGCGCGACTCGTCGACCTCGACCGGCGCCATCCCGCTGGTCGACGGCGCCTTCCCGGCGTTCGACGCGACGAGCATCCCGCCACGTCCACCTCTCCCCGCCGAGGAGCGCGCGATGACGGAGTCCCCGTTGGACACAGCTGATCACAACGCGATCAGAGAGCAGTGGCGTGCCGCACGCGACGAGTTCGGGACCCACGTCACGAATGCTCGCGGGCAGCTCGACCAGGCGAACGAGCGCATCAAGGAGCGCACAGGGCGTGACCTGATCCTCGCGACGCTGATCGGGCTGGCGTTCGGCGCCGCCCTGCTCGCCTCGCTGTTGTTCATCAAGGTCCTCTTCGTGCCGTTCGCGTTGGCAGCGGCGCTGCTCGGGGTGTACGAGCTCTCGCTGGCACTGCGCGCGTCCGGGCGGCGGATCGACGTGATCGCTCAGTTCGTGGCGGCGACGCTGCTCGTGCTGTCCGCGTTCTTCCTCGACCTGTGGTTCGTCTGGGTGATGCTGTTCTTCGCCGTCGCATTCGTGATCGTGTGGCGGTTGGTCGCCCAGATGGTCGCCAAGGACGGCAGAACCTACGGCGATGTGCTGACGGATGCCGTCATCGGAGGCTTCGTTCAGATCTACGTGCCGTTCCTCGCGGCGGTCGCCCTGATCCTGCTCAAGCAGGAGGGTGGCCAGTGGTGGGTGCTGAGCTTCATCGCCATCGCCGTCGTGGCGGACACCGGCGCGTATGCCGCCGGGCTGGCCTTCGGCCGGCATCCGATGGCCCCGCGAATCAGTCCCAAGAAGACGTGGGAAGGGTTCGGTGGAGCCGTGGTGGGTTCCATCACGGCGGGTGTCCTCCTCGCGATCTTCCTGTTGCATCTGCCGTGGTGGATCGGCGTGATCTTCGGCGTCGCCATCCTGCTGTCCGCGACCCTCGGCGACCTCGGGGAGTCCATGCTCAAGCGTGATCTCGGAATCAAGGACATGAGCTCCTGGCTGCCCGGTCACGGCGGGCTCCTCGATCGACTCGACAGCATCCTTCCGTCGACGGTGCCCGCGCTGTGCCTGTATTTCCTCTTCTCCTCCTGGGTGGTGCTGTGATGGTCTTCGACGACGTGCGAACATCGGACGGTTCGGTTCAGCCTCCGGCCGCGTTCTCTGTGACGACCGGGCGCGTGCGCGGCTATCACCGCGCAGCGGTCGACACGTTCCTCGCAGCCGCTCGGGCTGCATTCGAAGGCGACGCGGACGATCTCGGCGCAGCCGACGTACGCGTGGCGTCCTTCCCGCTCGTGAAGAACGGCTATGTCGTGGCAGAGGTCGATGCGGCGCTCGGGAGAGTGGAGGACGCGCTGGCGGCTCGCGCGCGTGACCGGGCCGTCCGGTCGCAGGGCGCGGGGGCATGGGTCGAGCAGGCACGAGACGATGCCCAGATCATCCTCGACCACCTCGCGCGTCCGAAGCGTCAGCGTTTCGCGCGCACGGGCGTCCTCACCTTCGGGTATCGCATCGACGAGGTTGACCATGTGGGCACCCGCATCGCCCGCTATCTGCGAGACGGCGAACCGCTGACGGCCGAGCAGCTGCGTTCGGCGGCGTTCCGCATGCAGCGCGGCGGGTACCGGGAAGAGCAGGTGGATGCCCTTCTCGACGCTACCGTCGATGTGATCCTGGCGGTTCGCTGAGCGTTCTGATGGCCGACTCACGCCTCACCGGGTAGACTGCCACTCATCGTGAACTCCCGAAACGACATCACACCTCATCGCAAAGACGTCACGCCGGTGCCTGCATCGGCGGCGCTTTCGGCGCGCAGCGGTAGCCGCCGACGGGGCGTCGTCGGTTTCGTCAGCGCCCTCGCGGTCGTGGGTTTCGCGGCCGCGATGGTCGCCCCGACCGGCGTCGCGCTGGCTCAGCAGCCGGAGACGGAAGGCCCCGAGTCGGCGTACTCAGCGGCGCTCACGGAGACGCAGAATCTCACGGTGACCGCAGAGGGTGCCGCTATCGCACCGGTTCAGCGTGGATCGTTCTCGGTCTACGTGACGCCCAAGCCGACTCCCACCCCGACACCGACGACCGCGTCGTCCGGGTCATCGAAACCCGGTCCCAGCGCTCCTCTGTACTACACCGGCGGGGGAGCCCCTGCGGAGTGGATGGCAGCAGCGGGCATCGCGGAGTCCGACTGGGGCTTCGTCGACTACATCGTCTCCCGCGAGAGCGGCTGGAACCCGAACGCGACGAACAAGTCCTCTGGAGCGTGTGGGCTCGTCCAGGCTCTGCCATGCAGTAAGGTTCCCGGCAATGGCTACGACCCGGTGGATAACCTGCGCTGGGCAACGGGATACGCCACGGGTCGATACGGAAGCTGGGCGGGCGCCCACGCCTTCTGGACGAACAACCACTGGTGGTGAGTCGGCCTCATGGCCCGCTCTCGCAGACGCCGTCCGACGCGCCCTGACACCGACGATTCGCTCGATCGACTCCTCGCGTCCTGGAAGCGCACGGAAGTCCGTCGTGGTTCCGAGTGGACCGTCCAGCCGGTGTCGGCAGCTCAGGCGCTGAAGGAGTACATCTGTCCTGGGTGCGGGCGATCGGTTGTTCCCGGAACCGCTCACCTCGTGATCTGGCGCGCAGACGGGGTGCTCGGTGACGCCGCAGACCTCGCGGCACGCAGGCATTGGCACACACACTGTTGGAGGATTGCGTGAGCATGGAGATCCGTGGACCGATCGAGCTGCCTGCGCGGCGCGAAGACATCGCACTGGAGACCGCAGACGAGCTGACACTGGTCGGAGAGCTGGCGGTTCCCGAGTCGTCGGCGCCCGTGGCCACGCTCGTCACGCTGCATCCTCTCCCGACGGCCGGCGGGTTCATGGACTCGCACATCATCCGCAAGGCTGCCGCCCGTCTGCCTGCGCTGGCGGACCTCGCTGTGCTGCGCTTCAACACGAGAGGGACGACCTCTCCGCGTGGCACCAGCGATGGCGCGTTCGATGGGGGAGAGGCGGAGCAGTTCGACGTCGCGGCGGCGATGGGCTTCGTGCGCGAGCGCGGTCTTCCGCGCCCATGGCTGCTCGGCTGGTCGTTCGGCACCGAACTCGCGCTGAAGTACGGTCGGGAACACGATGTCGAGGGGATCATCCTCCTGTCCCCGCCACTTCACCGCGCCACAGACGCCGAGGTGGCGGAGTGGGCCGCCTCCGATGCTGACGTCGTGGTGCTGGTACCCGAGCTCGACGACTACCTCCGCCCGGCCGAAGCACGCGAGCGCTTCTCCGCGATTCCGCATGCGAAGCTGATCGCCGTCGAGGGTGGCAAGCACCTCTGGGTGGGGGAGAGCCAGACTCGGAGAGTCCTCACTGAGATCGTCGCTGCCGTGAACCCGGCAGCTCTTCCGCTGCCGACGGAGTGGCCCGCCGACTAGAGCTCGTTCATGCGAGGGATCAGCACCTGCCGGTAGAGGATCAGGATGCTGGCTGCCACCGGAATCGCGATCAGCGCGCCGAGCAGCCCCAGGAGGCTTCCGCCCGCCAGCGCCGCGACGACGACGACCGCTCCGGGTACGGACACGGCCCGGCTCATGATGCGCGGCGAGATCACGTACGCCTCGATCTGCATGTAGATGAGGTAGTAGATGGCGGCGGCGATCGCTGTCGCCGGTGATCCCAGGCCGGGGATCAGGCACACGAGCACGATGATGGTCGACCCCGTGAGGGTGCCGACGAGTGGAATCAGTGAGAAGAAGAAGGCGACGACGGCGAGCACGGCCGGGAACGGCGCATCGATGATCGTGAGGAAGATCATGCTCAGGATGCCGTTGATGACGCCCTGGGAGACCTGGCCCATGACGTAGTAGCCGACCGAATCGGTGATCTGCTCGGCCAGGTCGATGAAGCGCTCGCGCTTGGATGCAGGAGCGAGCTGGTAGACGGCGCGCTTGAGCGACGGTGTCGAGGCCGTCAGATAGATCGTCAGGATGAGGATGATGAACGCGCCGAACAGTCCGCTCAGCAGTGCCCCGCCGGCGGCGAGCACGCCCTGCCCGATGGACCCCCCGATCTGGGCGAGGTTCGTCTCCAGCCAGTCGGTCACATAGGCGAAGACGTCATCCACCTTGAGATTGGGGAACGTGTCGACCATCCACTGGCGCAGGTCGAGGAGAAATGTCCCGCGTTGGACGATGGCCGTGATCTCGGCGATGAGCTGCGAGATCTGGTCGACCAGCACGGGGATGACGATCAGGATGATCCCGGCGAAGATCCCGAGCACCGCGAGGATCGTGATGAGCACGGCGAGCCAGCGGGGGAGACGCCTGCGCTCGAGGAAGGAGACGAGCGGGTCCAGGCCGAGACTGAGGAAGAGAGCCGTACCGACGTAGAGCAGCACGGTCGACAGGCTCTCCACGCTTCCGATCAGCAGGATTCCCAGTCCCACGCCGAGCGTCGCCACGAGGGCGGTGCGGAACGGGTTGTGGATCTTCATCGTTGCTCCTCGGAATGGGGGACTCTGCAAGCGTATCCACCGCACCACGACCGGCCGGGACGACGTGCCGCACGTGGTGCCGCATGCCCCTCGTGGGCAACACACAGGTGATTTCGCTAGTCTGAAATGTCGAGTGTTGCGACTCGGGCGTGCGTCCGGGCCGTGTGAGGAGACTATTCGTGCGTTTCGTATGGGCCGTCGTGGCCTTCGTGCTGGCTGCGGGACTGATCGCTGCGGGCATCGCGCAGCGAACCATCTTCATGGGTCCGTCGACTCAGGAAGTCTCAGTCGCTGCAGAGGAACCCGCCCCGTTTGTGCTGATGGACGGCGACGTCCTTCGTGAGCACCCGGGATCTCAGACCTTGCTGGTGCGCGGAGAGGGCGAGATCTTCGCCGCCTATGGCCGCACCGCCGACATGGAAGCGTGGCTTGCCGACTCGTCGTACAACCGCGTGACGGTCGGCGACGATGGTGACCTGGAGGTCGAGCTGGTCCCCGCCGGATCAGCACCGGAAGGTGATGGGGCCTCCGAAACCCCCGCCCCTGCCGAGACCCCGGCCGCGGCCGAGACTCCGGCACCGGCGGAGACGCCCGCCGAGGGCGATGCAGCCGCAGAGCCGGGCCGCAACCCCGCCGGCTCCGACCTCTGGCTGGACTCCTTCACCGAGACCGACACACTCATCGCAGACAACATGCAGCTGCCCGAGGGCGTGAGTCTGATCATCGCGTACGACGGCACCGCCGACGCACCGGACGACATCGTGGTGTCCTGGCCGCTGGACACGTCCACCCCTCTCGCCGGACCGCTCATGGCGGCGGGCGCGGCGATGCTTCTCGTCGGACTCGTGCTCTACGTCCTCGCGATCCGGCACCAGCGTCGCGGGCGAGGACCGCGGCGCAAGGGCCCCGGCCCCCTTCCGGCCACCGAGCCGATCGACGTGGCTCAGCTGCCGCCATCGGAACGCGCGGCGATCGACGACACCTCGACCACCGCTGCCGGGGATGAGCCCGGTCGGACCGGCGCAGACTCCGACGCGGCAGCCGCCGGTGACCCGGGGGCAGTCGACGCCGCCGGTCCGAAGAACCCAGACCCCGATCGGAAGACGGAGATGCGTGCGCGACCCGTGAACCGTCGACGGCGCCTGCTCGCGGTCCCCGCCCTCGCCGTGACCGCGTTGCTCGCGAGCGGCTGCTCGCCTGACTCATGGCCGCAGCTCGGAGAGGGAACGCCCTCGCCGTCTCCCAGTGCGACGGTGATCGCCCCGGACAATCAGAAGCCCCCGGCAGTGACGGAGGCCCAGGCGAAGCGGATCCTGCAGGAAGTGTCGTCGACCCTGTCCGACGCGGACGCGTCGATGGACATCGCTCTGGCCGGCACTCGTCTGGACGGCCCGGCGCTCACGGCTCGCACCACCGAGTACGCGCTTCGGACAGCTCTTCCGGAGACCGCACCGCCCGCCGCACTCCCGACCGATGACGTCGAGGTCGTGCTTCCCGAAGCCACCGACCGGTGGCCGCGCACGGTGCTCCTGCTCTCGAAGAGCGCTGACGACGACACCGTTCCCCCCGTCATCCTGACCATGACGCAGCAGGATCCGTGGTCGAACTACAAGGTCACGAACATGGCCGAGATGTCTGCGGATGCCGTCTTCCCCGACGTGGCTGCAGCGTGGCTCGGCACCTCGCTCGTTCCCGACGATTCCGCATTCCTCAGCATCCCGCCGGGAGAGCTTGCGGAGACCTTCGCCGACGTCGTCGACGCGGGCGAGGCCAGCCCTTCGTACGGCATGTTCGACGAGATCTCGCAGAACCTCGCCCAGTCGATTCGCGACAGCCGGCAGGCGGTCGTGCAGACGCTGGCGGACAACGGAGCGGCGGAGACTTCTCAGACCGCCTTCGACATCCTCCCGGCCGATTCCGAGCCGGTCTCGATGACCACGCTGGACAGCGGTGCGATCGTGGCCGTCTCGCTCATCGACACCGAATCGGTCACCCCGACGTCACCGGACGCCGTCATCCGACTGGAAGACGCGAATCCGCAGGCGAAGGCGCTGACGGGTGTCACGGAGTCCGCGAAGGGCTTCACGACCAAGTACGAATTCCAGCTGTTCTTCTCCGTTCCCGCGCAGGGCTCGACGGAGCAGATCCGACTCATGGCGGTCCGACAGGACCTACTCTCCGTCGAGGTGATCAAATGACCGATATCTCTCCCGCCGCGCTCCGTGGAGCCGTCGACCTCTCCTCTCTGCGAAACCGGCCCGCGGCTGCTGCCGCCGGAGCGCAGAGCCCTGCTCCCGGGGCCGTGGACATCGTGGTCGATGCGACCGACGAGTCGTTCGGTCAGATCCTCGAGCTCTCCCGGACAGTGCCGGTGGTCGTCGACCTCTGGGCCGAATGGTGCGGGCCGTGCAAGCAGCTGAGCCCCATCATCGAGAAGGTGACGCGTGAACTCGGCGGCAGGGTGCTTCTCGCGAAGGTCGATGTCGACGCCAACCCGCAGCTCGCCCAGGGATTCCGCGCGCAGTCGATCCCGATGGTCGTGGCACTCATCGCCGGTCAGCCGGTTCCGATGTTCACCGGTGCAGTGCCCGAGCAACAGGTCAGAGAGGTCTTCGCGCAGCTGCTTCAGCTCGCTGCTCAGAACGGAGTGACGGGCACCTTGAACGTCGGAGAGGCGCCCGAGGGCGAGCAGACGCCGGAGGAGCCGCCGATGCCGCCGCTGCACGCGGAGGCTTTCGCCGCGATCGAGAACGGCGACTACGCCGCGGCGGTCGTGGCATACGAGAAGGCTCTCGCGGAGAATCCGCGCGATGAGGATGCGATCGCAGGCCTGGGCCAGGTCCGTCTGCTCGACCGCGTCCAGAAACTCGATCTCCAGGAAGCTCGGGCCGCGGCCGCAGCCGGACCCCTGGACATCCAGGCCCAGTTCGATGTCGCCGACCTCGACCTCGCGGGAGGCCATGTCGAAGATGCGTTCGGAAGGCTTCTCGACCTGTTCGCCCAGCTGCCCTCGGATGAGCGAACGCCCGTGCGGGAACGCCTTCTCGAGCTGTTCGGCCTGATCGGCGTCGCAGATCCACGCGTCATCACCGCGCGCAACAGACTGTCTTCCCTGCTGTTCTGAGCTGAGAGTGCAGCGAGACGGCCCAGGCTCTGTCGGGCCGGGGCCGTCTCGCTGATCGGCAGAGGTCGTCAGCCGCGGCTGATCGTGGGTACGTGCGGGTCGCTCTCGTGGCGCAGCCAGATGGTCGACAGTGCGGGAACCGTGATCGTCGCCATGGCCGGTCCGTCGTCCTCCGAGTGCGCGACGACCATGCCGAGATTGCCGGATCCGCGACCGCCGTATTCTGCGGCGTCCGTGTTGAGGATCTCCTGCCACACGCCGGGGATCGGCAGCGCGAGGCTGTAACCGCTGCGCTCGACGCCGGCGAAGTTGCTGATCACCACGAGACGGCCGCCATGTGCGTCGCGGCGTTCGAAGGCGATGACATTGGGATCCCAGCTCGGGGCGCCGAGGCGTGAGAACGAGGATCCGTCATTGTCCCGCTCCCAGAGCGGGGCCTGAGCGCGATAGGTGCGGTTGAGCTGTCCGACGAAACCCTGCAGCTGCGCGTGCGACGGCTGGTCGAGGAGCCACCAGTCGAGCTGGCGGGATTCCGACCATTCGGCGAGCTGGCCGAACTCCTGCCCCATGAAGAGGAGCTTCTTTCCGGGGTGACCCCACATGTATCCGAGGTATGCGCGGACATTGGCGAGCTTGTGCCAGTGGTCACCGGGCATCTTCGAGACGAGGCTGCCTTTTCCATGCACGACCTCATCGTGGCTGATCGGCAGCAGATAATTCTCCCCGAACGCGTAGACGAACGAGAACGTCATCTCACCTTCGTGGTGCGCGCGATACATCGGGTCTCGTTCGATGTACTGGAGGGAGTCGTTCATCCAGCCCATGTTCCACTTGAACCCGAAGCCGAGACCCGCGTGGTCGGTGGGTGCGGTCACACCGGGGAAGCTCGTCGATTCCTCAGCGATCATCAGCGCGCCGGGGTGCAGGCGGTAGGCGGTCGCGTTGACCTCCTGGAGGAAGCGGATCGCTTCGAGGTTCTCCCGGCCCCCGTGGATGTTCGGCTCCCACTCGCCTTCGTTACGCGAGTAGTCGAGGTACAGCATCGACGCCACGGCATCCACTCGCAGGCCGTCGACATG
Organism: Microbacterium sp. Bi98; assembly: GCF_918698045.1. Lineage (NCBI taxonomy): Bacteria > Bacillati > Actinomycetota > Actinomycetes > Micrococcales > Microbacteriaceae > Microbacterium > Microbacterium sp. Bi98. The sequence continues at coordinate 224,164 of NZ_CAKKLK010000004.1, read as the reverse complement.
GAACTCGCTCAGCCAGAACAGCGCGTTCGCGACCAGGAATCCGCGCACCTCAGGGCGACCGTAGTCGAAGATGAGCGTTCCCCAGTCCTGATGCTCACCGCGACGAGGGTCGGGGTGCTCGTACAGCGGCTGTCCGTCGAACCTCGCGAGGGCGAACGCGTCTTTGGGGAAGTGCCCGGGCACCCAGTCCATGATCACGCCGATTCCGGCCTGATGCAGCTGGTCGATGAGGTATCGCAGGTCATCCGGGCTGCCGAAGCGACTGGTCGCCGCGTAGTACCCGCTCACCTGATAGCCCCAGGAGCCGCCGAACGGATGCTCGGCGAGCGGCATGAACTCGATGTGCGTGAAACCGGCCTCGGTGACGTGTGCGATCAGCGGTTCTGCGGCATCGCGGTAGCTCAGGCCTCCGCGCCAGGAGCCGAGGTGCACCTCGTAGACCGACAGCGGCTGAGCGACCGCGTGAGTCGCTGCCCGGCGGGTCATCCACGCGCCGTCTGACCATGCGTAGTCCGACCGCGTGACCACCGATGCGGTCTCGGGCGGCACCTGCGCGGCCTGCGCCATCGGGTCGGCCTTGAAGATCCAGGAGCCGCCGCGGGTGCGGATCTGATACTTGTATGTCGTTCCGACGGCGAGATCGGGGATGAACAGCTCCCAGACGCCACTCACACCCATCGAGCGCATCGCGTGCGCTTCGCCGTTCCACCCGTTGTGATCTCCGACGACTCGCACGGCTGTGGCGTTCGGGGCCCAGACGGCGAATGCGACGCCGTCTTCGGCGTCTGCGACCGTCGCGTGCGCACCCAGCACCTGCCACAGCCGCTCGTGCCGCCCTTCGGCGATCAGATGGAGATCGACGTCGCCCAGAGTCGGGAGGTGCCGGTACGGGTCGCCGGTGATCGTCTCGTCGTCGTCGCCGTACGCGGTGGCGATGCGATACGCCACCGGGGCACCGTCGTGCTGGGCCTCCCAGATGCCGTGTGCGACGTGATCGAGCTCCAATCGGCTCCCGTCCTCGAAGACGGCTGCGACCGAGGACGCGAGAGGTCGGCGAGCGCGGATCACCGTGACGGTCCGGTCACTCGCATCCGTGAACGGGTGGGAGCCGAGCACTGCGTGCGGGTCGTGATGGGCGCCGGCTGCGACAGCCGCCCAGTCCGGTGATGTAGTGGCATCTTCGACGTAGCTCATGCTCGTCTCCTCACCTTCAGAATGTGCACCGGCTCGGCGAAGGCGTTGAGGCGCACGTAGTTGTGATCGGCCCACGTCCACACGGCACCGGTCAGGAGGTCCTCCACCTCGAACGGCTCGCCAGGTGGTACGCCCCAGATCGTGGTGTCGAGGTGCACGGTGGTCTCACGCACGGAGTGCGGATCGACGTTGGCGACGACGAGGATCGTATCGGAGTGGCCCGTGCCGGTGAACGCGGCATCGAGGTGCTTGCTGTAGACGAGCACCGAGTCGTCGTCGCTCCAGTGCACGGAGAGATTGCGGAGCTGTCGAAGAGCCGGGTGCTCACGGCGGATCTCGTTCAGTCGGCGCAGGAGAGGCGCAAGCGAGTCACCCGATGCCTCCGCGCCCTCCCAGTCCCGGAACTTGAACTCGTATTTCTCGTTGTCGATGTTCTCCTCGGAACCGGGCCTCGCCACGTTCTCGAAGAGCTCGTACCCGGCGTACACGCCGTACACAGGGGCGGCGGTGGCGGCGATGCAGGCGCGGATCCGATAGGCGGCGCGGCCGCCGAACTGCAGGTACTCCGTGAGGATGTCGTGCGTGTTCACGAAGAGATTCGGCCGCATGTAGTCGCTCGTCTCGTGCGAGACGCTGGTGAGGAACTCCTCGAGCTCCGCCTTGGTGTTGCGCCAGGTGAAATAGCTGTAGCTCTGTTGGAACCCCACGGCCGCGAGCGCACGCATCACGGCGGGTCGAGTGAACGCCTCGGCCAGGAAGATCACGTCCGGGTCCTGGGCGTTCACGGTCGCGATGAGCCATTCCCAGAACTGCAGCGGCTTCGTGTGCGGGTTGTCGACGCGGAAGATCTTCACGCCTTCGCGAACCCAGTGCTGCACGATGCGGAGCATCTCCTGGTAGATACCGGCGGGATCGTTGTCGAAGTTCAGCGGGTAGATGTCCTGGTACTTCTTGGGCGGGTTCTCTGCGTAGGCGATGGTGCCATCCGGGAGAGTGGTGAACCACTCGGGGTGCTCATCGACCCACGGGTGGTCCGGAGAGGCCTGCAGTGCGAGATCGAGAGCGACCTCCAGCCCTTCGTTCTTCGCCGCCCTGACGAATGCGCGGAAGTCGGCCGGCTTGCCGAGTTCCGGGTGGATCGCATCGTGGCCGCCGTCAACGGAGCCGATGGCATACGGTGAGCCCGGATCGCCTGGCTCCGTCGTCAGAGTGTTGTTGCGTCCCTTGCGGTTGGTCGTTCCGATCGGATGGATCGGCACCAGGTAGATGACGTCGAAGCCCATGGCGGCGACAGCGGGAAGACGTTTGGCGGCTGTCCTGAACGTACCGCTCTTGACAGTGCCGTCCTTCAGGCGTTTCGCGCCCTCCGAGCGGGGAAAGAACTCGTACCAGGCACCGACGCCTGCGGCGGTCCGCTCCACGAGCAGAGTGTGCGTGGCAGATGCTGAACGCAGCGTCATGAGAGGCCGCTCATGGAAGAGACCGCCCAGCTCGGCGTCGGTCGAGACCGCGGTGGTGGTCTCTGCATCGCCCCCCGCCAGTGCGGTGGCGAGTTCGCTGATGCGTCTGCGCTGAACCGCAGGGCGATCCTTCTCTTTCGCTGCGCGCGCGAGAAGTTCGGCGCCGAGGGCTGCCATGACCGGCACATCGACGCCCGCGGCGACCTTCACCTCGGCGGCGTGCGCCCAGGTCGCGAAGTCGTCGGAGAACGCCTCGAAGCGAAACGCCCACGGGCCCTGCATGTCCACAGCGACCTCCGCTGCCCAGCGATCGCTCCCATCGAGCAAGGGCGTCAATCGGTGCAGGGACTCCTCGCCGTTCGGGGCTGTCAACCGGAGCTGCACCCCGATCAGGTCGTGCCCTTCACGGAAGGCGACGACGCTGAACGGCACCACCTCGCCGACGAACGCCTTGGGCGCGAAGCCTCCGGGGACGGACGGTGCGCCGCCCACCAGAGGAATTCGCGTCGCGACGAGTCCGTCGCCGTCCGAGACGGCGCCCAGCGGGCGCGACGGGATCTGCGCGGGGCTTCGGAGAGCCTTCGGACTGATGCTGCTCATACGTGCGGCCACCCCCCGAATGTACCGCTCGCGGCGTGAAGCGGGTAGCTCGCGGAGGGCCCCGGCGCGCCGCCCTTCATTCCACGCGGAAGAGTCGCATGGAGGTGCCGGGGATGGGAAGGACGTCGCCGGGGGCGAACACCTCGCCGCCGTCTTGCGGGCGGTCGTCGGCGCTCGACCACAGCGAGACGAAACGCGTCGCCTCCTCGAGGTCGTCGGGCAGACGCACGTCGATGGGCGACTCCGTCCCGTGCACGATGAGGAGGATCCGATTGGCCGATTCGCGATCGGGGGTCGAGGCCGCCACATACTGCAGAGTGCGGTTACCAGGGTCCGTCCACTGCTGGCTCTCCATCGTCTCGCCGTTCTGGTCGAACCAGTCCATGACAGAGGCGTTGGGGATGTGCTCACCGAGTCGGGCGTACCGGCTCGGACGCAGGGCGGGATTCTCGGAACGGAGCTGGATGAGTCGAGCGACGTGTGCGCGCAGGTCCTCCTGCCACGGTTCCGCGTCCCAGCCGAGCCACGTCATCGACGAATCCTGGGCGTAGGCATTGTTGTTTCCGCGTTGCGTCCGACCGACCTCATCGCCGGCCGTGAGCATGGGGATCCCGGCGGACAGCAGCAGGGTGCCGAGCAGGTTGCGCATCGCCTTTCGCCGGGCAGCGAGGATCGCAGGGTCGTCGGTTGGCCCCTCGATACCGTGATTGAAAGCCCGATTCATGTCGGCACCATCGCGATTCTGTTCGCCGTTCGCCTCATTGTGCTTGACGTCGTACGACACGAGGTCGTGCATGGTGAAGCCGTCGTGCGCGGTGACGAAGTTGATGCTGGCCAGCGGTCCCCGAACATCGGCGAAAGTGTTCGACGAGCCGGCGAGACGCGTCGCGAAGCCCCCGATGCCGACCGGAGCGGACGCACGACGCGCATAGTCGATGTCGCTCAGCCAGAAGTTCCTGACCCGGTCGCGGTAGCGGTCGTTCCACTCCATCCAGCCGTTCGGGAAGTTGCCGGTCTGCCAGCCGCCCATGCCGACGTCCCACGGCTCGGCGATGAGCTTGGTGTCGCGGAGGATCGGATCGTTCGCGATGGCGGTGAGAAGCGGGTGCTCGGGCGTATAGGTGTGCGAGCCGTCGCGCGCGATCGCGGCCGCGAGATCGAAGCGGAATCCGTCGATCTGCATCTCCTGCGCCCAGTAGCGCAGCGAGTCGAGCACGAGGCGCGCTCCGGCATCGGTCGAGGTGTCGAGCGTGTTGCCGCAGCCGGTCGTATCGATGTACGCGCCTGATGCGTCCTGTCGGTAGTAGCTGGCGTTGTCGATGCCGCGCAGACTGGACCGAGGTCCACCGAGGCCCTCTTCCGACGTGTGGTTGTACACGACGTCCAGGATGACTTCGAGTCCGGCTTCGTGCAGCAGTCGCACCATGCCTTTGAACTCGGCGAGAACGGCCTCGGGGCCGCCCTTGCGTGCGTCCTCCGTGGCGTAGGCGTTGTGCGGTGTGAAGAAGTTGAGGGTGTTGTAGCCCCAGTAGTTCGTGAGGCCGCGCTCGAGCAGGCGAGGCTCCGGAACGAACGCCTGGACGGGCAGGAGCTCGATCGAGGTGATCCCGAGCGAGTGGAAGTACTCGATCATCGCGGGATGCGCGAGTCCGGCGTATGTGCCGTGCAGAGCCGGGGGCACATCGGGCTGACGCTTGGTCAGCCCCTTCAGGTGCCCTTCGTAGATCACGGTGCGGTCGAGCGGTATCCGTGGCTTGACGGACTCTCCCCAGTCGAACCCGTCGACGATCACCACGGAGCGCCACTCCTCGTAGCCGTCGCCCTGCGCGAGACCGCGAGCGTAGGGGTCGAGGAGCAGAGTCTCGGGGTTGAACGTGTTCCCCGGCCCGTGTGGCCCTCCGACGCGGATCGCATACCGGGTGCCGGGCTGGAGCAGTTCTGTCGTCACCTCCCAGATGCCGCCGGGAAGGCGTGCGAGATCGACCTGGTCGATGACCCAGTCGAGGTCGGTGGCATCGAAGACGACGAGTTCGATGGAGGACGCGTTCTGCGACCAGACGCGGAGGGTTCCGACGCCGTCGTGAAGGCGCACACCGAGGTTGTCGAGTGCAGTACCGCCGGGCACGGTGATGTCTCGGATCGCGGGCATGAGTACACCATAGAGGTCTGCGCTCGGGTCTCAGGACAGCATGCACTCAGTTCCAGGTGCACGCCACTGCGCGGAAAATGGGGGAGAGTGGAGGGATGCAGCACTATCTCGACCACGCCGCGACGACGCCGCTGCGTCCCGAGGCGCGGGAGGCGTGGCTCGAAGCGAGCGAGATGGTCGGGAATGCGTCATCGACGCACGGTGCCGGCCAGGACGCGCGGCGCCTGCTCGAGGAGGCACGCGAGCGCTCGGCCGCAGTGCTCGACTGCGACCCCATCGAGGTCGTGTTCACCTCCGGGGGCACGGAGTCGATCAATCTCGCGCTTCAGGGGTTGTGGCAGGCGCGGCCGGCGGAGTCGGATGCCATCGTGATGCCGGATGCCGAGCACCACGCGACGATGGACACCGTCGAGGCCCTGGTGGCGGCAGGGGCGGTGCTACGCGCTGTTCCGGTATATCGCTCGGCGGCCATCGACGTGGACGAGTTCACTGCCCAGCTTCCGGGCGCGGCGCTGGCGACCGCGCTCGTCGCCAACAACGAGGCCGGGACGATCAACGACGCCGCGATGCTGGCGTCGTCGACCGCGCAGGCGCTCGTTCCCCTCCATCTCGATGCGGTCGCGGCCCTCGGCCACCTGCCTCTATCGTTCCGCGCGCTGAGAGGCGATGCGCCCGACTCGGTCGGTCTTGTCGCGATGAGCGTGGCCGGACACAAGATCGGCGCGCCGGTCGGCGTCGGAGCCTTGGTGGTCGCTCGCACCGCGCGGCTCTCCGCACTCCTTCGCGGCGGCGCGCAGCAGCGCGGACTCCGCGCCGGAACGCAGGACGTGGCCGGTGCCGCGGCCTTCGCCACCGCGCTCGAGCTCGCCGAGTCGGAGCGAGAGACGGAGACCGCGCGGCTGGCGACGATGCGCGATCGGCTGATCGACGGCATCCTGGCGCGGGTGCCGCAGGCCGAGCTTCTGGGAGACGGCTCGCGACGGCTCCCCGGCAACGCCCACATACTGTTTCCCGGAGCGGTGGGGGAGAGCCTGCTCTTCCTTCTCGACATGGCAGGCATCGCCGCGTCGACCGGGTCGGCCTGCCAGGCGGGTGTGGCGGAGCCATCGCATGTCGTGATGGCGATGGGGCGCAGTGAGCAGGACGCGCGCAGCGCCCTCCGATTCACGCTGGGACGCACATCGACGGACGCCGACGTCGATGCCGTCCTCGCATCCATCGGCGAGGCCTACCTGCGGGCTTCCGGCTCCGGCTCAGCCGCACGCTCGTAGACTGGTCCCATGAGGATTCTTGCGGCCATGAGTGGCGGAGTGGACTCCGCAGTCGCGGCCGCACGGGCTGTGGACGCGGGGCACGACGTCGTCGGCGTGCATCTCGCGCTGTCCCGGGCGGGCGGCACGTTGCGCACCGGAAGCCGGGGATGCTGCACGATCGAGGATGCGCTCGATGCGCGTCGTGCGGCCGATCTCCTGGGCATCCCGTTCTACGTCTGGGACTTCTCCGAGCGCTTCCGCGACGACGTGATCGCCGATTTCGTCTCGGAGTACCAGGCAGGACGCACCCCCAATCCCTGCATGCGCTGCAATGAGAAGATCAAGTTCGCCGCCCTTCTCGAGCGCGCCATCGAGCTCGGTTTCGACGCAGTGTGCACCGGGCACTACGCGACACTGATCCCCACGGACGCCGGTCTCGAGCTGCACAGAGCCGCGGACAACGCCAAGGATCAGTCCTATGTGCTCGGCGTCCTCACCGCCGAGCAGCTCGCGCACACCTACTTCCCGCTCGGAACGACTCCGTCCAAAGCGGTCGTGCGTACCGAGGCGGAGGAGCGTGGGCTGAGTGTCGCGCAGAAGCCCGACAGCCACGACATCTGCTTCATTCCCGACGGTGACACCCGAGGTTGGCTGGCCGAGAAGGTCGGTACCGCCACCGGTGAGATCGTCGACCGCACGGGTTCCGTCGTCGGCTCGCACGAGGGCGCGCACGCTTTCACGGTCGGTCAGCGCCGTGGTCTGAAGCTCGGCGTCCCGGCGGCCGACGGCAAGCCCCGCTTCGTGCTCGAGGTGCGGCCGGTGTCCAACACGGTGGTCGTGGGGCCGAAGGAGGCTCTCGCGACGCGTGAGATCTCGGGCGATCGATTCAGCTGGGCGGGCGCAGCGCCCGTCGACTCCGAGTTCGACTGCGAGGTGCAGATCCGTGCCCACGCCGAGCCGGAAGCAGCCCGGGCATTCGTCTCGCCCGAGGGCGTGCGCGTCGTGCCCGAGCAGCCGCTCAACGGGGTCGCGCCGGGCCAGACCGCCGTGCTGTACGTCGGAACGCGCGTGCTCGGCCAGTTCACGATCGACCGCACCGTGTCCGCAGTGCCGGTCGACGCATAGCGCCTGCCTCTCGATGTCGGCGCCCGCTCGTAGACTGGCGGGGTGCCGGAGAACATCTCGCTGGAAGACGCCCGTATCGAAGCGGACGAGCTGACCACTCGAATCCTCGAAGCGAAGGACGCGTACTACGGGCGCGACACTTCACTCGTCGACGACTTCACCTACGACGGGTGGATGCACAGGCTCGAAGAGCTGGAGCGGATGCATCCCGAGCTGCAGGGTCAGGACTCGCCCACTCAGATGGTGGGGGCGGCCGAGGCCACCGGGCTCGCCACCATCGAGCACGCGGAGCGGATGCTGAGTCTCGACAACGTGTTCTCGATCGACGAGCTCAGGGATTGGGCCGCCAAGACGCGCGCCTCTGCGGGGCGAGCTGTCGACTGGCTCACCGAACTCAAGATCGACGGCCTCGCGATCAATCTCCGCTACGAGAACGGGCGGCTGACGTCGGCGGCGACGCGGGGAGATGGGCGCGTCGGTGAGATCGTCACCGAGAACGCGCTGCGCCTTCCCGAGATCCCCCTCGAGCTCAGCGGCGAAGGTCACCCTCCCATCGTCGAGGTGCGCGGCGAGGTGTTCATTCCCGTGGCCGCCTTCGAGCGCCTGAATGCCGCACAGGCGGAGTTCCGCGACCGGGCCTACGCCGATGCTCTCGCCCGCTGGGAGGCTCGGAGCGGAGCGAAGAAGCCGTTCGACGAAGAGAAGGCGCGAACTGCTGCGGCTCGGCGGTTCCCCTCGTTCGCGAATCCGCGCAACGCGGCGAGTGGTGGCCTGCGTCAGCAGATCGACAAGAAGGACGGGCTCGAACTCGAGGCGGGGATGCTGCGCATCGAGTCGCTCGCGCTGTACGTGCACGGCATCGGGGCCTGGGAGAATCCGCCGGTCGCCGCACAGAGTCAGGTCTACGACAAGCTGTCGGACTGGGGGCTGCCGACCAGCCCGCACACCAGGGTGTGCACGAGCATCGACGACGTGGTTGCGTTCGTCGAGTACTTCGGCGAGCACCGGCACGATATCGAGCACGAGCTGGACGGGATCGTCGTCAAGGTCGACGAGCTGTCCCTCCACGACGAGCTCGGCGCCACCAGTCGGGCGCCTCGCTGGGCGATCGCGTACAAGTACCCGCCCGAAGAGGTGCAGACGAAGCTGCTCGACATCGTCGTGTCTGTGGGTCGAACCGGCAGGGCGACGCCGTTCGCGGTGATGGCTCCCGCCCAGGTCGCGGGGAGCGTCGTCAGGCAGGCGACGCTGCACAACAAGGACGTTGTGAAGGCCAAGGGAGTGCTGATCGGCGATACCGTCGTCCTGCGCAAGGCGGGCGACGTGATCCCCGAGGTCCTCGGTCCGGTCGTCGAGAAACGCGACGGTACCGAGCGGGAGTTCGTGATGCCGATCGAATGCCCCGAGTGCGGCACGCCGCTGCGTCCGATGAAGGAGGGCGACATCGATCTGCGCTGCCCCAACGCGCGCTCGTGTCCGGCCCAGGTTCGCGGTCGTGTCGAGCACATCGGTTCGCGGGGCGCCCTCGACATCGAGGCGCTCGGAGAAGTCACGGCGGCCGCGCTCACCCAGCCGACCTCGCCGGCGACACCGCCTCTCGAGACCGAAGCCGGACTGTTCGCGCTGACGCTCGATGAGATCGTGCCGATCGAGCTCGTCGTGCGCGATGCCGAGACGGGGCTGCCCAAGGAGGACGAAGACGGTCTCGTGAAGACGAGGGCGCCATTCCGACGCAACCCGACCGCGACAGAGAAGAAGTCGGGGCTGGAGGGCCCCCAGCCCTCCTCTCAAGCTGTGACTCTGCTCGCGGAACTCGAGAAGGCGAAGACCAAGGACCTTTGGCGGCTGCTCGTCTCACTGAACATCCGTCACGTCGGGCCGGTCGCGGCGAGGGCGCTGGCGCAGTGGTTCGGTTCGCTCGACGCGATCCGCGCGGCCTCTCGCGACGAGCTCGCCGCTGTGGAAGGAGTCGGCGGCATCATCGCCGACTCCTTGCTCGCGTGGTTCGATGTCGACTGGCACCAGGACATCGTTCGTCGCTGGGCCGAGGCAGGCGTCCAGTGGGCCACGCCCGGTCATCCCGGTCCGGGCGCGGCAGTCGTCCAGGGCGGTGTGTTGGACGGGATCACGGTCGTCGCGACCGGTTCGCTCGACGGGTACACCCGAGATGGAGCGCAGGAGGCCATCCTCAAGGCGGGCGGTAAGGCCGCGTCGAGCGTCTCCAAGAAGACGGACTTCGTCGCGGCCGGTCCCGGAGCGGGGTCGAAGCTGGGGAAGGCGGAGGAGCTCGGCATCCGCATCCTCGATGCCGCTCAGTTCCACATCCTCGTCACGGAGGGGCCGGACGCTCTGGGATGAGGCGATATGGACCGCTGATCGCCGTCTCCGGCGCGATGGCTGTGGGAGACCCGGGCCGCAACCACCTGCGTCTGACGCCTGATGCGCTCCTGATCCGCCACGGCACAGAGAACCGGGGAATCATTCCCTGGTCCCAGGTGCAGCGAGTGATCCTCGACGTGCCCACCACGCGGTTCCGTCTGCCCGGCCTCTTGAGCACGCTCGTCCTCGGCGCCCTGACGTTCCTCGCCGTGTCCGATCTCGGATTCGACCCTGAGGATGGCGCGGTCGAGCTCCTGGCAGACGGGGAAACGTCGATCGCACCGCTGAGCCGTCACCACGTCGGCGGGTACTGGACACCGACGGTGGACGGGGCCCACCGGCTGCTGCAGCATCTCATCGACAACCCGGAGCAGAGAGCGTTGCTCGCGCGCCCTGAACAGCTCATCGACGTGGCCGCGCGTCTCGCTCGCCACAGGCCTTCAGGAGCCTGACGCGCAGGCTGGCCCTTCAGGATGGCTGCCCATCGGTGCACGCGAGCGCGCCGTGCCCGGACTTTCGTCCGGGCACGGCGCGCTCGATGCGTTCTACGGCTGATCAGCCCTTGTGTCGGGGCTTGCGGAACGGCTTCTCGCCTCGCTCATCGGTGCGAGCAGGACGGTCGTCACGGTCGTAGCGCGGACGGTCATCGCGGCGCTCGAACCCACCGCGGGCGCCGTCACGAGGGCCGTCGTTACGACGGGCTCCAGGCCCACGGTCGGGCTTGATCTCGATGAGCCGACCCGAGATGCGGGTGTCCTTCAGCTTCTCCAGGACGGACGAGTCGAGGTTCGCCGGCAACTCGACGACAGTGAAGTCCGGCCGGATGTTGATCGCCCCGAAGTCATCACGACCCAGGCCGCCCTCATTCGCGAGTGCGCCGACGATCTGACGGGGCTCGACGCGGTGACGGCGTCCGACCTCGATGCGGTACGGCTTGTAGTCGCCGCGCCCACGGCGCTCGCGCGGTTCGCGGGTCTCGCGACGCTCGCGAGTGTTGCTCTCGCGCGGCGGACGGTTGTCGTACTCGACCGCTTTCGACAGGGCGTCGTCGGCCGGGTCGAGCAGCAGAGGAGTATCGCCCTGGGCGACGACAGCGAGCGCAGCTGCGACATCGGCCTCGGGCACATCGTGGTTGCGCACGTAGTGGTCGATGATGTCGCGGAACTTCTCGATGCGCGTGCTATCGCTGAGCGCCGTCGTGATCGCGTCGTCGAAGCGGGCGAGGCGCGTGGTGTTCACGTCGTCGAGGCTGGGCAGCTGCATCTGAGTGGGCTGCTGACGCGTGGCCTTCTCGATCGACTTGAGCAGGTAGCGCTCACGCGGGGTGATGAAGCTGATCGCGTCTCCGGTGCGTCCCGCGCGGCCGGTGCGGCCGATGCGGTGCACGTACGACTCGGTGTCGGTGGGGATGTCGAAGTTGATGACGTGGCTGATGCGCTCGACGTCGAGACCGCGAGCGGCCACGTCGGTCGCGACGAGGATGTCGAGCTTGCTCGCCTTGAGCTGGTTGACGCTGCGCTCACGCTGGACCTGCGGCACGTCGCCGTTGATGGCGGCGGCGGAGTATCCGCGGGCACGCAGCTTCTCGGCCAGCGTCTCGGTCTCGTTCTTCGTGCGGACGAACACGATCATGCCGTCGAAGTTCTCGACCTCGAGGATGCGAGTGAGCGCATCCACCTTCTGCGCGTACGACACCACGAGGTACCGCTGCGTGATGTTGGTGCCGGTGGCGGTCTTCGACTTGATGCTGATCTCTTCGGGCTCACGCAGGTACTTCTGCGCGAGTCGGCGGATCTGCGGGGGCATGGTCGCTGAGAAGAGGGCTACCTGCTTCTCCTCGGGCGTCTGCGAGAGGATCTGCTCGACGTCTTCGGCGAAGCCCATCTTGAGCATCTCGTCGGCTTCATCGAGCACCAGGTACTGCAGCTGGGACAGGTCGAGGGTGCCCTTGGCGAGGTGGTCCATGATGCGACCGGGGGTGCCGACGATCACGTGCACGCCGCGGCGCAGCGCCGACAGCTGCACGCCATAGCCCTGTCCGCCGTAGACGGGGAGGACGTGGACGCCCTTCATCTTCGACGCGTACGACTCGAACGCCTCGCACACCTGCAGAGCGAGCTCGCGGGTCGGAGCCAGCACGAGAGCTTGCGGGGTCTTCTGGGACACGTCGAGGCGCTCGAGCACGGGGAGCGCGAATGCCGCGGTCTTTCCCGTTCCGGTCTGCGCCATACCGACGACATCGCGACCGGAGAGCAGGGTCGGGATCGTGGCGGCTTGGATGGGGGAGGGGGTCTCGTAGCCGAGGTCCTTGATGGCCTTGAGGACGGGGCCGGTGATGCCGAGCTCCTCGAATCCAGGGGTCTCGGGGGCGTCGGTGGGCACAGCGTCTTCAGGAGTCACTGACCAAGGGTAGCGCTTCGCGGGATTCCGCGCCTGTGAGGGCGCCCTCAGGAGCCGGAAGTCAGAGTGAGCAGTCTCTCCTTGACCTGGCGACGCAGCACCTTGCCGATCAGCGATTTGGGCAGCTCGTCGACGATGAACAGACGCCGCGGAACCTTGTACGGCGTGAGGATGCTGCGCGCATACTCGCGGATCGCTTCGACGTCGATGTCTGCCCCCGCGTCGACGACGATCGCGGCGACGACCTCCTCGCCGGAGTGGTCGCTCGGCAGACCGACCACGGCAGCGTCCACGACCTGAGGATGCTGACGCAGAGCGCTCTCGACCTCGGTGGGGGCCACGTTGAAGCCGCCGGTGATGATCAGCTCCTTGATGCGGTCGACGATCCGGATGAAACCCGCCTCATCGACCGTCACGATGTCACCGGTGCGGAACCAGCCGTCGACGAAGACCGCCTCCGTCTCCTCCGGCTTGCCGTAGTAGCCGGAGAACACCTGGGGTCCGCGCACCAGGAGCTCACCCGCGGATCCCTCAGGAACGTCGACGGTCGGGTTCTCGGGATCGACGACGCGGCATTCGGTTCCCGGAAGAGGAAGTCCCACGGTGCCGGGGACGCGGTTGTCAGCGACGGGGTTCGCCATCAACACGGGGGAGCACTCGCTGAGTCCGTACCCCTCGACGAGGAAGCCATGCGTCGCCGCCTCGAACGGCACCACGAGTTCGTGCGGCAAAGCCATGGCGCCGGAGATCGCGACCTCGATGCCGTCGAGCGAGACATCCTTCGCCTTCGCCGCCGACAGCAGGCGGTCGGCGATCGGGGGCACGAGGGGAAGGAAGGTGGCGGGGTGCTTCTTCATCACGTCGAGCACGAGATCCGGATCGAACTTCGGGAAGAGCACCAGGCGCGCACCCATGGACATCGCGAATGTCAGACAGAGCGTGAGACCGTAGGCGTGGAACATCGGCAGCACCGCGTACACGACGCAGCCCTTGCCGCGCTGGATCGACGGAACCCATGCCTGCGATTGCGCGGCGTTCGCGAGCAGGTTGCCGTGGGTCAGGGCGGCGCCCTTGGGGGTTCCCGTGGTGCCGGACGTGTACTGGATGATCGCGAGGTCGTCGGTGGCGGGCTTCGGATGAGCGGCAGGGATCGGGGCGGACTGCACCAGCGAGTCCCAGGTGACGGTTCCTCGCACCTTCTCGGTCAGAGCGGCGCGAGACTCACGGGCCTTCGCCACCGGCAGCCGCAGCGCCACACGAGTGAGAAGGGGCATCGCGCGCGTCACATCGACGGAGATGAGGTTCGTCACGGCGAGGTCGGCGGGGAACTCCTGCACCGTGGCGACGACCTTGTTCCACACGATCGCGTGCTTCGCGCCATGGTCCTCGAACTGCTTCCGCAGCTCGCGCGGGGTGTAGAGCGGGTTGTGCTCGACGACGACGGCGCCGAGACGGAGCACCGCGTAGAACGCCACGATGTGCTGCGGACAGTTCGGAAGCACGATCGCCACGGGATCGCCCGCCCGCACGCCGAGGTCGCGCAGTCCTGCGGCTGCTCGGTCGATCGCATTCTGCAGTTCTGAGTACGACGTCTCACGACCGAAGAACTGCAGGGCGGGGGCATCCGGGTAGTCGCGGGCGGACGCGGCGACGATGTCGACCAGCGATCCGGACACGGGGGAGAGGTCTTCCGGGACGCCTGCGGCATAGCTGGCGATCCATGGGCGAGGAGGCTGGTACGAGCTCACCCGCCCAGCATAGGGCGGCTTCGCCGGACTGCAGGGACCCGGTGAGCACGGCAACTAGACTGGGGCCGTGTCTGAAATCACCCCTGATCTTGTGCGTCATCTCGGCGTGCTCGCGCGCATCCAGCTCAACGACGACGAGGTGTCCCGACTCACGGGCCAGCTCGATGCCATCGTCGACAACATCGCGAAGGTGTCGGAGGTCGCAGGCCCCGACATCGCAGCGACGAGTCATCCGATTCCGCTGAGCAACGTCTACCGTCCCGATGTGGTGGGCGAGACCCTCACACACGAGCAGGTGCTCCAGAACGCGCCGGATCAGGCCGACGGCCGATTCCGCGTCACCGCGATCCTGGGAGAAGAGCTGTGAGCGACATCATCCGCATGACTGCGGCGGAGCTTGCCGACAAGCTCGCCAGCCGCGAGATCTCGAGCGTCGAGGCCACTCGCGCTCACCTCGACCGCATCGCAGCCGTCGACGGCGACGTTCATGCCTTCCTGCACATCAACGAGGGTGCGCTCGAGGCGGCCGCCGCTGTCGATGCCCAGCGTGCGGCGGGTGAGCAGCTCGGCCCGATCGCCGGCGTGCCGCTCGCGATCAAGGACGTCCTCGTGACGACCGACCAGCCGACGACGAGCGGCTCGCGGATCCTCGAGGGCTACCGCTCGCCGTACGACGCCACGGTCGTCGCCCGCTCGCGCGCGGCGGGGCTGATCCCGCTCGGCAAGACCAACATGGACGAGTTCGCCATGGGGTCCTCGACAGAGCACTCCGCCTACGGTCCCACCCGCAACCCGTGGGACCTCGACCGGATCCCGGGCGGTTCCGGCGGCGGATCGGCGGCAGCAGTCGCCGCTTTCGAGGCTCCGCTGGCACTCGGCTCCGACACCGGCGGCTCGATCCGTCAGCCTGCTCATGTCACCGGCACGGTGGGCGTCAAGCCGACCTACGGCGGCGTCAGCCGCTACGGGGCCATCGCACTCGCCTCCAGCCTCGACCAGGTCGGACCCGTCACGCGTACAGTGCTCGACGCGGGTCTCCTGCACGATGCGATCGGCGGGCACGACCCGAAGGACTCCACGTCTTTGCGTGACGTGTGGCCCTCATTCGCTGACGCGGCCCGTGAGGGCGCGCGCGGTGACGTGCTCAAGGGGCTCAAGGTCGGTGTCATCCGAGAGCTGCCGGACAGCGGGTTCCAGCCCGGTGTCGCGGAATCGTTCCGCAGCGCGCTCGCGATGATGGAGGCGCAGGGCGCGGAGATCGTCGAGATCGGCGCTCCGCACTTCGAGTACGGCGTCGCGGCCTACTACCTGATCCTGCCTGCAGAGGCGTCGAGCAACCTCGCGAAGTTCGACTCGGTGCGCTTCGGCCTGCGCGTCACGCCCCACGGCACCCCCACCGTCGAGGACGTCATGTCCGCCACGCGTGACGCCGGGTTCGGCGACGAGGTGAAGCGACGCATCATCCTCGGCACCTACGCGCTGTCGGCCGGCTACTACGACGCGTACTACGGCAGTGCTCAGAAGGTGCGCACGCTCATTCAGCAGGACTTCGCGAACGCCTTCGCGGAGGTCGACGTCATCGCGACGCCCTCGGCTCCGACCACTGCGTTCAAGATCGGCGAGAAGATCGACGATCCGCTGCAGATGTATCTGAACGACATCACGACCATTCCCGTCAACCTCGCGGGCGTTCCCGGCATCTCGGTCCCCAGCGGACTCGCGTCGGAAGACGGATTGCCCGTCGGCATCCAGTTCATCGCACCGGCGCGGGAGGATGCGCGACTCTACAAGGTGGGCGCCGCCGTCGAGACGCTGCTCGTCGATTCGTGGGGAGCGCCGCTTCTCACGCGTGCACCCCAGCTCGTGGGAGGGACCCGCTGATGGCCACCGCCAAGCTCATGGACTTCGACAAGGCGCTCGAACTGTACGAGCCCGTGCTCGGGTTCGAGGTCCACGTCGAGCTCAACACGCACACCAAGATGTTCTCGGACGCGCCGAACCCGGCGAACGAGCTCTACCACGCCGCCGAGCCCAACACGCTGATCGCGCCGGTGGATCTGGGCCTGCCCGGATCGCTCCCGGTCGTGAACGAGACGGCGATCCGTTCGTCGATCAGTCTCGGTCTCGCTCTCGGATGCTCGATCGCACCGTCGAGCCGCTTCGCCCGGAAGAACTACTTCTACCCGGATCTCGGCAAGAACTACCAGATCTCCCAGTACGACGAGCCGATCGCGTTCGAGGGTTCCGTCGAGGTGGAGCTCGAGGACGGCACGATCGTGCAGATCCCCATCGAGCGCGCCCACATGGAGGAGGACGCCGGCAAGCTCACCCACATGGGTGGCGCGACCGGACGCATCCAGGGAGCCGAATACTCGCTCGTCGACTACAACCGCGCCGGTGTGCCGCTCGTCGAGATCGTGACGAAGACGATCTTCGGCGCCGAGCACCGCGCCCCCGAGGTCGCCAAGGCATACGTCGCGACGATCCGTGACATCGTGCGCAGCCTCGGGATCTCCGAGGCGCGTCTGGAACGAGGCAACCTGCGCTGCGACGCGAACGTGTCGCTGCGTCCCCGCGGACAGGAGAAGCTGGGCACCCGCACCGAGACGAAGAACGTCAACTCGATGCGCTCGGTCGAGCGTGCCGTCCGGTACGAGATCCAGCGTCAGGCGCAGATCCTCGCCGATGGCGGGACCATCACTCAGGAGACGCGACACTGGCACGAGGACACCGGGACGACCTCGCCCGGTCGTCCGAAGTCGGATGCGGACGACTATCGCTACTTCCCTGAGCCCGATCTCCTGCCGGTGGAGCCTGCAGCAGAGCTGATCGATGCCCTGCGTGCCGAGCTCCCGGAACAGCCCGTCGCCCGTCGACGCCGTCTGATGGCCGAGTGGGGCTTCACGGACCTGGAGTTCCAGGACGTGCGCAATGGAGGGCTGCTGGAGGTCGTCGAAGCGACGATCGCCGCCGGCGCGACTCCGGCGACGGCCCGGAAGTGGTGGACGGGCGAGATCACGCGCCTCGCCAACTCACAGGAGAAGGACGTCACCGAGCTGGTCTCGCCCAAGAACGTCGCGGCCCTGCAGAAACTCGTCGACGCCGGAACGCTCACAGACAAGCTCGCGCGTCAGGTGCTCGAGGGCGTCATTGCGGGCGAGGGCACGCCTCAGGAGGTCGTCGACGGCCGCGGACTCGCGGTCGTCTCGGATGACGGTGCGCTGATCGCAGCGATCGACGACGCACTCGCAGCGCAGCCCGATGTGCTGGCCAAGATCAAGGACGGAAAGGTCCAGGCCGCCGGGGCCGTTATCGGCGCTGTGATGAAGGCGATGAAGGGCCAGGCGGACGCCGCCCGTGTCCGCGAACTCGTCCTCGAGCGCGCTGCGCAGTAACCGGTTCCCCCGGGCCTCATGTCCGAGGCCCGGGGGAGAATGGTGTCATGGGTCACGGTGACGGCAGAGGGCGCATCGTGTCGTCCGCGGATG
Source organism: Microbacterium sp. Bi98 (assembly GCF_918698045.1). NCBI lineage: Bacteria > Bacillati > Actinomycetota > Actinomycetes > Micrococcales > Microbacteriaceae > Microbacterium > Microbacterium sp. Bi98. Next base: position 206,368 of record NZ_CAKKLK010000004.1, on the reverse strand, counting down.
CCGACGACACCGGCACGAGCATCCTGCACGTCGATATGGATGCGTTCTACGCGGCCGTCGAGGTGCTCGATGATCCGAGCCTGCGAGGACTGCCGTTGATCATCGGAGCGCCTGACGGTCGCTCGGTGGTGTCGAGCGCCTCGTACGAGGCTCGTCGCTACGGCGTTCGCGCAGCTATGCCGGTCTCTCAGGCTCTGCGCCTGTGTCCTTCTGCGCGCATCGTCCCTCCGCATTTCCATCGATACCACGCCGTCTCGCGACAGGTCATGGCGATCTTCGAGTCGTTCACGCCTCTCGTCGAGCCGCTCTCTGTCGACGAGGCGTTTCTCGATGTGCGGGGCGTCCGACGTCTGTGGGGGAGCCCTGCGAGAATCGCGTACCTCGTTCGCGAGCGAGTCAGAGAAGAGGTCGGGATCACCTGCAGCGTCGGCGTCGCTGCGACCAAGCATGTGGCGAAGATGGCCTCGACGATCTCGAAACCTGACGGGATGCTGGTCATCGCCGCATCGGAAACCCAGGACTTCCTCGATCCGCGCCCAGTGCGTGCGATGTGGGGTGTGGGCCCGAAAGCCGCCGAAGCGCTGGAGGGACGAGGAATTCGCACAGTGCGGGACATCCGCACCTCGTCGCAGGCGATTCTCGACCGTGCCGTCGGACCGGCTCTGAGCGCTCGGCTCTCGGAACTCGCCCGCGGGGAGGACCCCCGTGCAGTCGAGACCGAGCGGGTGGAGAAGAGCATCGGGCACGAGGAGACGTTCGACACGGACATCATGGACCGATCGTTCCTCAGGGCTGAGCTGCTGCGCCTCGCGGACCGCGTCGCGGCGCGTCTGCGGAAAGCAGAGTGGGAGACCTCGACCGTCGCCATCAAGATCAGGTTCGACGACTTCCGCACCATCAGCCGTTCACAGACGCTCCCGGAACCCACCGCGGTGGGGCAGCGCATCGGCGAAGCGGCTCAGACGCTCTTCGATCAGATCGAGCGACGCGATCCTGTGCGGCTCGTCGGGGTGCGCGCAGAGAAGCTGCGCCCCGCCGGCGGTGGCGGGTTCGGCCTGTGGGACGACGATGAGGACTGGCGACGCGTCGAGGGCGCGGTCGACGACGCCGTGGCACGGTTCGGGAGCGCCACGATCAGTCGAGCGCGCCACATAGGGCGCGGTGACGGCCGCGGCGCTGCCCAGCATCCCAAGGCCCATGGACTGGATTGACGCTTGTCGCGGACGATTCCTGGACTAGCGTGGAGCCATGCCCAACATTGCACTGGAACTCGGAAAGCAGGCCGCCGCGTTCGGCGTGAAGAGCGCGTACGGCGAACAGCAGGATGTCGATGGAGTGAGCATCACTCCTGTCGCTTTCACCTACTCCGGCTTCGGCGGAGGCAGCGGTGACGGCGCCGAAGGCGGTGGTGGCGGAGGTGTCTCCGTGCCGGTCGGCGTCTACGTCCGCCGCGAGGAGGGACTCCGATTCGAGCCCAACATCGTGACGCTGCTCGTCGTCGCCGTGCCGTTCATCTGGGTCACCGGGCGCGCGCTCTCTCGCATCATCCGTGCACTCAAGAAGTGACGACCCGGTCGCTGTCGCGCTCGAGCGCGCAGCGACCCAGATCGTCGAGGACATCCGGATGCTGTCTGCGGCCAATCCGGTCGTCCTCATCGACGGTCGCAGCGGTGCCGGTAAGACGACTCTCGCCCGGATGCTCGTCCAGCGCTGGCCGATCGCCGGACGGGTGCAGCTCGTCGCTCTCGACTCCATCTACCCCGGTTGGGACGGCCTCAGCGACGGAGTGGAGCGAGCACTGAACGGTATTCTGCGTCCGCATGGTCGCGGGTACCTCGGGGAGTGGCGACGCTGGGACTGGGCGAAGGGCGCCGAGGCTGAGACTCACGCGGTAGACCCCTCGCTGGGCGTGCTCATCGAGGGGAGCGGGATACTGACCCCGGCCACCGCGGCGATCGCGGACGTGCGCGTCTGGATCGAGTCCGCCGAAACCGGCCGCAAGGCGCGGGCTCTGGCGCGGGATGGGGAGACGTACCGGCCTCATTGGGAGCAGTGGGCGCGGCAGGAAAGCGATCACATCGCGCGCGATGATCCCCGCTCCCTGGCGACCAGGGTCGTCGAAGTGCCGTAGCTCAGAGGAGGCGGTCCGCCGCTTCGACAGTCAGCTCGAGACGATATCCGAGCCAGTCGTAGACACCGTACCTCGGGTCGTCGGGATCATGATCGTCATCGTTCTGGATCCCGAGACGCTCGGCGATGACGAGTCGGAGGGCGGTGAGCGTGCGCATCCACGCGTCGACATCAGACAGGGGGATGTCGAGATCGTGCTCTGCGAAGGCTTCGTCCCGGGGCATGTCGCCGAGGTCCCCGCGCATCCCGGCGAGTGCGGTACGGACGATGTCCGCGTCCAGAGCGCGTCGATCCAAGAGATCGTCTCGGGTCGCGTCACGGAACGCGCGCGACGAGTCTTCGTCTTCGGGATAGGGGTCTGGAATCAGGCGACCGATCGCGGGATCCTCGACGTCGCGGTTCGCTCCCACGAGTTCACGGAAGTCGTCGACCAGGTGCACCAGCTGCGCACCCTCGACGCGGGCCATCCGCACCCGTACGGTCAGGTCGGTCACCTCGAAGCCTTTCGGACGGTCGCCCAGAGGCCGTAGTCGTGCATCGCCTGCGCGTGCACCTCCATCGTCTCGCGCGGGCCCGTAGCGACGATGGCCTGACCGTCGTGGTGCACCTGTCGCATCAGCATCGTGGCTCGCTCGAGCGAATATCCGAAATAGGTGCGGAAGACCCGCACGACGTAGCTCATCAGATTCACCGGGTCGTTCCACACGACGACCTCCCAGGGCTCGAGCGGGGCGGCCGAGAGATCGAGCTGTTCGTCGATGTCAGGTGTAGCGAGGGGACTCATGCCGAGCCCAGCGTGTGGAGCTGCTCGTCGTCGATGCCGTAGAAGTGCGCGATCTCGTGCACGAGGGTCGTATGGATCTCGTCGCGAAGCTCGTCATCGGTGTCGCAGGCGGCCAGATGAGACTCGCGATAGACGACGATCCGATCCGGGAGCTCCCCGGAGCCGTATTGCGTGCGCTCCGTCAGGGCCAAGCCGTCATAGAGTCCGAGCAGGTCGAGGCTTCCATCCTCCGGACGATCCTCGACGACGAACACCACGTTCTCCAGCCCGTCGACCATCTCGTCGGGCAGGCGATCGAGCTCGTCGATCACGAGCTCTTCGAAGTCCGCTGCATCCATCTCCATCAGCTCCAGCCTATTGCCGGCTGGGGGAGCTGCGCGTCAGTGGAGGAAGACGAGGAGGCCCGCGACGGCGATGAAGAGGACGCCGAAGACACTGTTGAGCGTCCGCTGCCCTCGCGAGGATCTCGTGAGCCTGCGGAACGGCCCGGCCGCTGTGGCGAAGAATCCCCACATCACCACGATGTCGACGATGATGACGGTGCCGATGAGAGTGAGGTACTGGGGGAGTTGGGGCTCGTCCAGTCGGATGAACTGCGGGATGAAGGCGAGGAAGAAGACGATCGCCTTGGGATTGAGTAGGTTGACCCAGAATCCGCGTCTGATCATCGACCAGTGGCCCTCGTGCAGGTCGACGACCGTCCCGTCGTCATCGGCGGCACGTCGAGGCCTCGTGAGGATCAGTCGGATTCCGAGGAAGACCAGGTACGCCGCGCCGGCATACCTGATCACGTTGAAGAGGACTTCGGACTGCGAGACGAGAAGCCCCAGGCCCGCGGCGACGATCACGACATGGAGGACGAGAGCCAGCTGCTGCCCGAGGATGCCCCAGATCGATCGGCGCCAGCCCTGACTCAGAGCGTTCGACATCGTGTTGATGGCACCGGCGCCCGGCGTGAAGCTGATCACCACGCAGGCGGTCAGAAGCGAGAACCACACGGCGAGCGACACCCCGCAATCCTAGGGGCAGCTCAGCGTGCTCTCGATCACCGCCGCCTGGGCTTCAGGACCGCGGCGTCATCCGACGAGGAGAACAGAAGAAGGTCCGAGTCTCTCGACTCGGACCTTCTTCTGAGTGGGGTGAGTAACGGGACTCGAACCCGCGACATCCGGCACCACAAGCCAGCGCTCTACCAGCTGAGCTATACCCACCATGTGCCAATCGCGATTGGCAACCAGACGAGTCTATTACATGTTCGGGGTGAACTCTGACACGGTGCGAGTGGCGATGTCGCGAGCGTCGTCACTCGACGGTCCGGGCTCGTCGACGAAGACCGCCTCACGGTAGTACCGCAGCTCGCGGATCGACTCGAGGATGTCCGCGAGGGCGCGGTGTCCGCCGTCCTTCGCCGGCGCCTGGAAGAACACCCGCGGGTACCACCGCCGCGACAACTCCTTGATGCTGGAGACGTCGACGTTGCGGTAGTGCAGCCACTGGTCCACCTGGCTCATGTACTTCGCCAGGAACATGCGGTCGGTGCCGATGGTGTTGCCTGCGAGCGGAGCCTTGCGTTCGAGGGGGACGAACCGCTTGATGTAGGCGAGGGTCTGCTCCTCGGCCTCGGCCAGCGAGACGCCATGCGGGATCTCTGTGATCAGCCCGGAGGACTCGTGCATCTTCGTCACGAAGTCGTTCATGTTCTCGAGTGCTGCGTCGCTCGGGCGGATCACGATCTGGAAGCCGGGATCGACCGGACGCAGTTCGAAATCAGTGATGACGACGGCGATCTCGACGAGCTCGTCGACGGAGAGATCGAGACCGGTCATCTCACAGTCGATCCAGACGAGGCGGTCGTTCTCTGAGGCAGATACCATGTCGCCATCCTATCGACGGCTCCGACATCCGAGTCGGGCGCGGTACGGTAGTTCTGTGCGCCTCCGTAGCTCAGGGGATAGAGCAGGAGCCTTCTAATCTCTTGGTCGCAGGTTCGAATCCTGCCGGGGGCACCATCGCCTGGGCACGTGTGCGGAGGCTCATCCGTTCCGCAGCGCGGCCACCGCATCGTCTGCGCTCCAGAAGTCTCCGACGAGTCGGAAAGACGACGTGGCGAGGTGGAGGCGTTCCGCCCGATACCTGACCCCGAGGGGATCCGGGACGAGGCGCAGATGCCCGAGGACCCGGTCCTTCGCGTCCTGCACCCGCCAGAGATGGGCTGAGGCGCGCACAAGGTGCTCCTTCTTCGCCGACAGCCGCGGCGTCGCGTGGGGAACCTCGGGGACGGACGTGATCAGGGTGGCGGACATCGAATCTCCTTTCCTGATTCGAACGTATGACCGACCACCGACATTGCGCGGGTGGCGTGAGGCGGCGGCAAGCGCAGTTCTTCTGCACATGCGGACGTCGATTCTGGTTGTTCAGGATCTGGTGTTCCGCGTGCGCAGGAAGCACCGCCGGAGCGCACTCTGTAGCGAGCCGGACGCACGTTCCGGGCACAGAGGAGCGAACATGTACGACACAGTGACGATCGTGGGAAACGTTGCGACCGATCCCACCCAGGGGCGCACGACCAGCGGGATCCCTGTCACGAACTTCCGACTCGCCAGCACTCACAGGCGGTTCGACGAATCGACGCGGACCTGGATCGACGTGGTCACGAACTGGTATTCGGTCGCGGCTTTTCGCCAGTTGGGAGAGCATGCCAAGGCCTCGCTGCGGGCGGGCGACAGCGTGATCGTCACCGGGAGGATGAAGATCCGCGCCTGGGAGAACAACGGCAAGCAGGGGACCAGCGTCGACATCGACGCGGATGCGATCGGCCACGACCTCCGCTGGGGCACGACCGCGTATCGCCGTAGTTCCAGATCGACCGTCGACGCGCCTCCGCGAGGTGGCGCGGCGCCGTCGGATGCGGTCAGCGACGACGCGGGGAGCCTGGGCTCGAGCGATGAGATGAAGGACATCGACACGTCGTGGGCCGCGAACGACGCCGAGCCTGCGGGATCAGGCAGCGACCTCGTGGGTTCGTTCCCCTCAGGGTCCGGTGCGTCCTGAGGGCGGGTGAGGACTGCGTCCGACGCACTCGATCGTGGTGAGCCGGACGCGTGCGGAGGAGGACGCCCGTAGACTCGGTTCGTGCTTCGACGACCGGACTCCTCCGCACCGCGTTCAGCGATCGCAGTCGGCATCGGCACGACTCTGGTGCTGCTGCTGACGGCGTGCGGTCCGACAGCCTCGCCCGCACCGGCACCGGGTCCGACCGACGCCGCTGCGTCGCCGGGGCCGTCGGCATCTCCGGCAGGTCCCGTGTTCGTGGCGGACGGCAGTGCGGAGGACAACCTCCCGCTCTTCGCAGCCGTGACCGACGGCGTATGGGCATCCGAGCAGAGGGTTTCCGGCCGCGCGTATATCGATGCCCTGACGGCGGCCGGCTTCGACAAGGCCGCCATGCAGGTGACCGCAGACGTCACGACGGTCGGAAACCCGGTCGAGAGCCTGCAGTTCGCGGTGCGTTGGGGCGACGCGGAGTGCCTCGTCGGTCAGGTGGGACCGTCGACCGGCGAGCCCGTCGCCGTCGTGATGCCCCAGCTCGCAGAGGGGCGCTGTCTCGTCGGTGCGACGCGGGCAATCGACTGGTGATACGGCGGCTCCGGTAGCGAGCCCTGCGATCGCCGGTAGGCTGGAGTGTCGATCTTCGACGCCAACAGAAGGAGCGGTTTTCGGTGGCTGAGTACATCTACTCGATGGTTCGTGCGCGCAAGGCGGTGGGCGACAAGCTCATCCTCGATGACGTCACCATGGCATTCCTCCCCGGTGCCAAGATCGGCATGGTGGGTCCGAACGGCGCCGGCAAGTCGACGATCCTCAAGATCATGGCCGGCATGGACACGCCGTCCAACGGCGAGGCGAAGCTGTCTCCCGGCTTCTCCGTCGGGATCCTGATGCAGGAGCCCGAGCTCGACGAGAGCAAGACCGTCATCGAGAACATCCAGGACGGCATCGCCATCAAGGCGAAGGTCGACCGCTTCAACGAGATCTCGATGCTGATGGCCGACCCGGATGCGGACTTCGACTCGCTTTTGGCCGAGATGGGCACACTGCAGGAAGAGATCGATGCAGCCGATGGCTGGGACCTCGACTCGCAGCTCGAGCAGGCGATGGACGCCCTCCGCACGCCGCCGGCCGATGCCGCCATCGCGCCTCTCTCCGGTGGAGAGAAGCGCCGAGTCGCGCTGGCGAAGCTCCTGCTCCAGAAGCCCGATCTTCTGCTGCTCGACGAGCCCACCAACCACCTGGACGCCGAGAGCGTGCTCTGGCTCGAACAGCACCTGCAGGCGTACAAGGGCGCGGTGATCGCGATCACCCACGACCGGTACTTCCTCGACCACGTCGCCGAGTGGATCGCCGAGGTCGACCGTGGTCGGCTCATCGGGTACGAGGGCAACTACTCGACCTATCTGGAGAAGAAGGGCGAACGCCTCGAGATCCAGGGCAAGAAGGACGCCAAGCTCGCCAAGCGCCTCAAGGAGGAGCTCGAGTGGGTGCGGTCGAGCGCGAAGGGCCGTCAGACCAAGTCCAAGGCACGTCTCGCGCGGTACGAGGAGATGGCGACCGAGGCAGAGCGGACCAGGAAGCTGGACTTCGAGGAGATCACGATCCCGGCGGGTCCCCGACTCGGGAGTGTCGTCATCGACGCGAAGAACCTGAAGAAGGGGTTCGACGGGCGTTCGCTCATCGACGGCCTCAGCTTCAGCCTTCCGCCGAACGGCATCGTCGGCGTGATCGGCCCGAACGGTGTGGGTAAGACGACGCTGTTCAAGACGATCGTCGGCCTCGAGCCGCTCGACGCGGGCGATCTCAAGATCGGTGAGACGGTCAAGATCAGCTACGTCGACCAGTCCCGGTCGAACATCGACCCGGACAAGACGCTGTGGGAGGTCGTCTCCGACGGGCTCGACTTCATCACCGTGGGCAAGACGGAGATCCCCTCGCGCGCGTACGTCTCGAAGTTCGGCTTCAAGGGACCGGACCAGCAGAAGAAGGCCGGTGTGCTCTCCGGTGGTGAGCGCAACCGACTGAACCTGGCCCTCACCCTGAAAGAGGGCGGCAACCTGCTGCTGCTCGACGAGCCCACCAACGACCTGGACGTCGAGACGCTGAGCTCCCTCGAGAACGCGCTGCTCGAGTTCCCCGGCTGTGCAGTCGTGATCACCCACGACCGGTGGTTCCTCGACCGCATCGCGACGCACATCCTCGCGTACGAGGGTACCGACGAGAAGCCCGACCAGTGGTACTGGTTCGAGGGCAACTTCGAGGCGTACGAGGAGAACAAGATCCAGCGCCTCGGTGCAGACGCGGCGAAGCCGCACCGCTCGACGCACCGCAAGCTCACGCGCGACTGACCGCCCGATGTCCGACCTGACACCGGGATCCCGGCTGCACATCCCGATCCACCTCCGCTGGGGGGATCTGGACGCCTTCAATCACGTCAACAACACCTCGATGCTGAAGCTCCTCGAGGAGGCGCGCGTACGCGCGTTCTGGCGTGCGGGTCCCGGTGAGCAGGCGCCATCCACCGCTGTGCTCGACTCAGGCATCGACGAGGGAACGCTGACGCTCATCGCTCGTCAGGAGATCGAGTATCTCGCACCGGTGCCGTATCAACGGCGCCCGCTCGAAGTGCAGATGTGGTTCGGCAAGCTCGGCGGCTCCAGCGTCGAGGTCTGCTACGAGGTGCACAACGACCCCACGGCGGAACCTCGCACGATCTATGCGCGCTCCACCGCCATCATCGTGCTCGTCGATGCGAAGACCGGACGACCCACGCGGCTCACGCAGGAGATGCGCGAGGCCTGGGAACCGTACGTCGGACCGTCCATCGAGTACGCCCACCGGTGAGGTGAGCTGACTCGTCGGCGCCGGCCGGATCACGCCGGTGCGGGCACCCTGACCATGATCTCCTGCGCGACCGAGGCGACGAGGTCGCCCGACTGCGTGTAGATGCGTCCCTGGGCGAGTCCACGGCCGCCGCGCGCGTTCGGAGACTCCTGAAGATAGAGCAACCACTCGTCGACACGTGCGGGACGGTGCCACCACATCGCGTGGTCCAGGCTCGCCACCTTGAGCCCGGGCAGGCCCCAATAGACGCCATGGGCCCGGAGGATCGATTCCTGGATCGTCATGTCGCTCAGGTATGCGAGAGCCGCCCTGTGGATGCGCTGGTCATCGGGAAGCGGCGCCTTCATGCGCATCCACACACCCTGTTGAGGGACGCGGTCGTCTGCGCTCGGCAGAAACAGAGGCGAGTCGATATGGCGCACGTCGGCCGCGCGATCACTGAGCATCCGCACGACGCCGGACGGCAGACCGTCGACGCGCTGCTCATCGGGGAGCAAGGAGTCGGGACCGGGGACATCGGCGGGCATGGGGACGGCATGCTCGAGTCCCGGATCCTCGTCCTGGAAGGACGCGATCATCGAGAAGATCGGTACGCCGTTCTGATAGGCCTGTGATCGGCGAGTCGAGAAGGATCGCCCGTCGTGGATGCGATCCACGGCGATCGTGATTCCCTGACTCGCGTCGCCCGGCCGCAGGAAGTAGCCGTGCATGGAGTGGACGGCCCGATCCTCCGGAAGCGTGCGCTCCGCGGCGAGCAGGCTCTGCGCGAGCACCTGGCCACCGTAGATCCGTCCGGACGGCATCGGATGCGACGAACCGGTGAAGATGTCCTCGGTGGTGCGTGCCTGCGTCGAGTCGAGATCGAGCACGTCGAGGAGTTGTTCGACGGTGCGGATCGCGTGGGCGTCGGCGGTCATGACTTCCTTCCCGCGACTGCGGATGCTTCTGGCGTTGCTAGTTTAGAGGGTGTGCCCCACCAGCTTCTTCTCGCAGACGCCGAGACCGCGAAGGACGTTCTGACCTTCCTCGGACGAGCGAGCCGCATCTCCGATGAAGGGGTTCGGCTGCAGGCAGCGAGGGGAGTCCTCGCGCTGACGGGCGCCGCGCTCTCTCCTCACGGCCTGTTCGATCAGACTCCGACCGTGCTGGCGATGCGAGTCGTCCAGGCGGACCCCGAGCTCGAGTGCGACGTCGTCGTCGCCGCGCTCACAGCGACGGACGACGAGCGCGCCCTGACACTGCCGGAGACCGGGCTCTCACCCGCGTGGGCCGGGGTCGCCCCGCCGCGCGGCCACTGGCAGGCGACGTCGACTCTGACGGCATCCGTGATCGCCCGACGCGCCCAGTGGGGGATCAGCGCCGTTGCTCGTGGAGCGACGCCGGGCGCGGGCGAGGAGGCGGTCAGAGCCCTCCGTGCGGCCATCTGGGGCGAGCCCGATGACGATCTCGGCGGTCTGCCGCGCGGAGTGGCATTCGCGGCGGACGCGTTCGGCTTCATCTCCGGCGAGGAGGACGTTCCGGTCATGCAATCGGGGCGATGGACTCGGCTCGCCTTCCGTCGCGGACACGTTCTCTCCCGAGGCCCGGTCGCGTCGGGCCTGACCGCCGTCAGGGGTACGGGCTCCGCACAGTAGACGCGTACGAGCTCACCGCGCGGCAGCGCGCCCGGCCTGACGACCCGAGAAGAGACATCCGCCGAGGAACGTGCCCTCGAGCGCGCGGTAGCCGTGCATCCCGCCGCCGCCGAAGCCGCTCGCCTCGCCCGCGGCATACAGACCGGGGATCGGTTCGCCGTCGGCTCCGAGAGCACGGCCGTCGAGATCGGTATTGATTCCGCCGAGTGATTTCCGCGTGAGGACGTGCAGTTTCACAGCGACGAGCGGACCTGCTGCCGGATCCTGGAGCCGGTGCGGTGCGGCGGTGCGGATCAGCCTGTCGCCACGATATCCGCGCATGGAGCGAAGCATGCCGATCTGGGCGTCCTTCGAGAACTCGTTGTCCATCTCCAGGTCGCGCGCCACGACCTCCCGTCGGACGTGGTCGATGTCGAGCGATTCGCCGCCGGGATGCCGCTTCATCTGCTCGAGCAGGGACTCGAGATCGTTCTCGACGATGAAGTCCGCACCCTCGTCGAGGAATGCCTGCACCGGGCCGGTCGGTCCCTTCGCCAGTCGGGACTTCACCAGCAGACCGACGTCCTTGCCCGTCAGGTCGGGGTTCTGCTCACTTCCCGAGAGGGCGAACTCCTTCTCGACGATCTGACGAGAGGTGATGAACCACGAGTGGTCGTAGCCGGTGCGGCGGAGGTGGGCGAGCGTGCCCAGCGTGTCGAAGCCAGGAAACAGGGGGACAGGCAATCGCGTCCCCGTGGCATCGAGCCACAGCGACGAGGGTCCGGGGAGGATGCGGATGCCGTGGGACGGCCAGACCGGATCCCAGTTCGTGATGCCTTCGACGTAGTGCCACATCCGGTCACCGTTCACGAGGCGAGCCCCCGCCGCGTCCGAGACGGCGTGCATCGATCCGTCCACGTACGCGGGCACCCCCGTCAGCATGTGCTCGGGCGGCACGCCGAGGCTCGCAGGCCATGCCGCACGCACGAGATCGTGGTTGCCGCCGATGCCGCCCGAGGAGACGATCGTCGCTCCGGCGCTGATCTCGAAGTCGCCGATCGCGGACCGTGACGACTCGACGCCGCGAAGCGCGGGGCTCGACTCCAGGATCGTTCCCCGTACGCCGGTGACGGCTCCGTCGGTGGTGACGAGTTCGGTCACCCGGTGGCGGGGCAGGATCGTGATCCGGCCCTCGCGCTCACCCTGTTCGACTGCTGCGGCGAACGGAGCCACGACACCGGGGCCGGTGCCCCAGGTGATGTGGAATCGCGGAACCGAGTTGCCCGGACCGAGTGCACCGTATCCGCCTCGCTCGGCCCATCCGACCACGGGGAAGAACGTGACGCCGCGTTCGCGCAGCCACGCGCGCTTCTCACCGGCCGCGAACTGGAGGTAGGCCTCGGCCCACCGGCGCGGCCAGTGATCCTCCGGGCGGTCGAAGGAGGCCGTTCCGAACCAGTCCTGGGTCGCCAGCGCGAGCGAATCCCGGATCCCCATCCGTCGCTGCTCGGGCGAATCGATGAAGAAGAGTCCGCCGAACGACCACCACGCCTGCCCGCCGAGATTCGTGCGCGGCTCCTGGTCGACGAGGATCACGCGACGCCCGGCATCCAACGCCTCACTCGCCGCGACGAGCCCGGCAAGCCCCCATCCGATGACCAGTACGTCTGCAGACAGGGGCGTGGTCGTCATGTGCTCTCCGTTGATTCCTGACGTGATCGCGTCTCGAGCGTGGGACGCCCGGCGGAGGGTGCGCCGATGCCGGACGGCTCGAATGTGTTCACCATGGCATACGCGGCTCGTTCCAGGTAGTCCCAGAGCGTCGATTCGTGGAGTGGCGACAACTCCGCCTCGTCCACGGCCGTTCGCATGTGCCGGAGCCACCGGTCACGCGCGTCGGGGTCGACGTGGAACGGCATGTGGCGCATCCTGAGGCGGGGGTGGCCACGAGTCTCGCCGTACGTCGTGGGGCCGCCCCAGTACTGCTCGAGGAACAGGAGCAGGCGTTCCTCGGCGGGGCCGAGATCCTCTTCGGGATACATCGGCTTCAGGACAGGATCGAGTGCGACCTCGCGGTAGAAGACCGACACGATCTTCGCGAAGGTGTCGCGACCGCCGACCTCGTCGTAGAAAGTCACTTCTGGGGGCTCCCGTCGTCGTTCGTCTTCTTGCGTCGCCAGATTCCCCTGTCCGGGATCGCAGGCACGCCGGTGACCGCGTTCGGACGGGTCTTGGGCGGATTCGCACCCCGAACCCGGCGTGCACCGTCGAGACCGGTGGGCACGACCGTCGTCATGCTCGGGAGCGCGATCTCGTTCTCGAGCAGGGCCGACCGCAGACGCTTGCGCAGTTCCTGCGCCACGTCGTCCTTGGCGTTCGCGCGAGCCTTGATCACGAGACGGATGACCAGGGCGTCGCCGTCGATCGACTCGAGACCCCACAGCTCCGGCTTCTCGACGATGCGAGTTCGCCACTTCGGATCCTTGGCCAGCGCCAGCGCGGTGTCCAACATGGTCTGCTCGGCCTTGTCGAAGTCCGAGTCGACGGGCACACCGACGTCGATGATCGCGCGCGCCCAACCCTGGGACATGTTGCCGATGCGGAGCACCTCGCCGTTCCGGACGTACCAGAGGGTGCCGTTCACATCACGGACCTGGGTGATGCGCACACTCACGTACTCGACGACGCCTGACGCGAGACCGAGATCGACGACGTCGCCGATGCCGATCTGATCCTCCGCGACGATGAACATGCCGTTCAGCACGTCCTTGACGATGTTCTGAGCGCCGAAGCCGAGGCCCGCGCCGACCGCCGCAGTGAGCAGGGTGAGGGAACCGAGCAGGGTGGGGGACAGATGGTTGACCACCAGCACGATCGCGATCACCACGAGCATCACATTGACGATGTTCTGCAGGATCGTCCCGAGAGTTCGCGTCCGCTGCACGAGGCGCATGTCGGCGAGCGGAGATCGCTCGAGGGCCTGGGTGTCGTCGACGTCTGCCTTGCTCTTCGCACTGTCGACGATCCGGTGCACGACGCGTCGGATGACCACTCGGAGGACCAGACCGATCAGGATGCAGCCGCCGATGATCGCGACGACCCCGAGAGCTTGGAGGCCCACGTCCCGGAGCACGGTGACAGCATCCATCCACCAGTCGGGGAGTGGGGTCTCTGCAGGGTCAGGGTTCGTATCGAATGGCTGCATCATCCCCTCCAGAGTAGCGATCAGGCCTCTGCGCGGGCTGGATGCACCGCACAGAGGCCTGATCGGGAGAGACGGGTCAGTCCTCTGCGTCGCGAGACTGCGCGGCGAGCGACCGCTCGACGTCTGCGAGGTTCTCGAGCACGAGACGACGGAGTGCCGGTGCGGCGTCCTGATTCGCGGACAGCCAGGCCCGAGTCGCGTCGCGCAGTTCGACATCCGCGATGGCGGTGGGGAACAGGCCGACGATGAGGTACTGCGCGATCTGGTAGCTGCGGGACTCCCAGATCGGCACGAGCATGTCGAAGTACGCGGGAACGAACTCGCGGAGCGATTCGGCGCCCGCCGGGTGGACGAAGCCGAGTGCGGCCGAACGCACGATCGTGTTCGGAGCGTCGTCACGATCGATCAGCGAGGCCCACGCGGCCTTCTTCGAGGCGGAGTCCGGCAGCGCGGCACGGGCCTGCGCGGCGAACTCGCCGCCCTTCGAGGTGTTGTCCGAGGACAGCGCGGCATCGATGGATGCTGCGTCCGTCGCGCCGATCGTGGCGAGGCCCACGAGGAGCTGCCAGCTGAGGTCCGCGTCGATCTCGAGACCGGGAAGCGTCTCCTCGCCGGAGCGCAGTCGACCCACGATGCCGGCGTGCTCGGGAGTGACGAGCGCGTTCGCGAACGCCGTCACGAACTGGAGCTGGCTGTCGCTGCCCGATTCGGCGGATTCTGCGAGTGCCCAGAGACCGTCGGCGACCTTCTGGCGGGCCGCCAGGCGGTCCTCCGGCGTGACGTAGAGCGTCGCAGCCGTGCGCAGTTGCGCAAGGGTCGTACGGACCGTGGTCGACTCCGTCTCGCGGCCGATGTTCCCCAGCACCAGATCGATGTAATCGGATGCGGCGGTCTCGGCGTCGCGGGTCTGATCCCACGCCGCTCCCCACACGAGCGAGCGTGCGAGGGGATCACTGATGTCTGCGAGGTGCTCGATCGCCGTGGCGAGGGAACGGTCATCGAGGCGGATCTTCGCGTAGGCGAGATCGTCATCGTTGAGCAGCACCAGGTCGGGGCGCTTGAGGCCGTGCAGCTCGGGGACTTCGGTGCGGTCTCCGTCGACGTCGACCTCGGCATAGTGCGACCGCACGAGTGCGCCGTCCTGGAGGTTGTAGAAGCCGATGCCGAGGCGGTGAGGGCGGATGGTGGGGTAGTCCGCGGGAGCAGTCTGTGTCACGGCGAACCGCGTGATGGTGCCGTCGACGTCGTCGGCGATCACCGGTTCGAGCGTGTTCACGCCCGCGGTCTCGAGCCACTTCTTCGACCAGGTGCTCAGATCGCGACCGCTGGTGGCCTCGAGCTCAGTGAGCAGATCGCTCAGCTCGGTGTTGCCCCACGAGTGCTTCTGGAAGTACTGCGAGACACCCGCGAAGAACTCCTCGATGCCGACCCAGGCGGCGAGCTGCTTGAGAACCGAGCCGCCCTTCGCGTAGGTGATGCCGTCGAAGTTCACCTGCACGTCTTCGAGATCGTTGATCTCGGCCACGATCGGGTGGGTGGACGGAAGCTGATCCTGACGGTAGGCCCAGGTCTTCTCCATCGCGTTGAACGTGGTCCATGCCTCGGTCCACTCGGTGGCCTCGGCGGTCGCGATCGTCGACGCCCACTCGGCGAACGATTCGTTCAGCCAGAGGTCGTTCCACCACTTCATCGTGACGAGGTCGCCGAACCACATGTGTGCGAGCTCATGCAGGATCGTGACGACGCGACGCTCCTTGACGGCGTCGGTCACCTTGCTGCGGAAGACGTAGGTCTCGGTGAAGGTCACCGCGCCCGCGTTCTCCATGGCGCCGGCGTTGAACTCCGGGACGAAGAGCTGGTCGTACTTCGCGAACGGGTAGGGGACGCCGAACTTCGACTCGAAGTATGCGAATCCCTCGCGGGTCTTGTCGAAGATGTAGTCGGCGTCGAGGTGCTGCCAGAGGCTCTTGCGTCCGTAGACGCCGAGCGGGATCACCCGGCCCGAGGCGCTGGTGAGCTCGGAGAACGTCGCTTCGTAGGGCCCGGCGACGAGCGCGGTGATGTACGAGGAGATGCGCGGGGTGGGCTCGAAGCCCCAGGTGGCGACCGAGTGGTCGTCGTGCACGATGGGCTCGGGCGTGGGGGAGTTGGAGACGACCTTCCACGACGCCGGTGCGGTGACCGTGAACTGGAACGTCGCCTTGAGGTCGGGCTGCTCGAACACCGCGAACACGCGTCGGGAGTCGGGGACCTCGAACTGCGAGTAGAGGTAGACCTCGCCGTCCACGGGATCGACGAACCGGTGGAGTCCCTCTCCGGTGTTCGTGTAGAGGCAGTCCGCGTCGACCACGAGAACGTTCTCGGCCTGCAGACCGGCGAGTGCGATGCGCGAGTCGGCGAAGACCTCGTCGGGGTCCAGCTGCTCGCCGTTCAGCGAGATCTCGCGCACGTCGCGGGCGATCAGATCGATGAAGGTGGTGCTCTCCGGCGTCGCGGTGAACCGGACGACGCTGCGGGAGCCGAAGACCTCCGCACCCTTCGTCAGGTCGAGCGAGACTTCGTACGACTGAGTGTCGATGACGTCGCGGCGCTCCTGCGCTTCGATGCGGGTGAGGTTCTCTCCAGGCACAGCTGTACTCCCAGGGGTGAGGGGATGCTGCCGCAACCCAGCGCAGTTGGCGCCCACGGCAACCATGACAGCCTACGCCAGCACGGCGGCCTGTCTCACGTCTGGAAGGTGAAAGGATGGAGGGGTGACCGCGATCGAGCCGAACCACGTCCTCTTTGCCTCTGCTGCCGCTGCCGAAGGTGCGCCCTACGTATCGACGCCGACGGCGTACGACGGCATCCTGCTCGCCGGATTCGGAGGGCCCGAGGGACAGGACGACGTCATCCCGTTCCTCCGCAACGTCACGCGCGGTCGCGGTATCCCCGATGAACGACTGGAAGAGGTGGCGCATCACTACCGTCACTTCGGTGGCGTGAGCCCGATCAACGGTCAGAACCGCATCCTCAAGGAGGCTCTGGAGGGCGAGCTCGCACGCCGCGGCATCGATCTTCCGGTGTACTGGGGCAACCGCAACTGGAGTCCGTACCTCGAGGAGGTCGTGACCGAGGCGGCCGCCGACGGGAAGACGACCCTGCTCGCGTTCGCCACCAGTGCCTACAGCTCGTTCTCGAGCTGCCGGCAGTATCGCGAGGACTTCGCACGGGTGCTCGAGGAGACGAAGCTCGGCGACAGGGTGACGATCGACAAGATCCGTCCCTTCTACGACCACCCCGGATTCGTCGAGTCGTTCGAGACGGGCGTCCGCGAGGCCGTGGAGGCGTTCCTCGGACAGGGCATCGCCCCCGTGGACATCCAGATCCTGTTCTCGACCCACAGCATCCCGACGGCCGACGCGGAGCGCTCCGGTGCGCGGGACATCGACTGGGGCGAGGGCGGCGCCTACGCGGCGCAGCACCTCGCGGTAGCCGCGTGGGTCATGGATCGAGTCCGCGAGAGCATCCCCGAGGCGGCGGACGTGTCGTGGGAGCTCGTCTACCAGTCCCGTTCGGGTCCCGCCTCGCAGCCGTGGCTGGAGCCGGATGTGTGCGACGTCATCGGCGAACTCCCCGAGCGCGGTCGGAAAGCCGTGGCGGTCGTGCCGGTCGGTTTCATGAGCGACCACATGGAGGTCCTCTGGGACCTCGACACCGAGGCGGCCGAAGCGGCGGAAGAGGCCGGTCTGGCTTTCACACGCACTCCCACGCCCGGGGTGGCGCCGTCATTCGTCACCGGCATCGTCGACCTGATCGTCGAGCGGCTGGAAGGCCGCCCCAACGAGGAGCGCCCTCATGTGACGTCGCTGCCGGGTGCGTTCGACGTGTGCCGTCCGGGCTGCTGCGAGAACGTCCGCGCCGGATTCAAGCCGGCCGCCGCCGGCGTGGCCCCGTGAGCACCCGCTGACCCGCGGCGCTTCTAGGATGGATGCCATGCGCATCCATATCGCCACCGATCACGCCGGTCTCGACTTCTCCACGCAGCTACAGGATCACCTCCGCGGCGCGGGACACGAGGTCGTGGACCACGGGCCGATCGAGTACGACGCGCTCGACGATTACCCCGCATTCTGCATCCGTGCGGCGCAGGCCGTCGTCGCGGATCAGGCGGCCGGTGTCGAGACGCTCGGTGTGGTGTTCGGCGGCTCCGGCAACGGCGAGCAGATCGCCGCGAACAAGGTCGAGGGCGTCCGTGCCGCGCTGGTGTGGAACACGTCGACCGCCGAGCTGGCCCGCCAGCACAATGACGCGAACGTGATCTCGATCGGGGCGCGGCAGCATTCCTTCGACGAGGTCACCTCGTTCATCGACACCTTCATCGCGACGCCGTTCTCGGAGGACGAGCGCCACATCCGCCGAATCGGTCAGATCGCGGACTTCGAGCGCAACGGCTCGCTGCTCCCGGATCCGAGAGCCTGAGATGCCCGAGGGACATTCGGTCCACCGCATCGCGCGCCAGTTCGACCGTAACTTCGTCGGCAAGCAGATGCTCGCCTCGAGCCCCCAGGGACGATTCGCCGAGGGGGCGGCCGTCCTGAACGGTCGTGAGGCGATCAGCGTGCAGGCGGTGGGGAAGCAGATGTTCCTCGAGGCCGAAGGCGATGTGTGGCTTCGGGTGCACCTCGGCCTGTACGGCGCTTGGGACTTCGCCGGCGACATCCTGGTCGACCCGACGATCGCCTCTGCGAACGGCCGCATGGGCCAGACGAACCAGCGCGGAACTGTGGTCGACGAGGAGATCCTCGACGATGCCGGAGAGAACTCGCTCGCCTCGATCGGCGCACCTCGCCGGACTCGGGTGCACGTGCGCATGTCGGAGCAGACGAAGGGGCTCGCCGACGAGGGACTCGAATGGCCGCCGCCGGTCGTCGGTCAGGTTCGACTGCGTCTGATGACCGACATCACGGCTGCCGATCTGCGCGGCCCCACGGCCTGCGTGCTCCAGAGTCCGGAGGAGATGCTCGCAAGCGTCGCCAAGCTCGGCCCGGATCCCCTCGTGGGGGATCCCGCGCAGAACGAGGAGCGCTTCGTGCAGGCGGTCCGTAAGAAGCAGACGGTGATCGCACTTCTGCTGATGGATCAGGCCGTGGTCAGCGGCATCGGAAACGTGTATCGGGCGGAGATGCTGTTTCGACAGCGGCTGAACCCCCACACGCCCGGCCGCGAGGTGCCCGAGGAGGTCGTGCGAGCACTGTGGCGCGACTGGGTGCGGCTGCTGGCCGTCGGTGTGGAGACCGGCCAGATGATGACCATGGATGATCTGTCGCCCGACGCCTATCGGGCGGCGATGGCGAGCCGCGACGATCGCCACTGGGTCTACCATCGTGCCGGTCTGCCGTGTCGTATCTGCGGCACCGAGATCGCCCTCGAGGAGATCGGCGCCCGCAAGCTGTACTGGTGCCCGCGCTGCCAGGCCTGACCGGTCAGCCGTAGGCTGAGAGGATGCGTCAGAACCCCAGTTTCACGCTCGCTGATGTGGCCGAGATCCGTCGGGTCATCGATGCCGATCCGTGGGCGACCATAGTGAGCGACGGACCGGAGGGCCTCGTCTCCTCTCACTACGTCGTGCTGCTCGACCAGGATCGCGATGATCTCACGGTCGTCGGTCACGTCGGCCGGCCCGACGACCTGATCCACGGCCTGGGCGAGAGGGAACTGCTCATCGTGTTCCAGGGGCCGCACGGCTACATCTCACCGGGCTGGTATGGCGATGTCCCGTCCGTCCCGACGTGGAACTACACGGCCGTTCATCTTGCCGGAGTTCCCGAGATACTCAGCGACGAAGAGAATCTCGCCGTTCTCGATCGACTCGTCGACCGTTTCGAGGGGCGGATGCCGGAGCCACGGCAGATGTGGGAACGGCCGAACGACCCCGCGTTCATCACACGGCTGGCCGCAGGGACGGTGGGATTCAGGCTCACCCCGACACGCGTCGTCGCCAAACGCAAACTGAGTCAGAACAAGCCGGCCGAGACAGTGGAGACCATCATCGCCGAACTCGAGGCCGATGGGCCGTACGCACAGCCCGCCCTCGCCGCCGAGATGCGTCGCGCCCAGCAGGCGCGCGTCGGAGCCCGCTCGTGACCGGAGCCGCAGACAGCGTGGCCACCCTGTCGGGCGTCCGGGTCTCAGGACCGGGCAAGGAGTTCCTGATCGACGACGAGCCCGTCGACATCTTCATCGAAGACGGCCGGATCAGCGACATCGCCCCCGCCGGAGCGCTGCCGCCACAGGGGCGCATCCTCGACGGCAACGGAGCGTGGGCCGTGCCGGGCCTCTGGGACAACCACGTGCACACGGTGCAGTGGGCTCTGGCCGCCGAACGCGTCGCTCTCGGTGGCGCGGGCTCCGCGTCGGAGGCGGCTGCGATCATGTCCTCCGCGGCGCCCCTCCCGGACGGGCGGAAGGTCGGCAGCGGGTTCCGTGATGCGATGTGGCCCGATCAGCCCTCGCTCGCACTTCTCGACAGCGCCACGGGAGAAGTGCCCACCTATCTCATCAACGCGGATGTGCACAGCACGTGGCTCAACTCGGCGGCGTTGCGGCTCGAGGGCTTCGACAGTCCGGACGGGATGCTCAGAGAGGAGCAAGCCTTCGAGATCTCCCGTCGCCTGAACGCCGTCGACCCGGAACGCGGCGACAGAGCGGTCCGCGACGCGGGGGAGAGGGCCGCCTCTCGAGGCATCACCGGCCTGGTGGACTTCGACATGGCCTGGAACGCCGATGCCTGGCCGCGGCGTATCCGTGCCGGGTTCGCTGCCCATCGTGTCGAGTTCGCCATCTACCCTTTCGACCTCGGACGTGCGATCCGCGCCGGGCTCCGGTCGGGCGAGCTGCACGAGGCGGCGGACGCACCGGAAGCCGGGCGCGGCCTGATCCGGATCGGGCCGCTGAAGATCATCAGCGACGGCTCGCTGGGCACGCGCACCGCGGCCTGCTCGCATTCGTATCCTGGCGATCCCGAGAACTTCGGGGTGCTCAATGTACCGACCGCCGAGCTCGCCGAGCTGCTCACGACCGCCACCGGCGCAGGGCTCTCGGTCGCGGTGCATGCGATCGGTGATCGCGCCGTCACCGGGGCGCTGGACGCCTTCACGGTGTCGGGTGCCGTCGGAACCATCGAGCACGCTCAGCTGGTGCGGCACTCCGACCTCGCGCGGTTCGGCAGGCTCGGCGTCATCGCGAGTGTGCAACCGCAGCACGCGCTCGATGACAGGGATCTGGTCGGCCGGCACTGGGCCGGGCAGACGTCGATCGGCTATCCGCTCAGTGCCCTCCGAGACGCCGGTGTGGAGATCCGCTTCGGATCCGACGCTCCCGTGGCTCCCCTCGATCCCTGGCAGGCGATCGCCGCGGCGGTCACCCGCACGGACGATGATCGCGACCCCTGGCACCCCGAAGAGCGACTGACGAGGGAACAGGCGATCCAGGCGAGCGTCCGCACGGCTCTGCGTCCGGGGGAGGCCGCAGACATCGCCCTGTGCGGCTACGACCCGCTCTCCGCATCAGGTGCGGATCTGCGAGGGATGCCGGTCATGGCGACGATGGTCGCCGGGCGGCTGACCTACGGCGGATGAGCGCGAGAACGAAGAAGGGCACCGGAAGCCCGGTGCCCTTCTTCGTCGCGTGGGTGCTCAGGCTGCGATGTGCGACACGAGGAACCAGCGGTCCTTCTCGAGCCCGCGCATGATCTCGATCGCGACGTCCTGGCTCGTGAGGTCGACCTCGTCGAGCCCGTCGATCGCTGCCTTCACGTCGACGAGGATCGCGTCGATGTCGGAGATGACGGCGCGCACGAGCTCATCGGACTGGGTGAAGCCAGCCGGAACCGACGTCGCACCGCCCTTGGCGGCGACGGCGCTGATGCGCGCGTCGATCGGGAGACCGAGGGCGACGATCCGCTCGGCGGCCGTGTCGGCGAAGTCGCCGGCGTGCGCGACGATGGTGTCGAGAAGCTCATGAACTCCGACGAAGTTGGCGCCGCGGACATGCCAGTGCGCCTGCTTGCCGTCGATCGTCAGCGCCTGGAGACCGAGCACGACGGGGGAGAGGAACTGAGACGCTGCAGCGGCCACGGTCGGGTCGCTGGCGGTGGTGGAAACGGTCTGTACCTTGCTCATTGTGACTCCTCCGGAGTTGTCTCTTCGTGCCTGATGAGGACAACGCTACTCGTCTGAAATCATTCCGCAAGCAAGCGAAGGCTCGGCTTAGTGGCCCGGAATCACGCGGAAATCCGGGCTTGGGAGGATAGTCTCACCTTATGAGCATCGCTGCCGGAGCCTCCGTCCTCGCCCTGCCGGGGAAGTCCCCGCGGATCGCCGCCGACGCTTTCATCGCCGAGGGCGCACGCATCGTGGGAGACGTGTCGCTGGCCGAGGGTGCGAGTGTCTGGTACAACGCGGTCCTTCGAGGCGACTCTGCCTCCATCGCGGTCGGACGCGACAGCAACGTCCAGGACAACGTCTCGGTCCATGTCGACGCGGCGCATCCGGTCGTCATCGGCGCGAAGGTGTCGATCGGTCACAACGCGGTCGTCCATGGGTGCACGATCGGAGACGGTTCGCTCATCGGCATGGGAGCCGTCGTGCTCAGCGGGGCCGTCATCGGCGCCGGCTGTCTCATCGCCGGTGGAGCCGTCGTGCTCGGAGGCACAGAGGTGCCAGACGGATCACTGGTGGCCGGGGTGCCCGCGAAGGTGCGCCGAGCGCTCAGCGACCAGGAGCGTGCTGACCTGATCGCGAACGCCGACGTCTACCTCGCGCACGTCCGGACCCACGCCGCGGCGACACCGATCTGATCGGAATCGACCGATAGGCTGGTCCTCACGGGGCGGTGGCCAAGCTGGTTAAGGCAGTGGGCTCATAACCCAACGATCGCGGGTTCAAGTCCCGCCCGCCCTACTCCTGCTCCGCTTCGCAGCGACGTCATCGGTCGACCGCTGTCGATCGAGGGACGACGTCGCGAGGACTGTTCCGGCGGCGATCCCGCCCAAGGCGCCGAAGACCATGTCGCCGATCGTGTCCTGGTAGGTGACGAAGATCTCGTCACTGAGGTAGGCCCAGCCGAGCCACTCGATCATCTCCCACACCGCGCTCAGCGCCAGCGCCAGGACGGGCGCGAGGATCAGCGAGGTGCGTCGGCTGGCGCCCGAGTCGCGAGTCAGGGGCACGACATCTGCCCGGGTGAGGATCAGTGCGGCGACGACCGTGAGAACCCCCGTGCAGATCAGGTGCAGGAGCAGGTCCCATCCGGGGATCGACCGGTACAGGTCGAGCACATTGCTCCACGCCGCCACGAGCACGGTGGCGCATACAGTGAGGTCGAACCACCCGCGCATGCCCAGAACTCGCGGCAGCATCAGAGCGGGAAGCGCAAGCGCCGCGATGCCGGCGTCGGTCGGGGCGAGCCATATCAGCGCGACGGCGACCCCGATGATGCCCACCGCCCGCACGACGTCGGCCGACCACTCCGTGACGGTGCGCGGCGGTCGCAGGAAGTCCTCTTTCACGGTGTCCTCCCCGTCAGGCGCAGGAGCGCCTGCACCGGGCGATGATCCGAGGGCGCGATCCCGTCGAAGACGTGTGCGTTCACTGCAGCGGCACGGACTCGGACATCCGGACTGACGAGCAGCCAATCGATGCGTCGACCGCCGACCTTCGGACGCCGATATCCGCTGAGGGTGCTCCACAGGGGCGTCAGCCGATCATCTGCCGCGCCCCAGGAGTCGCTCAGATCGGTGCGCGAGACGAGTGTGCGCAGGGCCTGGGAGCCGGGGCCCGCATTCAGGTCTCCCATCACGACCGTCGGAAGGGAGCGCGCGCGAACCAGTGCGGCGATGACCTCGGCAGAACGTCGCCGAGACCGACGCGAGAGATGATCGAGATGGGTGTTGACGACCAGGAACGCGACCCCTGTCGACCTGTCCCTGAACTCCGCGGAGACGACGATGCGAGGAAAGAGCGCTCCCCATGACAGGCTGCCCGGCTCGTCGATCCGTGTCGAGAGAGCGTGTTGGTCCCACCCGCGCAGTTCCAGCCGCGATGCGTCGTAGAGGATGGGTGTTCCCTCACCCGTGCCATCGCGGTTCCTCCCTCTGCCGACGAACCGATGGTCCCGCCCGAGGGCGTCGGTGACGGCCTTCAGCGATCGGGGGAGCACTTCCTGCAGTCCGAGGACGGTCGGCCGCTCCGAGCGGACCATCTCGGCGACCGCAGGCTCGCGATGGCTCCAGCGGTCACGCTTCCGACGCAGGGCGCCTTCCATCGCGCGACGGATGTTGAACGACATCACGTGCAGGTCCGGTGCAGCAACGGGACCGATCAGCGGCACGACCGTCACCGGGCGCTCCGTCCCGCGGTGCTGAACAGGCGGCGGCGGACGATGAGCCGTCCCCAACGCAGGGGTGGGAAGTCGCGGGGCCAGTGCACGAGCACGCTACGGACGCCTCGGTGCACGCGTCGACCGAACTGTCCTGCGGTGAGCGGCCTCATCGACATCCCCATCGTGGTGTGCGGGAGCCGGGCGATGCGGTGGTTCTCGCCGAGGTGGAAGGCGAGGTCGAGGTCGTCGTGGATGTCGGGGTCTCCTCGGTGCACGTCGGACCGCACGGCCTGCCAGGCCTCCCTGCGGAACGCGAGATTGGATCCGAAGAGGGGCAGATGTCCGAGAGTGACGCTCAAGAGGGTCATATAGGCGCCGAGATAGAGCCGCGAGAGTGGCGTGCGCAGGGCTGCCGGCCCGTCCGTGAAGCGCGCGGGCCCAGTGATCGCCCCGAGGTGCTCGTCGTCGTCGAAGGCCGAGACGATGGCCGTGATCCACTGAGCATCCGGTTCGCAGTCCGCGTCGAGGCGCAGGATCAGTTCGCCGAGAGCCGCGTCATACCCGGTCGACGCTGCAGCGGGAATGCCGGGATCGAGACACGTCAGCACGCGCGCACCCCAGGCGAGGGCGACGGAGGCCGACGAGTCGGATGAGCCGTTGTCGACGACGATGATCTCGTCGGCCGGCTGGTCCTGGGCGTGCAGAGCGCTCAGGCAGCGCGCCAGCAGCTCGGCATCGTCCTTGACCGGGATGACCACTGACGTGGTGAGCCGTGTGCCCTGATTCGCCGTCGACGGAAGGCCATCGACCGCCTCCATCGTGTGCCCCTCGGTGTGTGCCGTCATCGGTTCGATCGTGGCATCACCCGACGTCGGGCGCGAGGGACTTGACACCGGCGGGTGCGTGCCGATGCCTGTGGACGTCAGCGAGTGCCCGCGGCGTCGAGGTCGGGCGAGGGGTCGATGACCTCGTCGACGAGCGTGATGCCCCCGCTCGAGTTGGCCGAATGAGCGAGATCCTCGATCCATCGGCGGCTGAGCTCGGGCGTCTCGCTCTCGTCGAAGACGAACCGCAGCGGGATCGACGGATGCAGCCAGACCGTCGAACGGCCTTCGGTGTCCCCGTCGGGATGCTTCCACGTGAGTGTGAAGCTCTCGTTGCGACGCAACTTCGTCGCGACGACGACCTTGAGGTGCGCGAGCGCCCGATCTTCGATATGGATCGGCTCCGAGCCGCCGTAATAGAGAGAACCCATATCTCGGAATATATGTCTCAGTCGGCGCCGCTCTCGGCGTGCTGGTCGCGGCGCGCGACACGTGCGAACAATCTGTTCGCATAGTGTCATCGACGGTGCTTCGCCGCCGTCACAGAAGGAAGCACGCCGAAGCTCTCGCGATACGCCGCGGCGAAGCGAGACGGATGCGAGAAACCCCACCGTCGGGCCACCGCGGCGACCGTCGTCGGTGAGCCCGAACGCAGATCGCGGTGCGCTCCATCGAGGCGCGCCTGCCTCAGCGACTCCGCCGGCGTCGTGTCGAGTGCGCGCCGAAAGGCGTATTGAAGGCCTCGCGTCGAGATGTGGACGGCAGCGGCGACGTCGTCGACCGTGATCGGCCGGTGCGAATTCTCGGCGATGAAGGCGAGGGCGCGACGCACCGTCGCCGGCGCCGGCATGCTCTGCGCCGGCCGATGCCGTTGCAGGCGACTCGTCGTCGCGAAGGCCGCGAGCGTCGTCGCCGCGGCATGGCGAGCCAGTTCGCTGCGCACGAGATCGTCATCGTCCGTATCGTCGACGAGATCCGCGGCGCTCATCTCGAGATACGCGAACATGCGATCCCAGGCGGCCCCAGCGTGCGCGGAGCGCGGAGCGAGATCGCCCACGCGGACGGATACGCGGTCGTCGCCACTGATCCTCTTCGCGAGGCGGGTCAGGGTGTCCCGCTCGAAGACGAGTGCCGTGACCCTCGCTCCCGCATCCCAGCGGGCGCGCACTCTCGGACCATCGGAGATCCAGGGGAGACTCGCATCGAGATCTCCTCGATCGGAGTACACCCGGGCATCGGGCCCATCGACACGGCAGACCAGCACCTGGTCCTGTGGTTCGGCTGTCGAGCGCACCTCGGCGGCGAGGTCGTAGCGCACGAGACTCACGGCACCGAGATCGGCAGAGTGCCAGTCGAAGCGGAAGCGTTGCGGGTCGACGTCGTGCAGTACGGCGGACGGGACGAACTGCTTCCAGGTGCTCTCGACACGCGAGACGTCACTGGTACGGAATCGCATCGCGGGGCACCTCCTGAACGGTTCGACGTGCACGGACCGGCCAGGTTCCGTCGAGGCGCTCATCAGGTTCGATGCGGCCCATCCGGATGAAGTACTCCGTGAGGCTCGCCGCCTGAGAGCGGGCCCACCCGATCTGGCGTGTGTGCAGCTCTTCCAGCGTATCCGGAAGCACGAACTGGCGGGCCAGAGCCTGCGCGACCCGGCCTGCGGCCACGGCATCCGCCGCCGCTTCGTGGGCGTCCTCGAGGCGCACCGCATACAGGGCTGCGACCACCTCGAGCGTGCGCTTGCCTGGACGATAGCGGTCATAGGCCTTGTCGATCACGAGCGGGTCGATGATCGGTGAAGGGTCCTCCAGCGGCGGGATGCCGTGGCGGTGCGCCTCGTGTGCCAGGAGGGAGAAATCGTATGCGGCGTTGTAGGCCACGATCGGCACACCCTGAGAAAGCAGGGATCGCAGGGCCGCCGTGACCTCTCGGACCACCTCGGCGCCCTGCCGTCCGTGGCGGCGCGCGTGCTCGGTCGTGATCCCGTGCACGGCGGTGGCGCCGTCCGGAATCGGCACGCCGGGATTCGCGAGCCAGTCCCGTGCGGCGATCTCGCGGCCGCCGGCGTCGAGGAGCCCGACGTGTGCGCTGACGATGCGGTCGTGCTCCACGTCCACACCGGTCGTCTCGAGGTCGAACACGCCTACGCGAGTGATCCAGTGCGGGAGCGAGGGTGCCGGGGGCATGATCTCACCGTAGAACCGGGCTCCGACATCGGGGCGGAGGCACACGGGGATCCCGCATGCGACGACCCTAGACTTGATCCATGCCCGCGCCCTCTCCGTATGCCGACCGTCTGAGCCGACTGCCGGTCGTGCGTCATGAGGTCGAGGTCAGAGGCGGGACGACCGTGTACTGGGAGTACGGTCCCTCCGACGCAGATGTGACAGTCGTCGCCGTGCATGGATTCCGAGGCGAGCACCACGGTCTCGAGCCGGTTCTCGCGTTCCTTCCCGAGGTCCGGGTGATCTCTCCCGACCTTCCCGGCTTCGGAGAGACGGCGCCCGTCGCCGGGCGCTCGTACGATCTCGATGAGTATGTCGCGTGGCTGACCGAGTTCGCCGCTGCGGTGGCCCCCGGGGCGGTGATCCTCGGGCACTCCTTCGGATCGATCGTCGCCTCCGCGGCCGTGGCGGCAGGGCTCGAGACTCCGCGGCTGATCCTCATCAATCCGATCGGCGCACCCGCCCTCGAGGGCCCCAAGGGCATCATGACGCGGCTGGCCGTGCTGTACTACTCGCTCGGGGCGCGGCTGCCCGAGCGGCTGGGCACTGCTCTGCTGCGGAATCGACTGATCGTCAGAGTCATGAGCATCACGATGGCGAAGACGTCGGACCCGCAGCTGCGACGTTTCATCCACGATCAGCACGACACCTACTTCTCGCGCTTCGCCGACCGCGATGTCCTGCGGGACGCGTTCGTGACGAGCGTGTCGCATGATGTGAGCGAATTCGCCCGCTCGATCCCGACGCCGACTCTGCTCATCGCCGCTCAGCGCGACGACATCACACCGATCGAGGTCGAGCGGGAGCTCGCCACCAGATTCGATGACGCGACCCTCGTGGAGATCGCCGAGGTCGGACACCTGATCCATTACGAGACGCCTGCCGAGGCTGCAGGCGCCGTACGACGATTCCTCAGGATTCCCGTCTCGCGAGCCCGATGAGGCCGGCAACCCGGAAGGGGATGACCTCGCCCATGGCCAGGGAGGTCTCAGTCCGCTCGACTCCGTCGATCGACAGGATGCGCGCATCGGTGTCGAACAGGTGGCGGGCGTCCCTGCACGCGACGCGTGCAAGCAGATCGATCGATCCGCTGAGTCCGTGCGCCTGCACGACCTCGGGAATGCGCGCCAGTTCGTTGATGATCCGCGGCAATTCGGTCTGACGCACGCCGATGCTCACGAACGCCTGAAGGGGGAACCCCAGCACGTCGGTCGAGAACGACCGCTCGTACGACTGGAAGATCCCTGTCTGCTCGAGTCGCGCCATGCGCGCCTGGATCGTGTTGCGGGAGAGTCCGAGATTCTCTGCCAGCGCCACGATCGTCACGCGAGGGTCATCGGCGAGTGCGGCGAGAAGTTCCAGATCAATGCGGTCAAGTCCGGCCATAGTGCCAAACGATAGCAGGCACGATGTACCCCAGATTTGGCAACATGCTCAAGCCGCTCTCGATTGCTTGAGCGAGGTGATGAGCGGACGTACTCTCAAGTGAACCGGCGCTGAGGCCGGGGCCGCGCGTAGAACCCGTGACGACGGCCACGAACGAGGAGGACGACGATGTCACCCCAGATCACTCCGATCGCCGACATGGCGCAGGATCTCGAACTCGCGGAGCGCATCCTCGCGCCGGACGGCGAGCGCGTCCCGAACACTCGTCTCGACGGGTTCGTCGCCGACGTCGACGGTGCCGGACTGCGCGCGCTCCACCGCGACATGGTCATCCTCCGGCGCATCGACGCGGAGGGGGTGGCCCTCCAGCGCCAGGGCCAGCTGGGGCTCTGGGCGCCATGCCAGGGGCAGGAGGCGACCCAGATCGGAACCGCGAGGGCGCTCGCACCGCAGGACTACGTCTTCCCGAGCTACCGCGAGACGGGTGTCATCTATACACGGGGCGCGCAGCCGGGCGACTTCGTCCGTATGTGGCGTGGTGAAGAGGGCGCGGGTCACGACCCCGCAGCACTCCGCGTCGCTCCGTTGCAGATCATCATCGGAGCGCAGACGCTCCACGCGGTCGGGTATGCGCTCGGCATCCGTCACGAAGATGCGGACGAGGTCGCCGTCACCTACTTCGGCGACGGTGCCACGAGCCAGGGAGATGTGAACGAGGCGATGATCTTCGCGTCCTCGTATCAGGCTCCGGTGGTGTTCGTCTGCCAGAACAACCACTGGGCCATCTCGGAGCCGGTGTCGGTGCAATCGCAGTATCCGATCGCCGGACGCGCGCCCGGCTTCGGCATCCCGAGCCTGCGCGTGGACGGCAACGACGTGCTGGCCTGCATGGCCGCGATGCGCTGGGCTCTCGCGCACGCGCGGTCCGGACAGGGCCCCGCCTACATCGAGGCCGTCACATATCGCATGGGTCCGCACACGACAGCCGACGACCCGACCCGCTACCGCAGCGACGACGAACTCGAGGCGTGGCGTGAGCGTGACCCGATCGCCCGGCTGGAGGCACACCTGCGATCGATCGGCGAGCTCGACGACGAGCAGCTCGCGGACACGCAGAGAGCGGCGGACGCCGCGGCTCGAGACATGCGCGCCGAGTGCCTGGGCATGGTGACGCGTCCTCCGCTCGCGGTGTTCGACGGCGTCTACGCAGAGCCGCACTCCGGCCTCGAGCGGCAGCGCGACGAGTACGCCGCGTACCTCGCGTCGTTCGACGGCGAGGCGTGAGCATGACTCAGATCACTCTCGGAAAGGCGCTCGGAGCAGGTCTACGACGGGCGATGCGCGACGACGACAAGGTCGTGCTGCTGGGCGAGGACATCGGCAAGCTCGGAGGCGTCTTCCGCATCACGGATGGACTCCTCGACGAGTTCGGGCCCCAGCGTGTCATCGACACGCCCCTCGCTGAATCCGGCATCGTCGGCATGGCGGTCGGGTTGGCGTTCCGCGGCTATCGGCCTGTGGTCGAGATCCAGTTCGACGGTTTCGTCTATCCGGCCTTCGACCAGATCGTCGCGCAGGTGGCGAAGCTGCACTACCGGACGCAGGGCCGAGTGAAGATGCCGATAACGATCCGCATCCCCTGGGCGGGAGGCATCGGTGCTGCCGAGCATCACTCGGAATCGCCTGAGGCGTACTTCGTGCACACCGCAGGGCTCCGTGTGATCGCGGTCTCCAATCCGGAAGACGCCTACCGGAGTCTTCGCCAGGCGATCGCGTCGGACGACCCGGTGATCTTCTTCGAGCCGAAGCGGCTCTACCACCACAAGGGCGATGTCGATCTCGACGCCCCGCTCGCGGATGCCGCCCCCATGGGACTCGCGCGAGTCGTCCGCACAGGCGATGATGCGACGCTCATCACCTACGGGGCGATGGTGACGACCGCGCTGCAGGCCGCCGAGGCCGCCGAAGACGATGGCATCTCGCTCGAGGTCATCGATCTGCGTTCGCTGTCGCCGGTCGACTACGACACCGTGGCGACGTCGGTCCGCAAGACCGGCCGTGTCGTCGTCGCGCACGAGGCGTCGCGAGAGGCCGGTATGGCGGCTGAGGTGATCGCGAGCGTCACGGAGCGCTGCTTCGAGTACCTCGAATCGGCGCCGTTGCGCGTGACCGGACACGACGTCCCGTACCCGCCGGCGAAGCTCGAGAAATACCATCTGCCGGATCTCGACCGACTGCTGGACGCCGTCGACCGGGTGCTCGACCGTCCGAACAGCCTGACGGGAGCAGACGCGTGAACGCGGAGTTCAGACTGCCCGACCTCGGAGAAGGACTCACAGAGGCGGAGGTCGTCCAGTGGCTCGTCGCTCCCGGCGATGTCGTCGCGCTCAATCAGACTCTCGCCGAGGTCGAGACCGCCAAGGCGATCGTCGAGTTGCCTTCTCCGCACGCAGGCGTCGTCACAGCCCTGCATGCTGCGGCGGGGGAGACCGTCGCAGTGGGCGCGCCGCTGATCGAGTTCGATGTCGAGGGAGCCGACGACGCTTCGTCTGCCGCCTCGGATGGCGGAGGTGCTGAGGAGAAGGCGCAACCCAACCTCGTGGGCTACGGAGCTGCGCCATCAGCATCCGGGCGACCGGCCCGACGTGCCAGACGTGCGGTCGGCGGACGGGCGGCGACCGACACGGCCGTGCTCGAAGCGGCGCCGCACGACGCGTCGCCGACCGTGAGCGTCGAGGTCGTCGCCGAGCGGCCGCGCTCCACTCCGCCCGTGCGTGCGTATGCCAAGCGTCTCGGGATCGATCTCGTGCTGGTGGCGGCGACGGTGGGGGATCGCGTGATCACCCGCGGGGATGTCGACGACTACGCGTCTCGCACGGCGACGACCGCAGAACAGGTCGATCCCGCGCCTCCCCGACCGCGGGTTCCGGACGATGCCGCGAGCCTCCGTGATGGCTCTCGGGAGACGCGGATCCCCATCCGCGGAGTTCGCAAGCACACGGCTGCGGCGATGGTCGAGAGCGCGTTCACCGCACCGCACGTCACGGTCTTCCACACGGTGGATGTCACGGCGACGATGGACCTCATCGCCTCGCTGCGGGGCGACCGCTCACTCTCGGAGCATCGGATCGGTCCGCTTGCGGTGGTGGCGAAAGCGGCCTGTCTCGCCTTGAGTCGCACGCCCGGGCTCAATGCCCGATGGGACGAGTCCGCGGGCGAGATCGTGCAGTTCGGATACGTGGACCTCGGGATCGCCGCAGCGACCGAGCGGGGACTCATCGTGCCTCACATCCGCGACGCCGAGTCTCTGACACTCACGGAGCTCGCCGATGCGGTGGCATCTCTCGCCGTCACCGCGCGGGAAGGACGCACGTCTCCTGTCGAGCTGGCGGGCGGCACCTTCTCCATCTCGAACATCGGTGTGTTCGGCATCGACTCGGGCACCCCCATCCTGCCTCCGGGGCAGTCGGGAATCCTCGCCGTCGG
Source organism: Microbacterium sp. Bi98 (assembly GCF_918698045.1). NCBI lineage: Bacteria > Bacillati > Actinomycetota > Actinomycetes > Micrococcales > Microbacteriaceae > Microbacterium > Microbacterium sp. Bi98. Next base: position 174,455 of record NZ_CAKKLK010000004.1, on the reverse strand, counting down.
CGCCGTCCGGCGCCTTCCGTGGGAGTACCGCGGTGAGATCGCCCTTCGCCAGGTGATGACTCTCAGCCTGTCGTTCGACCACCGCATCGTCGACGGGGCGGAGGGAGCGAGGTTCCTCAAGGACGTCGCGGACGTGTTGGAGGAACCTGGGAGGGCGATGCTGCTCAGGTAGTCGCTCGGAGCGCTGATTCCGCCATCGCGGCGAGCACTGTCGCGGTGGCGGAGCGCTGCCGGGACGCCGCGCGCGTGCTGTGCGGTGTCGAGTTGATGAGCCCGAAGCACGCTTGCACCCGCAGACGAAGCTCGTCGGCGTCGGCATCGACCAGAGGGCTCAGGGTCTCGATCCAGAGCTCGATGTATGCGCGCTGCAGCCGGCGGACCTCGGCATGATCCTGAGCGGCGAGATGCGCGACGTCCCGGTCATGCACTCGGATCACATCCGCGTGACCCAGCGCGAACTCCACGTGGAAGGCGACGAGCGCGCGGATGCGCCCCTCGGGTGTGGACCCGCCCGCCGCGACACTCGTGCCGCCCGAGACCAGGTCATCGCTCACCTGGACGAGCACGGCGCCGAGCAGCGCCTGCTTGCCGGCGAAGTGGCGGTAGACCGCCGGTCCGGAGACGCCTACGGCGGCGCCGATGTCTTCGAGGCTCACACCGTTGTATCCGCTCTCGGCGAAGAGCCGTGCGGCTTCTCGGAGGATGGCGTCAGACCGCTCCGCCTTGGCGCGGTCTCGCGCAGTGGGAGGGCTTGTCATCTCAGTTAATCCTCGCTAACCTGATGCGATCGGTTAGTGAACACTAACCGAGAAAGCATCGAATGCGCCAGGGCGATGACGCCGGCGCGATGTGGTCGAGGAGGACGTCACGATGCCCGCAACCCAGCAGTCTCTCGCTGCCGAGCTGCACGAACGACTGGCCGTCGCCGCTCAAGGGGGGCCGCAGGCGTCCCGGGAACGGCACATCGCGCGCGGCAAGCTCCTCCCGCGTGATCGCGTGACCAGACTCCTCGACGAGGGCAGCCCCTTCGTCGAGATCGCCCCGTTGGCGGCCGACGGACTGTACGGGGGAGAGGCGCCAGCCGCAGGAGTCATCGCGGGGATCGGCCTCGTCCACGGCAGGCACGTGATGGTCGTGTGCAACGACGCGACAGTCAAGGGCGGAACCTACTATCCGCTCACGGTCAAGAAGCACCTGCGCGCACAGGAGATAGCGCTCGAGAATCGACTTCCGTGTCTCTACCTCGTCGACTCCGGCGGCGCCTTCCTCCCCAAGCAGGACGAGGTGTTCCCGGACCGCGAGCACTTCGGACGCATCTTCTTCAACCAGGCCAGGATGTCCGCGGAGGGGATCCCGCAGCTCGCCGCCGTGCTCGGTTCGTGCACGGCGGGCGGAGCCTATGTCCCCGCGATGAGTGACGAGACCGTCATCGTGCGCGGCCAGGGGACGATCTTCCTCGGCGGCCCTCCGCTCGTGAAAGCGGCGATCGGTGAGATCGTGTCGGCGGAGGAGCTCGGCGGCGGCGAACTGCACGCCCGGCGCAGCGGGGTGGTCGACCATCTCGCCGAGGATGACGAGCACGCACTCGAGATCCTGCGCGACATCGTCGCCACCCTGCCGTCGCCCCTCGCTCCGGTCTGGGACGTGGTCGAGTCGCGTCGGCCGTCCGAACCCGGCTCGCTCTATGACGTCGTCCCGGTCGACGTCAACACCCCGTACGACGTGCACGAGGTGATCGATCGGCTGATCGACGGCGGCACGTTCCGCGAGTTCAAGAAGGAGTACGGCACGACTCTCGTCACCGGCTTCGGGCACCTGCACGGGCACCCGGTCGGGATCGTCGCGAACAACGGAGTGCTCTTCAGCGAATCCGCCCTCAAGGGCGCGCACTTCATCGAGCTCTGCGACCAACGCGGCATCCCTCTGGTGTTCCTGCAGAACATCTCCGGCTTCATGGTCGGATCGGAAGCCGAAGCGGGCGGCATCGCGAAGGACGGAGCGAAGATGGTCACCGCTGTCGCCAGCACCCGCGTGCCGAAGCTCACCGTCATCATCGGCGGATCCTTCGGGGCCGGCAACTACTCCATGTGCGGACGTGCGTACTCGCCTCGCTTCCTGTGGACGTGGCCGGCCAGCCGTATCTCGGTGATGGGCGGCGCCCAGGCGGCCTCCGTTCTCGGGACGGTGAAGGACGACCAGCTGACGGCTCGCGGACAGGCGTGGAGTACCGACGAGAGGCTCGCGTTCGAACAGCCCATCCGGGAGCAGTACGAGACCCAGGGTGAGCCGTACTACGCCACCGCGCGCCTGTGGGACGACGGCATCATCGACCCCGCCCAGACCCGTGACCTGCTGGGGCTCGCCCTCGATGTGGTCGCGCGAAGCCCTCTGCCCGAGCCGCGTTTCGGCCTCTTCCGGATGTGACCGCAATGACGAACAGTGTCCCCACCTCCCATCGTTTCGACAGCGTCCTCGTCGCCAATCGAGGCGAGATCGCACGCCGGGTCATCCGCACTCTCAGTGCGATGGGCATCCGCAGCGTCGCCGTCTACAGCGATGCGGATGCCGACGCCCCCCATGTGCGCGAGGCCGATCAAGCCGTGCGGATCGGCCCGGCGCCGGTCGCCGAGTCGTACCTCGACATCGATGGCGTCATCGCCGCAGCCCGCGCGACCGGAGCGCAGGCCATCCATCCGGGCTACGGATTCCTCTCGGAGAGCGTCGGGCTGGCCGAGGCATGCGCGGAGAGCGGCATCGTCTTCATCGGTCCGTCGGTCGACGCACTCCAGATCATGGGAGACAAGGCGAAGGCCCGCGACCATGTCGTGCGATCCGGGGTCCCGGTGGTGCCGGGTTTCGATGCGAGAGGACTGTCGGACGCGGAGATCGCTGACGAGGCCGACGCTGTCGGCTACCCGCTGCTCGTCAAGCCGAGTGCGGGCGGCGGCGGCAAGGGTATGGAGGTCGTCGAGGCGGCATCCGGGCTCAGCGCCGCACTGGCGTCCGCTCGACGGGTGGCGCGTTCGGCGTTCGGTGACGACTCCCTGATCCTGGAGCGGCTCATCCGACGCCCCCGGCACATCGAGGTGCAGGTGTTCGGCGACGCTCACGGAACGGTGATCACCCTCGGCGAGCGCGAGTGCACGCTGCAGCGACGTCACCAGAAGGTGATCGAGGAGGCTCCCTCTGCGGGGATCCCCGAGTCGACGAGGGACCGACTCCTCGAAGCCGCCACGCAGGCCGCACAGAGCGTCTCGTACGTCGGCGCCGGAACCGTGGAGTTCCTCATCGACGCCGATCTTCCGGACCAGGTCTTCTTCATCGAGATGAACACCCGTCTGCAGGTCGAGCACCCCGTCACCGAGGAGGTCACCGGCCTCGACCTCGTCGCCCTGCAGATCCACGTCGCGGCAGGCGGACGTCTCGACCCTGCGCCGGGTCTGCACGGTCACGCCGTCGAGGCGCGCGTGTACGCGGAATCGCCGGAGCGCGGATTCCTGCCCTCGACCGGACGCGTGCTGCTGTTCGATCCGCCGCGCGGCGTGAGGGTCGATGCGGCCGTGGAGACGGGCAACGACGTGACCGGATTCTACGACCCGATGATCGCGAAGATCATCGCGTTCGCTGACGACCGGACCACCGCGCTCCGCCTGCTCGATGAGGCTCTGAGCAGGACCGTCGTGCTGGGTGTGGACACGAACATCGGGTTCTTGCGCACACTCTGCCGCGATGAGCGGGTCACGGCCGGGGACCTCGACACGGGACTCATCGAGACGCTTCTGCCGCTCGTCGAGGAGCCGCCATCGCCGACGATGCTGGCCGCCGCACGGCGAACCGTCTCAGGCACGGATGACGCGGTCGGCGCGACCAGGGCGAGTCAGCGAGCGGGCGCGGTGTGGCAGGACCTCACGCAGGACGATCGGCGCGAGATCTCCTTCCGGACCGAACGCGGCGAGGTCATCCCCGCGCCTGCATCCAGCGGCTCGCGGTCGCGCGCCATCGCTGCGGTGGACGACGACGGTGCGGTCTGGGTCAGCGAGGACGGACGCACCGTGCGCCTGGAGCCTCTCGATCGCCGAGCCCTGTTGCTGCACCGTCTGCAGCAGAGGGAGCAGAGCGAGTCCGCGAACGGTCCGGATGCGAGAGCCCCGATGCCGGGAAGCGTGGTGGCCGTGCATGTCCGCGACGGCGACGTCGTGACCGCCGGCACGCCGCTCGTCTCGATCGAGGCGATGAAGATGGAGCACCCGGTGCTGGCGCCCCAGGACGGGACGGTGCGCCTCATGGTCGCCGTCGGCGATCAGGTTCGACGCGACCAGCCGGTCGCGCACATGACGACGGAGGAGAAGTGACGATGCATGAGCTGACCGATGAAGAGCGCGAACTCGCGGCGATGGTGCGCGAGTTCGCCGAGACGGTGGTCGCGCCGCAGTCCTACGAGGCGGACCGCACGCACACGCTGTCGATGGACGTGGTCGCCCAGATGGGTGACCTCGGGCTGTTCGGCCTGCCGTTCCCCGAGGAGTACGGGGGTCAGGGCGGCGACTACATGGCGCTGGGCATCGCGATCGAGGCGCTCGGACGCGTCGACCAGTCCATCGCCATCACGCTCGAAGCCGGAGTCAGCCTCGGTGCGATGCCCGTCTTCCGCTTCGGCACCGAGGAGCAGAAGCAGGAGTACCTGCCGGACCTGCTCGCCGGCCGAGCGCTCGCGGGCTTCGGCCTCACCGAGCCGGAGGCCGGGAGCGACGCGGGAGCGACCCGGACCACAGCCCGGCTCGACGGCGACGAATGGGTCATCGACGGGTCGAAGCAGTTCATCACCAATTCAGGAACGCCCATCACGCGTTTCGTCACGGTCACCGCGGTCACCGGGAACGAGGGGGGCCGCAAGCAGATCTCGACCATCATCGTGCCCAACGGCACACCCGGTTTCACCGTCGAGGCGCCGTACGACAAGGTCGGGTGGAACGCGTCCGACACGCATCCGCTCAGCTTCACCGGGGCACGGGTCCCCGCCGGCAACCTCCTGGGCGAGCAGGGGAGCGGCTTCCGCAACTTCCTGAGCATCCTCGACGAGGGCCGCATCGCGATCGCCGCGCTGTCGACCGGCGCCGCGGAGGGCTGCCTCGAGGCAGCCGTCGAGTATGCGAAGAGTCGCACCATCTTCGGCAGCGCCCTCAGCACGCGACAGAACGCGCAGTTCACCCTCGCGCGCATGCGTGCCCGAGTGCACACGGCACGGCTCGCCTGGCACCATGCGGCACGGCTCCGTGACGCCGGGCGGCCGTTCGCGGAGCAGGCGGCGATCGCGAAGCTCGTGGCGGGCGAGGCCGCGATGGACAACGCCAGGGACGCGACGCAGATCTTCGGCGGCAACGGCTTCATGAACGAGTTCCCGGTGGCCCGTCACTATCGCGACTCGAAGATCCTCGAGATCGGCGAGGGCACCACCGAGGTGCAGCTCCTCGTGATCGCGCGAGCGCTGGGGCTCGCCGGGTAGCGTGGCAGGATGCCATCCGCTCAGCGAACCGAGGAGGTGAGGTGATCATGCACGACATCGTCCAGCGTGGTCTCTTCTTCGAGGAGTTCGTCACCGATGCCCGATATCTTCATCGCCCTGGGCGCACCGCGACCGAGGCCGACAACGTCCTCTTCACGACGCTCACGATGAACACCCAGGCGCTGCACCTCGACGCCGCCTTCGCCGATGGGCAGCAGCCGTTCGGTGCGCGTCTGATCAACTCGATGTGGACGCTCTCGACCATGGTCGGGGCATCCGTCGCGCAGCTCACGCAAGGCACCCTGGTGGCTCAGCTCGGGTTGGGCGAGATCGCCTTCCCGCATCCGCTGTTCGCCGGTGACACGCTGTACACCGAGAGCGTGGTCGTCGACAAGCGGCTCTCGACGTCGCGAGCGAGGCAGGGGATCGTGACCATCGCGCATACCGGACGCAACCAGGACGGCACAGTCGTCGCCACCGCGACCCGAACAGTGCTCGTGCACTGCCTTCCCGAGGGGGAACGATGAGCTTCGATCTCGGACCGGCACTGCTCTTCTGCCCTGCCGATCGACCCGAACGGTTCCGCGGCGCCCTCGAGAAGGCGGACGCTGTCATCCTCGACCTCGAAGACGCGGTCCTGGCCGAGGCGAAGGCCGCAGCTCGCGACATTCTCGTCGATGCCGACCTGGACCCCGATCGAGTGATCGTCCGCGTGAACGCACCGGGTTCCGACGCCTTCGTCTCAGACCTCGCCATGCTCTCTCAGACCGACTTCCGCACCGTGATGGTCGCGAAGACCGAGAGCGCTGAGAGCCTCACCGCTTTCGACGAGAGGTTCTCGTTGATCGCCCTGTGCGAGACGGCGAAGGGGATCCACGCGGCAGATCGCATCGCAGCACATCCGCAGGTCGTCGCGATGATGTGGGGCGCGGAGGATCTCGTCGCCTCCCTCGGCGGCACATCGAGCCGCACACCGGAGGGTGGCTATCGAGACATCGCGCGCTATGCCCGCTCCCGCGTTCTCCTCGAAGCGGGGGCACAGGGCAAGGGCGCCATCGACGCCGTGCACATCGAGATCGGCGATGTCGCAGGTCAGGAGGCCGAGGCTGTCGACGCTGCCGCGTCCGGGTTCGTCGCGACCGCGTGCATCCACCCGAGTCAAGTGGCGGTCATCCGCGCGGCGTACGCTCCCGACGACGCGACGCTCGAGTGGGCCCGCCGGGTTCTCGCCGCCTCAGCGAGCGAGCGAGGCGTGTTCCGCTTCGACGGACGCATGATAGACGAGCCCGTGCTGAGGCATGCTCGGTCGCTGCTCGGTCGCACCCGCTGATCGAACGACCTGTGGCGGTCTGTCGTTCAGACCAGGATCGCCTGGTCGATGAGACGCAGAGATCCGGGGGAGGCCTCGAAACGGTGGGCGGAACCGTTCGCGAGCACCTCGCCGACGCGCGGCAGCGTGCCGCCCGAGACGTGGTTGATCAGTGACCGGATCACGCCGCCGTGCGTCACGACGATGACGGACTCCGCCACCGGTGCGGAGCGACGGCGAGCATCGCGGGCGATCGCGTCGAGGGCGACCAGCGCCCGTTCGGCGACACCTTCCAGGGTCTCCGCGCCGGGAACCGGCGAGAGCCAATCGCCGTACTTCTCGATGTAGTCGGAGACGAGCATGCCCTCGCCCTCACCGAACTCGCGCTCGCGCATGTCCGGCACCAGCACGGGAGCCCCGAGGCCCAGGCTTTCGGAGATGATCTCTGCCGTCTCCCGCGCCCGCTTCAGCGGGCTGGCGTAGATCGAGTGATGTGTCACGCCCTCGAGACGATCCGCGGCGGTGCGTGCGTCCGCACGGCCCTTCTCGTTCAGGGGGATGTCGGTGGAGCCCTGGATCCGTCGGGCGAGGTTCCAATCCGTCTGGCCGTGGCGGATGAGCGTGAGCAGAGTCATTCGAGGAGCTCCCGGATCGCGGGGAGCACGTCGCTGGTGCCTGCGGCGATGGTGGCATCGGCCCAGACATCCGCGCGCGTCGGCTCGCGGTTGATGATGATCAGGGGGATGCTGCGGCGTCGTGCACGCTCGACGAGGCGCACGCCGGAGTTGACGACGAGGGAAGAGCCGGCGACGATCAGCGCATCGCTCGCCCGGAGCAGCGACTCCGCGGCCTTGAAGCGCCCCTGCGGCACGTACTCCCCGAAGAACACGACGTCGGGCTTCAGCATCCCTTCGCACACCGTGCACACCGGCACGATGAAGCCGTCGGTGCTCTCGGGGAGAACGTCGCCGTCGGGAGCGAGCGCCACGTTCTCGGGGACGGAGATCCACGGATTGCGCTCTTCGATCTGCACTGCGATGTCGCGGCGATCGAAGACCTGGCCGCACTTCAGGCAGAGAACCCTGCGCATGGTGCCGTGCACTTCGATGACGTGCGAGCTGCCCGCGCGCAGATGCAGTCCGTCGACGTTCTGGGTGATGACGCCGGTGACGTGTCCGGAGGACTCCATGGCGGCGAGGGAGAGATGGCCGGGGTTCGGCTCGGCGCGGGCGAACGCCCGCCAGCCGAGATGCCCGCCGACCCAATAACGACGCCGCGCCGTCTCATCGGCCAGGTACCGCTGGATCGTCATGGGATCAGTCCGGTTGCGCGACCCTTCGCCGCGGTAAGCGGGGATTCCCGAGTCCGTGGAGATCCCGGCGCCGGTGAGCAAGGCGATCTTTCGACCGCGCAGGAGTTCGGCGGTGCGAGCGATGGTGGTCGACAGTTCGACCGGACTCGATGCGCTCACAGGACCTCCCTGTGCGAGTCTACGGCGTGCGCAGGCCCGCTCGACGCGTCGCGGCCGACCGCGACGGCGACTCGGAGAGCGATGGCAGACTGGGGCTCGTGGAACTGCTGCGCGTGACGAATCCCGATGATCGACGACTCGACGACTATCGCGCACTGACCGACACCGCGCTCCGAAGTGTGAGCGACCCGGCCGGCGGGCTGTACATCGCCGAATCGACGAAAGTCATCGCGCGAGCCGTCGCTGCGGGGCATCGTCCGCGATCGGTCCTCGTTCAGGAGCGGCGGGTGGAGGACATCCGAGCGATCGTCGGAGAACTCGATGTACCTGTGTACGTCGTCCCGGACGACGTGGCGGAGGCGCTGACCGGTTTCGCCGTGCACCGGGGCACGATCGCCTCGATGCATCGTCCTGACCTGCCGACGGTGCGTGAGGTCATCGACTCGGCCACGCTCGTGCTGATTCTCGAGAACGTCGGCGATCACACGAATGTCGGCGCCGCATTCCGTGCGGCCGCCGCGCTCGGAGCGGATGCCGTGCTGGTGTCTCCCGGGGGAGCCGACCCGCTGTACCGGCGCAGCGTGCGCGTCAGCATGGGAACGGTGTTCCAGGTGCCGTGGACCCGGATCACGGACTGGGCGTCCGCCGTCACCGACCTTCATGCCGCGGGGTTCGACGTCGCAGCCCTCGCGCTGAGCGACGACGCGGTGACTCTCGACGCCTACGTCGCGTCGCGTCCCGAGCGCGTCGCTCTCGTCATGGGATCCGAAGGCGACGGACTCTCACGCACCGCCCTCGACGAGGCAGACACCGTGGTGACGATTCCCATGTCGGGAGGCGTCGACTCGCTGAACGTGGCGTCTGCCGCGGCCGTGGCGCTGTGGGCGCTCGGACGCCGCTGACGGGATGAGATGAGATGGTCAGTCGGACGACGGGAAGATGATCGGCGAGGGCTCGGGACGCTTCGCGACGATGTGATCACCGGATGACTCATGGCGAAGACGCCGCAGCACCCACGGAACCAGATGCTCCCGCGCCCAGCCGAGGTCTTCGGAGCGCGCCTCCCGCCAGGTGCGCAGCGGAAGCGGCTCGGGCTGCATGGACTCGAGGTCGTTGGGCACGTTGAGCGCGCGCAGCGCCATGCGGGCGACCTCATGATGGCCCAGCGAGTTGTAGTGCAGACGGTCGTCATCGAAGAACCGCATGTCCTGCACGACCTTGAGCGCCCACTGGTCGGCGACGATGCAGTCGTGGCGCTCGGCGATCGCGCGGACGTTCTCGTTGTAGATCGCGACCTTGCCGCGGAACGCTCGGAAGACAGGAGTGAAGGCGGTGTCGATCCCGGTGAACAGCAGCACGGCGGCACCCGTCGACGACAGGCGTGCGACGGCGTCCTCCAGCTGGACGGCGATGGCGTCGGGGTCGGTGCCCGGACGGATCACGTCGTTGCCGCCCGCGCAGATCGAGATCAGGTCGGGATGCAGCGCCACGGCGGGTTCGATCTGGTCGCGCACGATCTGGGCGATCAGCTTGCCGCGCACGGCGAGGTTGGCGTACGCGAAGTCGTCGACCTGACGCGAGAGCACCTCGGCGACGCGGTCGGCCCAGCCGCGGTGGCTGCCGGGCTGCGACGGGTCGGGGTCGCCGATCCCCTCGGTGAACGAGTCGCCGATCGCGACGAACCTCCGCCAGGGGTGCGGATTCTCGTTGTCGAGTTCCGGGGTTCGGATCGAATCCTGGTCTGTCATCCAGCTCTCCTTCGCGAACGAACGCGGCCCATGTGGGGCGGCCACGCAGTGACCGAGCCTACTCGGGTGCGTGGGCTGTGGGGAGGACGCGCGCGGCGGATCGCGTGAGCGTGCCGAGTGTCGGCGGCAGCGATTATCGTTGACTCGATGCTTTCTCCGTCCTTCCCCCAGCGCGCCCCCTGGGGTACTGCGAACAAGCTGCGCGCCTGGCAGCAGGAGGCGCTCGAACAGTACTTCCAGGCGGATCAGCGTGACTTCCTCGTCGCGGCGACACCCGGTGCAGGCAAGACGACCTTCGCGCTCACCCTCGCGGTCGAGCTCATGCGCATGGGGGAGGTCAACCGGATCATCGTGGTCGCGCCGACCGAGCATCTCAAGACGCAGTGGGCCGATGCAGCAGCGCGGGTGCACATCCGTCTGGATCCCCGGTTCCGCAACAGTCATTGGGCGCCGGCGCGGCATTACCACGGCGCCGTCGTGACCTACGCGCAGGTCGCGGCGAAGTCGTCGGTCCACCGTCATCTGACCGAGGATGCGAAGACCCTCGTCGTCCTCGACGAGGTGCATCACGGCGGAGACGCCCTCAGCTGGGGTGATGCGATCCGAGACGCGTACGGGCCGGCGAAGCGCCGACTGCTGCTGTCTGGAACGCCCTTCCGCAGCGACACCGCACCGATCCCGTTCGTGGAGTATCACCCTGACGAGTCCGGTGCACGGATCTCCCGCACCGACTACAACTACGGCTACGGTCGCGCCCTGGCCGACGGCGTCGTCCGCCCCGTGCTGTTCCACATGTACGCCGGCAAGATGCGATGGCGCACGAGCACCGGAGACGAGCTCGAGACGCATCTCGGGCAGGACAACACCAAGGACGTGACCTCGCAGGCCTGGCGCACGGCGCTCGACCCCGAGGGCGAGTGGATGCCGGCTGTGCTGTCCGCAGCCGATCGTCGTCTGACCGAGATCAGGCATCACGTTCCGGATGCCGGCGGCCTGGTGCTCGCGACCGATCAGACCGTCGCGCGTGCCTACGCCAAGATCCTGCACAGCATCACCGGTCAGCAGCCGACGATCGTCCTGTCCGATGACGCGACGGCCTCCGAACGCATCGAGAAGTTCAGCAACAGCGAGGACCGCTGGATGGTCGCGGTGCGCATGGTGTCCGAGGGGGTGGACGTGCCGCGTCTCGCGGTCGGCGTCTACGCCACGTCGTCGTCGACGCCGCTGTTCTTCGCTCAGGCCATCGGCCGATTCGTGCGAGCACGCCGCCGTGGCGAGGCCGCGAGCGTATTCCTCCCTCAGGTGCCGGTCCTGATGGGTCTCGCGAACGAGATGGACAAGCAGCGCGATCACGCGCTCGACCGTCAGTCGAAGGACGACGACGGGCTTGAGGACTCGCTGCTCGACTCCGCGAACCGCGAGGACGACGCGTCCGACGCGCTGACCCAGGAATTCAGCTATCAGGCGCTCTCATCGGTGGCCCATTTCGACCGCGTCGTGTTCGAGGGCCAGGAGTTCGGTCAGCTGGCCGAGCCGGGCACCCCCGAAGAAGAGGAGTTCATCGGCTTTCCCGGTCTTCTCGAGCCCGAGCACGTGCACGAGCTCCTGATGCAGCGACAGGCGCGGCAGACGCGACTGCGAGAGACGAGAGAAGCCGAGGCGGGCCCCACCGAGACGACGACGCTCCCTGCGCCCCTGCACCGCACGCTGCGCGAGCAGCGGCAGCTGCTGAACAGCCTCGTGGGGCTGTACGCCCGTCAGAAGGGTGAACCGCATGGCGCGGTCCATGCCGAGCTGCGCCGGATCTGCGGCGGACCAGCAGTCGCCCAGGCTACGGTGACGCAGCTGCAGTCCCGTATCGACGTGCTCCGCAAGCGCGTCCGCTCCTGAACCCTGGCGTCGGTTCGGATACCCGAAAAGCTGGCAATACCGTCGCCGGGTGCGATGGAGACGGGCTCCCGAAGCTAGCGTTGAACGGTTGCCCCGAGAACGGGGACCGTCGATCAGGAGACTTCATGACAGCCCCCGCTGCCGCCGAGCCCACCGCCGCAGACCGCCGCCGCTGGGCGCGGTACCTCGTCGAGGAACGCGCCGAAGGACACGTGTACCAGAAGCTCGCGAGCCGACGCACGGGGGAGGAGCGTGAGATCCTTCTCAGCCTCGCCGACGCCGAGCGGCGCCATGAGCAGCACTGGCTCGATCTGCTCGGCGCGGAACCGGGCCGATTGCCACGCGCCGGCATCCGCTCCCGCCTCCTCGGCTGGATGGCGGGCCGCTTCGGATCCATCTTCGTGCTCGCCCTCGCGCAGAGCGCCGAGGCACGTTCACCGTACGACTCGGAGCAGTACGCGACGCCGGCGATGCGCGCTGACGAGAAAGTGCACTACGAGGTGGTTCGCGGTCTCGCTGCGCGGGGCCGGCGTCGCCTGTCGGGCTCGTTCCGCGCAGCGGTCTTCGGGGCCAACGACGGCCTCGTGAGCAACCTCGCGCTCGTGCTCGGCATCGGCGCCACGGGCGTCAGTTCGGGTTTCGTCCTGTTCAGCGGCATCGCAGGCCTGCTCGCCGGGGCGCTGTCGATGGGGGCGGGGGAGTTCGTGTCCGTGCGGTCTCAACGAGAGTTGCTCGCGTCGACGGAGGCCAACGAGGATGCCGCGGCATCCGCCGCCGACCTCGACATCGATGAGAACGAGCTCGCTCTGGTATACCGGGCGCGCGGGATCGGCCAGCAGGAGGCTCTGGAGCGCGCACGGCGCATCGTCGATGCCGCGCGCGCCGGCGTGGAACGCACCGCCACAGGGCCGGTCCACGTCCATGCCGGAGACGACCACGAGATCGTCGGCAGCGACTGGACCGCCGCGATCTCGAGCTTCCTGCTCTTCGCATCCGGCGCGATCATCCCCGTGCTCCCGTGGCTCTTCGGGCTCGAGGGGACCACAGCGGTGGTCGTCGCTCTCGTGCTCGTGGGCATTGCGCTCCTTTCGACGGGAGCGATGGTCGGCATCCTGTCCGGAGGCCCGCCCCTGCGTCGTGCGCTGCGTCAGCTGGCGATCGGTTTCGGAGCCGCAGCGGTCACGTACGTGCTCGGTCTGGTGTTCGGCGTCGGCGCGGTCTGACAGGCGCCGGCCCGACCGCGTCGGACAGGACTCGACGATCCACGCGAGTCCTGTCCGACGACACGGCGACATCGGAAACGAAGAAGGCCCCGGATATCATGTGGATATCCGGGGCCTGTCTGTGCGCGGAGGGGGACTTGAACCCCCACGCCCTTACGGGCACTACGACCTCAACGTAGCGCGTCTACCATTCCGCCACCCGCGCAGGTGTTGGATGTTCGTTGCCGAACGAAGATTTACATTAGCACGAGCTTCGGGGCACTCAGAAACCGACGGCGACGCCCGGGCGCGCCACGGCCTTTCGATAGCCTGGACTCCATGACTGACGTGTCTCTGCCCGAGGTGGTTCGCATCGCGCGCGACCTGATCCGATTCGACACCTCGAACTTCGGCGGGGGCAACGCGAAGGGCGAGCGGGAAGCGGCCGAGTACGTCGGCGCCTATCTGCAGGATCTCGGCCTGGAAGTCGAGTACTACGAGCCCATCCCGCGGCGCACGAACGTCATGGCGCGGGTGCCCGGACGCGACCGCAGCAAGCCGGCGCTCGTGGTGCACGGGCACCTCGACGTCGTCCCGGCCATGGCCGAGGACTGGACCGTCGATCCTTTCGCGGGCGTCGTCAAGGACGGCATGCTCTGGGGGCGGGGCGCCGTCGACATGAAGAACATGAACGCGATGATCCTGACGGCGGTCGGCGACCTGCTGCGAGCGGGCGAGCAGCCCGAACGCGACCTCGTGCTCGCCTTCTTCGCCGACGAGGAGAACGGCGGAGTCGAGGGATCGGCTCTCGTCGTGCAGAACCGCCCCGAGTGGTTCGAGGGCGCGACCGAGGCGATCAGCGAGGTGGGCGGCTATTCGATCACGGTCGACGATCGCCGCGCCTACCTGCTGCAGGTGGGGGAGAAGGCGCTCATCTGGATACGCCTCGTGGCGAAGGGCCGCGCCGGCCACGGAAGCCGTCTCCACGACGACAATGCGGTCACGAAGCTCGCGGAGGCCGTGGCGGCCCTGGGTCGCACGCGGTGGCCCCTGCGACTCACTCCCACCACCGAGGCACTGCTGCAGGGCTTGAGCGATCTCACCGGGCGCTCCGTCGACGACCCGGATGCCCTCGCGGCGGCTGCGGGGCCCGCCGAGGCCTTCCTCCGTTCGTCGTTCCGCACGACGACGAACCCGACCGCCCTGTCCGCCGGATACAAGCACAACGTGATCCCCGAGCGTGCCGAGGCGCTGATCGACGTGCGGGTGATCCCCGGAACCGAAGACGACGTGCTCGCCGAGCTGCAGCAGATCGTCGGCGACGAGATCGAGATCCAGACGGTGGTGCGGGACATCGGCATGGAGACGCCTTTCGACGGCGAGCTCGTCGAGGCGATGGTCGCGAGTCTCGGCCGGCATGACCCCGGCGTGCCGGTCATCCCGTACCTGCTGGGTGCAGGAACCGACAACAAGGCGCTCGCCTATCTCGGAATCACCGGGTACGGGTTCGCGCCTCTCCGGCTTCCCGCAGACCTCGACTTCACCGGGATGTTCCACGGGGTCGATGAGCGGGTGCCCGTAGAATCGCTTGTCTTCGGTCAGCGGGTGCTGGCCGATCTGCTGCGCACGTATTGAGCTCTCGGCTCCACGTCCGCGCACCACGACTCAGAAAGCTCCTCCATGCACTTGTTCGAAGCGCTCATCCTCGGCATCGTCCAGGGACTCACCGAGTTCCTCCCGATCTCCTCCAGCGCCCATCTGCGCATCCTCGGCACCTTCCTGCCCTCGGGTGAGGATCCCGGCGCCGCGTTCACCGCGATCACCCAGATCGGCACGGAGGCGGCGGTCGTGGTGTTCTTCTGGCGCGACATCGTGCGGATCATCGCGCAGTGGTTCCGGTCGCTGACCGGCAGGGTCCCGCGCAGCGATCCGGATGCGCGCATGGGATGGATGATCATCATCGGCAGCATCCCGATCGTGGTCCTGGGGCTGCTCTTCCAGGACCAGATCGAGACCGTCTTCCGCTCCCTCTGGATCGTCGCGATCATGCTGATCGTCTTCGGCATCCTGCTCGGGATCGCCGACCACGTCGGCGCGAAGCGGCGCAAGCTCGATCAGCTCACCTACCCGCACGGCATCGCGTACGGCTTCGCGCAGGCTCTGGCGCTGATCCCCGGAGTCTCGCGCTCCGGTGGAACGATCACGATGGGACTCTTCCTCGGCTACGAGCGTGCCGCAGCCGCTCGCTACGCGTTCCTGCTCGCGATCCCCGCCGTGTTCGGCAGTGGCTTCTACCAGGTGTTCAAGAGCTGGGACGAGCCGTCGTTCTTCTCCTTCGGAGACACGCTCGCGGCGACGGGCATCGCATTCGTCGTGGCGCTCGGCGTGATCGCCTTCTTCATGAACTACATCTCGAAGCGGAGCTTCCTGCCGTTCGTGATCTACCGCATCCTCCTGGGCACCGTCCTCCTGGTGCTGCTGGGGACCGGCGTCATCGCGGCGTGATGACGAGGGCCCCGGCGACTACCGCTTGTGGTCGCCGGGGCCGTCGCCACGGCGCTTGAGATAGCGCTCGAAGGCCTGAGCGATGGCATCGCCCGACGCATCGGGGGAGTCCCACGTGTCGCGCGTGCGCTCGAGCTGATGGATGTACTCGGTCATGTCCTCGTCGTCCGCGGCGGCGGCATCGATCGATGCCTCCCAGGCGGCGGCCTCGGTGCGCAGGTGGTCGCGAGGCACGTCCACGCCGGTCAGCTCCTCGAGCCGATCGAGAAGAGCGAGGGTCACCTTGGGCGACGGTGTGGCGGAGGCGACGTAGTGCGGCACGCTCGCCCACAGACTGGCGGTCGGAATGCCGGCGCTCTCGGCGAAGTGCTCGATGACGCTGAGAATTCCGACGGGGCCTTCGTAGAGCGAGCGCTCGAGGCCGTGCGCCTCGCGGACCTGCTCGTTCTGGCTCGACGCGAAGATCGAGATGGGGCGGGTGTGGGGCACGTCGGAGAGCATCGCGCCGAGCGTCACGAAGCCCGTGATGTCGTCGCGGAGAGCGACGTCGATGAACTCCGACGCGAAAGCCTGCCAGGTGCGCGCAGGCTCCACTCCCGTGAGGATCCAGAACTCGGGACCGGGACCCGGGTCGCGCGGGCGCCAGAGTCCGGCTTCGGGCCAGGTGAGCTGGCGACGCCCTTCGGCGTCCATCTTCGTCGCAGGGCGCGTGTACTGGTAGTCGAAGTACAGCTCCGGGTCGATCGAGTGCACGAGGTCGTAATCCGTCGTCTCGCGCAGTGCGGCGACCGCGCCGCTCGCGGCTTCCCCTGCGTCGTTCCACCCGTCGAAGGCGACGATGACGATGCGTGAACCGAGGCCATCCATCGTGGGCTCCCTTCGTGGATTCCGGATCGGTATCCCTCCAGGCTAGTCCGACGGCGCGGGGACAGGGTGGAGCCACGGGTAACATGGTTCGGTGAGCAGACAGCCCCGCGCGATCCTCTGGGACATGGACGGAACACTCGTCGACACCGAGCCGTACTGGATGGCGGCCGAGACCGCGCTGGTCGAATCCTTCGGCGGCACGTGGACCCACGAGGATGCGCTTCAGCTCGTCGGCAACGGACTCATCGACAGCGCGATCATCCTTCAGAACGCGGGCGTCGACATGGATGCCGAGGCGATCATCTCGCTCCTCACCGACGGCGTGCAGGATGCACTGCGCACGCAGGGAGTGCCCTTCCGCCCCGGCGCCCGCGAGCTGCTGCAGGACCTGAGGTCAGCGGGGATCCCCACAGGACTCGTCACGATGTCGCTGCGTCGCATGGCGCTGAGCGTCGTCGACCTGATCGAGTTCCAGGCCTTCGACATCGTCGTCGCCGGCGATGATGTGACCAACCCGAAGCCCCACCCCGAGCCCTACCTCCACGCGGCATCCCTGCTCGAGATCGACATCGCCGATGCGGTGGTCATCGAGGACTCGCCGACCGGGCTCCGCGCGGGCATCGCATCCGGCGCCGTCGCCCTCGGCGTGCCGCACATCGTCTCGCTCGATCACGTGGGCGCGCATGAGCTCTGGCCGAGTCTCGAGGGGCGCACGGCCGCCGACCTGATCGAACTCTTCGACCGAAAAACCTCCATGACGGGAGCCACCCGATGACCGACACCACCTCACAGCGGCCGAGCGGGCCGTTCCGCGAGGGCGATCGGGTGCAGCTGACCGGCCCCAAGGGGCGCCTGCACACCGTGACCCTCCGAGAGGACGGCGAGCTGCACACGCACCAGGGCGTGCTCCGGCACCGCGACCTCATCGGTCTGCCCGACGGCTCAGTGGCCGCGAACAGCTCGGGACACGAGTACCTCGCGCTCCGGCCTCTGCTCCGCGACTTCGCGATGTCGATGCCGCGCGGCGCCGCGATCGTCTATCCCAAGGACGCCGCGCAGATCGTGATGCAGGCCGACATCTTCCCCGGTGCCGTCGTCGTGGAAGCGGGTGTCGGGTCCGGTGCCCTTTCGCTCTCGCTCCTGCGGGCCATCGGTCCGGTCGGCCGGCTGGTGTCGTTCGAGCGTCGTGAGGACTTCGCCCAGGTCGCACGGGGCAACGTCGAGACCTTCTTCGGCGAGACGCCGGACACCTGGGACGTCGTGGTGGGAGATCTCGCGGATGCGCTGCCGGCGGAGTTCCCGGCGGGCACGGTCGACCGTGTCGTACTCGACATGCTCGCGCCGTGGGAATGCATGGATGTCGTCGCCGACGCACTCACCCCCGGCGGCGTCGTGCTGTGCTACGTGGCCACCGCCACGCAGCTCTCGCGGGTGGCCGAGTACATCCGGAGCACGGGCCTGTTCACGGATCCCGAGGCGTCCGAGACGATGGTTCGCGGCTGGCACGTCGAGGGTCTCGCCGTGCGACCCGATCACCGGATGGTGGCGCACACCGGCTTCCTCCTCACGGCTCGTCGGCTGGCGCCGGGCGCCGTGGCCCCACAGGTGAAGCGCAGGGCATCGAAGAGCAGCTACGGCGATGCGGATGTCGAGGCGTGGACGCCGGGGGCTGTCGGCGATCGCGAGATCAACGACAAGAATCTGCGCAAGCGGGCGAGAGAGGCCGCGAAGGCCGCTGAGGGCGCCCGTCTCGCCGCCGGTTCGCGCGAATCCGAGCCACCGACGGAATAGACTGGAGCGCGTGCGTAAAACGTCCGCCGTTCTGGCAACCATCAGCCTCGCCGTCCTCACTCTGACCGGATGCGCCTCGGCGCCCTCGTTCGCCGGTGATGCGTGCGATCGGGCGGCGGCATCGACCGCATCCGTGAAGGATTCGGTCACCGTCGAGGGCGACCTCGGAGAGGCTCCGGACGTCACCGTGTACAGCCCGGTGAAGGCGGACGAGACGTCCTTCGCCGACGTGGTGACCGGCGAGGGAAACACCCTCACCACCACCTCCCAGCCGATGGTGCTCGACATCGCCTTCTATGGCGGCGAGAGCGGCGAGAAGCTCTACGAGTCCGAGTTCAACGGCGACCCGAGCCGTGTGCACAGCATCTCCTACTGGGCAGAGCGGTCCGCCGGTCTCGAGACCGTGCTGGAGTGCGCGACCGGAGGCAGCCGGATCGTCGCGGTGCTGACCCCCGAGGACTTCGGCGAGGCGAATGTCGAGGCCTTCGGTCTCGAAGAGGATGAGAACGTGGTCGCCATCATCGACCTCCAGGATGTCTACCTCGCTCATGCCGAGGGCTCATCGCAGTTCAACGACGCCCGGGGCCTGCCGACCGTCGTCCGTGCTCCCGATGGCACCCCCGGAGTGATCATCCCCGACAGCGACGCCCCCACCGAGACCGTCACTCAGACGCTCATCAAGGGTGACGGGGAGAAGGTCGAGAAGGAATCGACCATCGTGACCAACATCATGGCGCTCGGATGGGACGACAAGACGGTCACCTCGAGCACGTGGGGTGCCGAGCCCAACATCGGCCCCGCGGCGAAGGAGCTCGTCGGCGCGACGATCGGCTCCCAGCTCCTGGTCGTCGTGCCCGAGGCAGACGGAAACCCGGCGACCGCGATCGTGGTCGACATCCTGGGCGTCGTTCCCGTCCCGGAGCAGTGATGGCGGCCCGTATTCCCGCGGAGGAGCGCCTGACGAATCTCGTCGTGGCGCTCATGGCCACGGAGATCGGGCTCACCAAGCAGCAGATCCTCGACAACGTGTCGGGTTACCGTCAGCGCGCCGATGCGGGCGTGCGCTCGGATGCACTCGAGAAGATGTTCGAGCGCGACAAGGATGAGCTGCGCACTCTCGGCGTCCCCGTCGAGACGATCGGGGATCAGGCCGATCCGAATGACCTCCGCGAAGCGCGATACCGTATTCCGCAGGCGGAATACGACCTGCCCAGCGATATCGAGTTCACGGCCGCCGAGCTCGCCGTGCTGCAGCTGGCGGGGAGCGTGTGGAGTGCCGAGTCCGCATCCGGCGACGCCAAGGCCGGCGTGCGCAAGATCCGGGCGCTCGGGATCGACGGCGACGAACCGATCATCGGGTTCGCGCCGCGGATCACCGCGCGCGATGCCGCTTTCCCTCCACTGCAGGATGCGATCGAGAAGAGCCGCGTGGTCGTCTTCGACTACCTCAAGCCGGGGGAGGGCGCACCGCGGCGCCGCAGCATCCGCCCGCTCGCACTCGTCGACTATGAAGCGAGATGGCACGTGTTCGGCGTCGATGTGGACATCGAGCAAGACCGCATGTTCCTGCTCAGCAGGATCGTCGGCGATGTGAAGATCACGGCGAAGGCATTCGACCCTGCGCTGCGCGAGGGCGCGGGGGAGCGTGCCCTGGCCGGTCTCGAGCGCGTCGCCGCTCAGAACTCTGCGCTGCTCGAGGTCACACCCGGCACCGAGGCGTCGCTGCGGCTCGGCCGCCGGGCGACTCCGGCGGCGACCCAGGGCATCCTCGTCCCGTTCGTGGACCTGCACATCTTCGCCGACGAGCTCGCGTCGTACGGTCCCGAGGTGCGGGTTGTCGAGCCTGCGGAGCTCCGCTCGGCCGTCGTCGATCGCCTGACCGCGGTCGTGGCGACGAATTCGGATGCGGGGGAGGTCCGATGAGCGCCCGAGGCAAGCCGCTGCTCGCCGCCGACCGAGTCCGCGTCTATCTGACTCTGGTGCCCTATCTCCTCGAGCACGGACAGGTCTCGCTCGCCGAGGCGGCTGCCGAGTTCGGTGTGACCTCGACGGAGATGCGGCAGATGGTCGAGAAGCTCACGGTCATCGGCCTGCCCGGTGATTCCGGCTTCTGGCAGCAGCCGCAGGAGATGTTCGACATCAACTGGGACCTCCTCGACGAAGAGGACATCATCGAGATCACCAACGATGTCGCTCTGCGCCGGGTTCCTCGATTCACGGCCCGAGAAGCCGCCGCGCTCCTCGCGGGCCTGCAGATGGTCGCGGCCGTGCCGGCGGTCTCCGACTCGGGATTGGTCAGCGGCCTCATCTCGAAGCTCTCGCGGGGCGCGGCCGATGCGCCGGCCGAGGTCGTCGTCGCACCCAGCGCCGTCGACGAGGTCCGCCAGGTGGTGTCGAGGGCCGTGCAGAACGGCGTCGCCGTGTCGTTCACGTATCAGGCTCCCGATGCCGCGCCCACGACGCGCACCGTGGATCCCGTGCAGGTGCTCATCACCAACGCGCAGTGGTACCTGCAGGGGTGGTGCCACATGCGACAGGCCATGCGCACCTTCCACCTGGATCGCGTGAGCGATGCCCGGCTGACCGACATCCCGATCACGCACGCGGGCGAGCACGTCCCTGAGGCCTTCTCGGCCGTCGAGGACGAGGGGGAGGTGCGAGTGCGGGTGCCCGAGCGGATGGCGCCCCTGCTCGGAGACTTCCTGACGGCCGACAACTCCGACGCCAGCGATGGGATCGTCACCGTTCGGCTGCATCTCGCAGACCCTCGGGGAGTGAAGCGACTGGCGGCGAAGTTCGGCGGCGCCCTCGAAGTGGTGGATCCCGGCGTCGCTCGAACTGCGGCGCGGGAATGGGCTGCGGCCGGACTCGCCCTGTATCGCCACCCCGAAGGCGACAACGCCCGTTAGACTTTCACCAAACGACGAAGGAGAATCATGGGCGCTTTCGGTTGGCCACATCTGCTGATCATCCTCGCCGTCATCCTGCTGCTCTTCGGTGCGGCGAAGCTGCCGGCACTGGCGAAGAGCCTCGGTCAGTCCGCCCGGGTGTTCAAGGGCGAGATGAAGGCGATGAAGAACGAGGACGCGACTGATGCCGCAGATCCGGCATCCCCGACCACCACGACCTCGGTCGCAGACACCACGGTGACGGCTCGCGACACGGATCCGGGTCAGCCTCCTCGATCCGCCTAGTTCGTGTCCGCTCTCGATTCCGCCGACCAGGAGACGCCGGGCCGTGACAGGCGGATGTCTCTCGGCGCGCACCTGATCGAGCTCCGTAAGCGTCTGTTCATCGCGGCTGGTGCCCTGGTGGTCGGCATGATCATCGCCTTCTTCGTGACAGGGCCGATCATCGACCTGCTCTCGGTGCCGATCGCCACGATCGCGGAGCAGCAGGGGCGCGAGTACACCGGCCTGAATTTCACCACCGTGACGAGCGGGTTCGATCTGCGCATGCGGATCGCCTTCGCGATCGGACTCCTGATCTCCGCGCCGGTGTGGCTGTGGCAGGTCTGGGCCTTCGTCATGCCGGGGCTCACGAAGAAGGAGACCCAGTACACCTGGGGATTCCTCGGGGCGGCCATCCCGCTGTTCTTCGGCGGTTGCACGGTCGCGTTCTTCGTGCTTCCGCATGTGATCGAAGTCATGGCGTCGTTCGTCCCCACCGGCATGGCGCAGTTCTTCGACTACTCCACCTACTACGACTTCGTCTTCAAGTTCCTGCTCGTGCTCGGCATCGCCTTCGTGCTGCCTGTCTTCCTGGTGGCACTCAATCTCGCCGGCATCATGTCGGGCCGCGACATCCTGAAGGGCTGGCGAGTCGCCATCCTGGTGTGCACGATCTTCGCCGCCGTCACGACTCCGCCTGCTGATGTGTTCTCGATGCTGCTGCTGATGGGATCGATGATCGTGCTGTACTTCGCGGCGACCTTCATCTCGATGCTCTTCGACCGACGCAAGCGCAAGCGCGACGCCGCTGCAGGCATCGAACCCGTGGCCGTATGAGCTCGCCGGCCGAACGATACGCCGCGGCTCGACAGGCGGCAGGGCACCCGGCGACCGTCGCCTTCGCTGCGAACCAGAAGTTCGAGCTCGACCCCTTCCAGGTCGAGGGATGCCACGCACTCGAAGACGGCCAGAGCGTGCTCGTCGCCGCGCCGACCGGTGCAGGCAAGACGATCGTCGGCGAGTTCGCCATCCATCTCGCGATGCAGACTCCACGGGACAAGGCCTTCTACACGACGCCGATGAAGGCGCTCTCGAATCAGAAGTTCCGCGAGCTGGTCGATGTGTACGGCCCGGACGACGTCGGTCTGCTCACCGGCGACACGAACATCAACGGCAACGCCCGGATCGTCGTGATGACGACCGAGGTGCTGCGCAACATGATCTACGCCGACTCGGCCGCGCTCCGGGACCTCCGCTACGTCATCATGGACGAGGTCCACTACCTCGCGGATCGTTTCCGCGGGGCAGTGTGGGAGGAGGTGATCATCCACCTGCCGCAGCACGTCCGGCTGGTCTCCTTGAGCGCCACCGTCTCGAACGCCGAGGAGTTCGGGGACTGGCTCGACACCGTGCGCGGGGACACCGAGGTGATCGTCTCGGAGATCCGTCCGGTTCCACTCGAGCAGCACGTGCTCGTCCGTGATGATCTGCTGCCGCTCTTCGACGATCGGGCGGGGATCGCGACCGCACAGGTCAATCAGGAGCTGATGCGGATCCGCTCCTTCACCGGCTCCAACTACGACAACAATCGTTCGGCGCAGGAGTATCGCAGCAATCGCCATGCCGGCCGACAGGCGCAGCGCCCGCCACGAGGCGGACGTCGCCCCGTCCGTTCCGCGAACGTGCGTCGGATCGAGCGCATGGATCGCCCGGACGTGGTGCGGCTGCTCGAGCAGGCCAACCTCCTGCCTGCCATCTTCTTCATCTTCAGCAGAGTCGGGTGCGATGCGGCGGTGCAGCAGGTCCGGAGATCGGGCGTGCGGCTGACGTCGACCGAGGAGCGCGCGGAGATCCGAGCGATCGTCGAGGACCGGACCCGTTCGCTGCAGGATGAGGACCTCGGTGTGCTGGGCTACTGGGAGTGGCTCGAGAACCTCGAGCGCGGTGTGGCTGCGCACCATGCGGGTCTGCTGCCGGCCTTCAAGGAGGTCGTCGAGGACCTCTTCAAGCGCAAGCTCGTGAAGGTCGTCTTCGCCACCGAGACCCTGGCTCTGGGCATCAACATGCCCGCGAGAACCGTCGTTCTCGAGAAGATGGAGAAGTTCAACGGCGAGGCCCGAGTCGCGATCACATCGGGGGAGTACACGCAGCTCACCGGTCGCGCGGGACGACGCGGCATCGACGTCGAAGGTCACGCGGTGGTGCAGTGGACCGAGGGCATGGATCCGCAGGCGGTCGCGGCCCTCGCCTCTCGCCGCACCTATCCGCTGAACTCCAGCTTCCGGCCGACGTATAACATGGCCGTCAACCTGATCGATCTGTTCGGCAAGCCCCGGGCCCGCGAAGTGCTCGAGTCGTCTTTCGCGCAGTTCCAGGCCGACCGCGCAGTCGTCGGACTGGCGAGACAGGTCCGCGAAGCGGAGGAGTCGCTGGACGGGTACAAGGCGGCGATGGTCTGCGATCACGGCGACTTCCTGGACTACGCCTCGATACGCCGCGAGCTGAGCGATCTCGAGAAGAAGAACCGCCAGGACTCGAACGCGCCGCGCACATCGCGCGACAAGCGCATGAAGCAGATCCACAGCCTCCGCACGCGCATGCAGCGTCACGGATGCCATCGATGCCCTGATCGCGAAGCCCATGCGCGCTGGGCCGAGCGGTACTGGAAGCTCAAGCGTCAGAACGATCGCATCCGCCGACAGATCGAGACGAGGACCGGCACGGTGGCTCGCGTCTTCGATCGCGTCGTCGAGGTGCTCGAGACCCTGGACTATCTCCACCGAGACGACGAGGGGGAGACAACGCTCACCGAGGCCGGGCGGACGATGCGCCGGATCTACGGCGAACGCGATCTGCTGGTGGCCGAATCTCTCAGGCAGGGGCTGTGGAACGGTCTCGACGCGCCGTCCCTCGCTGCGATGGCCTGCTGCCTCGTCTACGAGCCTCGTCGCGACGAGGCGAACGCGGGGGAGCGGGACCTGCCCCGCGGTGCCTTCCGCGCAGCGTACGAGAAGACGACGACCCTGTGGGCCGAGCTGGACGACCTCGAGAAGGACCACCATCTGCCGGGATCCGAGCCTCTGTCGGCGGGCCTCGCCGGTGCGATGCACTCGTGGGCGCGAGGAGGGATGCTGGACCGCGTCCTCGTGGACGCAGACATGGCGGCCGGCGACTTCGTGCGATGGGCCAAACAGACGATCGATCTGCTCGATCAGCTCTCGATCGTCGCGGAAGACGGTGCGCTGGCCCGCAACGCCCGCGTGGCTCTGGACGGCGTCCGTCGCGGCATCGTCGCCTATTCCTCGATGTGAGAATAGGAAGGATGCCCGAACCCCGCGTGCCGCAGCGCCCCCTCCTGCCGCTTTCGCTCGCCCTCCCCGCTGCGGCGATGGCCGCGCTCCTGATGAATCTGTCCTATCCGTCCACTGCGGTGTGGGTGCTGGCTTTCCCGGCCACAGCGCTGCTGCTCGTGGCGCTGATCGGCCGACGGGCCGGCGGAGCTCTCGCGGTCGGACTCGTCTACGGTGTGCTCTTCTTCGGACTGCTCGTGTCGTTCACGTCTCGCTACCTGGGCCCGCTGCCCTGGGCGGCGCTGAGTGTCCTGGAAGGCGTGCTCACGGCGGTGGCCGTGATCCTGATCACCCTCGCCTATCGCTGGATGCCCCGAGCCTTCCCGAGCGTCTGGGCGCGGCTCCTGCTCCTTCCGGCCGTGGTGGCGGCGCTCTGGGTCGGGCGCGAGGTGTTCGTCGGCTCCTGGCCCTATGGAGGGTTCCCCTGGGCTCGTCTGGGCATGAGCCAGGCCGAGAGCCCGCTGGCTCACGTCGCGTCCTGGACCGGCGTGAGCGGTCTCAGCTTCCTGATGGTGTTCCTCGTCGCCCTCGTGATCCAGGTGGTGCGCGAACGACTGTGGCGCCGGCCGGCTGCGCTGATCGCACCGGTCGTCGTGACCGTGGTTCTGCTGCTCACACCGCTCTTCCCCACGACCACCAGCGGGTCGCTGCGCATCGCGGCGGTGCAGGGGAACGGGCCGAGCGGGTATTTCGACGAGCGCGAGCCTTACTCCCTCATCGACGCGCAGACCGACGCGACCGAACCGCTCTACGGCGAGGACGTCGACCTGCTGGTCTGGCCCGAGGGGTCGCTCGACTTCGATCCGTTCCAATCGGACTCTCTGGCGAGAAGAATGAGCGCGATCGCCTCGCGTGTCGGCGCACCGCTGCTGGCGAATGCCGCCACGGAACGAGACGGTCTGTTCTACAACACGTCGATGCTCTGGACGGAAGAGGGCGCCGACGGGCAGGTCCATGACAAGCGGCATCCGGTCCCCTTCGGGGAGTACGTCCCCGACCGCGCCTTCTTCAGCGCACTCGCACCCGATCTGATCGGTCTGATCCAGCGCGAGTACACCCCGGGCTCGAATCCGCCGGTCGTCGACGTCGACGGTGTGAAGGTCGGGCTGGCGATCTGCTTCGACGTGATCTACGACGACGTGATCAGCGAGGGCATGGCAGACGGTGCCGAAGTGCTCGTCTTCCAGACGAACAACGCGGACTTCCGTGGGACGAATGAGAATCTGCAGCAACTCGCCGTCGCGCGGATGCGTGCGATCGAGACCGGCCGCAGCGTCGTGAACATCTCGACGGTCGGCACCAGCCAGGTGATCCGCGCGGATGGCACGACGGTCTCGAGCCTGGATGCAGGAAAGGCCGGAGCGTTGCTCGAGGATGTCGAGCTGCGCTCCGGCCTGACTGCTGGAGTCGTCCTGGGACCCTGGATCCAGGTTCTTCTGGTCTGGGGCGGACTGGGCGCGTTGGCCTTCGGGTGGTTGCGCGCCCGCAGGCGCTAGGCGCCGATCTTCTCGCGGGTCGGGTCTTCACCTGCGCCGCGGCGGGCACGGATGAAGGCGAGTCGCTCCTCGAGGAGCTCCTCGAGCTCTGCGCGGGTACGACGCTCGAGAAGCATGTCCCAGTGTGTGCGGGCGGCCTTCTCGTCCGTGGCATCGAGCGTGACGGCCTGGCCGTCGACGTTCAGGCGCGCGTCCGCTCCGCAGGAACGGCATTCCCACGTCTGGGGCGGCTCTGCGTCCGCCGAGAACATCAGGTTCGTGACATGGCCGCAGGTGTCACAGATGTAGGTGGTTTCACGGCGCTCCATGAAAACGACGCCCTCTTCGCTCTGTAGGCTCTGGGCGCCGAGTCGGATGCCGCGTAGGCTGCGATCTGCCATTGTGTGGTCCTCTCGTCGCTGTCAGGTATAACGCTCCAGCCTGTGCGCTTCATCCATACGAGCGCGTTCTCGGCGCTATTCACAGCGGAATCCCAGCGCCACAGCGTAATGGCGGCGTGGCGGTCTCAGCGGCCGATCGTGACCAGCGCGAGATCGGCGCGGTCGGTGACGATGCCGTCGACACCGAGCCGGACGAGTCGTCGCATGGAGTCCGCGTCGTTCACCGTCCACACGTGAACCTCGACGCCGCGCCGGTGCGCCGCTCGGAGGAGTGCAGGCGTCAGCACCTTCACGCCGCGATGCCGCTCAGGAATCTGCAGCACGTCGATGTCGAGCAGAGCGCGGCCGGGGCAGAGGCGCAGAGCGGAGAGAGCGCGGACCGCGGCGATGGTGCGGCTGCCGCCCGACGTCGCCGGTCGGAGCGGAGCCCCCGCGCGCAGGACCGCTGCGATCGTCGCACGTCGGTTCGCATCGGAGAAGCTGGTCACGAGAACTCGATGCGTGTGTTCCGCCAGGAGGGGGCCGAGGGGTGCTGCCGCGTCGACGGTCTTGACGTCGATGTTGAAGCGCGTGGTCGGGAAGGCGGAGAGTGCGTCAGCGACCGTGAGTAGCCCGCCGTGGTCGGAGAAGATCGCGGCGAGTTCGCGGGTGCGCACCTCACCGACGGGACGGGGATCGTCGGCCAGTCTGTGCAGCGTCGCGTCGTGGAAGAGCACGACGTCACCGTCGGCCGTCACCCGGCAGTCGGTCTCGATGTACTCTGCTCCGGCGGCATGAGCGGCGGCGACGGCGGCGGCCGAGTTCTCCCAGACACCGGAGTCCCCGCCCGCCGCGGTGATCAGACCGCGGTGAGCGAGGACTCGGGGGTGACGCGCCTTGACGAAATACGGGTGCGTCACGCGCCCGGCAGGTTCGTCGGGGGCTGTCCCGGTCGCGGGGTGAACGCGGTGCCGATGCCCTTGAGCGCCTCGGTCAGCTCGCTCGGGATGATCCAGAGCTTGTTCGACTGGCCTTCGCTGATCTTCGGAAGCATTTGCAGGTACTGGTACGCGAGCAGCTTGTCGTCAGGCTCGCCCTGGTGGATGGCGGTGAACACGTTCTGGATCGCTTCGGCCTCACCCTGGGCGCGCAGCACGGCGGCCTGCTTGTCGCCCTCTGCGCGGAGGATCTCGGCCTGTCGCGCACCTTCGGCCTCGAGGATCGCCGACTGCTTGGTTCCCTCAGCCGTGAGGATCGCCGCTCGACGGTCCCGCTCGGCGCGCATCTGCTTCTCCATCGAGTCCTGGATGGAGATGGGCGGGTCGATGGCCTTCAGCTCGACGCGGCCGACGCGGATTCCCCACTTGCCCGTCGCCTCGTCGAGCACGACGCGAAGCTGTCCGTTGATGTTGTCGCGACTGGTCAGGGCCTCTTCGAGGTTGAGTCCACCGACCACATTTCGCAGTGTCGTCGTCGTCAGCTGCTCGACGGCGCCCAGGTAGTTGGCGATCTCGTATGTCGCAGCGCGAGCATCGGTCACCTGGAAGTAGACGACGGTGTCGATCGAGACCACCAGGTTGTCCTCGGTGATCACGGGCTGCGGTGGGAAGGACACGACCTGCTCGCGCATGTCGATGAGGGGACGCAGCCGGTCGATGAACGGCACCAGGATGTTCAGACCCGGCGTCAGTGTCTTGTGATATCGGCCCAGGCGCTCGACCACGCCGGCCGTGGCCTGGGGGATGATGCGGATGGAGCGAGCCAGCGTGACCACCACGAAGATGATGATCGCGATGACGAGGATCCACCCGATCGCTGCGGGGATGAACGATGCATCGTCCAAGAGACTCTCCTAGTCGTTGACGGGACGGACGGTCGCGGTCGCGCCGTTGATCGTCATGACGGCGATCGGTGATCCTTGCGGGATCGGCACGGCTCCGGCGGTGCGGGCGGTCCAGGTGTCGCCGTTGCTCAGCTTCACCTGGCCGGAGATCTGGGTGATGTCCTGCAGCGCGATGCCTCGGAGATCGAGAAGTGCGTCGACGTTGGACTTGGTCGGGTCCTCGCCTCGATGCAGGCGTTTGATCAGCGGCGGACGCAGGAACAGGATGAAGAGCGCGGCCGCCGCGGCGGCGATCAGCACCTGTACCCAGACCGGGATGCCGAGGAAGTCCGTGACGAGCCCGACGACGCTGCCGAAGCTCAGCATCAGGAAGGTGAAGTCGAGAGTCAGCATCTCGATCACGAGGAAGATGGCGATCAGGATCAGCCAACCGATCCATGCCCATTGGTCGATGAACTGAACGAATGTCGCGAAGTTGTCCATGCGGCCTCCTTTGCGGTCAACCTATCACGCAGGTCGAGCCCGGTCCCGGCTGGACGGGGCCGGCTTGATAGTCTGAAAGCGCCGTGTCATCACGGCGAATCACGCATCAGAGGAGTCACTGTGACCGACGTTCTTCCCGCAGGTTCTCTCGAGGGCAAGGTCGCCCTCGTCACCGGCTCGTCTCGAGGCATCGGGGCGGACACCGTGCGCTACCTCGCCGAGGCCGGCGCCGACGTGGTGATCAACTTCCGCAACAAGGCCCCACGTGCAGAGAAGCTCGCCGGGCAGCTGCGCGAGCTGGGCCGCCGCGTGCTGGTCGTCGGTGCCGACCTGACCGATCCCGCGTCCGTCGGCGAGATGTTCGATGCGGTGAAGGCCGAATTCGGACGCCTCGACGTCCTCGTCCTCAATGCCTCCGGCGGCATGGAATCGGGAATGGCCGAGGACTACGCCCTGACCCTCAACCGCGACGCGCAGCTGAACGTCCTCGACGCTGCTGTTCCGCTGCTCGGCGACGGCGCGCGGGTCGTCTTCGTCACGAGCCACCAGGCGCACTTCATCCGCACCACCCCGACCATGCCGGAGTACGAGCCCGTCGCCCTGTCGAAGCGCGCCGGAGAAGACGCGCTCCGCGAGCGGATCCCCGGCCTCGCAGAGAAGGGCATCGGCTTCACCGTGGTGTCCGGAGACATGATCGAAGGCACGATCACCGCGACTCTGCTCGAGCGCGCCAACCCCGGAGCGATCGCGGAGCGGCGCGAATCCGCAGGCAAGCTCTACAACGTGTCGGAGTTCGCCGCGGAGGTCGCTCGCGCGGCAATCGACGCTGTCCCCGCCGACAACACGCGTCTCGTCGGCGATGTGAGCGCATTCGCCGCGGAGTGAGCGGCTGATACCACCGAAAGAGCCCCGTCCGCGTGGACGGGGCTCTTCGCGTTACGGGGAGGATCAGAGCGCGGAGTCGGCCTTCGCCGATGCCACGAACTCCTTCGCGTCCTTGCCCAGTGTGATCGCGCGCACGATCTGCACGATTCCGAGGGCGACGAGCGAGATGCCGAGCACCAGCCAGAGCACGGCTGCCGCGTACAGGGGCGAGAAGAGGACGACGATACCGGCGATGATGCTCAGCAGCGCGTAGAGCAGCGTCCAGACTCGCGAGCCGTCCTTTCCGAGAAGCGACAACGCGACCACTCCGTCGACGATCCAGCTGATGCCGATGAAGATGACGACGACGAGCGCCAGAGTGGCAGCGGCCACGCCGAGGTTCGCGAACGCGATGACGCCGGCCACGATGTACACGAGGCCCAGCACGATGTGGCCGACTCGAGCCCACCCGCCCTTCACGCGGGAGAAGATGCCGAGTCCGATGTAGACGAGGCCCGCGATCACGAGGTAGGTGGCGAAGATGCCCGTCACGATGACGGCGGACTTGGCGGGCCAGACGAGCAGGACGATGCCCGCGATCAGTGCGATGACACCGGAGACGGCCAGGACGACTCGAATGGACGTGAACAGCGATTTCGCTTCGGAAGCGAGGGAATCAGTCATGGTGGAGACCCTTTCTGAGAAAATCCTGTGAGGGATGCTGACAGAGTAGCGCTGTCCGGTGACGGATGGGGGAACCCGATATCGATATGTCGCCGACGTTCACACTCCGTCACGCGCGGTCATGGCAAAATCAGGGGGTGACCTCGGACGATGACGCGCGGCTCCGCGAGCTCGTCGTGATGCGCAAGGTGCGGGATCGGATCGACCGCGAGTACGCCACGCCTCTCGATGTGGAGGCGCTCGCCCGCGGAGCACACATGTCGGCCGGCCATCTCAGCAGGCGCTTCAAGGAGACCTACGGCGAGTCGCCTTACTCCTATCTGATGACGCGGCGGATCGAGCGCGCGATGGCTCTGCTGCGCCGCGGCGACCTCAGCGTCACCGAGGTGTGCTTCGAAGTCGGATGCTCATCGCTGGGCACGTTCAGCACTCGATTCACGGAACTGGTCGGTGTCCCACCCCGCGTGTATCGTGAGCGCGCCGCTGACGTCGACGGCATTCCGACGTTCCAGGCGAAGCACGTCATCCGACCGATCAGGAATCAAGAAGCGCCGCGCACGAGCGCGCACCTAACGTGAGTCTCATGAACATCAGCATCCACTACGCATTCCTTCCGCACACCGATGCCGAGGCGGCTCTCGGCTTCTACCGTGACGCCCTCGGCTTCGAGGTGCGCAACGACGTCGGCTACGACGGCCTGCGGTGGCTCACGGTCGGTCCCGCGGGGCAGCCGGAGACGTCGATCGTGCTGCACCCGCCGGCAACCGATCCCGGGATCACGGACGCCGAGCGCCAGACGATCCTCGAACTCATCGCGAAGGGCAGCTACGGCGCGCTGACTCTCGCGAGCGACGATCTCGACGCGGTGTTCGAGCGACTTGTCGACAACGGCGCCGATGTGGTGCAGGAGCCCATGGATCAGCCCTACGGCGTGCGCGACTGCGCCTTCCGAGACCCCGCAGGCAACCTGCTCCGAATCAACCAGGCCGGCTGACCCCGGTCGCTACTCGAGGATCACCATGACGACGCACCCCGCTGACGGCCACGACATCATCCGCGTACAGGGTGCGCGCGAGAACAACCTCAAAGAGGTGAGCGTCGACATTCCCAAGCGTCGCCTCACCGTCTTCACCGGAGTCTCCGGATCCGGCAAGAGCTCGCTGGTCTTCGACACGATCGCCGCCGAGTCACGGCGCATGATCGACGAGACGTACAGCGCGTTCGTCCAGGGCTTCATGCCGTCGGTCCCGCGTCCGGACGTCGACGTGCTCGAGGGACTCACGACCTCGATCATCGTCGATCAGGAGCGTCTCGGCGCGAATCCGCGATCCACCGTCGGAACGGTCACCGACGCGAACGCCATGCTGCGCATCCTCTTCAGCAAGCTCGGTGACCCCTACATCGGAGGCCCGACGGCGTTCTCGTTCAACATCCCGACTCAGAAGGCCAGCGGAGTGATGACGGGGCCGGGCGGCGAGAAGAAGATCGTCAAGGACGCCATCTACCTCGGCGGCATGTGCCCTCGATGCGAGGGCAGGGGAGCGGTGTCGGATCTCGACCTCGCGCAGATCGTCGACGAGTCGAAGTCTCTCGACGAGGGAGCGATCATGGTTCCCGGCTACACGGCGGACGGCTGGATGGTGAAGGGCTTCTCCGCATCGGGCTTCTATCCCGCCGACAAGCCGGTCTCGGAGTTCACCGAGAAGCAGCGACAGCTCTTCCTCTACGGCGAGGTCACCAAGGTCAAGATCTCGGGCATCAACATGACGTACGAGGGGTTGATCCCCAAGATCACGAAGTCGATGCTCTCGAAAGACCTCGACGCGCTGCAGCCGCACATCCGCGCCTTCGTCGAACGCGTGGCGACGTTCGCGACATGCCCGGAGTGCGATGGCACCCGCCTCACCGAAGGAGCGAGGTCCTCCAAGATCGACGGCATCAGCATCGCCGATGCCTGCCGCATGCAGGTGACCGATCTCGCCGAGTGGGTGAGAGGCTTGGAACTCCCCGGGGCGGCGCCCCTGCTCGAGGCGCTGAGTGCGAACCTCGACGCGTTCGTCACGCTCGGCTTGGGATACCTGAGCCTCGAGCGCCCATCAGGGACGCTGTCCGGGGGAGAGGCGCAGCGCATCAAGATGCTGCGTCACCTCGGGTCGTCTCTCACCGATGTGACGTACGTGTTCGACGAGCCGACCATCGGCCTCCACCCGCATGACATCCAGCGGATGAACACCCTTCTGTTGCGCCTGCGCGACAAGGGCAACACCGTGCTGGTGGTGGAGCACAAGCCGGAGACCATCGCCATCGGAGACCACGTGGTGGATCTCGGTCCCGGCGCCGGAAGCGCCGGCGGTGAGATCTGCTTCGAGGGGACCATCGAGGGACTGAAGGCCAGCGGAACCCGCACCGGCGCCCACCTCGACGATCGAGCCGCGCTGAAGGATTCGGTGCGCAGTGCCACCGGCGCGATCGAGATCCGAGGCGCCTCGGCCAACAACCTGCAGAACGTCGATGTCGACATCCCCACCGGGATCCTCACCGTCGTGACCGGGGTCGCGGGTTCCGGCAAGAGCTCCCTGATCCACGGGTCCGTGTCGAAGCGCGAGGGGGTCGTGGCGATCGACCAGGGCGCGATCAAGGGATCACGGCGCAGCAATCCCGCCACCTACACGGGCATGCTCGAACCGATCCGCAAGGCGTTCGCCAAAGCCAACGGCGTCAAGCCGGCCCTGTTCAGCGCGAACTCCGAGGGTGCCTGCCCGACCTGCAAGGGCGCCGGTGTCATCATCACCGAACTCGGGTTCATGGACACGATAGAGACACCCTGCGAGGACTGCGGCGGCAAGCGCTTCCAGGCTGCCGTCCTCGAGTACAAGCTGGCGGGCAAGGACATCACCGAGGTCTTGGATCTCCCGGTCGCCGAGGCACGGGTGTTCTTCTCCGAGGGGGAGGCGAAGCTGCCGGCGGCAGCGACGATCCTCGGACGCCTCGAAGATGTGGGCCTCGGTTACCTATCGCTGGGACAGCCGCTGTCCACCTTGTCCGGAGGCGAACGCCAGCGCATCAAGCTGGGCATCCAGATGGGGGAGAAGGGCGACACGTACGTGCTCGACGAGCCGACCACGGGGCTCCACCTCGCTGACGTCCAGAACATCCTCGGACTGCTCGATCGACTCGTCGAATCCGGAAAGACCGTGATCGTGATCGAGCATCACCAGGCTGTGATGGCGCACGCCGACTGGATCATCGACGTCGGTCCCGGCGCGGGCCACGATGGCGGCCGCATCGTCTTCGAGGGAAGCCCCGCAGAACTCGTGGCTGCGCGATCGACGGTCACGGGCGAGCATCTGGCAGAGTACGTCGGCGCGTAGAGCGGGCGGCTGGCGCCATGTCACGAGCCGTGTCGCCAGATGAGTACGAACCTTCGCGACGAGCGATCAGTCCTTGCGTGCGACCACGGTGTACGTGCAGGGGAGAAGGTTCCGTTCCGTTTCAGGCCAGGCATACCCGCCGGGGACCTCGACCATCCGAGGACTGAACCGCCAGGGGAGTGTTCGCCCCTCGTCGAAGTGCAGAAGACGAAGGCCCGCTTTCAACAGCGACCCCAGGATCTCCGAGAGCGGGTGCGGCCATTCGTACGTGCGCGGGTGCGCGACCTTGCCGTCCCCGGCGTAGGTCGATTCGTCGTCCCATCGCTGCGCCCGGCCGTCACCGAAATACGGGTAGCGGGTCACGAGCGTCGGCGCATCTTCGTCGAGCGCGTACAGAGCAGGATGTCCGTCGCGGATGAAGAACGTGCCTCCCGGACGCAGCAGGCCGACGATCTGAGCGGCCCAGCGGTCGAGGTCGTCCAACCAGGTGATCGTGCCGATGCTCGTGTAGATGACATCGAAGTCACCCGTCACGGCTGCGCGTGCGTCGAGGACGTCCGTCTCGATCCATGTCGCCGAAACCCCCGTGCGCTCGGCCAGCGCTTCGGCCGCAGCAAGGGCCGGCGCCGAGAAGTCGACGCCGGTGACGGTCGCTCCCGCACGGGCCAGCGAGACGGAGTCGGTACCGATATGGCATTGCAGATGGCACAGGTCGAGTCCCGTGATTCTGCCGTCGGGCAGGAATCGGCGAAGCACCGGGAGATCGGCACTGACGACGTCGCTGAGATGCGAAGGATCGTCGAACTCGTCGAGACCGTAGGCGACCTCATGCAGCGGGACGCGATCGTTCCAGTTGTCCTGATTGGCGTCCCGGGCGACCGTCCAATCGATGTCGATGTTGCTACCGTTCACGCCTAGAGCCTAGCGATGCGCTCGCATCGTCCTCGTAGCAAACAACGAGTCGCGGATCAAGGGAGATCTTGTCGACGGCGACACCCTCTAGAAAAGCAGCATGCAGAAGATCATCTACGCCGGAGCTGAGTACCTCACTGGAGATGCGATCGCCGATGCGCTGCTGGCTTACAGCCGAGCACTGGGAGACGATGAGCGTGCTGAGATCGTCGAGATCCCGGTGCGGGAGAACGACGGCGGCACAGCAGTCGCGAAGTTCCTCATCGGTCCAGCGAGCCAGATCGTGTCCAAGGAGGCCACTGGCGAGGGTCCGGAGATCGAGGATCCCGAACTCGTCGAGCGACTGCGACAGCGCACCCGTTCTATCGAGTCTCCGACGAGTCAGCCGCTGGAGATCGAGTATCCACCCGGATACGACCTCGAATGACACCGGCCGTCCCGCGGCGTTCTGGACGACGGCGCAGCGGGAGCCATCGAAATGGGTAATAGCCGATAATGCACATTATGTCAGTTCGACTGAGCTTTATTTCAACAGATGAAATCCGCCGCGGTTCCCTTCGCGCGTGCGTGGCGGCTCGATCAAATCTAGCAAGAAGCGCCGTCTGATCTGGGAAGAAGCCATCGGCTTACTCGTCATCAAGGGCGTGGCGGGTCCGTGGCCACCAAGCAGAAGCACGCGCGTCGATGGGTGCCAGAACTAGTGGTTGCGCGGATCCTTCGTTAAGTGCATGATTCAATCATCAAATGAAAGGATAGGTCATGGGTCTCGACGAGCAAGGACGATTCGTGCAGCAATCCGGATTCGTGCTGCTTCACCCGGAAGAGACTGTGTTTTCCGAGATGTTGCAAGGCTTTCGGCGCCAGCAGCTGACGCGAAATCTTGCTTTCTCCACTGTCGAGAATCGGGAGGGACTGATCCGCCGCTTCGCTACCGAGATGAATGAGTACCCCTGGGCCTGGAGTGTGGACATGGTCGATGAGTTCTTCGCTGACCGTCGCGCGGTCCACGGCAACCAACGTTCCACGATCCGCAGTTACCAGAACGCGCTGTCGGGTTTCACCGACTACATCTGCTCGGAGTCATACGGCTGGATAGACCGCTGTATGGAACTCTTCGACACGCATCCCGCGCCGGTCTTCCACTACTGGAATACCGCTCGACACATCCAAGAAGCGGAGCACGGAGGACGACGTCGACCGTTTCGTCACACCGAGCTTCAAGCCTTTTTCGACCGTGCCGATGATGAGGTCGAACGCATAGCACGGACAGATCGAAAAGGCTGGGCGGCAGCGTTTCGCGACGCGACACTCTTCAAGATCGCATACTGCTTCGGGCTTCGCAGGAACGAAGTCCGTCATCTTGAGACCTTCGACTTCAGTCGCAATCGAAAAGCGCCCGAGTTCGGTAAGTACGGTCACCTCAACGTCCGGTACGGAAAGGCGATGCGAGGATCGGATTACAAACAGCGCAACGTCCTCGCCCTCTTCCCGTGGGGCAGCGAGATACTCGAGGAGTGGCTCGAGAGAGGGCATCCCCACTTGGCAACTCAAGGCGGCACCGAGCTATTTACAACTGAACGTGGAACGTTCGTGTCCGAAACTGCCCTAGGCGCCAGGTTCCGTCAGTATCGGGACGATATAGGGCTAGGACGCGAGGTCGTCATGCACTCACTGCGACACTCGTACATCACACACCTCATCGAAGCAGGCGCACCAGCGTACTTTGTACAGAGGCAGGTTGGTCATGAGTACGCGTCGACCACCGCGCTGTACACGGGTGTTTCCGACGAATACCTCACCTCGACTGTTCGAGACATGCTCGGTGGAACTATCGGAGACGCTCTCAGAAACGGATCCAAGGAATGATGAAATGCGCCGCACAACCGACTACGACTGGAAGCTGTCTGAGCTGATGGCACGCAACGCCATGCATAACTCCACAGATCTCGCTCCCCACCTAGCGGATCGGGGGATCAACTTGTCGTCAGCGCAGATTTGGCGGATGGTCACTGGGAGGCCTGAACGACTTTCGCTGCCCCTGCTTGCCGCACTGTGCGACATCTTTCACTGCACGCCTGCCGACCTGATAACTACGTCGGCAACAGATGCCGCATCCGCGAAACGAGCAGTGAATGAGGTCACCAACCTGAACGCCGTGGGGAGCCGAGCCCGACCGAAACGAGCGAGGGTGATTGCCGATGACCGCTGACAACGGGAGGAGACCAAAGGGCCGACCACGGGCGCCGGGCGAGGTCACGTGCGCGCGGTGCCAGGAACAGACACCCAAGACGACAACGAAGTATCGGTTCCCTGAAGGTCTGATCTGTGGGCGCTGCTACGACCGAGCGACCCACACCTTCGGCGACTGTCCCGGGTGTTCGACCAACAGGCTGCTGCCCGGAATCGACTCGTCGGGACGCTCGGTGTGCTCTGACTGCGGCGGCCTCGGGCGCAGCTTCATTTGTCACCGATGCGGGCACGAGGGTGCCATCTTCCGACGCGGGAATTGTGAACGATGTTCCCTTGACGACGATCTCAGCGAAGTCCTGAACGGGGCTGATCAGTTTGATCCGACGATGTCGGCGCTCAAGACCCGCCTACTCGAGAGCGACCGTCCGACAAGCGTGCTTACCTGGATGCGCTCACCCAAGGTCAAGACCATCCTCCGCGGACTCGCGGACGGATCCATCTCGATCACCCATGAAGGTCTCGACAGTGCTGGGCGTACGGGAGCCGTGCAACACATACGAGCACTGCTCGTCGATATGAAGCTGCTCCCGACTCGCGATGAGGCCTACGTCTCCTTTGAAAACTGGGTCAACCGTGTTGTCCAAGAGACCCCGCCGAACCAGCGTCTGCCTCTCACGCAGTATGCCGTCTGGCATCACCTGAATCGTGTGCGACAACTAGTCGAGCGGGGGCAGGACGCCCACTCCCCCGCACATTACGCCAAACAGCAGATCACGGCGGCGAGCGAGTTCCTGCAATGGCTAGAGGTGCAGAATGTCAGCCTCGGCGATTGTGGACAGGGACTCGTCGATGAATGGCTGACAACTGGGCCGACCACACGCTATAACCTCAAGCTGTTCCTGGACTACTGCACGGAACACAAGCTCTCCCACCCGCTGACGGTGCCGCGCCGCAACGCGCGCTCCACGCGAAGGATGGACGCGGACGAACGCCTTCGCTGGATCCGCTTCTACTGCGACGCCACTGACCTGAAACTCGCGACCCGCACGGCAGCATTGATGTTTCTCTTGTTCGGTCAACCGCTGACGCGCCTCTCGAAAATGCGCGTTGATCAGTTCACCCGCACCGATGCCGATGAACTGATTGTCAGATTTTCCGGGAAGGACGTACCGGTGCCGGAGCCGTTCGCGAGTATCGTTTCCGCACACCTCGCCGCGCGTGCCCGCGTCCGAACCCAGCGAGTCGACGACAATTCGTACCTCTTCCCCGGGATGCGAGCCGGCAGACATATCACCGCGCAACAACTGAAAGAGGAGCTAAACGCGCTTGGTATCGACGTTCTCGCAGCGAAGAACACCAGCCTGGACGACCTCGTCACCCGGATGCCAGCGCCGCTCGTCGCAATGGCGATGGGATTCAGCTTCAACGCGATGGACCAGCATGAGATCCACCAGGGCGTCCGCTTCGAACAGTACGTGCATGGCCGATTTCACCGTGAGGATGAAACCTCCTGACGTCGTCGGCCGGTGCGCCTTCGGTGCTGTTCAGCAACATCTCTCGTTCAGAGCCAAGGTCAGCAGCCACTCCCCCGTCTCGGGCGACAAACCGGAGGGCGAACGCTTGCGGGAGCGCGGTCTGCGAGTCGTATAGCCCCGCTGTTACGAACGGTCGCGTAGCCGCTTCCGCCTCCACCGAGGATTTAGCAGAGTCTCGTTCCGGCTCAGTCGTGTCGAACGCCTAGTTTCGAAGTCGAAGCGGCATCATCGTCGGTGCGGCTCTCCCACGGCGCGGGCTGAAGCATGAACGCTAACGTCTCTTCATCCTCTGCGTTGTCGCGCTTGAGTGTGCCGCCCCGACGCTAGTGCGACACATCAAAGCTGTAGGCGGAGGGTTCATGGCATGGTCGATCAAGCAAGTTTCGAGACTCGAGGGAGACCAACGCGAGAACACGTATGCGGATCCCGTCGAGCCGTCCGCCGGACACCACCCGTCGGCTAGCGGGGGCGTAGGTCTGGCACGCCTCCGGGAAGAATGGCATCCAAACCGACCCCGAGGGCCTGGGATATTGCGAACAGTGATCGAAGTGAGGGATTCGCCGGCATCCCCGGACGGGACTCCCCCTTTTCGTACTTCTGATAGGTGTAACGGCTCATGCCGGCGCCGTACGCCACGTCCTCTTGGCTCAGCCCAGCCTCCTGCCGAACTCGACGAAGTGCGACCGCGAGCTGCTGCGCGTACGCGCTCCACTCGGCTTCCGCCAACTCATTTCGCCGAACCACATCTCTAGCCTCGCGATTCGGTGCAGAGGACATGGCCTAGTCCGTATGGCATAATTACTCTGGCCATACGAAACAATCGACTTTCGCCGGATCCTCCCTCCACTCTGCACGTGTGCTGCCCGCCCTACGGACACCGCGGTCGCACCGCAGGGCTGGGCCGATGCGTGCGACCGCGATTGTGACGGTTATCGTGGCGAGTAGTTCTTGGGGTTCGTGGTGGCGCGGTGTGGGCCATCCCCCGCCCGCTTCGTGGGCATACATGTTCGAGGACTTCACCGGAGAGGACTCTGCCGATGAATGGGGCTTGGCAGCAGGCATCTTCATTGCCCAGTACCGCCGTCGTCAGTCGCAGGGACCGACCTTCCGGGAACTCTTCGAGCACTTGCTCCCCGACACCGGTGGAGTTCCTGCCCGCCTCCCCACGGAATGGGATGTCTTAGAGCGACGCCGCGGGAACAGCAGCTTCCGTAGCCACGTGGCTATCGAATGGCGCCGACGCGGATACATCGAATACGACCGACAGGTCACACGTAGTCTTCGAGTCGGTCACCGCTTTCGCGAGCAGTCTCGTGCACTCCAAGCGCAACCCCGCGAGAGTAATAAAGCGTTAGGCGGTGCGAGATCGCCCACGGCGACCGACGCGTCGGAGCACTCCCTGAGCGCGGTCGAAGCCCGCGCTCTACTGCGCGTCGCGCCAACGTCGTTGCGTCGACTCACTCGTCGCGGCTATCTGCACGTCGTCGAGTGCGACTCCGAGTGGCGATACCCGTCCTGGCAGTTCGCGGGGCGACCACGATTCGCTGTCGTACCGGGAATCGATATCGTCGCCCCCGCCATTCCGAAGGATTGGTCGCCGGCCACGATCAACTCGTTCATGATGACTCCGCGCCGCGAACTCGCCGACGATGGCGGCTCAGTCTCTCCCGCCGACTGGTTAATACGAGGGAGTGATCCACACCAGATCGCCGACTTTCTCGAGACTTTGGAGGTGGAGAGTGAATAGCGACCCCCAGGAGCGTGAGCCCTCGTCGCGCCGTAAGGGAGTGAGCACTCCTGGTGATCACGACGCAGTCACGCAAGAGGAGCTCGATTCAGTTCTCGAGGCGTTCAGACGGCTCGTGCAAGCGGCAGCAGATTCCGGGCGCGATCGGAAACTTATCGACGCAATCCTCCGCACGATGATCGAACTGGTGCTGGAGACCGAAGGCGATCTGTTTATATCGGCAAAGTCGCCGGCTCCTGAGACGAGCACAACCAGCAACGAAACGGCTACTCCAATTGATTCGCCGGCTGAACCGAGACTTCGGCTTCGTCCCGAGTACCGACTACGACTCGAGGCCGTCATCGATTCTTGGAGCGACGATGAAACTGCTGACTTTCTCATGGTCGGTGCACGTCAGGTCCGGCGACGCGCTCAACAAAGCTCCCTCTACTACTTTGTGGTGAACCGGAAACGGCGTTACCCCGTGTGGCAGTTTGACCGATTTTGCGGCGTGCTCGAGGGCGTCACGCAACTAGGAAAGGCACTTCCAGAATCGTGGTCTGCTGAGCGTGTGTACTCATTCATGACGACTCGAAGCCCTGCGCTAGAGCTCGTCACCCCGGCGCAGTGGTTGCGCCTGAAGAGGGATCCGAATTCGATTGTCGCGGTGATCATGAACTCCAGCAAGACGTGATCGTCTTCAGCGACGAGCACCGAACTTGAACTTCAGCTCCTGCTTCGTAGTCATCTCCCGCGAAGCGCGCGACGCCAGTGGCGCGGTGCACGACCGCATGCCAGCGTTCCTGACGCCCGACACTTGGGATACCTGGCTCACGGCTCGAGCACTGTCGCCTCCCCGATCCGTGAGCACATCGTTGGCGGGAAGGTCTGCAGCTCGCGCACCGTCGACCCCGCTGAACCGACTCTGCTGGAGCAGGCCGCCTAATGGCTGGGCGTCGAGAGATTCTCTGGGCGATCATCGCCTTCGGCGGAGTCGCGCTCAGCGTGGCCGGGATCGTGCTGATGGTCAACGGAGAGCCCATCAGC
The DNA here is from genome assembly GCF_918698045.1 of Microbacterium sp. Bi98. Classification (NCBI taxonomy): domain Bacteria; kingdom Bacillati; phylum Actinomycetota; class Actinomycetes; order Micrococcales; family Microbacteriaceae; genus Microbacterium; species Microbacterium sp. Bi98. Next base: position 133,139 of record NZ_CAKKLK010000004.1, on the reverse strand, counting down.
TGGCTCACAACTGACGACTTTCCCTCGCAGTGGACGCGTTCGTGAAGCCGCGCCGGTGGCGGTTGGACACCTGGCCGGGCGGTACATCCACGCGTGGGACTGTCGCCCGCGGGTCCGGGTGGGCCTTGTCGGTACTCATGCGCGGACCACCTCCCCCTTGGGGCTGGCAGCACGATGGCACGGGCGTCGCGATGGAAGTCATCGTGACGCCCGTCGTCCAGTGAACGGTCCGCGTCCTGGTTGATCAACACCATGTCGGCGCTGATCCCCCGTACGTTCGAACGCACGCTGTGGAGCGTGATGCGGCCGCGCCCACCCAGGTCGATGTGCGAATCCCCCTTGTAGTGGCGAATGCGAACACCCGGCCACTCGACCACCCTGGGCACCCGCTCGAAGCAGCGCAGCACATCCGTGATGTCAGCATGGCGCGGCGTGAAGACCGCGATGCGCTTGCCCTTCGCCGCCTCCACGAACAGTCCCACAGCTGCGAAGCGATTCATCGGGCGTCCTCGAGGATCGCGGTCGGGATGGATGCGAGTAGGGCGTCCGCTGCCTGCGAGAGCGCCTCGCCGGCCGCGGCCTTGATCGGGTCGACCGCCGCCGCGTGCAGCACCACGCGCCCGCCACCCTGGTCCTCGAGACTCACGGGCACGGTGAACGACGCCACCTGCGTCGGCGTACCGGCGCCGAGACTGATGTCCACGGTTCCCTCAATGGGTGCGACAGCGGTCAAGGCTTCTCCGTTCGGTCAAGTCCGGCTCGCTCAGCCCATGCGCGAGGTATGTGCGCCGCAGCGAAGCGAGCCGGAAGATGGGGTGGCGAATCACCACCACGCCGGCATTGGTTCGCCAAGCCCACGCTCGGCGTCACCCTTGCCGCGGCTGCTGTTGCAGTCGAAGTGCGCGTGGCGGAAGTTGTCGGGTTCGTTCTGTAGCACGGGAAAGTCCTCGACCGGGTAGTAGTGGTCGAGGGTGTGCGAGTCGGTCGTCGTACCCGGTGCCTGCTCGCAGTCGATGCGCAGCGTGCAGATCCAGCACACCGACAGGTGGCGGGTCGCCGGGTCCGCGTCGAGCAGCTTGCCCGCTTCGAATGAACTCGGTCCGCTGCCGCTGGTCCTCATGGTTGTGCGTGCGCTTACTCACGTGCCCTCCCCTGCGGCTTCCGATACGGTGAGGGCATGGAACGAGCGAGCGGTGTAGTCAACCCCAGACTGATGCAAAGCGTGCTCGTCGGCCGCGACGACAACGGCGTGCACATCACCTGGGCGCTCGGCGACCCGGCGCCCGCCAGCGGTGTCGAGTACTTCATGTACTCGGTCACGGTGTACGGCGGTCGGGCCAGCAGCTTGAAGCAGTTTGGGGTGAAGTTCATCGGCACCGAAGACCCCGAGGTCCGCGCGTTCGTCTTCGACCACATGGGTGGCGGTCAGTCGAACTACCCGCTCGACAAGGTCACCATCACTCGCGAATCGATCTCGGTGCACTTCGTGGACGCCAGTGTCGGGCCCGACGGCATCGACAGCGCCCACGCGGGCCTGAACGTGAACGGCGTCGACCTGCAGCAGCGATTCACCGTCACACTCGTCGACTAACCGACCGGGACGTGGGCGGCGGCTTACTCGTGCCAGGGGCGCCGCTGCGGGCTGGGGACCGCGCGTCCGGGCCTTTCCAGACCCCGGCCGCCCACACACCTCGTCTCCCGGGTACGACAAAAGCCCCGCCGGTTGGGCGAGGCTTCGGTCACAGTTCAGGTGCAAGCACAACTTAACAGGAGCTCCGCTCACACTTCCAGCTGATCACATCGGTGTGTTGCGATCCCCCGCTGCCCCGCGGTGATCGTGATTCCCGATACGTTATTCGGATGATGCCGTCTGTCGTGCCCTTCACCGCCAACGTGTGGCGAATCACCCCAACTGAGTTCGTCGGACTGATCAGCGACGCGCAACGCAACCTGACTTCCGGGGCAAACGTCGATGTGGACACCCCGATTTCGGTCTACTGGGTGACCAAGAGCAAGCAGGGGCGGGAGGACCATCCCACGGTTGCCGTCGAGGACGTCGTGTCCACGATCGAGATCCCCCGCACTCACGCGCACGTCGGGCTTCGGCTGACGCTCGGGGATCGCATCATTCGCATCACGCTGGTCCAGCGGAGCGTCGAGATCATGCTCCAGTCGACCGACCAAGACTGGCTGCGGTTGACCGAACCGTGGGCGCGAGAAGCCATCATCCGCTTCGTACCGAAGTGGGCGTGGCTGACCACGTTCCGAGGGTGGCTCGCCTTCACGGGTCTGCTCTTCGCGGCCAACGCCGTGATCTACTTCGGGTTGATCGCGTTGGGCGCCGACTGGCTGCCCGCCGTGCTCACTTCAGCCATCGGCCAGGTAGCCCTTCTCGGTGCCTACATTGCCTTCACGGGGCGGTCTCGAGTGGTTCTTGGCGAACGTGGCCCCTCTCGATTCCGCGCCGTCGGCATACAAGGGCTGCTCCTCGTTATCGGCGCACTGCTGGGCGTACTAGGCCAACGTCTTTTCGACACGATCTTTCCGCCCGCCTGACCTTCGCTCTTCGCCACCGCACGGCATACTGAGCGGGTGAATTGGGATTCGTTTTTACCCGACCTGCTCGTCGGCGTGGTCACAGGTGGGCTGGTTGGTGGCGTTGTGCTCGGTGCCGAGCGCCGCCTATCGAAGCGCGCTCGAAGTCTTGAGGTAACCAATGCTGAGGGTGCGGTGGTCGAGAAGGCACGTGCAGTGCTCCGGCATCCGATCGTCTGGGACGAAGAATGCAATGATCTAACTCCCGGTCGAACTCAGCTCGACCGATTGGTCCCGGTGGTGAAAGCCGTTCCGACAGGAGAACCACTCGAGCGTTACCCAGGCATCGTGCACGCCTATCGGGTAGTGCAGTTGCTCGACGAGGTCGAGTCCTCCGCGGACGCGATCTTCACCGAGCGCACGAAGCACGAGTCGGACCTCGACCTCTTGGCCGTTCCGGACGCAATCGCGCACAACATCAAGCGCCTGCTGCAACCGCCCTACGACCCGCTCTGGGCGTGGGAGTGGCCCGAACCTTATGGGCCGCGCCTCTCGGCGGCGATCAAAGCTGCGATTGAGCAGGACCTCGACCTCCGTCAGGTCATGGACGAGTACGTTCGTAACCGCCGCCTCTTGGAAGCACACCGTGAATCCTTCGTGCTCGTCGACGGCTCATGGCGTGCTGACGAATGGGCCGCCCTCCTCAAAAAGACCCGCAACGCCCCGCGATTCTTCGCCACCAAGTGGTACCGGGTGTTCGTGTACAAGCGCGACGTGCAGCTCGCCATGAACGGAGCCGAACAGTACGGCTACGACATCGTCACCAAGATCGACCCGATGGCCTACTGATCGTCAGCACACCCGCTGCTTGCCTCACTCGTCCCCGATTCACGGCCAGAACCCGCCTGGCGGTGAGGTGACTGGTCCGTGGGCAGCTGGTCGCGTGCTTGCGCGAGACGGATGCTTTTCTCTGCCTTTCGGAGTTGTGCTCGTACGACGCGCGTGGTGGATGCGAAGTCGTCCACGACCTCGTCGGTGGGGGTTCGGTGGCGCCGCCCACCTTGTTGCGGAGGCTCTGGAGACGGGACGCGATCTCTTCGTAGGCCGCGTTGAGCTTGCCTTGGCTCACCAGGAGGCTTGTGATGATGGGGACGGACCATTTGCCGTCGCGTACCTCAAGGAGGCGGGCGAGGGATCGTGCGTCGTCGACGACTTCAGACCATGCCGAAAGAACGACGGCGGTGTTGGCGTTGGTGGGGCGGAGCGCGTCCCATATGGTGTCATACCGGTGGTCGTGCTCGGGGTGCCGTGCGCGTAGGTAGTCGTAGAAGGCGGTGAACGCGGGCGCCTCGCTAATCGTCGTGCCCAGCTCCGGCTGGCCTTCAGGACCCAGGTTGAGCGTTGCGGGGCCGCCTTCTACGGTTGCACGACCCAAGAGACGCTCGAGTTCATCCGGCGAGATGATCTCGCCGCAGATAGCTCTTCGCGCCAGACGCGGGTTGAGTCACCCCCTACAAACACCTAGTTTCATAAGTGTTGGTATCATGGTGTGATGCCCACGTCTTCGCCCAGCACCCGCATCCCCATCGATGCCATCTCGAGCGAGACCCTGGACTGGAAGCCGCGGGCACCGGGGATGTTCTCACGGGCCGAGGTTGTGCGTCAGACCGGGCCCTTTGAGGCGACGGTCACAGCTCCGATCGCTCATTGGAGCCCGCAGGTCCCGAGCGAAGATGCCGCTGACGTCGAAGACGCCACGCGCCAGCTGGTCGCGTTCGACGAGCATGCGCGGCGCACGTTGGGCACCGACAACCCGGCCCTGGGCCCGATGACCGCGATCCTGCTCCGCACAGAGTCCGCGTCCAGCTCACAGATCGAGCAGCTGACGACGTCGGCGAAGCAGCTCGCTCTCGCCGAGATCGATGAAGGCGACAAGGCCAACGCGCTCACCGTCATCGGGAACGTCCGCGCCATGGAGGCAGCCCTCGCGCTCTCGGACGAGATCTCCGAGGATTCCATCCTGCAGATGCACCACGCTCTGCTGCGCCACCAATCCGGCCTCGAGCAGGAAGCCGGTGTCTACCGCCAAGAACAGGTCTGGATCGGCCCCGGCAACGCCGGCCCCCGCCACGCGGAGTTCATAGGTCCCCACCACGACCGGATTCCCGGTGCGATCGGTGACCTGGTCAGATTCGTGCAGCGCCAGGACATCTCCGTGCTTGTTCAGGTCGCTGTCGCGCACGCCCAGTTCGAGACCATCCACCCGTTCGTCGACGGCAACGGCCGCACCGGCCGCGCGCTCGCGCAGTCGATCCTGCGCAACAAGGGTCTCGTCAGCTCCACCGCCGTACCGATCTCTGCAGGACTACTCGTGAACACCGGGCGCTACTTCCAGGCGCTGACCGCTTTCCGAGCCGGCGACGCCGCCCCGATCATCCGCGAGTTCGCCATGGCGAGTCGCATCGCCGCGTCCACGGGGACGCAGTTGGTCGACGATCTCGTCGCGCAGCTGGACGAGTCCCGCGCTCTACTCCAGGGCGTCCGCTCCGACGCTGCGGTCTGGAAGGTCCTTCCCGCGCTCGTGGGCCAGCCGGCTGTGAACACGAAGTACCTCATGAGCGCGCTCGGACTCGGCGAGATGGCGGCGCTGCGCGCGCTGGACACACTCACCGATCGCGGGGTGCTCACCGAGACGACCGGCCAAGGACGCAACCGCGTCTGGCAGCACCGCGGGATCTTCGACGTCCTCGACGGATACGCCGAGCAGATCCGCCGGATGACCGCTCGAGGCTAGCCGCGCGCCAGCGCGGGGTCATAAGCCCCGGCGGGTCGGCACTGCCTATGACCCCCGATCCGACTTCCGCGGAATCTCGCGGATTTCGTGCGCTCCCCTGCGCTCGGTTGCTGGGCACTTCGACGGAGACCCCCAGCAATCGAGCGGATCCGAGCGCGCATTGCCTCTGAACGAGGTCTAATCCGGGTCCGGACCTGCGGCTGCAGTTCCCTCGAGCTCGCGAAGCCGTTTCAGCTGCGCCCACGGCCAGAACGCGATCCACCCGATCGAAACGATCGAGCCGCCCATGATCATCGAAGCGATATCCATGCGCTTCACGCTACGGACTCGGCGTGCCCGCGGTCATCCCCCGCGCGACGGATCCGGTCAGACAGCCACTGCGGCTGGCGACCGCAACCCCAGAAACCTCTCTATGCGGAGTCCTCGTCGATCCGCGTGATTCCGGGGTTTACGTGTTTACAACCTCACAAACCTCAGTTGCTCAGCGAGCCTCCACCCCGCTCGTCACGACCGACCCTGACCCCGAATAAGTGGCCCCATGCCTGAACAGAAACCGATCGACAAGAAGACCGCCCGGCACATCCGAGCTCTCGTCATCACGCAGGACGACGCGCTGAAGGGTCGCCCTTGGCGGTCGATGAAAGCGATCAAGCGCGCGCTGAAGGCAGGCGAGATCGACTGACCTGCGCTCGACGCTCACCCCACACACGACCTCGAGGAGAACACCGATGGTTCTCATCTACAGCACGACCCCGCACGACACCGGCGAGTTGGTTGCTCTGCGTCAGGTCATCAACGACAACGAGCGCGCGTTCTCGGATCTCAGGACTATCTACAGCGTCGACCAGCGGCGTCTTTGTGATGAGTACGACGCCCTCATGGCCGCGCAGCGACCCACGTACCCGACGCCGGAGCACCTGAAGGGCCTGGACATGGTCGCCGAGATGATGCGCGCCGGCACCGAGTACGGCGACCACCGCGGTTCGCCCAGGCAGGTCGATCGCGAAGCCGGGCGAGCTCTCCCCCGCAGCGTCGACTTCTCATCGTTCGCCTGCAGGATCAACATCCGCGCCTTCGCCCAGTACCGTGCCCGCTCGTCCCAGCACGCGTGGATCTTCACGGAAGACGACATCGAGGCCTTCCGGCATGAGCTGACGAAGCGCTCGCTCGGCATCGCCTCCCACTGGCAGCACGAGGATGGCGTCGCCTTCCAGGTGTTCAACGCTCGCGACTGACGTGGGCCTTCAGGTTCGGCCGAACCCGCTCGGATTGGCCAGCCGGAAACGCTACACCACCGGTTTCGGTGCTATTGCGTTTCGGCAGGGGGTTACGGCGGGTCGATCCTCGGCGTGTCGTGACGTTGACCAGGGCGATCCTCCAAGCCGCCGGAAACGATCGTTTTCGATGGGACGACCGCTCCGATTTATAGTTCAGTGCTGCGGCTAGGCGAGGCTCGGCCGTGGTTCGCGCGCGAGAAGGGGGACCACGCGGACGAGGACGAGCATCGCGACCAGCTCGACAAGGGTTTGCGTGACTATCGCGAGCGGGGCCATGCTCATCGAGGCGGGAAGGGCGAGAGCGAGCGGTAGGACGACGAGCGAGTTGCGCGTCGCGGTGGAGAACATCACCGCGCGGGTGGCGGAAACGTCTAGTTGTGCGACGCGGCTGGCGAGCTTCCCGATCGCGACGGCGAGGACGACGAATGCGATGTACAGCGGCATTACACGCAGGAGCGCGGTGATCTGCGATCCAACGGCGGCGATCTGGGAACCGATGACTACGGCGAGGGTCACCATCATCAGCGGCACCATCGCACCCGCCATGATCTTCTCGATAAACCGCCCTCCCCGATAACGACGCGCAAGAGCCTGCACAACCGCTGCTGCAGAGAGTGGGACCACGATCAGCAACAGGAATGCCCGGATGAATGGGCCGATGTCAACCACACCGAGCACAGCGCCGCCGGCGAAGAGGAACAGGAACACCGGGAGCAGCAGGATCTGGACCAACATCAGCAGCGGTGCGGCTGCGAGCAGTCGCGCGCCAGCACCACCCGCGAGACCAGCGAACACGATGACGTAATCGATGCACGGGGTCAGCAGGACGAACAACACCCCGAGGAGCAGTCCCCGGTCGTCGACTACGAAACGGGAGAGACCCCAGGCGAGCATCGGCACAATGACAAAGTTCGCCACCAGCACCGTGCCCAGAAACCTGATGTCACGGAACGCGCGCTTCACCTCGATAAGCGGGACGCCGAGGAAAGTGGCGAACAACAGCAACATCAGTGCGGGTTCGATCGAGTGCTCGAGGCTCGGAGCGGCCTGCGGCGTTATCAGCCCGATGGCCGCCCCCACGGCGATTGCGCCGATGTAGAGGGCGAGTTGATGAGTGTCCCACCACCGCACGAGAGATCTCACTCGGTGCTCTCCTCGTCTGCGCGGATCATGAAAACTGCTCCGGTGATCGCTGCGGCGAAGATCACGATGTCGGCGAGGTTGCCGATGAACCAGTTCCCGTAGGCGAGGAAGTCCACGACGTGTCCACGGGCGAATCCGGGGTCGCGGAAGAGGCGGTCGCCTGCGTGTGAGGCGGCAGCGCCACCGAGAGCGCCGATCACGATCGCCCACGCCGGGCGTTGCACTTGGAACGCGAACACGATCGCTGTGACGGTGGCGGCGACAGCGAGCAGCGCGAATACCCAGGTGAAGCCTTCCCCGAACGAGAATGCCGCTCCGGGGTTATAGGCGAGCTGCAAACCCAGGAGGTCACCGATCAGCGGGATGCGCTCGCGCTCGGTGAGGGTCGCTTCGGCCAACACCTTGGTTCCCTGATCAATCAGCACGACAACCACGGCGATCAGGAGCGTTCCACCAGTGAGCTGCCACCGCCGTGCCGACGACAGCTTGCGCGCAGCGGGCGGGCGAGCCTCTGTCCGGGAGGAGGTCATGCGAGGACCTCGATCAGACGGACGATGACCCCAGATTCGATCAGGATGAACAGGCCCAGGCCGATGAACACTGCCGGTACCAGCCAGTGCTCGACGCGCTCCAGCGCTTCGGTGACTGCCTTGTTGGTGCCGATGAGCCGACCGGCCGCACACCAGACCGCGACGAGGATGAGGAACACGACGATCATGATCGCGACGTCGACTGGGGTGCTGGTGCGGAAGATTGGCGTGTAGAGGGAGATATTGTCGGCCCCGTTGGCGATCGTGATCCCTGCGACGCCCCATAGTCCGACCGCGGTGATCTTGGAGTCGTCGTCGTCATTGTCGCCGTTGCGGCGCAAGCCGCGAATGAGCGTCCACACGCCGATGCCGAGCGGGATCAGACCCAGGAACCCGACCCATTCGTCCGGAACGATCGTGAGCCCGAGCGCGGCTATCACACTGATCACGACCAGGGTGATGAACCCGAGATACTGGCCTGCGATGATCTGCCACGGGCGGGGATTCCCTCGACTGGAGGCGAGGAACAGCACGGTGAGCACGACGATGTCGTCGATGTTCGTCGCCGCAAAAAGGCCGATCGCTGAACCGATGGTGGCGAGCATCAGCTTTCCAGTCGTGGCGTGCGGGCGGCACGCAGGCCGTTGAGGATCACGATGACCTCCGCGACCTCGTGGACCAGGACGACAGCCGCGAGCCCCAGGACGCCGAAGAGCGCGAGCGGGAGCAGGGCGGTGATGATCAGCAGCGACAGGATGATGTTCTGGTTGATGATCCGTCGACCGCGCCGGGCGTGATCGAACGCCCGCGGGATGAGGCGCAGATCATGGCCGGTGAAGGCCACGTCGGCGGATTCGATCGCTGCGTCGGAGCCTGTCGCGCCCATCGCGATGCCGACGTCTGCGCTAGCGAGGGCCGGGGCATCGTTGATGCCGTCGCCGATCATCGCGACCGGTCCTGCCTTCGACAGTTCTGCGATCGCGGTCGCCTTGTCCTCCGGGCGCAGCTCCGCTCGCACGGCGCTGATCCCGGCCTGCGCAGCCAGAGCACGAGCGGTCCGGGCGTTGTCGCCGGTGAGCATCGTCACGCCGACGCCCTGGCCGGTGAGTGTCCGGACTACGTCAGAGACTTCAGGGCGCAGCTCGTCACGGACGCCGATCGCGGCGACCGGTGACCCGTCGCGGTGCACGATGACGACGGTCATGCCCTGCTCTTCCAGCGTTGCGACCCGCTCGACGAGGTCGCCGGCGTCCAGCCAGCGGGGACTGCCGACGGTGATTCTCGATCCGTCGACGGTGCCGTCAATACCGTGGCCGGCCTGCTCGGTCACATCTGCAGCTGCCGGTGTCCCCGAGGCTGCGGCGGTGATTGCTGAGGCAAGAGGATGTGTGCTGTGCTGCTCCAGGGCAGCCGCCCACGCCAACGCCTGGACCTCGGTTACACCGTTCGTGGTGAGCACGGCGGTGACCACGGGCTCGTTGCGGGTGAGGGTTCCGGTCTTGTCGACGGCGACGTGCCGGACCGTCCCGAAGCGCTCGAAAACGGCGCCGGACTTGATGATCACACCGAACTTGCTCGCCGCACCGATCGCAGCGACGACCGTCAGCGGCACCGAGATCGCCAGCGCACACGGGGAGGCCGCGACGAGCACGACGAGCGCGCGGGTGATCCACACCTCGGGGTCGCCCAGCAGCGAACCGATGATCGCGACAAGCGCTGCGAGGATCAGCACGCCGGGCACCAGCGGGCGGGCGATCCTGTCCGCGAGACGAGCACGCTCGCCCTTCTCGGTCTGTGCTTTCTCTACCAGTTCGACGATCGTGGTGAGCGAGTTGTCGGTGCCCGCAGCCGTCGTTTCGACCTCCAGCGCGCCGGCGCTGTTGATCGCGCCGGCCGACACAACATCGCCAGGCTGGACCTCGACCGGGATCGACTCCCCAGTGATCGCCGAGGTGTCCAGGCTGGAGCGACCGGAGCGGACGATCCCATCCGTTGCGATCCGCTCGCCCGGGCGGACCACCATGACCTGACCGACCATAAGCTCTCTCGCTTGCACCTGCACAGCGTTGCCGCCCTGCAGCACGGTCGCTGTTTCCGGGACGAGCTTCAGGAGCGCCCGTAGCCCCCCGCGGGCCCGGTCCATCGCCTTGTCTTCGAGCGCCTCAGCGATCGAGTACAGGAACGCCAGAGCCGCGGCCTCCTCGACGTATCCGAGGACGACTGCACCGATGGCGCTGATGGTCATCAGCAGTCCGATGCCGAGCTTGCCCTTGAACAGCTTTCGTATCGCGCCAGGCGTGAACGTCGACGCACCCAGCAGCAGACCGGCCCAGAACAGCACGAGCGCCGGAATCTCGAGGCCGGACCACTCGAGGATCAGGCCGACGAGGAACGCAACGCCGGAAAGGACCGGCACCATGATCCCGCGGTCCCTCCACCACGGCCGCTCAGCCTCTTCGTGTTCCTCTCCCGCCGGGGCGGCGGACTCGTGCTCGCAGCCGCACGCCGCGCTCACGCGTCAGCCCCTGCTCCGCAGCAGCCCGGCACCGTGCAGGCCGAGTCCACACACGGCGCGTGCTCGTCCACAGCCAGCGTCACATCCACAAGCGCGAGGAGGGCCGCGGCGAGATGAGGGTCGGCGATCTCGTAGCGGGTTTGCCGGCCCTCAGGCTCGGCGACAACGATCCCGCAGTCACGCAGGCAGGTGAGATGGTTCGACACGTTGGAGCGCGTCAGCTCTAGCTCACGGGACAGGACTGCGGGGTAGCTCGGGCCACCGAGCAGAGTCATGAGAATCCGAGAACGCGTAGGATCAGCCATGGCGCGGCCGAGCCGGTTCATGACGTCGAGACGAGAAGCAATGGTCAGCATAACCTGAACTATACAGTCTCCGCTGACCTATTTCCTATGCGGTCAAGCCAATGCCCTCAGGGCATGGTCTTCGAGCCCGAAAGAACGCTGCCGCCCAGAATGCACAGGCGAGCTCGACGCGTCTCTGACATGAGCCGTCTTCTGGTTCCGGACGCGCTCCGCGGGTTCGCGATTGTCGCGATGCTCATCGCGCACGCTGCTCCGTTCGTGCCGAACGCACCGTGGGCGGTGCAATTCGTCACGGCGAACTTCAGTAGTGTCGCGTCGCCGCTCTTCGCACTCGTCATGGGCATGTCGGCGGAGCTTGTGTGGAGACGCGGCGGCGCTGCGGGGGTGACGTTGCTGCAACAGGCTCTGCGTGGCCTGTTCCTCATCGTCCTGGGTGTGTGGATGGCCACGTGGGGCTCCTGGCTGGCGGTCATCCTGAGCTATCTCGGGCTGCTCATCATCCTCGGCGCGCCCCTTCTACTCCTGCGCAGCTCGGTCGTGATCGCCGCGACAGCGGTCCTTGTCCTGGCCAGTCAGCCATTGCTGAGCGTCGCACGCACCTGGATTTGGGTCTACACCGCGCCGCCGCCCGTGCGTGAGGTCACGACCTGGATGTTCCTGGGCCCTCAGTATCGGGTGGTCAACCTGTTGCCGGTGTTCCTCATCGGTGCCCTGTTGATCCGTCACGGCTTGAAACGCGATCGCTTGTTGTGGATCATGGCGGCTGTGGCGCTGTTGGCGTATCTTGCCTGGGGTTTCGGGCAGCGCTTCGGCACGGTGTTATCGGGGGACTACCTGGACTCTCTGAGGGATATTGGCTTGGTGTTCGCCGTCTACGTCTGCGTTGTGCTGGGGGCTACGGTGAGGCGGGAGCATGCAGAGCGTTTTTGGGGTGCTGTCTTTGTTCCCCTGTGCGCGTGCGGTCAGGTGGCGTTGTCCCTGTACTTGCTGCACGGCGGTCTCATCGCACTCTGGAGTAACGCGTATGGCCGCCCTGCCGAGAACTTCTACTTGGGATGGCTGGTGATCGTTCCGGGCATGATCGGGGCGGGTTGGGTGTGGTGGCGGTTAGTTGGAACTGGTCCAGTTGATGGGTGATGGGCTGGCTCAGCGGACGACGTCCCAAGGCTTTCTCGCTTCGCCCGTAGAACGGGCGCGTGGCTCACGGGTTCGCAAGAAGACTTGATTGGTGGGGCTGGTATCATCCTGAGGTCATGGTCGTCCACGGTCGCGCTCACAAATGCGTTAGCCGCGCCGACGAGTTCATGATAACGAAGATCATTACGGCCCTCGGATTGGCACTTCTTCTCATCGTCGGAGCGTGGCCGGGCGGCCATCGTGACGCGACGGATGCGACTGCGTATCTGAGCACGACATCCTCGTCGTCACTAGGTACGTCTTCTGCTGGCCCTGTCGCGGCGGGTTCGGGTGAAAGCGGTGTCGGCGCAACTGCGGAACATGTCGTGGCTGGGGATACCGCGAACGACATCATGATCGGCGTCGCCGGGTGCCTCTTGGGTATCCTCTGCTGCTTCTTGGTGCTCATCGTCACGCGGATCTTCCGCCGTCACGTCCCCTCTTCTCGCGTTCGTGAACGTTTGCCGCGCGCACCATCACTGGCGGCCATGACGGGGCGCCTGTTCGTATTGCCTCCTTCTCTCACACAGCTTTCTCTGTCGCGAACCTGATCTGGCGGCGCCATCTCTTCGATGGCGCTCCCCTGGTCGTCCTCGTTCGTTGTGTGTGTCTGGAGTGTCTATGAAATCTTCTATGAAAGCGGTACTTGTCACCGTGGCTCTCGCCGTGGTGTTGCTGATCGTTGCGCTGGTGTTCGTCCTTGTCAATCAGAGTCGAGCTGCCGCACCCGAGACGGGGGCCGCTGATGGTCCACAGGTCGTCCGTGAGAACTCGCATGTCCTCGATGACGGAGGAGATGGGGCGGTGACGGTGGTCGAGTTCCTCGATTTCGAGTGCGAGGCCTGCGGTGCTTTTTATCCCCTCGTCGAGGATCTCCGTGGCAAGTTCGATGGCGAGATCACGTACGTGATCCGCTACTTCCCGTTGCCGGGTCATCTCAACTCGAAGAATGCCGCGATCGCTGCCGAAGCCGCAGCGCAGCAGGGACGGCTGGAAGAGATGTATCACCGCCTGTTCGAGACGCAGTCTCAATGGGGTGAGGCTCAAGAGTCTCGTGCGGACCTGTTCCGGGGATTTGCGGAGGAACTCGGATTGGATATGGCCGCGTTCGATGATGCGGTCGCTGATCCGGCGACTGCAGAACGGGTCCAGTTCGATCTAGACGAGGGTGAGCAGCTCGGTGTCAGCAGTACCCCCTCGTTCTTCATCGATGGGGAGCCTGTCGTGCTGGAGACGTGGAATGACCTGGAGGACACCATTGAAGCCGCGGTGAACGGTGCTGAATGATGGCGCGTTCGCTATCGCACCGTCGCGTCATCATCGTCGGCGCCGGGCACTCCGGGTTGGCGACAGCCGCCGCACTCAGGTCCTCCGGGCTTGAGCCGCAGAAGGACTTCGTGATCATCGATTCTGCACCTCCCGGTCGACGAAGCTGGGCCACACGGTGGCAGTCGATGAAGCTACGCAGCGCGGCCCGCCACAGTGTCGTCCGCGGGTTTCCTTTCCCGGGCGATGGAGACCGTTATCCGAGTAAGGATGAGATGTCCGATTACCTGTCTTCGGTGGAGAACGCCCTCGGTGTGAAGACCGTGTGGGGCACTCGTGCTCTTGGAATCACCCGGTTGGGCGACGGATCCACACTGCATCTGTCGACCTCCGCCGGGGAAGTGCAAACCCGAAATGTGGTCTGTGCAACGGGAGCTGCCGCGGTGCCGCGCGTGCCGGGCTGGCGCCTGGAACTGGCAGTACCCGGTGTTGTGCTGCATTCCAGCCAGTACCTCTATCCCGCCCAGATACCTCCCGGCCGCGTGTTGATCGTTGGCGGTGGATTCAGCGGAGTGGAGATTGCAGAAGAGCTCGCTTCCTCCCACGACGTCACCCTCTCCACTCGAGCGGAATCCTCAGAGGTGTCGGAGCGGCCCATCTGGTCGAGGCTGCGACGTCGGGGTCCGATGTCTGAGTCACGCCCCCGCGTAGCTTCGACAGACGTCACTCATGCCGCCGCCGTGACGGAGGTACACGGAGACACCGTGATGTTCGCCGATGGGGCGTCCGTGAAGCCGCATTCCGTGATCCTTGCGACCGGGTACAGGCCGGCGGACGCATGGCTGCCCGATTCGGAGCCGCCCGGGCAGCCTTTGCACGTCAATGCACGCATCCCGGGACTGTTCACTGTTGGCATGCCGCGTTACTCCCGGGCAGATGCGGGCACCCTCGCTGGGGCGGGTCGTGATGCGGCGATCGTCGCCCGGCACATCGTTGGACGGCCGTAAAGGAGCACCATGACAGACACAGGGCACAGTCACGGTATCGGTGACGCCACTCCCCGCAATCGCCTGGTCATCGCGTTCGCGATCACCTCTTCGGTCTTCATCGTCGAAGTGATCGGCGCAATCATCACAGGCAGCCTCGCACTGCTTGTTGATGCGGCGCACATGCTCACCGATGTCGTCGGGTTGGCGATGGCCGTCACCGCTGCGCATCTGATGAATCGTCCCCCGACTCCCAAGTACACCTTCGGTCTTCGACGCACGGAGGTTCTCGGTGCGCTCGCTCAAGCAACTTTGCTGCTCGGGGTGGGCATCTTCGCGCTCGTGGAAGGCGTACGGCGGCTGTTCGAGCCCCCTGAGATCGCATCGGGGAGTCTGCTGTTCTTCGGCATCGTCGGTCTCGTCGCCAACATCGCCTCCATGCTCGTATTGTTCAGCGGCCGCGGACGCAATCTCAACATGCGCGCCGCGTTCCTCGAGGTCGTCAACGATGCCCTCGGTTCCGTCGGCGTCATCGCCAGCGCCATCCTCATCGCCGTTTTCGGTTGGTATCAGGCGGACGCCGTCGCGGGCGTCTTGATCGCGCTGCTCATCATTCCCCGCACTCTTATCCTGTTGCGAGCATCCGGTCGGGTGCTGTTGGAGTCCACACCCGCCGGCCTCGACCTCGAGGATGTCCGCCGCCACATCCTTGCCCTTCCGCACGTGGTCGCGGTGCACGACCTTCACGCGACCCAAGTCTCGACCGACCTCCCCACGCTCACCGCCCATGTCGTGGTCGATGACACCGTCACGATGGAAGCTTCCGCCGCATTGCTGACATCACTTCAGCAATGCGTCAACGAGCACTTCGCCGTGAGCATCGAACACTCCACCTTCCAGATCGAACCCGAATCCCACCCCGGAGAGCACGACACCCATGCATAAACGCCTCTCGGCACGTATCACAGCCCTCGCCGCCGCCGCCCTGATGGTGTCGGCATCCGTCGTGCTGGGGACCACAGCCCCGGCCGCCGCTCACGACGAGTTCGTCTCGGCGTACCCCGACGCCGACTCGGCCGTCGACGGCTCTCCCGACGAGATCTCTCTGATGTTCACCGGGCTGCTTCCGGATGGTGACGGCGCAACAGTCATCGACGTGGTCGATGAAACCGGAGCAAACGTCGCAGTCGACGCCCCCCAGGCGACCGATGACGTTATCACGCAGCACCTCTCCCCGGACGCCGCGACCGGTGTCTTCACTGTCCGATGGAAGACCGTCTCCGCCGATGGGCATCCGATCAGCGGAGAGTACGTGTACACCGTCAGACCCGCGACGGACACGGGATCCGGCACAACCACCGCAAGCCCCACCCCTGAAGCCTCACCACAGAGCAGCGAAGAAACGGAAACCGCATCGCCGGCACAAACGTACGGCGGCACACCATCCGGAGGCGGTGCCTTCGAAATGCTGCCCCTATTCTTCCTCTCCGGTTTGGCTATCATCCTGGGGGTCGGGGTTGTGGGCGTGATGATGGCCGGGCGCCGCCGTCACCAGCGGGATCGCGCCGAAGTTGCTGAGGATGCCGCGGCCGCGGGGGAAGACGCCGATGCGTGATCGAGTCCGCCGGTCGGCCGTGGTGCTCATCGTCGCCGCCATCGTTATCCTGATCGATCAAGGCACCAAGACTCTTGCTCTGAACACGTTGCGACAGGATGCGCGTATACCGCTGATCGGTGACTGGCTCGGTCTTCAACTGGCCTTCAACCCCGGGGCGATCTTCTCGCTCGGGGAAGGCTCCACATGGGTCATCACCGTCGTCGGGCTCGCTGTCACCGCGGCCCTCATCGGTGCCGCTACCCGAGCCCGCAACGTGTGGTCGGCGGTTGGTTTCGGTTTCATCGTGGGCGGTGCGATCGGGAACCTCATCGATCGCTTATTCTCGCCGCCCGCGTTCGGGATCGGGCACGTCACCGATTTCCTTGCCTACGGGAACCTGTTCATCGGCAACCTCGCCGATGTCGCTCTCGGCATCGGTGCCGTGTTCCTCATCGTCGCGGGTCTGCGCATAAGCCGTCGCCGGCCAGACCCCTCGTCCCGCCCCGATCCCGTCGACCCTGTACCCGCCGAAGAAACGGTTCACCCATGAGTCCCAAAGAACGTGTTCCCTCCACTTACCAGCGGAACGCCCTGGCCCCCAGCCTCGTCGCCGCCGCGATCCTGTTCCTCGCCCCGGCGCTCTTCCAGGCGAATTGGGCGCCCCTCGTCCTCTTCATCGCCTCAATTTTCGGGCTGATCGTCGCGTGGTTTGCGCTGCAGGCACGCCACTGGTGGTGGATCCCGGTCTTCCTCGCGATCGCCGTGCTCTGGAACCCGGTAATGCCCTTCCCCTTCTCCGGTGTCGTGTGGACCACAGCACAGCCCATCGCGGCCGTGGCGTTCCTGGCAGCGGGGGCGACGATCAAGGTGATCCGGAAGTGAACAGCGCGATCTTCTTGTCACGACCATGCGTGTGAGCGGCCAGATCCTCGAAAGTCCCCCATCTTTGCAGGCGTTCCTCGCACCGGCGGACATCCCGCTTCCGGTGTTACCGATAGTCGCGGGGATCCTCGCTGTGCTGTATCTGGTCGGAGCGATCCGGTTGTGGACGCGCGGGCGTCGGTGGCCCGTGTGGCGAACGGTCAGCTTCCTTCTCGGGTGTGTTCTCCTCGCGGCGGTCACTGGTCTAGGCGTTGAAACCTACGGCCAGGCGCTGGTGTCCGTTTTCATGTTCCAGCAGCTCACTCTGATGATGATGGTGCCGCCGCTCCTCGTCCTGGGCTCTCCCGGCACCCTTCTTCTGCGAGCGACACCGCATCATGGAGCGGGACGGTTAGTCCTCACAGCGGCCCACGGTGCTCTTCGAAGCCCGGCCGCGAAATGGATACTCAGTCCGTGGGCCACTGTCCCGCTCTACCTGTTCGCGTTCTACGGCATCTACCTTGCGGGTGCTGCCGATGCCATCCTCGCTCTCCCCGGGGGTCACGTCGCACTCGAGGTCGGATTCCTCCTCGCCGGCGTGCTCTTCACCATCCCCATCCTGTCCTCCGATCCGCTGCCGGTCAGGTTGGGTCATGGTGCCCGTGCACTGGACGTCTTTGCCGAAGCCGCGCTCCACGCATTCTTCGGGGTGTTTCTCATGATGGCCAGTACGATCCTGGTCGGCTCGTTCGTCGCGCCCACCGAAGCACTGGGCATCGATCCCCTCGCCGATCAGCAGCTAGCCGGCGCTCTGGCATGGTCCTACGGTGAAGCCCCGACCGTACTGATGTTGATCTACGTGATGCATCGTTGGTTCCGAAGCGACACCGCTCGTGCTGCCGCGGCGGATCGGTATGCCGACGTGCACGGGAACGCCGACCTCGACTCGTACAACGCTTACCTGAAAAACCTGGGCACTCATGACCGTGACCGCTGACCCGTTGGTGGGACACGCCCTCTCCGTTCGACCACGGCGCGGCAACGCCAGTGCGCACGATGCGCTCCTGGCAGCTGCGGTGCCATTTCCCGTAGCGATCGTCGCGTCCGCCATCGCAGGAGGCATGCTGGATCTCGCCTACCCCGCGTCCGGGTGGTGGCCCGCGACGTTCGTGAGCGCAACCATCGGGCTGTGGACGCTTCGCGGACGCTCTGTTCCCGGGGCGTTCCTGATCTCCCTCGTCTACGGGACGGCCTTCTACTTCACTCACTTGGTATGGGTGACCCGGTTTCTGGGGCCCATCCCATGGGTCGCGCTGGCTGGCTTGGAATCCCTGCTGTTCGGTGCCGGCGGTGCGCTGATCGCACTCGCCTATCGTGTCG
Source organism: Microbacterium sp. Bi98 (assembly GCF_918698045.1). NCBI lineage: Bacteria > Bacillati > Actinomycetota > Actinomycetes > Micrococcales > Microbacteriaceae > Microbacterium > Microbacterium sp. Bi98. Next base: position 114,774 of record NZ_CAKKLK010000004.1, on the reverse strand, counting down.
CCACCACGCGGGCGGGATTCGGGTATCACGCGATCACTCCTGTGCTCGTCGCCGGGGTGTGGGTGCTGCGGGAAACGCTGATGGGGAATGCGCCGTACACCGGGTTCCCGTGGGCGCGAATCGGCTTCACTCTTGCCGAGAGCCCGCTCGCGGAAGCCGCTTCCTGGGTGGGGACAACCGGGCTGACCTTCCTGACAATCCTCGTCTGCGCAAGCGTCGTGGAAGCCCTCACCCTCCGCCGGTGGGAGCCGGGAGCAGCAGCGGCGGTCATCGTCGTTGCCGCGATGGCCGTCCCTCTGTTCCCGACTGAGCAAGCGGGAATGATGCGCGTCGGATGGGTGCAGGGCAACGGTCCCAGCGGCTACTTCGACACCAGGACAACAGGTGACATCCTGCGCGCACAGGAAGAAGCGACCGCTCCGCTCCTGGGGCGTGAAATGGACCTTCTCGTCTGGCCAGAAGGGGCCGTCGACGCCGATCCCCTGCGCGATGCCGCCGTCGCAGGCCGCCTTGATCGACTCGTGCAGGGTGCTGGCGCTCCGGCACTGGTGAATGCGGCAACCACCCGCGGAGCTGACACGTTCAACACCTCGATGCTGTGGACCAGCGCCGGGCCGCAGCAGCTCCACGACAAGGCCAACCCCGTCCCTTTCGGCGAATACGTGCCGGACCGTTGGTTCTACGAAGCCATCGCCCCCGATCTCATCGGGTTGATACAACGCGAGTACACGCCCGGCTCCAACACGCCCCTCATGAACGTTGGCGATGTGCCCATCGGTCTGGCGATCTGTTTCGACGTCATCTACGACGACGTCATCCACCAGAGCGCGTCCTCTGGCGCGCAGATGTTCGTGTTTCAAACCAACAATGCGGATTTCAGAGGCACGGACGAGAACCTCCAACAGCTGACCATCGCCCGCATACGCGCGCTCGAAACAGGGAGAACTGCGGTGAACGTCTCCACCACCGGGACCAGTCAAGTCATCGGCCGCGATGGAAAAGTGTTGGCTCAGGTTGCGGTGGACACGACCGCGGCGAAGATCACCGAGGTCCCCCTCCGCGCCGGCACGACTCTCGCTGTCGTGCTGATGCCGTGGCTCGGCTGGATGCTCAGTATCGGAACGGTACTAGCGCTGCTCGTCATGTCGATCCGACAGCGACGGACGCATGCTGACTCCCAGGAAGACGGATGGATGACGTTGTGAAGCTCAAGATTCTGACCTCTGGCGCGGCGCTGTGCGCACTGCTTGTGCTCACCAGCTGCGCACCCACCGTCCACCTCGAGCCCGCAGCGAACGCGAATGACCCGCTGTGCGCAGAGGTCACCGTACGATTACCGGACTCGATTGGCGACCAGGCTCGCGTCTGGACGGACGCTCAGGCCACCGCAGGATGGGGCACCCCCAGTAGCGTGCTCCTCACCTGCGGGTTGGAGCCCCCGGCCCCCACCACGCTGCAATGTGTCAGCTTGGGGGGCGTCGATTGGATCGTCGACGAGGAGGAGACCCCGAATCTGCGGCTCACAACCTACGGCCGAGATCCAGCTGCCCAGGTGTACGTGGACACGACCACCCTGTCGGCGGACGCGGTTCTCGAATCTCTTGCCGGGGCGATCCAGCAGCTCCCCAAGACCGGTGAATGCACGGCACCTGTGACGGAAGACCCGGACGCTGCTGGCGCTCAGACAGGGGATACCACTCCATGAATCCCGTTGTTCTCCGGATCGTTGGACCGACGATTCTCGTTGCCGCCGCACTCATCGCTGTGGTCATCGGGCTCGTGATTGGTGGAGGAGCTGCACCAAGACTCGCGAGTGACCCTGGAGCGCTCGTGCGATGGGGACTCCCGGCCGCGAAACTGTTCGTCAATCTGTCCGGTGCGGCGATGCTCGGGCCCCTGGTGCTGGCGGTGTTCGCTCTCCCCTCGGCAGGGAAGCCCTTCACCGTCGCGCTCGATATTGCCTCCGCCGGCGCCGCGACCCTCACCCTCACAAGCGGGGTGGTGGCTTACCTCACCTTCCTGTCCTCATTCAATCCGCAAGTTAACCTGAGTGCCGAGTTCGGCACGCAGCTCGGTCGCTTCCTCCTCGACACGGAGCTGGGACGATCATGGCTCATCACCGCGATCCTCGCTTCGGTCGTGACAGTCCTCGCATTCGCTGTGCGCAGCTATGGTGCGGTGATGATCACAACCGTGCTTGCGATCATCAGTCTGATTCCCATGGCCACCCAAGGTCATTCGGGTGAGCTCGCCAATCACGATCCCGCTGTCATGTCCCTCGTCCTGCATGTCATTTCAGCAGCAGTATGGCTCGGGGGGCTCATCCTGCTCGTCGTCGCGCGACCGATCAGCTCGCCGCGCGAACTCGAGAACCTGCTCCGCCGGTACTCGACGGTGGCGCTCATCGCGTTCATCGGCGTCGCCGTCTCGGGATACGCGCGGACGCTCACAGCCCTCGGCCGGTGGGAGGATTTGGCCTCACCGTACGGCATCCTCCTTCTCACAAAGATCGGCGCGCTTTTGGTCATGGGCGTCCTGGGTGCCGCCTACCGCCGCCGACTCATCGCAAAGACCAGCGAGGGCCGTGGCGCCTTCTGGATGATCGTGTGCGTCGAACTCGGTTTCATGGGTGTCGCGAGCGGGGTCGCCGCCGCCCTCGCCCGCACCGCCGCCCCCGCCGATGCGATCACCCTGCCGCAGACCACCGCCGCGGAGATCCTCACCGACGCACCCGTCCCGGTCGCACTCACCCTGCAGAGATGGTTCACGGCGTGGAGTCCCGACCTCCTTTGGGTGCTCGTCGCGGGTTTCGGAATCGTCTTCTACCTCGTCGGCGTCCGACGCGCACGGCGCCGCGGGTATCCGTGGCCAGCCAGGCGCACGATCAGCTGGATTGCGGGGATGGGGGCGCTTCTGTGGACGACCAGTGGGCCGATCGCAGCCTATGACGATTCGCTCATCAGTATGCGATTCCTCGCCTTCGCTCTCCTCAGTCTCGCGATCCCCTTGCTCCTTGTCTTCGCGGCGCCGATCACCCTCGCAACCTTGGTCATCCACCCACGGGACGATGGAAGCCGAGGACCGCGCGAATGGCTTCTCTGGGCCGCCCACAGCCCCCTGGCCCGGTTTACTCGTCGCCCCGTCGTCGCCGCGTCCCTGTTCGCCACGTCGCTGTGGTTGTTCCACTACTCCGACCTGTTCCGATGGTCGCTCTACGACCAGCTCGGAGCGGAATGGATGATCAGCCAGCTCCTCGTCACCGGGTGCCTCTTCGTACGATCGCTTTCCCCGAACGCGTCCACGACTCCCGAGGGGCGGTGGCGTGTGGCCTCACTCACTGCGCTCACAGGCGTGGCCACTTTCTTCGGCATCGCCACTATCGCTCGCTCCGACCTCATCGTCGCGGAGTGGTTTGGCGCCATGGGGCGGACGTGGGGACCCACCCCCCTGCAGGACCAGGCCCTCGCCGGAGCCGCCACCTTGATGATCGCGGGAATGCTCGCAATCCTCACCGGCTTCTCCGTCCTCCACACGAAACGCAACAACAGACCTACCGACAGCACCCCCGTGCCCGCCGGACGAAAGGACCCACGCCCGTGACCTCCACCCACCGCACCCGCTGGCTCGCCAGCACACTTCTTGCCCTCATCGCACTGGGAATCGTGGCCGCACCGGCCCCCGCAGCTCTCGCGCACGACAACCTCCTGGACACCGTGCCCGGGGCAGACGAAACCGTCACCCAACTCGACGACGTCGCTCTCACGTTCAGCGGGGAACTCATTGACTTCAGCCAGGCAAGCTTCGCCCAAGTGCAAGGACCCGACGGCCTCTTCTACGAATCCAGCTGCTCCACCATCGACCGCAACATCCTCACCACCCCGGTCGCACTCGGAGAACCCGGCGTCTACACCGTGCTTTGGAACGCCGTCTCCAGCGACGGTCACCCCATATCCGAGAGCTTCACGTTCACGTACGCTCCCACCGGCATCGAGCCAGGGCTGGGATGGGACCAACCAGCATGCGGGAACGAACAATCACGGATGCAACCGGCAAAGGCGTCGCCCTCTGCTGTGCCAACTACCGAACCTCCCGCAGCGGACACCCCTGCCCCGGCGGCATCCGCAGGCGAGAACGAGGTGGCTTCGATCGCGATCCCGCTCATCATCGCCGTGGCTGTCATAGGTGCCGCGGTGATCGCCACCACCGTTGTCGTACGGCAAGTGAAAAAGAACAAACACAACAAGGTGAGCCCCGACATCCACACGGACCCGAAAGCGTGAACTTCGTGTCAGGACAGTCGAACTCGAATTCGATGCGACAGATATGGGCCACTGATCAGAGATCACGAGCGAGTCGGCGCGACTTCGGCGGCCACGTACGGCCGATGGACCAGACGGCGGGCAATGCAAGCGTGGCCAATCTGCGCGCCCATGGCAGCAGAATCCACGAAGCCGAGCTCGAGGAGAGGGCACAGTGAACGGACGACTCGTCTCTGCGGCTACGGAGGCGGCTGAAGAATGCGGTTGTGCACCCACGCCCGCCGAACGCGACTCGTTCTGGAAGCTGAGTGTTACTCGACGTGGCGCTTTCGGGCTCGGCGCGCTCGGTGTCGCTGCATTCGCTGCACTCGGCATCGGCTCCGGCGACTCAGCGGCGTACGCTGCGTCGTACCCGAGTTGGGACGATGTGCAACGCGCCAAGAACAACGAAGCTGCCAAGGCTGCCGAGATCACCCGAATCGAAGGGCTGATCCAGTCCTTGACGCGGAAGGTCGCTGAGACTCAGGTTGCTGCCGATACAGCCTCCGACGAGTTCTATGCAGCGCAGCAGGAGTACTTCGCTGCGATCACGGAAGCTCAGAGCCTGCAGGCGCAGGCGGACGAACAATCAGCGATTGCCGAAACCTCTGCGCGCAGGGCCGGTCAAGTTGCGGCACAGCTGTATCGCAACGGTGGAGATGATTCAGCACTGCAACTGTTCTTCTCCGGTTCCGCGGCCAACGCCGATGAGCTCCTGTCACGCCTGGGCACCATGGACAAGCTTCTCGAGTACAACCGGTCGGTCTACGATGGCGCAATCTCGGCGCGCAACACCGCCCAATCGCTGACCGATCAGGCGAAGGTTGCCCGCGACGAACGAGACCGCCTGCAGCAGGTCGCAGAGCAGAAGATGATTGCGGCACAAGAAGCGGCCGACGCCGCACAGGCCGCGCTCGACGAGCAAGCCGCGAACCTCGAGACGATGCAGGCGCAGCTCGCCGCGCTGAAAGACACCACCACGCAGACTGTCGCTGGTTACCAGTCGGGTGTGGCCGCGCGCGAGGCCGAAGAGCGCGCCCGTCGCGAACGCGAAGCCGCGGAAGCGGCAGCCAACGGTGGCGGCAACGGCGGCGGCGGAGGCTCTGCCGGTAGCGGCGGTTGGGTCCGGCCCCACGGGGGCGGCCGAAGTTCAAGCTACGGCCCGCGGACCCCGATCTGCGGTTCGCAGGGCTGCTCCTCGAGCTACCACTACGGCGCGGACATGGCCAATGGCTGCGGAGCGGCGATCTACGCCGCCAACTCCGGAACAGTGGACTACGCCGGCGCGAACGGCAACTACGGCAATTACGTCCGCATCCAACACGGCGGGGGCGTCAGCACCGGGTACGCGCACATCAAACCCAGTGGCATCCTCGTTGGCAGGGGGCAATGGGTCAATTCGGGCCAGGTCATCGCTTACGCGGGTGACACTGGACGCTCCTTCGGTTGCCATCTGCATTTCGAGGTCTACATCAATGGTGGTTACACCAACCCCGTCCGATTCATGGAAGACCGCGGCGTCTATATCTAAGGCTCCGACATGGGAGCACGAAGTGGCGCCACCCACAATGACCAGTTGGGTAGAGAGGGCTGCTCCAGTCGTCACTCGCGACATCCTTGCTAGGGATCTCAGAGAGGGAGAATGACGCTACCCATCACCGCCGTCAGCCGCGACATGATGTCGGTCCACAGCCCTGTCACCATCAGGATTCCGAGGACGATCAGCAGTATGCCTCCGCATACGTTCACCACCCGGATGTGACGACGGAGGAACTCGACCGTCTTCGCCGCCCAACCGAACCCGAATGCGACCAACAGGAACGGGATGCCGAGGCCGAGCGAATACGCGAGGCCGAGGAAGCCGGCACGGACAGGGTCGCCAGCATTGAACGAAAGCGCGATGATCGCGGCAAGCGTCGGACCCATGCACGGTGCCCAGCCGATACCAAGTGCCACTCCAAGTAGCGGCGCCCCTGCGATTCCGGCCCGGGAGCCGACGTGGAAGCGGACCTCCCGCTGGGCGAAATTGAACAACCCGAGAAAGACGAGCCCCATCAGGATGATGACGACTCCGAGGATGCGTGTGACCAGGTCGCCCCAGCGTAGGAAGAACACGCCGGCCGTGCCGCCCAGCGCGGTGATGAGAACGAAGACGACGCTGAAGCCGAGGATGAACAGCAGTACGCCGACTACGAGCTGACGGCGCTGGGGCGCGACTGCGTTCGTCGCGCGACCCTTCGAGTCCGGCGCGACCACCCCGCCAAGGAAGCCGAGGTAGCCGGGGACCAGCGGGAGCACGCAGGGCGACAAGAACGACACGAGGCCAGCGAGCATCGCGACGGGGACTGCGAGCCAGAGCGCACCGGACCCGATGATGGTGTCGGCGTTCACGGTGTCTCCGCCAGAGCGTCCTTGACGAGCGTCGAGAGGATCGAGGTGCCGTCGATGGGTCCGATGATGCGGGCGGCGACACGGCCCTGCCTGTCGAGCACGAGAGTCGTCGGTGTCGCCTGGATCGGCACGACCTCGGAGAAAGCGAGTTTCGCCTCGGCCGTGTTCACGTCGATCAGGCTCGGGTAGGTGATGCCGAACTCGTGAGAGAAAGCCTGGGCAGTGTCGGCCTGGTCGCGGGTATTGATGCCGATGAAAGCTACATCCTCGCCGCCGTATTCTTGCCAGACGCTTTCGAGATCCTTCGCCTCGATGCGGCACGGCGCGCACCCGGCGTACCAGAAGTTCACCACCGTGACCTTGCCGGCGTTGTCTGCGCTGTCGAAATCATCACCAGTTTCAGTGATGCCGCTGAAGTCGACCGGTTCGCTCCGCTCGTCGATCGGGATCTCGACGATCGCGCCGCCAGCGGCCACATACCCGGTGTTCTCACCCTTGAGGAAGGAATCGCTGACCGGATCCGGCGCGCACCCGGTCAGCCCGATCACGGACACAGCGAGCATGGCCCCGACCGCGCCACGAACGGCACGAAAGCGGGGTCTTCGACGCATATTTCGAACCTTACACAGATCACCTATGCGTCACCTTTGCCTCGGACACTTCCCGACCGGGAATAGACTCGCATGCATTGTGTTATGTACCCCTAGGGGGTATCTTTTTGGGAGTGAACGGCTACGAGAGCAACAAGGCTGATCTGCGTAAGCGGTTGAGCCGGGTAGAGGGTCAGGTGCGAGGTATCGCACGAATGGTTGATGAGGACAAGTACTGCATCGATATCTTGACGCAGGTGTCTGCGGCGACGAAGGCCCTCGAGACGGTGGCGTTGTCGCTACTCAGTGACCATCTCGCTCATTGTGTCGCTCAGGCAAGTGCTGTCTTGGTTGCGGGGATGACATGCTCGCATTGCGCCTCCAGCGTCAGCGATGAGCTGAACGCCATCGATGGTGTCGACGGTGTCACGGTCGACCTGAATGCCGGCGGGGCATCCCGCGTGATTGTCCACAGCGCCGCCCCTATCGATCCCACGGCTGTACGGGCTGCGGTTGAAGAGGCCGGCTACACCCTCGCGACCTCCCCGATCTGAGTCGCTATCCGTTTGCGCCCGGCTGATCCGGGTGCATCCGAGCAAGGAGTTTCCGATGAGCCAGCATGACCAGCACCACGAACACACTGCGCATCAGGATCACGGCAGCGTGCCGACAACGGAGCATGACCACACGGCGATGAGCCACGACCACGGTGCTCCCCCAGAGCACGCTGGTCACACGAGCCACGGCGGTCACGGCGATCATGTCGGTCAGTTCCGGCGGTTGTTCTGGATCATGCTGGTCCTCGCGGCCCCTGTGGTTGGGTTCTCGATGATGTTCTCGATGCTGCTCGGGTACCCATTGCCCGACGCCGCGTGGGTGGGTTGGGTGTCCCCGGTTCTCGGGACCGTGATGTATGTGTGGGGCGGGGCCCCGTTCCTCACGGGTGCCGTGAGCGAGCTCCGTGCACGCAAGCCCGGGATGATGCTGCTGATCGCCCTTGCGATCACCGTGGCATTCCTGGCGTCCTGGGGTGCGAGCCTCGGCATGCTGCACCACGAGTTGGATTTCTGGTGGGAGCTGGCGCTGCTGATCGTGATCATGCTGCTTGGTCACTGGATCGAGATGCGCTCGCTCGCGCAGACGACATCGGCCTTGGATTCCTTAGCGGCGTTGCTGCCTGACGAGGCAGAAAAGGTCGACGGCGATACGACCGTAACGGTCGCGCCCTCGGACTTGCAGGTAGGCGATGTCGTGGTCGTGCGTCCGGGCGGGCGGGTCCCCGCCGATGGGCGCATCGTTCAGGGATCGGCCAGCATGGACGAGTCGATGATCACCGGAGAATCCCGGCCGGTGCGCCGCAGCGATGGCGACCCGGTCATTGCCGGTACCGTCGCCACGGATTCCGGAGTGCGGGTGGAGATCACGGCCATCGGTGAGGACACCGCTCTCGCGGGGATTCAGAAGCTGGTCACCGAGGCGCAGAGTTCGTCGTCTCGGGCGCAGCGGCTCGCGGACAAGGCCGCAGGGTGGCTGTTCTGGTTCGCGCTCGGCGCCGCAGCGATCACCGCGATCGTCTGGACGGTTGTTGGCCTACCCGACGCCGCCGTCATCCGCACCATCACGGTGCTGGTGATCGCCTGCCCGCACGCGCTGGGCCTGGCGATCCCGCTGGTCGTGTCGATCGCGACCGAGCGCGCCGCCCGCGGGGGCGTGCTCATCAAGGATCGTCTCGCGCTGGAGAGCATGCGCACCGTCGACACTGTTCTGTTCGACAAGACGGGCACGCTCACCAAGGGCACCCCCGCGGTGACCGCCATCAACCCCGTCACGGGGACCGACGCCGATCAGCTGTTGGCGTGGGCGGCCGCGGCGGAAGCAGACTCCGAGCACCCCCTCGCCCGCGCGATCGTCAACGCGGCAAAAGAGAAGACGCTCACCGTTCCACGCTCAACCGACTTCGAGTCATCCCCCGCTGTCGGGGTGCGTGCCCGCGTTGACGGACGTGTCGTGCAGGTCGGTGGCCCGTACATGCTCGAGCAGGAGAATGCGCAGGAGCTGCCCGTTGCTGACGAGTGGCGGAACGAGGGTGCGATCATCCTTCACGTGCTCGTCCACGGTCAGGTTGTGGGCGCGCTGCGTCTGGCGGATGAGATCCGCTCGGAGTCGCGCCATGCGGTCGACGCGCTCCATGAGCGCAGTGTGCAGGTGGTCATGATCACCGGTGATGCGGACGCGGTCGCCGCCTCCGTGGCGGGCGAACTCGGCATCGACCGGTACTTCGCCGGGGTACGCCCCGAGGACAAAGCGTCGAAGGTGAAAGAGCTTCAGGGCGAAGGTCGAAAGGTCGCCATGGTTGGTGACGGGGTGAACGATGCCCCCGCGCTGGCGCAGGCGGACGTCGGTATTGCGATCGGGGCGGGAACCGATGTCGCAATCGCGTCTGCGGGGGTCATCCTCGCCAGCGACGACCCCCGGTCGGTGCTGTCCGTGATCGACTTGTCGCGAGCGAGCTACCGGAAGATGAAGCAGAACCTCTGGTGGGCCGCCGGGTACAACCTGCTCTCGGTCCCCCTCGCGGCCGGCGTGCTCGCCCCGATCGGGTTCGTGCTGCCCATGTCGGTGGGAGCGGTACTGATGTCGCTGTCCACTATCGTCGTTGCGCTCAACGCGCAGCTGCTGCGGCGGCTGGACCTGCGCCCCGAGGCCGTCACAGGCAACTAGACCAGGGAACCGTCGACCCCGGACGTACCCTAGGAGAACGGGAGGTGAGTATGTCGCTGATTGCTGTCGCACAACGTGTGTGGGGTTCGCGCACGCTCACCCGCAACGTTCTGACCGTGCTGATCGTCGCCGTGGGCGTCATCGCCGGGCTGCTGGCGATGCATTCCTTCAACTCGCATGCGACATCTGTCGGGCACCACGACTCCGTCACCGTGAGCGCGCACACCGGCGACATGTCAGAGCAGCATCCCGCCCCGTCCACCGTCGCCGTGACCCCTGGTACTGCTTCGCAGGAGGCGGGGTGCGCAACGTGCGGTGGTGACCAGGATGCGATGACCTGGATGGCGTGTGTGCTCGCTCTCCTTGTCGCCATCATTCTTCTTGGTCGGGTCGGCCTCAGCTGGCGGCGCACCCCACCGGCCATGCTGCTCGCGGTCGTGATGGCACAGTGGCCGGCGCGCGCGTACTCCCTTCCCCCTCCCCCTTCCCTCACGGTTCTCTGCATCAGTCGCACGTGATGACGCTTTAGCCCGCCCACGCGGGCAACGCACCCTGAATACCCGGCTTTCGTCGGGTGTCATCACCGACCCTTGGAGAACACTCATGAAGATCCGACCCGCGGCAATCGCCGCAATCACCCTCACCACACTGCTCGCCCTCACGGGCTGCGCCGGCAGCGCCGGCTCCGGCGGTGACATGCCCGGCATGGACCACAGCAACAGCTCGTCCGCACCGGCAGAAACAGCGGACGCGAACGACGCAGACATCATGTTCGCGAGCATGATGATCGAGCACCACACGCAAGCCGTGGACATGTCCGACACCATCCTCGGAAAGGCCGACATCGACGAGCGGGTGACCGCCCTTGCCGAAGAGATCAAAGCGGCCCAACAGCCCGAGATCGACAAACTCGAATCCTGGCTCAAAGACTGGGGTGCCGATACCTCCGACATGGAAGGCATGGATCACGGCAGCGGCATGATGACCGAAGAGGACATGCAAGCCCTCGATGCGGCCACCGGCACCGAAGCATCCCGGTTGTTCCTTGAGCAGATGATCGAGCACCACCGTGGCGCGATCGACATGGCACAGGACGAAGTCGACGACGGGCAGAACAGTGACGCCGTCTCGCTCGCCCAGAAGATCATCGACACCCAGACGGCCGAGATCACCACGATGGAGGAGATTCTCGCAACTCTCTGACCCCGCATCGTGTGGCGCGGCCCCACAGCCGCGCCACACGATCGGTCAGACGATGCGGACAAGCCATGCGTCAGCACACCACTTCCAGCGCTCCCACGCGCATCCTCGCGACTCTTTCGAAATCCCCCACTCGTCGGCGGTCAGTGCACCTGATCGGATTGGGCACAGCTGCTCTGCTCGCCCTCGCCGGCTGCGCAGCCACCACCGCGACCACGGGCGACGGCCACACTGATCAGGCGCTCTCCCACGTTCACGGCATCGTCGCAGACCCCGAAGGAGATGGATTCCTTCTCGGAACACACGAGGGTATCTTCCCCGCGACCCAGACCGGCGAACTCGGTCAACGAGTCACCGGGTCGGACTTCGACGCCATGGGGCTCACTGTCGTCGACGACACACTGCTCGCGTCCGGACATCCCGGACCGGACACCCCCGTCGAACTTGGCACCCCCAACCTCGGCATCATCCGCAGCGCCGACCGGGCCGAAACCTGGGAACCGGTCGCCTTCACCGGTGAGAAGGACTTCCACGCCCTCACCGCTGGACCCGATGGCACCATATACGGGCTCTCCTCGGACAGCACACAGTTGCAGATCAGCACCGACCAAGGATCCACCTGGAACGCGACAGGTGCGGCACTTGTCGCCGTCTCCTTCGCGGTTGACACCGCGGGCCGGATCGTCGCCGCGACCCCCGATGGCCTCCAGGTCAGCACCGACGACGCGGCCACGTTCGCCCTCTGGCCGAACGCACCCTTGTTGTTCATGCTGAACGCATCCCCTGACCATCAACGGCTCGTCGGCGTCGGAAACGGTGGGAAGATCTGGGTCACCACCGCGGGAGCTACCCAGTGGACAGAGGCCGGAACCGTTCACGGGACCGCGCAAGCCATCGCGATCACCAATACCGGCGACATGCTCATCGTCGACGACAGCGGGATCACCCATGTACCCCAGGAGTGAGCGCCCAAAAAGGAGGATGCTGGAAACGTGAAGATCGAGCTGTTACACATCGCTGAATGCCCTAGCTGGATCGAAGCCGGTCGCCGTGTCACCGAGGCCCTCCGAGAAACGAGCCACGCGGCAACAGAACTGCGTTATCGACTCATCCGCTCTGAGGAGGACGCAGCGGAGGTTCCCTTCTCGGGGTCCCCCACAGTCACCCTGAACGGGGAAGACCTCTTCCCTGGTGCGGAGCCCAGTGTCGACCTAGCCTGCCGCATCTACGCAACCCCGGCGGGTCTGGCTGGTCTCCCGACGGTCGAGCAGATCCGAGAGGCCATCCTCACTCATGGCAACTGACTCCGACCAGGTGTGCACATGCTGCGGGCGATCCTTACCCCGTAAGAAGGTGCATGCCCTCGGGGACGATGGGGTGTTCATCTGTCGTCGCTGCGCCTGGTGGGTGGCCCTGCGGCTACGCCCGGACAATACGTCGGGATGACGATGACCACGGCCAGGCACTCATCGTGCCCGGCCGTGGTCACCATTTCTTTCAGACACGCGAGAGGGAGCGCGCCTCGCGCTCCCATGCCTGGGTCGCTATCTGCACGGCATCCCACGGGGAGCCGAGCGGGGGCGTGTAGGAGAGGTCAAGGTCGCTCATCGCGGCGACGGTCATCCTGTGGTGCAGAGACGTGGCGTAGGTGTCGACGCGCTTCGAAATCTCGGCACCTCGGCTGCCGACGAGCTGCGCGCCGAGCAGACGACCGTCATTGGTGTCGCCGGTGATGCGGATGCTGACGGGCGTGGCGCCCGGGTAGTAGCGCTTGTGGTCGTCCGCGATGGCGGTGTGACTGTGCGGGGCGAGGCCGGCGGCTGTGGCTTCGTGGTCGCGGAGGCCTGTGCGTGCGGCGACGACGTCGAAGACCTTCACGACCTGTGTGCCGAGGCTCCCGGCGAACCGCGTATCGCCCCCGATCGCGTTCTCGCCCGCGACACGTCCCTGCTTGTGGGCGGTCGTGCCGAGGGGGAGGTAGGTGATCCCGAGGAGGCGGTGGTGGGTGACCACTCCGTCGCCGGCCGCCCACACGTGCGGCAGGCCAGTGCGCATCTGTTCGTCGACGACGACAGCGCCGCCCGCGCCCGTGGTTGCGCCGGCTGCGGTGAGAAGGCTGGTGTTGGGCCGCACGCCGACGACGACGAGCACCACGTCAGCGGTACGGGAGAACGCCTCTCCGTCGTGGATGCCGGTGACGGTGATCCTGCCGCCGTCACGGGCGACGGCTTCGACACGCGTACCGGTGAGGACGTCGACCCCGTGTCGGGTGAGTTCGTCGCGGACAAGTGAACCGAGTTCGGGATCGAGGGTCGAGAGGACTTCGGGGCCGCGCTGCAGCTGGGTGACCTGGAGGCCCCGCACAGTGAGCGCTTCGGCCATTTCGAGGCCGACGTAGCCAGCTCCGACGATGATCGCCGTCTCGGGCTGATGTTCGTCGAGGTACTTCTCGAGCGCGAACGTGTCGCCCATCGAGTGCAACAGGTGCACGCCGTCATCGGGGCCGAGCCGGTCAAGACCCGCGATGCCCGCGGTTGACGGGGAGGCCCCGGTGCCGACCATGAGCTCGTCGTAGGCGATCGTTGATTCGCTGCCGTTCGCGTCGCGGACCGTGAGTCGGCGGCCGTCGACGTCGATACCTGTAGCGAGGGTGTCCAGACGGAGGTTCATGCCGGTGGCTTCGAGGTCAGCGTGGGTGCGGTGGGCGAGCGACTGCCAGGGCTGTACCTCGCGGGAGAAGTAGTACGGGATGCCGCAGATCGAGAAGTTCGGGTAGGCATCGGCCACCACGACAGTGACATCAACAGACGGGTCAAGTTCGCGGGCCCGGAGGGCGGTGGAGATTCCGGCGTCGCTTCCGCCGATCGCTACAAGATGCATGAGGATGCCTTTCAGGGCTGGGTTTCGAGTTTTTGAGGAACCACGACGTCGCCGGCCGTGCGGGCGGCGATTGGATAGAGGGCGAGCAGCAGCGCGAGGCCGATGGCAGCCCCGAAGAGCTGTGCAGCGATGAACGGCGCAACAGACGACGGTGCGATACCGGCGAACGTGTCGGTGAACATTCGGGCGATCGTGACGGCGGGATTTGCGAACGATGTGGAACTGGTGAACCAGTAGGCCGCGCCGATGTACGCACCGACCGCGGCGGCCGTGACCGACCCCTTTCCGGTGCGGGCGAGAGCGAAGATCAGCAGCACGAGCCCTGCAGTGGCGACCATTTCCCCGACCAGATGTCCGCCTGTGACCCGGTCGTTGGACGAGAACCCGGGACCGGTGTCGAACATGACCCCCGCTAGCAGGGTGCCGGCGATGCCGCCGAAGATCTGCGCGAGCACGTACGCAGCGACGTCGCGCAACGGAAGCCCGGTGCTGGCGCTGCGGCCAAGCAGCCAATCCGCGACCGTCACCACGGGGTTGAAGTGCGCGCCGGACACTGGCCCGAGCATCAGGATCAGCACCGTCAGACCGAGGGCAGTGGTCAGGCTGTTCTCCAACAGCTGGAGACCGACATCATCCGGGGACAACCGCTGCGCGGCGATACCGGAACCCACCACGATAGTGACGAGCAGACCAGTTCCAAGGAACTCGGCGGCTGCTCGGCGCAGAAGGTGTGGCCGTGCGAGGGCGGGGTGAGGTGTTTTCATGTCGGCTCATCTTGACCCGAACGGGGTACTTCAGTCAAGATTGAGACAATGAACACTGAACGAACTGACCAGGTGGAGGCGCGCGCCGCGAAGCACGCTGCGCTGAGCGACCCATCTCGCCTGCGGATCGTCGATCGTCTCACGCTGGGCGACCTCTCGCCCACCGAAATCGGAATGGCGTTGGGCCTTCCCTCCAACCTCGTCACCCATCATCTGAACGTGCTGGAGTCGGTGGGGATGGTCTCGCGGTCCCGCTCGGAGGCCGATAGACGGCGCAGCTACGTTCACCTCTCAGATAACGCACTCCGCGGGCTCACACCCGGCCGGGTCGAGCGCGCAGATCGCGTCGTGTTCGTTTGTACGGCGAACTCCGCCCGGTCGCAGCTCGCCGCGGCGTTGTGGTCGACCCGCAGCAGTATCCCCGCGACGTCGGGAGGAACGCACCCGACGGGGCGGATAGATCCGGGCGCAGTCGCCGCTGCCGATCGCCACACTCTCGCGCTGCACGATGAGGCACCCCGCGCTCTGACTTCGGTCCTGACCGATTCAGATTTCGTGGTGACGGTGTGCGACAGCGCCCACGAAGAACTCGGCGCCATCGGACACCTGCACTGGTCGATCCCCGACCCTGTTCGGATCGGCACCGATGACGCCTTCGACACCGCCTACGACGAGCTGGAGCGCCGTATCGCGGAACTCGCACCCCGGCTCGCCGCCAGCTGACTCACCCTGAAAGAGAACCCGTGACTGACACCACTCCGACCGTCCTATTCATCTGCCAGCACAACGCCGGCCGGTCGCAGCTCGGCGCGGCTCTCCTAGAGCACCTGGCCGGGGACCGGTTTCGTGCCACGTCTGCGGGCCTCTCCCCGGCGAACGAAGTGAACCCGGCTGTGGCCGCCACTGTCGCGGAGCTCGGGGTGGACATCACGGGGCGCGTACCGCGCGCCGTCACGGTCGAAGATCTGGATGCCGCCGACGTCATCGTCCTGATGAAGCCCGGGCTCACATTGCCTTCCACCCCTCGCGGAAAGGTTCTGGAGTGGTCGTTCCCCAACCCCGAGTCCTGGGACGCCGAAGCAGTGCGCCCGCTACGGGAAGCGGTGGCCGAGAAGATTCGTACGACGCTTCTTGCCTGAGTTTCCCTTGTCACGAACCCGGCCCTGGCGTGGGTGATTCGTGCAGGACCGGATGAGTCGACATGCTGGGAACGTGAGCAACCTCGTCGCCTGGTGGGAACGTCATCAGATCGCCCTCTATCTCGCAGCGATCGCTGCGGGCGTCGTGCTGGGCTTGTTGGTACCAGGAGCCGCGCACCCGCTCGAGCTCGCGATCAACCCCGTTCTCGGGCTGTTGCTGTACGCGACATTCCTCGGTGTCCCTTTCTCGATGATCGGACGCGCCTTCCGCGATGCGGTTCCTGTTCGTGGTGCTGGTCGTGAACTTCGTGATCGTGCCGGTCATCGTGTTCTGCCTGTCTCGGTTCGTCGCTCACGATCAGGCGCTGTTGGTTGGTGTGCTGTTCGTCTTGCTGACGCCCTGCATCGACTATGTGATCGTCTTCACGGGGCTCGCCGGAGGGGCGAAGGAACGGCTACTTGCGGCCGCGCCGATCCTCATGCTGGGACAGATGCTGCTCCTGCCGGCATACCTCTGGCTGTTCGTCGGCCCTGAACTCATCGCCGCGGTCGACCTCGCGCCCTTCGTCGACGCTTTCCTCCTGCTCATCGTGCTCCCGCTCATGGCGGCCGGCCTCACCCAGTACGTCGCCTCCCGCACGCGCTGGGGTCGCACTCTCCGAGACACCGCTCTAGCCGCCATGGTGCCGCTGATGATGCTCACGCTCGCCGTCGTCGTCGCTTCCCAGGTCTACGGCGTCAGCCGGCAACTTCCTGCACTGCTCGCCACAGTTCCGATCTATGCCGCCTTCGCGGCGGTCATGATCCCGGTAGGGATATTCGCGGGGCGTGCGGCACGACTCGACGTCTCCAGCACTCGCGCTGTCGTATTCTCCGGCGCGACCCGCAACTCCCTAGTGGTTCTCCCGCTCGCCCTCGCCCTCGGCGGTCTACATCTGGGCGGTTCCTTCGAGCACGTAGAAGAACTGGGTCGCGGTGTGGTGCACGTGCCACTCTTCGCCGGCTCCGGCCGGGACTCGCTCCTCGATCACCGACAGCCCGGGGCTGTCGAGTAGTCGCCACCCGTCGGAGACCTCGCCCCACACGTAGTGATCAGCATTGGTGACATCGACAGGTTCGGGCATTCTTCGATCCTCCCAGGCGGACCAGTCCGCACCGTAGAGCGAGCAGCAGAAGCCGGAATGATAGACCCCGACGAAGAACCGCTCAAGGGGCCGACGAGCCCGACTGTTCCGAAGATATGTTGAGCCGAGATCGCAGAAGATCGCGATCCTTGGGCCGGTGGAGTCCCCAGCGAAGCCGGCAGGTGGTCCCGCGGGTACCCCAGACCTGTCGGGACCAGCCCCGATCACGCTCTACGGGGCGAGCTGCGTTTTCAGGAGAACCTGTGGGCGTCGAAGTCCGAACCATCGTCGAGGCCAGATAGGTCTCTGACTGTGCCTCAGGCGGGTTCTGGAGGACGCCGATCCGTTCACGCATGTATGCCTCCGCCTCGTCATTCGCGGGCGGCTGCGTCGTGGTGTTTCATCACGCCAGGCTCTGCGATCCTCATCGGGCAGATCCTCTACGACGGTAAAGCGGCCCGCTAGATCGATGGTGCCGCGGATCATGGTGTGGGCGAACGCCTGGAGGCGTTCCCTCGACTGCGAGAGCGAGTGCGCGGCAACCCGCCGCGCACGCAGCACGAAGCGTTCCACGATTTCCGTGGGCTGCATCACTGGCGCTCCCTTGTTCTCGCCCCGGCGATCGTTACGTGCCATCATCAGTCCACACGCCTAGTGAATCCAGTAATCGGGTCGAGCGGCCAATTCACGGCGAAGACGCGATTGAAGCTGATAATCATCGCCGGTTCCGATCCGTCTGAGAACGCCATCAGAACGATTTCACCCGGGTTTGGTTGATGTGCGGAGCGCGCGACCTTGATTGATGTCACCGTGTCGTCGACCGTGAGATCTTGGGTACGGGGCACGTCTCGAGCAGAAAGGAGTGCAGTTCGCAGTGCATCAGCGTGCGGTGTTCTCGGGATCTGCCGTAGCGCGACGCATCCGGCTAAGTACGCGGTCTTCACTGCTGCAATATGTGAGCGCGTTGCGTCGATAGGCACGTAGCTCATCTCGAACTCATGTTCTCGAATGATCTGGTTGACCGCCGGGTCGTGCCTTCCGTGTTGGAAGAGAACGAACCCGCCGGATGTGTTCTCGCGCAGGAGGTACTCTCCCGCGTTTCGGAGTCCGGGTAGGTTTTTACCCGAGAGTCGCACCTTTCCTATCGCGTTCTCGTACCAATTACGCAGGTGCGGCTCGTACTTGCTTCCGAACTCGTTGTTACACGTCTCGCACGTCATCGTGATGACGCTTCCGCCGACGGAGTGGGGTGGGACATGCTCCCGGCTGCGGGGTTTTGGCTCTAGGCAGATCGGACACACACCGAAGTCGATGAAGTCGAAGGCGACGGGAAGCGCTCGAAAATTACGCTCCGCTCCCAGCGGTTGTGGCATACGCACCTCGAGGGTTGACCCGTCTTCAAGTCGAAGAACGGCCTGACTGAGTTCGGGGACACCGCGACCATTTGCGCGCCCGTTGACGCTCTCAATCACACCGCGTACGCGACGTTTGCCGGAGGAATCGCTCACGGGTCAGACTGTACTCGTCGCCCTCGACATCAGGGGCCCGTCACCGACTCGCCGGACCAGTCTCAAGCTTCGTCAACACCGCAGCTCAACTATCCACGAGACAGCTCCGGCGCACCCACCTGGGCGCTCCGTATGCAGAGCCGATGACGGGTATACAGCAGCTGAGCCTCACCCTCTGATGCCGCGCAACAGGTCGCGCTGAGTTGCGTGATGTCCGCGAAGCATCATCGTTCCTTTCGTCGATACCCGCGACGTCACATGGCGAGTGTGCGCTCGTCAGCTCCGCTTACCGTCCCCCGGTCTGATGCCGCCCGCATAATAGCGAGCCTGATAATGCTCCTCCCCAGTAGAGGGAGAAGCGCCCTCTCCCGGAGGCCTGAGCGTCACCAGGGCGTACCCCTCAGATCGACGTCCCCCGGCGGCCATCGCGAGTCAGATGCGTCGTAGATGAGTATGGGAGCTCCGAAGGGCTCGGTCGTGTCGGAACCGTCGGCGATCGATATGTGACGTTCTTGCGCGCGGATCCGCCTCCAGCCGGTGCTCTCATAGAAAGGCACGACCGCCTCACGGCATCCGAGGTACCCGAAGTCGACCAGCGCGTCGTCCCGCATCGCCTGCTGGGCACGCGCCATCACCCGTCGCCCGACCCCACTGCCGCGCCAGTCGGAATGCACGAGGACTCCCCCGGTTCCGGCGACGACGATCTCGTGGCCGCCTGCACTGATCGTGCGTCGCTGAAAGCCGACATGCGCGATCACGATCCGGCCGATCGACAGCATCACATGAACATGCGCCGGCGAATACCCGTACGGGCGGTCAGGATTCCAGGCGCCGTGCGTCACGCGGTACTCGGAGTCGAAGAGTTTGCCGAGCGCTGACAACTGCGATGTGGAAAGATCCTGATGCTCGACGAGCTCGGTGCGTTCGATCGGGGTGTGCTCGGTCCCGAGGTCGCGGACCGTGATGAGGGTGCGACCGTGCTCGCTGACGCGGCCCGATCGGCCCGAATCCACGAACCCCAGCTTGTCGAGCACGCGACGCGAACTCACGTTCCACTCCCAGACTCCCGCCCACGCACGGCGATAGCCCACTTCGGCAGCCCACCGCAGGACCGCCGTCGCGGCCTCCGTGGCATATCCGCGATTGTGCACGGCCTGGAGGAGCTCGAACGCTACCTCGGGCTCCTCATCGTTGCCGTTCGCGTCGAAGACGAGCCCGCAGTATCCGTAAACCTCCCCTGACACCGCGTCCTCCACTGTGAGCAGGCTCGATCGCTCCGAGGCCGGATCGGTGATGTGCGCGGCGATGTCGGACGCCGTCGGGTGTCCGGCTGCGTCCAGCTTCCGGTGCGCCGGCACGCGCTCATCCCGCTCGGTCCAGAGCGTGTGGAAGACGGTCGCATCGGTGGCGGTCTGCGGCCGAAGGATCAGGCGCGCCGTCCGCAGGCGACCAGAAAGGGGTCTTGCGCCCGCTCGGCCGGATGTGTTCGTCACGGGGCCTCGGGGTTCTCGGCCGCCAGCGTGTCGATCATCGGGGCTCCTCCAGTCCTGCAGCGACCACTTCGAGTCGATCGGTACGGGAATCCCAGATTCGGCGCTGAGCGTCGAGCCAGTCCCCCACTGTGGCGAGTCGATCGCGGTCGAGGCTGCAGGTGCGCACGCGTCCGCGTTTGGTCGTGCGGATGAGACCATTCCCCTCCAGTGTGCGCACGTGCTTCAGGAAAGAGGGCAGCGTGATCGCGAACGACTTCGCCAACTCCCCCACGCTCGCCGGACCCGATCCGAGAATCCGGATCACTTCCCGCCGCGTCGGGTCCGCGAGCGCGAGGAACACTCCGTTCACGTCGTCATGGTTAGCCATAGAGCAAAGTATTCTGCACCTGGACGGTTAGCGCAAGGGCAAAGTGTCGCGGTGTCGCACCATGCACACGAGGGCCTCGCGATCCTCCCAGGATTCGACACGCAGGAAGTCCCGGGATTCATACAGACGGATCGCCGCATCACGCCAATGCCAGACGGACAGCCGGACAGGGGAACCCGCGACCTCCAGGGCGGCATCGAGCAGAGCACCGCCGACGCCTCGTCCCCGCACGCTCGGATCCGTCCAGAACCTCTTGACCTCTGCTTCTCCGGCGACCGGCCGGATGACGACCACTCCCACGGGCTGATCGTCCAGCTCTGCGATGAGCACAACGCACCCGGCGTACGCCAGAGCGGGGTCATCAGCCTCCTGCCTGTAATGCGGCGGCAGCGTGCCGGGCGGGGATGGCACTGCGAGCCCGTGCTCCCGCTTCTCGTCCTCGGTCTGGAGGAGGTACGTCCGCACGAGATGGGTCACCGCAACCGCGTCGGAACCGTGCAGGTTCGTCCGCCGGATGCGGACAGAGGCGCGCTCGGGGCGTATGAGTGTGTCGAGATCAGGCTGTTCGGTCACAGGTTCATTCTGCCCTCAGCGTGAGGACCAG
Organism: Microbacterium sp. Bi98; assembly: GCF_918698045.1. Classification (NCBI taxonomy): domain Bacteria; kingdom Bacillati; phylum Actinomycetota; class Actinomycetes; order Micrococcales; family Microbacteriaceae; genus Microbacterium; species Microbacterium sp. Bi98. The sequence goes on along the minus strand of NZ_CAKKLK010000004.1, from coordinate 93,695 downwards.
ACGCCGAGCTCGTTGCCGCTGGGGTCGAGGAAGTGCAGGCGGCGGCCGCCCGGGAACTCGTACGGACCTTGCACGACCGCACCGCCGGCCTCGGTGATCGCCGCCTGGGTGGCATCCAGATCGTCGGAGTACAACAGCACGAGAGGGCCACCGGGCGGGCGTCCCTGATCGGAGAGGAGCAGCCCGCCGACCTCGGATCCGTCGCCTGTGAGTGACGCGATGCCTGCATAGGCGGGACCGTAGTCGACGAAGACCCAGCCGAAGGCGTCGCGGTAGAACCGCTTCGCCGTCTCGAGATCATTGACGACGAGTTCGACGTAGTTGATGGCGTGGTGCACGGGTGCGGGTGTCATGCGGCCACGCTAGCGACAGCATCCGACATGCGCCAGACAACCGAGAGGGCGGGCTGCGCGACAGGGGAGGTCGCGACCAGGAGTACCGTGGGAGGAGTGCATCAGGTTCCCCGCTCCCCCGTGACCGCCCCGGGATGGAGAGCCTGGCTCATCTGGGGTGTCGGCGTCGCGGCGTACGTCCTGGCGATCACGAACCGCACCTCCCTCGGCGCCGTCGGGGTGGAGGCCGCGGATCGATTCCAGGCCGACGCGTCGACCCTCGCGCTGTTCGCCGTGGTCCAACTCGCCGTCTACGGCGGAATGCAGATTCCGATCGGCATCCTGCTCGACCGTTTCGGCTCGCGCCCGATCATGACGATCGGCATGCTGCTCATGGCTGCAGGTCAGCTCACCATGGCCCTCTCCCCCGGCATCGGCATCGCGATCTTCGCGCGCATCCTGCTCGGCGCCGGCGACGCGGCGATCTTCCCGGCCGTGCTGCGGCTCGTGGCGACGTGGTTCCCTGCGCAGCGCGGGCCGATCATGGTCCAGTTCACCGGCATCATCGGGCAGGCGGGACAGTTGATCGCACTCGTGCCCCTCGCCGCACTCCTGCACGCGACGACGTGGACGATCACCTTCGGCAGCATTGCGGGGCTCGGCGTGCTGTTCACCATTCTCGTCGCGCTCGTCATCCGCAATCACCCGGCGGAGCGTGGGGCCGACGTGACGGTCAACACCGACACGGGTGTCATCCGCGTCGTCACGTCGGCGATCGACACCGGTGTCGGCATCCGCGCCGCGTGGGCGCACCCCGGCACCCGCCTCGCGTTCTGGTCGCACTTCACGACACCTTTCGCGGGCACGGCGTTCATCCTCCTCTGGGGAATGCCCTTCCTGACCGCAGCGCAGGGGCTCGACACGGCGCATGCTGCGGGCATCATCTCGGTGTATGTGATCGCCGGAATGGCACTGGGCCCCATCATCGGAGACCTCTCGCGTCGGCTGCCGAATCAGCGTTCGCTCGCACTCGTCCTTCCGGCCGTCGGGGTGCAGGTCGTCGCATGGGTCGCCGTCCTCGCCCTGCCCGAACCGGCTCCGCTCTGGCTGCTCTACGTCCTCGCCGTGGCGCTCGCGACGGGAGGCCCGGCGAGCATGATCGCCTTCGACCACGCGCGCACGCACAACCCCTCGCATCGTCTCAGCACGGCCACAGGAGTGACGAATGCCGGTGGCTTCATCGCCGCTCTCATCGCGATCTTCCTCATCGGTCTCGCACTCGACCTACAGGGCGCGGGGACGCCGGAGACCTACTCGCTGGAGGCGTTCCGAGTGGCGTTCCTCATGCCCATCCCGCTGTGGATCCTCGGTGTCACCTTCATCGTGATCGAACGCAAGCGCACCCGCATCCGGATGGGGCTGGATCCTGAGCGGCGACGCTGAGGAATCCGCGGATGGTGCTCATGCCCCCGAGCTTCACCTTCTCGAACGAGGACTCGGAATCGGAATCGGAAGGATGCTCGTGCAGGGCATCGTCGATGATCTGCAGGAGACCTCGACCGTGCGGCGCATCATGCTCGCCACCAGCGATGCGGACGGCCTCTACGCGAAGTTCGGCTTCTCCGAGCCGGAGGGACCGAGCCGGTACATGATCAGGCCCATGTCGCGATGAGACGGCCTCGAGCGATTCAGCGCCCTGGGCGCCGCAACGGCGTCCAGCCGAACGGCACCGGGCCGTCGAACGCTGCTCTCTCCTGGTCGGCGCGCGTCGACCACCCCTGAGCTTCTCCCGGAGTCTCATACGCGCCGCGCGCGACTCGAAGCCCGACGTCCTCATGGTGCATGCGGGGTCCTCCCCCGCGACGCACCGAGGCGCGGACGCTCCACGAATCGTCTGCGAAGCCGCCCCCGCGGAACACGCGATAGTCGTCGTATCGCGCGGGATCCAGCAGATCCCAGCACCACTCCCACACGTTGCCGAGCATGTCGAACAGCCCGTTGAGGTTGGGCAGCTTGCCGCCGACCTCCTGGGGAGCCGACACACCGTCGGCACTCGTCCACGCGGCCTCGGCGAGAGGTGCATAGTGCGGCCCCGTCGACCCTGCCCGGCACGCGTACTCCCATTCGGCTTCAGTCGGGAGACGATAGCCCTCTCCGGTCACGTCCCAGGTGACGTCCTCGCCGTCGAATCGGTAGACCGGGTCGAATCCCTCCCACTCCGATGCGGCGTTGCAGAAGTGGATCGCGCGCAACCAGCTCAGGTCCGCGGCCGGTCGACGGGGATGGCGTGAGGAGATCGGAAGGATCTCCGCCAGCTGCTCCTCGGTGATCGGGAAGACGCCGATCTCGAAATCCTCGAGACTGACGGTGCGTTCCACCTTTCGGCGCGCATCATGCAGTGTGACCGACCCGCCCCGGATCGGTCGCATCTCGATATCGGTCACGCCTGCGGCACCCTCTCGACCCAGTCGGGGTACTTCGCGGCACGTCCGTCACCGGACGAGGTGCGCGTGACGCGTCGCCTGACCCACGGGCCGACGAACTCTCGATAGTAGGCGAGCCCCGCGGGGCCACCCGCGGTGAGGGCTGTCGGTGACCACCAGGTCGACGGAGGCTCGTAGCCCAGCCCCTGCAGCACCCGTGCGGCGACTCGGTGGTGACCGGCGGCGTTCATGTGCAGGCGGTCCTCGGACCAGTACTTCGCATCTGCCAACTCGCGGTCGGGCCAGTTCAATGCGCGCACGACATCGTCGCGCCCCTCGACGCGGCGAAGCACGGCATCCGAGAGCTGGTCGCCTCGCCGCTGCACGAGCGATCCCATCGGGAGCTGGCCGCTCGGATTCGCTCCGGAGAGGAGGATCAGGGTGACGCCTTCTTCGTCGCAGCGGCGCAGGACCCGGCTGAACGCGTCAGCGATGTGCTCGAGGTCGGTCCGCGGCCGCAGCATGTCGTTGCCTCCGCCGTTGAACGACAGGTGGGTCGGGCGCAGCGCGAGCGCCGGCTCCAGCTGCTGCTCGACGATCGGCCAAGCCAGCTTGCCGCGGATGGCGAGGTTGGCATAGCTGATCGAATGGCCGGCGGCATCGGCCCACCCCTGAGCCACGAGATCAGCCCAGCCTCGCTCGCGGCCGTCGGGCAGCACATCACCCACTCCCTCGGTGAAGGAATCTCCGATGGCCACATAGCGAACGTCTGTCACCTCGACAGCCTATTCCCGCTCGCCGACACCAGGCGCATCAGCGGTCGTCGAGCGCCATCCCGCCGCGATCGACCAGGCCCCACGCCGCCGCGGCCGCGACCACGAAGCACGCGCCGAACGCCGCGAACAGCACCGGCGCGCCCCCGGCGACGAGAACGACCGGCACCGCGAGCGGAGCGATGATGGACGCGATACGCCCCACTCCGGCGGCCCATCCCGCGCCGGTGCCGCGAAGCGAGGTCGGGTAGATCTCCGGGGTGACCGCGTACAGCGCACCCCATGCGCCCAGGTTGAAGAACGAGAGAGCCATGCCCGAGGCGATGATCGCGGCTTCGGTCGTCGACGTGCCGAAGAAGACGGCCGAGACCGCCGAGCCGATCAGGAAGACCGACAGCGTCGTGCGTCGACCCCACACCTCGATGAGCCACGCGGCGACGGCGTAACCCGGAAGCTGCGCGAGCGTGATGATGAGAGTGAAACCGAACGAGCGGACGAGATCGAAGCCTGCATCGACCAGGATGCTGGGGATCCAGATGAAGGCGCCGTAGTACGCGAAATTCACGCACAGCCAGACGACCCATAGACACAGGGTGCGCACGCGGAACTCGCCGTTCCACAGTGTCGTCAGACGAGCTCGCGTCGTCACGGCGATCGCCCGCGACATCGGCTCGCGTCTGATCGCAGGCCCCGGCTCGACACCGGCGTCGGCCTCGAACGCCGAGACGATGCGATCGGCCTCGGCGATGCGCCCGCGCGACGCGAGCCACCGAGGCGATTCCGGCAGTCCCCAGCGCACGATCAGTGCGTAGACCGCGGGGATCGCGCCGAGGGCGAACGCCCAGCGCCAGCCGGCGTCGGACGCGGGGATCACGAAGAAGCCGATCAGTGCGGCCGCCGTCCATCCCACCGCCCAGAACGCCTCGAGTATGACGATCAGTCGGCCTCTGATGCGCGCCGGCGCGAACTCGCTCACGTACGTCGACGCCACGGGAAGCTCGGCGCCGAGCCCCAGCCCCACCAGGAAGCGCAGCACGAGAAGCGCGGCGAGGCCGCTCACGAGCGCACTCGCTCCGGTGGCGATGCCGTAGATGAGCAACGTCAGAGCGAAGACCTGGCGCCGTCCGAGCCGGTCGGCGAGAAGTCCGCCCAGCGTTGCGCCGATCGCCATTCCGATGAAGCCGACGGAGGCGATCCACCCGGCATCCGCCTTCGTCAGGCCCCACTGCTGGGTGAGTGCGGCGAGGATGAACGAGATGAGTCCCACGTCCATCGCATCCAGAGCCCACCCCACGCCTGATCCTGTGAGCAGACGAAGGTGGCGGCGCGTGAACGGAAGCTCATCGAGACGCCCGGCGATGGACGCCCGGCTCGGCAGCGCGGTGTTGGCCATCCCCTCATCGTAGAGGGGAGCGCCGCGCTGCCGAGTCCCGCGTCAGTCCTGGGCGGCCAGCAGCTTGCGCACCCGAGGGATGACCTCGGACCCGTAGAGCTCGATGCTGCGCATCATCGAGTCGTGCGACAGCGTGCCGGTGGCGTACTTCATGTCGAATCGCCCGAGTCCGAGCGTGGTGACGGTGTCGGCGATCTTGGCCGCGACCCGGTCGGGAGAACCGACGTAGAGGGCACCCGCGGGACCGACGTCGTTCTGGAACCGCGCCCGGCTGTAGGGAGGCCACCCGCGCTCGCGACCGATGGTGTTGTTCATCGCCTCGAAACCGGAGTACGCGGCCTCCCACGCTTCCTCGTCGGTGTCGGCGATGTGACCAGGCGAGTGCACCGCGATCGGATGCGACGTCGTGCCGAAGGATGCGATCGAGCGGTGGTAGAGGTCGACGAACTGACGGAATCGCCCCGCAGGACCTCCGATGATCGCGAGCATCAGGCCCAGTCCGTGGCGGGCGACCCGCACGACGGATTCGGGGCTGCCGCCGACACCCACCCAGGTGCGCAGACCGTTCTCCGTCTTCGGGAAGACATTCGCGTTCTCGAGCGATGCGCGCATCGAGCCGGACCAGGTCACCGGCTCCTCCTTGAGGAGCTCGACGAAGAGGTCGAGCTTCTGCTCGAAGAGCGCGTCGTAGTCGCGGAGGTCGTATCCGAAGAGCGGGAAGGACTCGATAAACGATCCGCGCCCGAGCACGACCTCGGCGCGTCCGTTGGAGAGCGCGTCGAGTGTCGAGAACCGTTCGAAGACGCGCACCGGGTCGTCGGAGGAGAGCACGGTGACGGCGGTGCCGAGGCGGATGTTCTCTGTGCGCCCTGCGATGGTGGCGAGCACCATCTCCGGGGACGACACCGCGAACTCCTCGCGGTGGTGCTCCCCCACACCGAAGAAGTCGACACCGACGCTGTCGGCTCGCTCCGCCTGCTCGACGATGTTGCGGATCGTCTGCGCGCCGGTCAGGAGCTCGCCGTCGTCGCCTCTCGTGATGTCTCCGAAGGTGTCCAGTCCGAACTCGATGCTCATGTCAGCCCTTTCTATTCAGCTGAATGAACAGCGCACACCGGCGCGGCATTCCCTCAGCGATTCAGAAGTGCCGTGCGGAGCGTGTCGAGTCCGACCCCGCCCATGTCGAGCGCGCGCTTGTGGAACTCCTTCACATCGAAGTCCGCGCCACGCTCCGCCTGATACGCATCGCGCACCTGCTCCCAGATGCGCTGCCCGACCTTGTACGACGGAGCCTGCCCCGGCCAGCCCAGATACCGGTTGACCTCGAACTGCACGAACTGATCGGACATGTTCACGTTCTTGCGCATGAAGTCCAGGGCGTAGTCGGCATCCCACGTGCCCTGACCGTCGAGACGAGGTTTGCCGAGGTGTACGCCGATGTCGAGCACGACGCGGGCTGCGCGCATCCGCTGACCGTCGAGCATGCCGAGCCTGTCCGCCGGGTCGTCGAGGTAGCCGAGCTGCTGCATCAGACGTTCGGCGTACAGCGCCCATCCCTCGGCATGTCCCGACGTCCCTGCGAGCAGACGGCGCCAGGAGTTGAGCTCCGCGCGGTTGTAGACCGCCTGGGCGATCTGCAGGTGGTGCCCCGGGACGCCCTCGTGGTAGACGGTCGTCAGTTCCCGCCAGGTGTCGAACTCGGTGACGCCTTCGGGCACCGACCACCACATCCGGCCGGGGCGTGAGAAGTCGTCGGTGGGGCCGGTGTAGTAGATGCCGCCCTCCTGCGTCGGAGCGATCATGCACTCGAGGGTCCGGATCGCCTCCGGGATGTCGAAGTGCGTCGCGCCGAGCTCTGCGACGGCACGGTCGCTCGTCTCCTGCATCCAGCGCTGTAGAGCATCGGTGCCCACGAGCTTGCGGGACGGGTCGGCCTCGAGATGGGCGACAGCCTCTTCGACGGTGGCTCCGGGCAGGATCTCGTTCGCGATCGCGGTCTGCTCCGCGACCATGCGGGCGAGTTCTTCGCGGCCCCATTCATAGGTCTCGTCGAGGTCGATCGTCGCGCCGAGGAAACGTCGCGAGTTGAGCGCGTAGAGTTCTCGGCCGACGGCGTCCGTCTCAGTCGCTGCCGGTGCCAGCTCGTCAGCGAGGAAGCTGCGGAGCTCGTCGTAGGCGACCCGAGCGGCGGCCGAGTTGTCGGCCAGAGTACGGGCGAGCGATGCGGGGAGATTGCCTTCCTGAGGCGCTGCCTCGGCGACGAATGCAGCGAAGAATCCGTCGTCGGCGGTATAGCGATCGATCTGCGTCGCGACTTCCACGACCTGACGGCGTGCGGGGGTCACTCCGGCGGCGATGCCTGCACGAAGGGTCTCGGTGTAGCCCCGGAGCGCATCAGGGACCGCGGCGAGGCGGGTGGCGATGACGCTCCAGTCGTCCGCCGTCGCGGTGGGCATCAGGTCGAAGGCCGACCGTACGTCCTGCGCCGCCGACGCGATGACGTTCAGGTCGCGCAGGTGCCAGTCGGCATCGTGCAGTTCGAGGTCGAGACTCAGCTCGGCAGCCAGATCGGTCTTGGTGACCTCATCGATCGCGTCCACGGGTTCGAGCGCTTCGAGCGCGGCGAGGGTCGAACGAGTCGCTCGCACGATCTCCTCGTGCCCCTCGGGGCTCAGGTCGCCGAAACGGTCGTTGACGTCGTCCCGGCCGATGTAAGTGCCGAGCGTCGGAGCGAGCACCGCGATGGTGTCGACCCACTCATCGGCGACTCTGTCGATGGCAGACGGTGTGCGAGAGGAAGAGGTCATCCCTCCAGCGTAGCCCTGCGCCCCGGCGCAGGATATTGGTACCCGTCGCCGGCGCTGCCGGCCCTCGCGGTCGCATCCGTCGTCACGGACGCGCGGTCGGAATCAGTGCGCCGCCTCGTTCCAGTCCTGCCCGCGCCCGACCTGCACGTCGAGCGGCACGGTGAGATCCGCCGCATCGCCCATGCGAGTCCGAACGATCCGCTCGGCCGCGTCCCACTCCCCCGGTGCGACCTCGACGACGAGTTCGTCGTGGATCTGCAGCAGCGCACGCGAGGCGAGTCCCTCCGACCTGAGGTCTTCGTGGATGTGCAGCAGCGCGATCTTCATGATGTCGGCCGCGCTGCCCTGGATCGGTGCGTTGAGCGCCGCGCGCTCGGCGTTCTCGCGCAGCACGCGGTTGGGGCTCGCGAGGTCGGGGAAGGGTCGCCGCCGCCCGAAGATGGTCTCGGTGTAGCCGACCTCTTTGGCCTTCATGACAGATGCCCGGAGGTAGTCGCGTACCGCTCCGAACCGCGCGAAGTACTCGACCATCAGCTGCTTCGCCTCGGACTGCTCGATGCGGAGCTGCTTCGACAGGCCGAACGCGGAGAGACCGTAGACGAGGCCGTAGGACATCGCCTTCACCTTCGTGCGCATCGCGGACGTCACCTCGCTCGGTTCGACCCCGAACACTCGCGCGCCGACGAAGCGGTGGAGGTCCTCACCGCTGTTGAACGCCTCGATGAGGCCTTCGTCGCCGGACAGATGGGCCATGATGCGCATCTCGATCTGCGAGTAGTCGGCGGTGAGCAGCGACTCGTACCCCTCTCCCACCTGGAACGCGCTGCGGATGCGACGCGACTCCTCGGTGCGCACCGGGATGTTCTGCAGGTTCGGGTCTGTGCTCGACAGGCGCCCGGTCTGGCTTCCGGTCTGCACATACGTCGTGTGCACACGGTGATCGGTTCCGATCGCGGTGTCGAGCGACTCGATGATCTGACGGAGCTTCGTGGCCTCACGGTGCTGCAGCAGCAGACCGAGGAACGGATGCGGATGCGACTCCTGGAGATCGGCGAGCACCGCAGCATCCGTGGAGTATCCGGTCTTCGTCTTGCGGGTCTTGGGCAGCTGCAGGTCGTCGAACAGCACCTCCTGGAGCTGCTTCGGAGATCCGAGATTGAATTCGCGACCGACGATCCCGAACGCCTCCTGTGCGAGGCGGTCGGCGCGCGTCGCCAGCTCGCCCGAGAACGTCGAGAGGACGTCGTGCGACACCGCGACTCCCGCGACCTCCATGTCGGCCAGGGTGAGCAGGGTCGGAAGCTCGATGTCGGTGAGCACAGCGGCGACCGACTCGGGGATGTCGTCACGCAGAGCCGTGGCGACGCGGAGCGCGAACCAGGCCTCCTGCGATGGGGTGGCGCCCTCGGTCTCCGGCACGAGCTGCGAGGGATCCGCTTCGGGGAGCTTCTCTCCGAGATAGCGTTCGACGAGGTCGGACAGGGTCTTGTCGGGGAAGCTCGGTCGCAGCAGCCAGCCGGCGAGACTGGTGTCGTAAGCGAGTCCCTGGAGCCGGATGCCGAGGCGCAGCAGCGCCTTCACCTGGGGCTTCGCATCATGCAGCACCTTGGGGCGCGTCGACTCGAGCCACGGTCTCAGCACCTCGATGTCGTCATCGTTCCAGTCGAGTTCGCGGAGCTCGCTCGCGGTCGCGGCGCCGAGACGCGTCGGTGCCCCGCCCTGCACGACGATACGCAGTGCGACGTCGTCCGTCTGCGCGTCGGCCCAGCTGACGAACTCGGCTGCGGTGACCTGAGTCGGTTCGGGCAGCACCACCGTCGCGGCCGGATCGTCGGCGACCTCGCCGGCGCCGACTGCTTCGAAGACACGGGGCAGCAGGGTGCGGAACTCGAGGCGGGCGAAGATGTCGCGCACGGCCTGAGCGTCGATCGGGGCGACCGCGAGGTCGTCGGGAGCGACGGGAAGCTCGACGTCGCGCAGCAGTCGGTTGAGCCGACGGTTACGGCGCACGTCCTCGATGTGATCGCGCAGGTTGCCGCCCACGACCCCCTTGATCTCACCGGCTCGCTCGAGCAGGTCGTCGAGCGAACCGAACTGCGTCAGCCACTTGACGGCGGTCTTCTCCCCCACCTTGGGCACGCCGGGGAGATTGTCGCTCGTCTCGCCCACGAGAGCCGCGATGTCGGGATACTGCTCGGGCCGCACTCCGTAGCGTTCCTGCACGGTCACCGGGTCGTAGCGCTTGAGCTGCGAGACGCCCTGCACGGACGGGTACAGCAGCGTGACGTCGTCGGTGACCAGCTGGATCGTGTCACGGTCTCCGGAGACCACCAGGACGTCGTATCCCTGCTCCGCGCCCTGCGTCGAGAGCGTCGCGAGGATGTCGTCGGCCTCGAAGCCCTCTTTGGTGAGCACGGGGATCGACATCGCCGCGAGGCAGTCCTGCAGCAGCGGGATCTGACCCCGGAACTCCTGCGGGGACTCCGACCGCGTCGCCTTGTATTCGGGATACTGATCGGTGCGGAACGAATGACGGGAGGTGTCGAACGCGATCGCCATGTGCGTCGGCTGCTCGGCCTTGATGAGGTTCACCAGCATCGACAGGAAGCCGTAGATGGCGTTCGTGTGCTGATTGTCCTTCGTCGTGAAGTTCTCGACCGGGAGGGCGAAGAAGGCACGATAGGCGAGCGAATGGCCGTCGACGACCATGAGGGTAGGCTTTGCGGAGTCCGTCACCCTGTCAGCCTAACGAGGACGACAGACACCCGCTGAGGAGGAACCATGAGCGACACTGCCACCAGTGCAGGACTCGACTGGGCGACAGCCCGCGGAATGGGTGCTCTCGCTCAGAAGATGGGCATGGAGTTCCTCGAGTTCACCACCGAGCGATGCGTCGCGACGCTCCCGGTCGAGGGGAACACACAGCCCGTCGGCCTCATGCACGGCGGTGCCTACGTGGTTCTCGGCGAGTCGCTCGGCTCGATGGCGGCGAACCTGCACGCGGGCCCGGGCCGACTCGCGGTCGGGGTGGACATCAACGCCACCCACACGCGCTCCGCCACGTCGGGTGTCGTGACGGGCGTCTGCACACCCGTCCATCTCGGCCGCAGCATCACCGTGCACGAGATCGTCGTGACCGACGATCAGGGGCGTCGTTGCTCGACCATCCGGATCACCAACATGATCAAGGACGCTCCCGCGGCAGGCTGAGCGGCTCGACCAGCAGCAACTGGAACAGCAGGTGATCCTGCCACTCCCCCGCGATGCGCAGGTACTGCGGCGCGATGCCGATGCGCTCGAAGCCGTTGTCGGCGAGCACACGCTGTGAACCAGAGTTGTGCAGGAGGGTCGCTGCCTGCAGCCTGTGCAGCTGCACCTCCTCGCGGGCGTACTCGGCGACCCGGTGGACGCCGCGGGAAGCGAGTCCCCGCCGCAGACGCGTCCTGTCGACCCAGTAGCCCAGGTCCGCATTCCAGAAAGCCCCGCGGACGATGTTGTTGAGGTTGATCCTTCCGCGGATCTCACCATCGGACGACTCGATCACGAACCGGATGTTCCGACCGGCCGACGCTTCGATGACGCACTGCTCCGCATGGAACTCCTGCCACTCCGGAGTGAAGAACTCCGGAGCCCTGAGCGGTTCCCACGGCGCGAGATGGTCGCGATTCGCGGAGTACGCTCTCGCGAGGGCCGCGCCGTCGCCGGTCCGGACCGGACGCAGAACATGCTCTGCGTCGAGTGGAAGCAAAGGCTACTTCTTCGGAGCGAGCTGCTCGATGATCGCCTTCGCCACGTCCTGCATCGTCAGACGGCGGTCCATCGATGCCTTCTGGATCCAGCGGAACGCCTCGGGCTCGGAAAGGCCCATCTTCTCGTTGAGCAGTCCCTTGGCGCGGTCGACGAGCTTGCGGGTCTCGAAGCGCTCGACCATGTCGGCGACCTCGGCCTCGAGCGTGATGATCTGCTCGTGGCGAGCGAGAGCGATCTCGATGGCGGGCAGCAGGTCGTTCGGCGTGAACGGCTTGACCACATAGGCCAGGGCGCCGGCCTCGCTGGCCCGTTCGACGAGTTCCTTCTGGCTGAATGCCGTGAGGAGGACGACGGGTGCGATGTTGCCCTTGTGCAGCTTCTCGGCGGCGCTGATGCCATCGAGCTGCGGCATCTTGACGTCCATGATGACGAGATCGGGGCGCAGCTCGGTCGCCAGCGCCACGGCGGTCTCTCCGTCGCCGGCCTCGCCGACGACATCGAAGCCGTTGTCGCGGAGGATCTCGACGATGTCGAGACGGATCAGCGACTCGTCCTCGGCGACGACGACGCGTCGGGGTGCGGATGACGTGGGCTGCTCGGCTGCCTGTTCTTGCTCGGTCACAGATCCATCCTAGTGGAGAGCGCCTCTGAGGTCCCCCGATGCCGCGGCGCGTGAGGATCGACACTGATCCGCTGCGCTAAAGTCGAAGACGCGACACACGAGCCGGCGTGGCGGAATGGCAGACGCGGAGCACTCAAAATGCTTTGTCCGAAAGGGCGTGTGGGTTCGAGTCCCACCGCCGGCACATCAGAGAACAGCCCTCAGACGAGTGACCAGATCTCATCGTCGATGAGGAGGTAGCGATCCAGTACGGGCCGCATGGCCGCGTGCAGTTCGCGCTCCGCGACGGCAGGATGCTCTGCGAGCACGACCCGTGTCGGCACCGCCGCACGGATGATCACGTCGAGGTTCTCGTCGGAGGCGTCCACCGGGGCTCCGTCACGCAGCACGGGCATGTAGGTGCCGCCACCGTAGATGCGGGCTCCGTCGTCCGCCGCGATCGTCTCGGCGATGCGCGTCTGCGCGAGCGGCACCGGCACGCACGCGATCGCGTCGCACGTTCGGAATCGACGCTTGAGGCGGTATCGGACCCCGATGCTGCCGGGCTTCGACGACGTCATCGGATCAGCCATCACCGCAGCAGGGTCGGCCGGGGCCTCGGAACGACCCGCACCGGGCACGCCGCACGGCGGCCGGGCGCTGTCGAGGCGCGCGTCCGTGGCGGGTTCGATGGTCGCTTCATCCATGGGCACGGCGCCCGCGTGGTCTGTCACGGCGTGCGCCAGCACCAGAGTATCCGTCATGCGCTGAGAATCCGTCATGTCGCGGCGCCGACCGGTCCCGAGACGGTGCCCGCGGGCGCCGAGGCCGAGCGGCTCAGGGTTCGGAGAGAGACGCGACCTCGCCGAGGACGCGAGGATCCGCGAGGATCCGGAAGTGCCCGCCTGTGTCGAGCCGGACGTTCCGGCGCGCACCCGGCAGTTCGCTGCCCTCGGGGATATGCGGATCGAAGGTGGCGTACACCGATACGATCCGTTCGTTCACGTCCTGATGCCGAGCGAGCTCCACGATCGAGGGATGCGAGGGGGCGAAGGCCCACAGGGACGGGACAGGGAGTATCCGTGCGTACCGGGAACCGCCGAAGGGAGTCGCGACCGCCAACATGGCGCGTACTCGAGTCCCCGCCGGGCCGGCCATCGCGAGCTTCCCCGCGAGTCCGCCCTTGCTGTGCGCGACGAGCAGCACGTCGGACAGGTCCGCGCGCTCGAGGAAGGCCGTCACGACCCGCGCTGCATCCCGCACGGGACGCTGATTGCGTCTCAGGGCATCGACCACGTAGATCGGATGGCCGCGATCATGCAGGGCCGTGATCAGCGGTTGCATGAAGCGCCATGTCTCGTAGACCCCGGGAAGGATGACGATCGGAGCAGCATGGCCCCCGGCGAACGAAGACGGATCGCGGCGGTCGAAGGCCGAGCGCACCTGCCAGTAGGCGGCATAGGCGTAGTCCGCGATCCACCAGCGGGCCCGTCTCACGAGATCGATGATGTCCCCTCCCCTGGTGGCCGCGCCGCATCCGTCACGCCAGACGATACCAACCGCCAGGACTCCCCGGCGACGGATACGACGAAGGGGCGGAACCGTGGCTCCGCCCCTTCGCCTCTTGCCTGGATCAGACCGTGGCTTCCTTGTAGATCGGAGCCGCGCCGTTCACGGCGTCTCCGACCTTGTGCACGCGGATGTCGTTGGTCGAGCCGACGATTCCGGGAGGGGAACCGGAGATCACGACGACCTTGTCACCCTCGACGGCGAGTCCGCTGCTGAGCAGATAGTCGTCGACCTGCAGATACATCAGGTCCGTGTGCTGGACCATGTCGACGAGCTTCGAGCGGATGCCCCAGGTGAGCGCCATGCGACGGCGGATGCTCGGCTCGGGTGTGAACGCGATCATCGGGATACGCGAGCGCAGACGCGAGAGACGACGCGCCGAGTCACCGGACTGGGTGAACACGCAGAGGAACTTCGCGTCGACGAACTCGGCCACCTCGAGAGCGGCGAGAGTGATCGCACCACCCTGCGTGCGCGGCTTGTTCGTCAGCGGGGCGATGCGCTCGAGTCCGTGCTCTTCGGTGGACTCGATGATGCGAGCCATCGTCTCGACGACGACGACCGGGTAGTCACCCACGCTGGTCTCGCCCGAGAGCATCACGGCATCCGCGCCGTCGAGCACGGCGTTGGCGACGTCGGAGGTCTCGGCGCGCGTCGGCACCGGGCTGTTGATCATCGACTCGAGCATCTGAGTGGCGACGATGACGGGCTTCGCGTTGCGGCGTGCCAGTTCGACAGCGCGCTTCTGGACGATCGGCACGGCCTCCAGAGGCAGCTCGACCCCGAGGTCGCCACGGGCGACCATGATCGCGTCGAACGCGTCGACGATCTCCTCGAGAGCGTCGACGGCCTGCGGCTTCTCGACCTTGGCGATGACGGGGACCTTGACGCCCTCCTCTGCCATGATCTCGTGCACGCGGCTGACGTCTTCGGCGTTGCGGACGAACGACAGGGCGATGAGGTCGGCGCCGATGCGCAGGCCCCAACGGAGGTCGTCCTCGTCCTTCTCGCTGAGCGCGGGGACGTTGACGGCGACGCCGGGCAGGTTGATGCCCTTGTTGTTCGAGACGGCGCCCGCGACGATCACGCGCGTCGTGACGGTGACTCCGTCGGTCTCGACGACCTCGACGCGGACCTTGCCGTCGTCGATAAGCAGGAAGTCGCCCGGCTTGACGTCGTTGGGCAGGCCCTTGAACGTCGTGCCCGAGATCTCCTTGTTGCCGATGATGTCTTCGGTCGTGATCTTGAAGATGTCGCCTTCGGCGAGCTCGTAGGGACCGTTCTCGAACTTGCCGAGACGGATCTTCGGCCCCTGAAGGTCGACGAGGATGGCGACGGCGCGGCCCGCATCGTCGGCAGCGCGACGGACGTTGGCGTAGTTGTTCTCGTGCACGGAGTAGTCACCGTGGCTGAGGTTCAGACGGGCGACGTCCACTCCGGCGTCGATGAGTGCACGCACGGTCTCGTACGTGGAGGTGGCGGGGCCCAGGGTGGCGACGATTTTCGCGCGTCTCAAAGATTGCTCCAGGGTAGTGGGGGATGGAAATCAGGCGACGGTGCCGCCGCTCAGCCTACGCGGGCTGGAGACCGATAGCGACTTCATGTGGTCGCACCGGCTCGGGCAGCACGGTGGTCCCCATGAGGAATCGGTCGACGTTCGCCGCAGCCGCGCGGCCCTCGGCGATCGCCCAGACGATCAGCGACTGTCCGCGACCGGCATCGCCGGCGACGAAGACGCCGGGAACCGTGGACTCGTAGCTGTCATCACGTCGGAAGGCACCGCGGTCTGTCACCTGCGGGAGGGTGTCCTCGGAGTAGCCGTCCTGCTCCGGACCGGTGAAGCCCATCGCGATCAGTACCAGATCTGCGGGGATCTCGCGCTCCGTCCCGCTCTTGGGAACCCGGCGGCCGTCGATGAACTCGGTCTCGGCGACGCGGAGCGCGCGCACCTCGCCGACATCGTTCGAGAGGAATTCGACGGTCGAGGCGAGGAAGACCCGCTCGCCGCCCTCTTCATGTGCCGAGGAGATCTCGAACAGCGTCGGCATCATCGGCCAGGGCTGGTGGCCCGGCCGCTCGGTGCCTGGCTGCTTGCCGATCGCGAGGTTCGTCACGCTGATCGCGCCCTGACGGTGTGCGGTGCCGATGCAGTCCGCACCGGTGTCACCGCCGCCGATCACGATGACGTGCTTGCCCTCGGCGGTGATCTGCTCCGGCACCTTGTCACCGGCGACCGCATGGTTCGACTCGACCAGGTACTCCATCGCGAAGTGCACTCCGTCGAGGTCGCGACCAGGGATAGACAGGTCGCGCGGAACCGTGGATCCGGTGGCGATCACGATGGCGTCGTAGCGGGCGCGCAGGTCGGCCCACGAGATGTCCTTGCCGATCTCTACTCCGGCGCGGAAGCGTGTTCCCTCTTCCTGCATCTGGCGAAGGCGCGACTCGAGCTGCCCCTTCTCCATCTTGAAGTCGGGGATCCCGTAACGCAGCAGGCCGCCGATGCGGTCGTCGCGCTCGAACACCGCGACCGTGTGACCGGCGCGCGTGAGCTGCTGAGCAGCGGCGAGACCGGCAGGGCCGGACCCGACGACCGCGACGGTCTTGCCCGTCAGGCGGGCCGGTGGCTGCGGTTCGACCCAGCCCTTGGCGAACGCCTCGTCGATGATCGAGACCTCGATCTGCTTGATCGTGACAGGAGGCTGGTTGATGCCGAGCACGCAGGAGCTCTCGCACGGGGCCGGGCACAGGCGACCGGTGAACTCCGGGAAGTTGTTGGTCGCGTGCAGGCGATCGATCGCCGCACGGCCCTCGCCGCGCCAGGTCAGGTCGTTCCACTCGGGGATCAGGTTGCCCAGCGGGCAGCCCTGATGGCAGAACGGCACGCCGCAGTCCATGCAGCGACCTGCCTGCCGCTTCAGGACGGCCTGGTCGCCGGGCTCGTAGACCTCTTTCCAGTCCATGATGCGCACGGGCACAGGGCGACGCGGGGGAAGCTCACGTTCTGTGACCTTCAGAAAACCTTTGGGATCAGCCACCGGTCACCTCCAGGATGCGGTTCCAGACGATGTCGCCGTCGGGGTCGATGCCCTCGGCGACTGCTTCTTCGCGCATGCTGCGGACTGCCGCGTAGTCGCGAGGAAGCACCTTCGTGAACTGGCCTGCGGTCTCATCGAACCGGGCCAGGATGTCGGAGCCGAGCGGCGAGGCCGTGCGCTCCACGTGTGCCACGATCAGGCTCCGCAGCACTTCGAGGTCGGCTCGGTCGAGCGGTTCGAGCCGGAGCTCGCCGCTGCCGAGCGACTGGGCGTTGATCTTGCCGCTGTCGAGCGAGTGGATGTAGGCCACTCCCCCGGACATGCCGGCGCCGAGGTTGCGACCCGTCGAGCCGAGGATCACCGCGACGCCGCCCGTCATGTACTCGAGCGCGTGGTCGCCCACTCCCTCGACGACGGCGGTCGCGCCGGAGTTGCGCACGAGGAATCGCTCGCCGACCACGCCGGAGAGATACATGGTCCCGGACGTCGCGCCGTAGCCGATCACGTTGCCGGCGATCACGTTCTCGTGCGGAGCGATGGCAGCCCCGCGAGCGGGACGGATCGAGATGTCACCGCCCGAGAGCCCCTTGCCGACGTAGTCGTTCGCGTCGCCCTCGAGTCGAAGCACGATTCCAGAAGGCAGGAAAGCGCCGAGCGACTGACCGGCGGTGCCGTGCAGCGTGACGTCGATGGTGCCGCTGGGAAGCCCCGCGGCGCCGTGTCGGGAGGTGACCTGGTGACCCAGCATCGTCCCGACGGCGCGTTCGGTGTTCGCGATCGGCAGCTCGACCACCACCGGTTCGCCGTTGAGGAGCGCCGGCTTGGCGATGTCGATGAGCTGCACGTCGAAGTGCTTCTCGAGCTCGTGATCCTGCGTGCGGCGGCTGCGACGCGGCTCGCTCGCCGGGAATGCCGGCCCCTCGAGCACGGGGCTCAGGTCGAGGCCCTCCGCCTTCCAGTGCTGGAGTGCGGCGTTCGCCTCGATCAGCTCGGTGCGGCCGACGATCTCATCGATCGAGCGGTAGCCGAGCTCGGCCAGGATCTCGCGCACCTCTTCGGCGATGAACTCCATGAAGTTCACGACGAACTCCGGCTTGCCGGTGAAGCGCTCGCGCAGCACGGGGTTCTGCGTCGCGACGCCCACCGGGCAGGTGTCGAGGTGGCAGACGCGCATCATGATGCAGCCGCTGACGACGAGCGGAGCCGTCGCGAACCCGAACTCCTCCGCGCCCAGCAGAGCGCCGATGATGACATCGCGTCCCGTCTTGAGCTGGCCGTCGACCTGCACGACCACGCGATCGCGCATGCCGTTGAGCATCAGCGTCTGCTGGGTCTCGGCGAGGCCGAGCTCCCACGGCGTTCCCGCGTGCTTGAGCGAGTTCATCGGGCTCGCACCCGTGCCGCCGTCGTGACCTGAGACCAGGATGACGTCGCTCAGAGCCTTCGCGACACCCGCCGAGACCGCGCCGATGCCCGACTGGCTGACGAGCTTCGTGTGGATCCGCGCCTCGGGGTTGGCCCGCTTCAGGTCGAAGATGAGCTGCTTCAGGTCTTCGATCGAATAGATGTCGTGGTGCGGTGGGGGCGAGATGAGTCCCACACCGGGTGTTCCGCCGCGCGTGCGCGCGACCCACGGATACACCTTCTGCGGAGGCAGCTGACCGCCCTCGCCGGGCTTCGCGCCCTGGGCGAGCTTGATCTGGATGTCGTCGGCCTCGGTGAGGTACAGGCTGGTGACACCGAAGCGTCCCGAGGCGACCTGCTTGATCGCGCTGCGGCGCTCGGGATCGAGCAGACGGTCGGCATCCTCCCCGCCCTCACCCGTGTTGGACTTGCCGCCGAGCCTGTTCATGGCGATCGCGAGAGTCTCGTGGGCCTCTTTCGAGATCGATCCGTAGCTCATCGCGCCGGTCGAGAACCGCTTGACGATCGCCGAGACCGGCTCGACCTCGTCGAGCGGCACCGGCTTGCGCGTACCGGTCCGCAGCGAGAACAGACCGCGCAGAGTCTTGAGCTCCGCCGCCTGATCGTCGACCATCCTGGTGTACTCGCGGAAGATGTCGTAGCGGCGCTCGCGTGTGGCGTGCTGCAGCTTGAACACCGTCTCCGGGTTGAAGAGGTGCGGGGAACCGTCGCGACGCCACTGGTACTCGCCACCGGTCCAGAGGCGCTCGTGAGCGCGAGCAGCCTCATCCTCCGGGTAGGCGTAGTCGTGACGAGCCTGATTCTCGATGAAGATCTCTTGGATCCCGATGCCGCCGAGCTTCGACTCGGTGCGCGTGAAGTACTTGTCGATGAACTCCTCGCTCAGACCGACGGCCTCGAAGACCTGTGCGCCGGCGTACGACGAGACGGTCGAGATGCCCATCTTCGACATGATCTTCAGCACGCCCTTGCCGAGCGCGTAGATCAGGTTGCGGACGGCCTTCTCGGGGCTGATGCCGGTGATGTAGCCGGTGCGCACCAGGTGCTCCACGGTCTCCATCGCGAGGTACGGGTTCACGGCCGACGCGCCGTATCCGATCAGCGTCGCGACGTGATGCACCTCGCGGACGTCACCCGCCTCCACGATCAGACCGACCTTCATGCGGTTCTCACGACGGATCAGGTGGTGATGGATGGCCGAGACCATGAGGAGCGAAGGGATCGGGGTCAGATCCTTGTTCGAGTCGCGATCCGACAGGATGATGAACTCGGCACCGCTCTCGATGGCCTCATCGACCTCGTCGCACATCTCGGTCAGACGCTTCTCGAGCGTGTTAGAGCCGGCGTCGAAGTGGTACAGGCCCCTGATCGTCACGCTGGAGCGATCGGGAAGAGCCTTGTCGATGTGACGGATCTTCGCGAGCTCGTCGTTGTCGATCACCGGGAAGTCGAGCGACACCGTGCGGGTGTGGTCGGGACCCCAGGTGAGCAGATTGCTCTCGGGGCCGAGACCGAGCTTCAGACTCGTCACGACCTCTTCGCGGATCGAGTCGAGCGGCGGGTTGGTCACCTGCGCGAACTGCTGAGTGAAGTAGTCGAAGAGCAGGCGGGGACGCTTGCTGAGGACCGCGATCGGAGTGTCGGATCCCATCGCGCCGAGAGGCTCGACACCGTTCTGGCCCATCGGGGTCAGCAGGATGCGCACCTCCTCCTCCGTGTAGCCGAAGGTGCGTTGACGGCGGGTGATCGATGCGGGCGGGTGCACGATGTGCTCACGCTCGGGGAGGTCCGCGAGCCGCACGGAACCGGCATCCAGCCATTCCTGCCACGGGTGCATGGTCGCGAGATCGTGCTTGATCTCCTCGTCTTCGATGATGCGTCGCTGCGACGTGTCGACGAGGAACATCTTGCCGGGCTGCAGGCGTCCGCGACGCTTGATCCGCTCGGGTTCGAAGGTGAGCACACCGGTCTCCGAGCCGATGACGATGAGGCCGTCGGTCGTCTCGGTCCAGCGCCCGGGGCGGAGCCCGTTGCGGTCGAGGGTCGCGCCGACGACGGTGCCGTCGGTGAAGATGAGCGCCGCGGGGCCGTCCCAGGGCTCCATCTGGTTCGAGTGGTACTCGTAGAACGAACGAAGCTCCGGAGAGATGTCGGACTGCTTCTCGTATGCCTCGGGGACCATCATCATGATGGCGTGCGGCAGGCTGCGACCGGTGAGGGTGAGCAGCTCGAGCACCTCGTCGAACGACGCGGAGTCGCTGGCACCGTCGGTGCAGATCGGCAGCAGCGGCGCGACGTCGCCCAGCAGCTCGGATTCGAGCTGCGACTGGCGAGCCCGCATCCAGTTGCGGTTGCCGCCGACCGTGTTGATCTCGCCGTTGTGCGCGAGCATGCGCAACGGCTGAGCGAGCGGCCAGGAGGGGAACGTGTTCGTGGAGTAGCGGGAGTGCACGACCGCGAGCTCGGACATGAAGCGCTCGTCCTGCAGGTCGGGGTAGAACGGCTCGAGCTGCAGCGTCGTGACCATGCCCTTGTAGCCGAGAGTGCGGGCGGACAGCGTCACGAAGTAGGCGCCGAGCTCGTGACCGGCGCGCTTGCGCAGTCGGTATGCGACGCGGTCGAGGGCGATGCCGGTGAGCGGGGCGTCCGAGTGCGTCGCTCCCCCGGCGCTCACGAAGAGCTGCTCGAAGGCGGGACGCGCCTCGTCGGCGAGCTTTCCGAGGTTGTCGTTGACCGTCGGAACCTCGCGCCAGCCGAGGACGCGGAGTCCCTCCGAGCGGGCGATCTTCTCGATGCCGGCCTTCTGCTGGCGGCGCTCGCTGGAATCGCGCGGCAGGAATGCCAGGCCCGCGGCGTACTCGCCGACCGGGGGCAGTTCGAAGTCGGTGACGGCGCGCAGGAACGCGTCCGGCATCTGCGTAAGGATGCCCGCGCCGTCTCCGGTGCCGGCATCCGAGCCGATCGCCCCGCGGTGCTCCAGGTTGCGCAGCGCTTCGAGCGCGAGCGCGATGATGTCGTGGCCCGCCTCGCCGCGGAGGGTCGCGACCATGGCGAGGCCGCAGGCGTCCTTCTCGAACGCCGGGTTGTACATGCCCTGCTTCGGGGGGTAAGCGCCGGAAGCGCCGTAGGGAGGCTGAAAATACACCAGTACCGTCCTCAGATCTTCGGATGACCCGGGGGCGTCATTGGCCGGGTGGATGCGATGGGGTCCGCACGGACCGGTGGGCTATCGAGCGCCTTCCGAGTCCGTGGGAGCGGTGCTTGTGGCGCTGGCTCCTGCGGCGACTTCTTCGGACGGAGGCTCACTCACGTCCACGAAATCGGAGGGATTGTTCTGCGATTCTACATCAGCGTCGAGGTCCTTCCGGCCGCGGCCGGGCTGGTACGGCGACGGCTCGAGACCGGGGTGGCGGCGAGACTGGACGATGAGGATCGCGATGCCCACGATGATGCCGATGATGGCGGCCCACACGTTGCTGCGGAGACCCAGGATGATCTCGCTCGGATCGATGCGGATCGACTCCCAGACCACACGTCCGGCGCTGTACCAGATGAGGTAGATGGCGAAGAGCTTTCCCCACTGGAACGCGGTCGCCTTGCGGCTCAGCCAGAGCAGCACGATCACGCCGAGACCGTTCCAGATCACCTCGTACAGGAACGTGGGGTGGAAGAGCGTGCCCTCGGGAAGGCCGGGAGGGAACGCGGAGTTGTCGGAGGGGATCTCGAGGCCCCACGGCAGGTCGGTGGGCAGACCGTAGAGCTCGTTGTTGAACCAGTTGCCGAAACGGCCCATGGCCTGTGCGAGCAGGAGCCCGGGTGCCAGTGCGTCGGCGAAGGTCCAGAAGCGGATGCCGGTCCACCGGCATCCGAGGTACGCGCCCACTGCGCCGCCGATGAGGGCGCCGAAGATGGCGATGCCGCCCTCCCAGATGGCCCAGACGGATCCGGGTTCGAAGGGATTCCAGGTGTTCCTGCCCTCGCCGAAGTAGAAGTTCGGGTGGGTCAGGACGTGGAAGATGCGCGCGCCGATGATGGCCAGCGGAACGGCGAGGATCGAGATGTCGATCACGACCCACGGCTCTGCACCGCGCTTGGTGAGGCGGTGGTTGGTGAGCAGTACCGCCGCGATGATGCCGGCGATGATGCAGAGCGCGTAGAAGTGGATCCGGAGCGGGCCGAGGTCGATGTAGGAGACCGTGGGGCTCGGGATGCTGGCGAGCACGCCGCTGAAGGTGCTGTGGAGCGCGAGGGACATGAGTGCGATTCTAGTTCTCGTGTACGGGGCGTGCCGACGACGTGCCGACCGCCAGGTTTCGGGTGACCTCTGCGAGGGCGGGGATGCCGCCGTCGCGGAGGGCGCGGACGAGTGCGGTGCCGACGATGGCGCCGTCCGCGTATTCGGAGACTCCGGCGATCTGCTCGGCGGTCGAGATGCCGATCCCGACGCAGGCGCGGATGTCGCCGTGCTCGCGAAGGCGTCCGACCAGGGTGCGCGCAGCGCGGTCGAGCTCGGTGCGCTCACCGGTGATGCCCATGGTCGAGACGGTGTAGACGAAGCCGGTGGACGACTTCACGACGAGGTCGAGGCGCTCGTCGGTCGAGGTGGGCGCGGCGAGGAAGACGCGGTCGAGGCCCGTGCGCTTGCTCGCTGCGATCCACTCCCCTGCCACGTCAGGGGTGATGTCGGGCGTGATCAGGCCCGCTCCCCCCGCGGCCAGCAGGTCGTCCGCATAGCGATCGACGCCGTACTGGAACACCGGATTCCAGTACGTCATGACCAGGACGGGCACATCGGTGGCGTCGGTGATCGCGCGCACGGCCGTGAAGAGGTCCTTCATCTTGAAGCCGTTCGCGAGAGCCGCGGTGGTCGCCTCCTGGATCACGGCGCCGTCCATCACCGGGTCGCTGTAGGGCGGTCCGAGCTCGATGATGTCGACGCCGTTCTCGGCGAGGGCGATGGCGGCGCGGATGCTCGTCTCGAGGTCGGGGTAGCCGACGGGGAGGTATCCGACGAAGGCGCTGCGGCCCGCGTCATGGGCGGCGGCGATCGCCTGTTCGACGCGGCTCACAGCTCCGGCTCCCCCTTCGACGCGGCTGCTTCGGCGTCGCTCTCGTCGGCGACATCGTGCGCGAGCGCCTCGGCGTCGTAGAGGTCGAAGTAGCGGGCTGCGGTGTCCATGTCCTTGTCGCCGCGACCCGACAGGCAGATCGCGAGCACGGCGTCCGGACCCATCTCACGTCCGAGGCGCAGGGCGCCCGCGAGGGCGTGGGCGGACTCGATGGCGGGGATGATGCCTTCGGTGCGGCTCAGCAGGCGCAGCGCCTGCATGGCCTCGTCGTCGGTCGCCGGGATGTACTCGGCGCGACCGATGTCGGCGAGCCAGGAGTGCTCCGGGCCCACGCCCGGGTAGTCGAGACCTGCGGAGATCGAGTGCGACTCGACCGTCTGGCCGTCTTCGTCCTGGAGGACGTAGGTCTTCGCGCCGTGCAGGATGCCGGGACGCCCACGCTCGATGGAGGCCGCGTGGCGAGGTGTGTCGACGCCGTCGCCGGCCGCCTCGACTCCGTAGAGCTTCACGCCGGCGTCGTCGAGGAACGCATCGAACATTCCGATCGCGTTCGAGCCGCCTCCGACGCACGCGATGACCGCGTCAGGCAGTCGGCCGACCTCGTCGAGCAGCTGCTGGCGAGCCTCTTCGCCGATGATCTTCTGGAAGTCCCGAACCATCGCGGGGAACGGGTGCGGCCCCGCCGCGGTGCCGAAGATGTAGTTGGTCGTCTCGACGCTCGCCACCCAGTCGCGGTACGCGTCGTTGATCGCGTCCTTCAGCGTGCGCGATCCGGAGGTGACCGCGATCACCTCGGCGCCGAGCAGTCGCATCCGCGCGACGTTGAGCGCCTGGCGCTCGGTGTCGACCTCGCCCATGTAGATGGTGCAGTCGAGGCCGAAGAGAGCGGCAGCGGTAGCCGTGGCGACGCCGTGCTGGCCTGCCCCCGTCTCGGCGATCACGCGGGTCTTGCCGAGGCGCTTCGTCAGCAGCGCCTGCCCCAGCACGTTGTTGATCTTGTGCGAGCCGGTGTGGTTGAGGTCCTCGCGCTTGAGGAACACTCGCGCTCCGCCGGCGTGCTCGGCGAACCGGGCGACCTCGGTGAGCGGCGACGGGCGCCCGGCGTAGGAGCTGAGCAGAGACGCCAGCTCGTCGCGGAAGACCGGATCGACGATCGCGTCGGCGTATGCCGCCGAGAGCTCGTCGATCGCGGCGATCAGCGACTCGGGCATGTAGCGTCCGCCGTAGTCGCCGAACAGTGGACCGTGCTGGTCTCGCAGGCTCATCACGCCTCCAGGAAGCTCTTGAGTGTGGCGACCGGGTCGCCCGTGACGAGCGCCTCCCCGATCAGGACGACGTCAGCGCCCGCTGAGCGGTAGTGCCTGACGTCTTCAGGTGTGAGGACCGCGGATTCCGCGATCTTGACCGCGGTCTCAGGGATCCGGTCGACGAGACGGCCGAAGAGATCGCGGTCGAGCTCGAGGGTCTTCAGGTCGCGCGCATTGACGCCGATCAGCGATGCCCCGAGATCGATCGCGACCTCGAGCTCGTCGGCCGAGTGCGTCTCGACGAGCGGCGTCATGCCGAGCTCGGTGATGAAGCCGAAGAGCTCACGGAGCACATGCGGCTCGAGCCCCGCGACGATCAGCAGCACGAGATCGGCACCGGCGGCTCGTGCTTCGAGGACCTGATATCGATTCGCGATGAAGTCCTTGCGCAGCACGGGAAGGGACACGCGCGCGGTGACGGCTTCGAGATCGGCGAGGCTGCCGCCGAACCGGCGTTCCTCGGTCAGGACGCTGATCGCCGACGCGCCGCCCGTCTCGTACAGCGACGCCTGGAAAGCGGGATCCGGGATCTCGGCCAGGGCGCCACGCGACGGGCTCGCGCGCTTCACCTCGGCGATGATCTTCACGCGCTCGGCGGGAGCGAGGAACGCCAGGGCGTCCTTGGCGGCGGGGCGTGCGAGAGCATCGCGTTCCACCTCGGCCAGTGGCCTGGTGAGAGCGCGACGCTCAGCGTCTGCGACTGCGCCGGCCGTGAGGTCGGCGAGCACCATTAGTGCGCCTTCGGCGAGTACTTGGGGCCCTTCACGCCGTAGCCGGCCCTCGCGAGCAGCCAGCCCACGAGCGCGCCGATCGGGATGATGGCCGCGCCGACCCAGATCAGGGCGACCCAGACGGGGCTGAACTCGGCGAGGCAGAACGCCAGCGTGCCGATCGTGAAGCCGGCGAGCATGATGATGACGCCCGTCCATGCGGCAGGCGAGTGTCCGTGGCCGGGGTCAGCGATCGGGTTGGTCATGGTCTCCTCCGGGGGACGACGTGCTGGTTCGGGTCAAGTCTATCGGGGTCATCGCGTCGGGTCGGTTCCGCGAGACAGGTCGTCCCACGAATCGATCGCGTCCACGGGGCCGGCGGTCGCGTCCACATGTGCGGCATCGGTGCGGTAGCGGCGGCCGCCGCGCTTCCAGCGGCGCCACGTGACGAGCACGACGAGGGATGCCGCGAGCAGGATGACCCAGCCGATGAGCGTCATGACGGGCCAGGCGGAGAGCTCGATGCCGGCGACCACGTCCGTGATCGCCGAGCTCCCGGCGAGACCGGTCGTCTCGGTGACGGTGGGGCCCACGGCGCTCAGCGGCTCGGTCAGCACCAACTGGAGCGTCGTCCACCCGAGGAAGAGCGCGGCAGCGGTGGCGAGCACGCCGAAGATCAGCCGGAGCACGGGACCGACGATCGAGAGCGCGATGCCGAGCGCCAGCACGGCGAGGCTGAGAGGCGCGAGCAAGGGCAGCGCGGACGCCCCCGGCACGAGGATCGCCTCTCCCGCATCGGTGCGCGCGACGGTCAGCCAGGTCTGCGTCGACGAGATGATGCCGATCGCACCGGAGAGGAGGAACCCCGAGACGGCGATCGACCGGCCTCTGCGTGCGAGCGTCATTCTGCGGAGCCCCCCTCGACGGCCTGCAGGTCGGTCGTGTCGAAGCAGGTGCGCGTGCCCGTGTGACAGGCCGGTCCCGTCTGGTCGACACGAAGCAGGATCGCATCGCCGTCGCAGTCGAGCCGCGCCTCGTGCACCACCTGGATGTTGCCCGAGGTGTCGCCCTTGCGCCAGTACTCCCGGCGGGATCGAGACCAGTAGACCGCACGTCCGGTGGTGAGAGTACGTCGCAGCGCCTCGGCATCCACCCAGGCGAGCATCAGGACCTCTGCAGTGTCCCACTGCTGCACGATCACCGGTGCGAGACCGTCGTCATTGAAGGCGACCTGCGCGATGCGCTCTTCGACGTCGCTCATCGGACGAGCACTCCTTCCGCACGCAGTGCATCCTTCACGTCGCCGACCGTGAGCGCGCCGGTGTGGAACACGCTGGCTGCCAGAACCGCATCCGCCCCGGCCTTGATCGCCGGAGCGAAGTCTGCGGCCTTGCCTGCTCCGCCCGACGCGATCACGGGCACCGAGGCGGCCTCGCGCATCAGCTTCACCAGCTCGAGATCGAAGCCGTCTCGCGTGCCGTCGGCATCGATCGAGTTGACGAGCAGCTCGCCCGCGCCGCGTTCAGCGGCCTCTCGCGCCCAGTCGAGTGCGTCGAGGGTGGTCTGCGTGCGTCCGCCGTGGGTGGTGACCACGAAGCCGGATGCGGTCGTGTCGGCCCGCTTGACATCGAGCGACAGCACGAGCACCTGCGCCCCGAAGCGGTCGGCGATCTCGCCGATCAGCTCGGGGCGCGCGATCGCAGCGGAGTTCACACCGACCTTGTCGGCTCCGACGGACAGCAGGCGGGACACGTCGTCGACGCTGCGGACTCCCCCGCCGACCGTCAGCGGCACGAACACCTGCTCGGCGGTGCGCTGGACGACGTCGTAGGTCGTCGCGCGTGCATCGACCGTCGCGGTCACGTCGAGGAAGGTGATCTCATCGGCGCCCTGCGCCGCGTAGTGGCGGGCAAGTTCGACCGGGTCGCCCATGTCGCGCAGGTTCTCGAAGTTGACTCCCTTGACGACGCGGCCGGCGGCGACGTCGAGGCAGGGGATGACGCGACTCGCGAGCGCCATCAGAGCCTCGCGTTGTGGATCGCCGTGACGAGGATCGCTCGGGCACCGAGAGCGTAGAGCGCATCCATCACGGGGTTGACCCGCGCGCGGGCCACCATGACCCGCACCGCGACCCACTCGGGGTCGCGCAGGGGCGAGACGGTGGGAGACTCGATGCCGCCGGCGATCTTCACGGCGTCGTCGAGCAGAGCGAGCGGCAGGTCGTAATCGATCATCACGAACCGGCGGGCCACCATGACGCCGCGGAGACGGCGGAGAAGCGTCTCGGATCCCTCGGCATCCTGCGGACCGGCGATCAGCACGGCCTCGGACTGCAGGATCACGGGACCGAAGACGTCGAGCCCCGCTTGACGCAGTGTCGTGCCCGTCTCGACGACGTCAGCCACGGCGTCGGCCACACCGAGGCGCACGGCGGACTCCACCGCACCGTCGAGCGGCACGAGGTCGACCGCGATTCCGCGCTCATCGAGGAACGCGTCGACGAGACCCGGATACGACGTCGCGATGCGCAGACCGTCGAGCTCGGACACCTCGGTGTAGCGCCCCGAGGGCGCGGCGAAGCGGAAGGTCGAGCCGGCGAAGCCGAGCGCCTCGATCTCGCGCGCGCCGGGCATGCGGGCGTCGAGAAGCAGGTCGCGACCCGTGATGCCGACATCGATGGCGCCGGAGCCGACGTACGTCGCGATGTCCTTCGGACGGAGGTAGAAGAACTCGACGTCGTTGTCGCTGTCGACGACGTGGAGCGTCTTGGGGTCACGGCGACCGGCGTAGCCGGCCTCCGCAAGCATGTCGGCGGCCGTCTCGGAGAGAGAGCCCTTGTTGGGAACAGCAATGCGCAGCATGGGATGCCTTCAGATCGAAGCGAGTGGGGCGGAGCGCTTCACAGATGTCGGTAGACGTCCTGCAGGCTCAGGCCCTTCGCGAGCATCATCACCTGCACGTGGTACAGCAGCTGCGAGATCTCCTCTGCAGCGGCCTCGTCGGACTCGTACTCGGACGCCATCCAGACCTCGGCAGCCTCCTCGACGATCTTCTTGCCGATCGTGTGCACGCCGCCGTCGAGCTCTGCAACCGTGCCTGATCCCTCGGGGCGGGTCTCGGCCTTGACGCTGAGCTCGGCGAACAGCTCGTCGAAAGTCTTCACGATTCCAGGCTAGCGGCTCTGGCGCGGTCTCTGAGCCGGGTGACGGCCGCCTCGACGTCGTCGGCGCCGTAGACCGCGGATCCTGCGACGAAGGTGTCTGCGCCGGCGGCGGCCGCCGCCTCGATCGTCGCATCGGAGATCCCGCCGTCGACCTGCAGCCAGACGTTCGACCCTCGCCGCTTCGCCTCGTCGGCGAGAGCGCGCAGCTTCGGCATCGTCTCGGGCATGAATCCCTGCCCGCCGAACCCTGGTTCGACGGTCATCACGAGGATCTGGTCGAACTCCTCGAGCACGCTGTAGAGACCGTCCGCGGGGGTGTCCGGCTTGATCGCCACTCCGGCCCTCGCCCCGATGCTGCGCAGAGTGCGGGCCAGCGAGATCGGATCGGCGGCGGCCTCGAGGTGGAACGTGACGCTCGCGGCACCGAGCTCCGCATACGCGGGAGCCCACCGCTCGGGGTCGGTGATCATCAGGTGCACGTCGAGCGGGATCGGGCTGGTCGCCTGGATCCGCTCGACCATCTGCGGCCCGAACGTGAGGTTCGGGACGAAGTGGTTGTCCATGACGTCGACATGCGCGAAGTCGGCAGTGGCGATCTTGGCGAGATCACGCTGCATGTTCACGAAGTCGGCGGCCAGGATGCTGGGGTTGATGCGCGGTGCGCGGGGCAGGTCCACTCTCTAGTCTCCTTGCTCGGCGCTGGCGTCGCGCTGATCGGTGTCGGCTCGTCGGAGGAGCGCGAGGAACATCGCATCGGTCCCGTGCCGGTGTGGCCACAGCTGGACCCGCCCGGTGCCGTCGCTGCCGAGATCGATCGGTGAGGTCACGACACCCTCGAGGACCGCACGCGCATCGAGCTCGGTGATGTCGGTGCGGCCACGGAGCACCTCCTGGACGACGCCCGTCGTCTCGGCGAGATGCGGCGAGCAGGTCGCGTACGCGACGATGCCGCCGGGCGCCAGCGCGTCGAGGGCCGCCGAGAGCAGTTCGACCTGCAGCGGCACCAGCTCGGCGACATCACCGGGGGTCTTGCGCCATCTCGCCTCGGGCCGCCGCCGCAGAGCCCCGAGTCCCGTGCACGGCGCATCGACGAGGATGCGATCGAACTGGCCCGCGTGGGAGGTGCCGAACGTGCGGCCGTCCTCTTCATGAACCACGACATCGGCGGGCACGGTGCGCAGGGCGTTGCGGACGAGTCGCGCACGGGTGGGCACCACCTCGTTCGCCTCCAGCGACACATCGTGCTGTCGCGCGACCGCCGCGAGCAGCGCCGTCTTGCCGCCGGGGCCTGCGCACAGGTCGAGCCAGCGTTCGCCGGAACGGATCGGCGCAGCTTCGGCGAGAGCCAGTGCGACGAGCTGCGACCCTTCATCCTGCACACGCACCGTGCCGCCCGAGGAGGCGATCACGTGGTGCGGGTCGCCGCCCGGAGATCCGTAGGCCGTCGGCGCATACGGTCGACGTGGCTCCCCGGGCTCGGCGAGGCCGGGCAGAGCGACGAGAGTGACCTCCGGCGAGGCGTTGTCGGCGTCGAGGAGGTCGTCGAGCTCCTCGACGCGACCTTCAGCGGCCAACGCGCGACGCAGGGCACGGATGATCCAGACGGGGTGAGCGGAGCGCAGCGCCAGCCGTTCGTCGTCCGACCGCGCGGAGGACTCGATGCGCTGCTCCCACTCCCCCGGCGTCTCGCGGGAGATTCGCCTCAGCACGGCGTTCGCGAAGCTGGATGCACCGCGGCCCTGGGTGGCGGCGACGATGTTCACCGACTCGTTGACGGCCGCGTGCGACGCGACGCGGGTCGCGAGCAGCTGATGGGTCGCGAGTCTCAGCGCGTCGAGCACACCGGCGTCGATCTGCTCGACAGGCCTGTCGGCGGCCGCGGCGATGATCGCGTCATACGTTCCGCGGCGTCGCAGTGTGCCGTAGGCGAGTTCTGTGGCGAGAGCGGCGTCCTGTGGAGTGAGTCCTGCGTCCGCGATCGCGGCCGGAAGGATCAGGTTCGCGTAGGCATCCGATTCCGACACCGCCCGCAGCACGTCGTAGGCCACGCGCCGCGCAGGCTGCACCGTGCGCTGCGCGCCGCGGGACTGTCCGTCGCGCTTCCCGCCCCGAGCCTGGCCGTCACGTGGACGCTGATCGCGCGGCGTGCTCGGTCCCGAACGGGATCCGCGGCCGGACTCGCCGCGACGCGGCTCGCGACGTGCGCCGTCGTCCTGCCGCCCGCTCATGCGCCGGCTCGCAGGTTCTCGGTGTCGCGCTGCCCGCGCCACCAGTCGACCGCGCTCATCGCGCCCTTGCCCGAGGGCTGCACACGCGTGACCGCGAGCGGGGCCGAGGCCGTTCCGATGAGGAGAGCGGACTTGGTCGCGGTGAACGCGCCCGGCGCGAGGGCGATGTCGCTTTCCGAGGGAGTGGCCTCCAGCACCTTGAGGCGGATCCCGTCGACGGTCGTGTGGGCGCCCGGTTCGGGGGTGACTCCACGGAACCGCGCGAACACCTCGCTGAGCGGGCGGGTCCAATCGAGCAGACCATCGTCGAGAGTCAGCTTCGGGGCCAGCGACGCCTCCCCCTCCTGGGGCACAGCGCGCGCAGTGCCGTCGGCGATGGCCGCGACCACTTCCGCCGTCAGTTCGGCGCCATCGAGAGCGAGTGCGTCGAGTGCGGCATCCGCCGTCGCCTCGGGAGCGACCGCGACGACCCGCGTCGCGAAGACATCACCGGCATCGAGCGCGGGAACGAGCTGGAACACACTGGCACCCATCTGCGCATCGCCGTTGATCAGTGCGCGCTGCACGGGTGCGGCACCGCGCCACTGCGGGAGGAGCGAGAAATGCAGATTGATCCAGCCCTTCGACGGTGTGGAGAGCAGCGGCTCGCGAACGAGTCCGCCGTACGCCACGATCACACCGAGCTCGACATCGAGCGCGGTGATGGCGGCCGTCGCGTCGTCGTCGAGGCGAGCCGCCTTGATGACCGGCAGTCCGAGCTCGTCGGCGGCGTGAGCGACAGGCGACGGCGTGAGCACCCGCTTGCGGCCCAGCGGCGCGTCCGGGCGGGTGACGACCGCAGCGATGTCGTGCTCGGCCGCGAGGCGGCGGAGTGTGGGGACGGCTGCCGACGGTGTGCCGGCGAAGACGAGACGCATGAAGGTGCTCCGGAGGGATGCGGGGGTGGATCGGGTGAAATCGGAGCGCGAGGTGGTTCTTCGCGTTCAGAGTTCCGGATCGAGGATATCGAGTCGAACCGTGAGGGCGCTCCGAGTCGACTTGCCCTTGCCCCGCCGGTTGCTGACCGCTTCGGCGACGACCGCGGCCCGCAACGTGGTGGCGACCCTGGCACCCGCGCTGTAGTCGAACCGGATCAGGGCCCTGACACGCGGCGGGTAGTCATCAGACTCGATCGGCACCGGGCCGAGTACCGCGTCGGAGGGCAGAGCGAGCTCCTGCAGCGACGCCAGCGCTCTCGCCACGGATGCCGTCGACCCCTCGACCAGCGCGACCCTCGCAGCCGGCGGCATGTGCAACGGCGCACGTTCGGAGAGCTCGGTCCTCGCATAGGCGGACTGGCTCCAGGTGGCAAGCGCTCGCGCGATCGCTCCGTCGACGCCGACCAGATGGATGGGAGCACCGGGAGCCGCGAGTGCAGCCGCGTTCGACCACCAGCGCAGACAGGACTCGCCGATCCGCAGGTCGGGAGCCTGGAGCATCCTCGGTCCGTCGAGCAGGACCACGGCACGGTATCCGCCCTCCGCCAGCGGCTCGGCCCCCCGTGTCGCGACGACGAGGGCCGGCTTGTCGGCGACGCGCTCGACCGGATGAGCGCTGTCTGCCACGATGACCCGGATTCCGGGGAACGCCTTGCCCAGCTCATCCGCCGTCCGCTCGCTGCCCGAGGACGCGAGGCGCAGCTTGGTCGACGCGCACGTCGGGCACGCCCACGCTCGGGCTCCCCTGCCGCACCAGGCGCACACCGGCACGGCACCACGGTGCTTGGCTCCGAGCGGTCCGCCGCAGTGGGCGCACCGTGCAGGCGCCCGGCATTCGGCGCAGACCAGCGACGGGGCGAACCCCGGTCGAGACACCTGCACCAGCACCGGTCCCTCGGCTGCGGCATTGCGTGCGGAGAGGAACGCGGACGACGGCATCCGCTGTGCAGTCGGAGCATCCATCTCCTGGGGTGTGCTGAGGATCACGCGCGGCAGCACCCGACGCGCGGCCCGGACATCCTGCAGCCATCCGTGGGCGACGAGGCGTTCGAC
This sequence comes from Microbacterium sp. Bi98, assembly GCF_918698045.1. Lineage (NCBI taxonomy): Bacteria > Bacillati > Actinomycetota > Actinomycetes > Micrococcales > Microbacteriaceae > Microbacterium > Microbacterium sp. Bi98. The sequence continues at coordinate 61,077 of NZ_CAKKLK010000004.1, read as the reverse complement.
GTCGGTGGTGCGGGTGTGGCCGACGAACAGCAGTGCGGATCGCTCCTGCTCCTGACGGAGGAGAGCAGCGTCCCGTGCGTTGATGTACGGCGCGAGCGGCTCGCCGAGGAGAGGATCGCCGTCGTCCCACACAGCGACGACGCCCGCACGAACCGGCGCGTACACCGCAGAACGATTGCCCACCACGATGCACGGCGCGTCCTCGAGCGAGCGGAGGAACGCGCGGTACCGATCGGGGTTCGTCTGGCGCGAGTCGAAGCGCACGACGGCCTGGTCAGGGACATACGAGCCGAGAGCGGCGAGCAGCTGATCGAGGTCGCGGTGGTCAGGCACGACGAGAACACTGGAGCGGCCCGCTGCCAGCGTCCGCGCCGCTGCGGACGCGAGAAGAGCCGCCCACCCGGGATCGTCATGATGGCGCACGGGGATCGCCTCGACCGCGGCCCGGCCGCCCGCATCGAGCACATCGGCGAGCGAGTCGTAGGACGCGATCAGCTCGGATGCGGCGGAGAGTGCTTCGTCTGATGGGGCGAGCTCCGGGGAGTCGTCGCTCCAGGCCTTCTCCACCCGCACCTGGCGCTTCGGGATGACGAGCCGCAGGACGTCGGAGGCGGAGCCCGCAGCGCGATCGGCGGCGCGGCGCGCGAGGCGGTAGAGACGCTCCGGAAGCACCGCCACAGGGGATACGACGCTGTCGACCTCGGACAGTGGCCTGTCGCCATCGTGTTCGGTGTCGAGTTCGACGACGTAGCCGTCGATGACACGACCGGCGGTACGCAGGGGCACACGCACGCGCACGCCCAGAGGGACGTCTCCGAGCTCCGCAGGCACGGCGTAGTCGAAGAGACGATCCAACTGTGGAAGCGGCGAGTCCAAGAGCACGCGCGCGATCCTCCGACTCTGCGATGTCAGAGGAGAAGGGACGCCATCAGGCATGCGGCCCTCAGAGTCCTGCAGCGCGCCGCAGCTCTTCCGCGCGGTCGGTGCGCTCCCACGTGAACTCCGGCAGCTCCCGTCCGAAGTGCCCGTAGGCGGCGGTCTGCGCGTAGATCGGGCGCAGGAGGTCGAGCTGCTCGATGATCGCCTGGGGACGCAGATCGAAGACCTCGTCGATGGCGCGCGTGATCACCTCGTCGGACACCTTGCCCGTGCCGAATGTCTCGACGTAGAGCCCGACCGGACGAGCGACCCCGATCGCGTAGGCGACCTGGACCTCGAGACGGTCGGCGAGTCCTGCGGCGACCGCGTTCTTGGCCACCCAGCGCGTGGCATAGGCGCCGGAGCGGTCGACCTTCGACGGATCCTTGCCGCTGAAGGCACCGCCACCATGTCGCGCCGCTCCGCCGTAGGTGTCGATGATGATCTTGCGTCCGGTGAGTCCGGCATCGCCCTTGGGGCCGCCCGTCACGAACGGACCGGCGGGGTTGATGTAGTACGTGAGGTCGCCGAGATCGAGCCCCGTGGAGGCCAGGATCGGATCGATCACGTGCTCGCGCACCTGAGCCTTGAGGTCGTCCTGCGAGATGTCGGGGTGGTGCTGGGTCGACAGCACGACGGCATCCACGGTCTTGGGGGTGAAGCCCTCATATCCGAGAGTGACCTGGGTCTTGCCGTCCGGGCGCAGGAACGGCAGCGCACCCGATCGTCGGACCTCGCTGAGCCGCTCCGCGATGCGATGCGCGGTCCACGCAGCCATGGGCATGAGCTGCGGGGTCTCGTTCGTCGCGAAGCCGAACATGATGCCCTGGTCGCCAGCGCCGAGGCCGTCGAGAGGATCGATGGAGCCGCCGTCGCGGTGCTCCTGAGCGTTGTCGACGCCGTGGGCGATGTCGGTCGACTGCTCTCCCACCGAGATGCTCACACCGCAGGAGTCTCCGTCGAAGCCGGTCTCGCTCGAGGTGTAGCCGATGCCGTTGACCACCTGGCGGACGATCGTCGGGATGTCGACGTACGCCTCGGTGCGGATCTCGCCGGCGACGTGGACGAGACCGGTGGTCACCAGCGTCTCGACGGCCACCCGGGAGCCGGGGTCTTTCGCGATGAGTCCGTCGAGGATGCTGTCCGAGATCTGGTCGCAGATCTTGTCGGGGTGCCCCTCGGTGACGGACTCGGACGTGAACAGACGCAGCGCGCTCATCAGGGCTCCAGAACGGAATCGGACAGCAGGAAGGGGGTGGCTCCCATGATGGACCGCACCGCCGACATCAGTCGGCGGTGCGGTCATCGGACGTCACTCGGCGTGACGGAGGCGGAGCTTGTCCTCGTTGATCTCGTGCAGAGCGATGGTCAGCGGCTTGTCCTCGACGGACGAGTCGACGAGCGGCCCGACGTTGTCGAACAGGTTGCCCTCGTGGAGGTCGGAGTAGTAGTCGTTGATCTGACGGGCGCGCTTGGCGGCGTAGATCACGAGCTCGTACTTCGAGTCGACCCGGTCGAGCAGGTTGTCGATGGGGGGATCGATGATTCCGTTGGTGTGGTGTCCGGCCATGGTGGGACCTCCTGATCAGGCGACGGGATCGTCGCGAAGACGGTGATGCGGGCGCGCGAAGACGCTCAGCGCGCAGAGCTCGAAGACAATTCTACGACCTCCGCGGCCGCAGCGGCGACGTCCTCGTTCACGATGAGGTGGTCGAACTCGTTCTGCGCCGCCAATTCGACCTTCGCGGTGCGCAGTCTGCGAGCGCGTTCCTCCGCGCCCTCCGTGCCTCGTCCGACCAGCCGCTGGACGAGTTCGTCCCAGGTCGGAGGCAGCAGGAAGATGAGCGTGGCAGCAGGCTCCGCCTTGCGCACCTGGCGTGCGCCCTGCAGGTCGATCTCGAGCAGCACGGTCTTGCCTGCAGCGAGAGCGGCGTCGATCGGAGCCCGCGGCGTGCCGTAGCGCGACTTGTTGTGGACGACGGCGTACTCCAGGAGTTCGTCGTCCGCGATCAGACGGTCGAACTCCGCATCGTCGACGAAGTAGTAGTGCACGCCATCGATCTCGCCAGGTCGCGGTGCGCGCGTCGTCGCCGAGACCGACAGATGGATCTCGGGGTTGTGCTCACGGATGTGGGCGGCGACGGTGCCCTTGCCGACTGCCGTGGGCCCGGCGAGCACGAGCAGACGGCTTCGTGCGCCACGCGGCTCGAGCAGCGGGAAGCGCACGTCGAGCCACTGCGAGAGCGCCACCCGCTGGCGGACGCCGAGCCCTCCCAGTCGCTTGACCGGCGAGATGTGCAGCTCTGCCAGGATGCGGTCGCGCTTGCCCGCGCCGATCGCGGGGAGAGCGAGCAGGAAGTCCGTGATGCGCATGGACCCCTCGACCGAGTCCGGGTCTGCGGTCGCCCGCTCGAGCACGGCCTGCGGTGTGACGACACGCGTGGTCAGATCGCGTTTGAGCGATGCGCGGGCGCGGCGCCGTTCGACCGCCTTGCGTGCGGCGGCAGCGCGGTCGACCTCGGGGACGGGACGGGACTCAGCCACGGCCGGCCTCCCTGTACTCTGCGACGCGGGCGTCGATGGCGGCGGCGAGACCGGCGGGTCCGGCCGAGAGGATGCTGCGGCTCTCGCTCGCGATGACGGCGGCGCTCATCGAACCGAACCGGCGGTGCAGGTCTGACGGCGTCGCACCCTGCGTGCCGAATCCCGGAGCGAGGATGGGTGCCACCGGTGCGAAGGCGGCGATGCCGGCATCCGTCCAGTCCACGGTCGCGCCGATGACGAAGCCGAAGCTCCCCCACTCCCCTGCGGGCGTGTGCTCGGTGTTGCGCGCCGAGACGACCGAGACGATGTCCGCCGAGACGGCACGGCCGGTCTCGGAGATCGAGCGCTGCAGCACCTCGGCTTCGGGGTTGCTCGTGGCAGCCAGCACGAACAGACCCTTGTCGTGCTGATCGGCGAGGGCGAAGGCGCCGTCGAGCGCGCCGACACCCAGGAACGGGTTCACGGTGAGGGCGTCGGCCTCGAGCGGAGACCCCGGGGTGAGCCAGGCAGCCGCGTAGGCGTCCATGGTCGACCCGATGTCGCCGCGCTTGGCATCCGCGATCACGAGGAGGCCGGTGTCCCTCGCAGCCGCGATGACCTCTTCGAGCGCCGCGAATCCTGCGGATCCGAAGCGCTCGAAGAACGACACCTGAGGCTTCACGATCGCGGCACGGCCCGCCGCGGCCTCGACCGTGCGCAGCCCGAACTCCCGGACGCCCGAGGCGTCGTCGCCGAGGCCCCAGGATCCGAGCAGGGCGGCGTGCGGGTCGATGCCCACGCACAGCGGGCCGTGCGCCGCGAGGGCGACACGGACCCGTTCGCCGAAGCGTGCGCTCACACTGCGGCCTTCCGGTCGAGGGCGTACTCCTGCAGGCTCTTCACCTGGAAGCCCTCGTGCGCTGCGTCCATACCGCTCACGGCGGCGCCGAGCACCGCCATCGTGGTGAACAGCGCCTTGTCGGCCGCGACAGCCGCCGCGCGGATCTCATAGCCGTCTGCACGCGCCGCGCCCCCGGACGGCGTGTTCACGACGATGTCGATCGAGCCGTCGTTGATGAGGTCGACGATGTTCGTCGCGCCGGACTCCTGGGTCTCGCTGTACTTCTCGACCACCGTCACCGCGATGCCGTTGCGCGAGAGGATCTCGGCAGTGCCCTCGGTGGCGACGATCGTGAACCCCAGCTGCTGCAGGCGATGCGCCGGCAGGATCACGGCGCGCTTGTCGGAGTCCGCGACCGAGATGAACACCGTGCCGGAGGTCGGCATTCCGCCGTACGCGGCCGCCTGGCTCTTGGCGAACGCGGTCGGGAAGTCGCGGTCGATGCCCATGACCTCGCCGGTCGAGCGCATCTCCGGGCCGAGGATCGAGTCGACGGTCTTGCCGTCGGCCGTACGGAACCGCTTGAACGGAAGCACGGCCTCCTTGACCGAGACGGGGGCGTCGAGGGGCACTCGCGAGCCGTCCTGCTCGGGCAGCATGCCCTCGGCGCGGAGCTCCGCGATCGTCGACCCCACCATCACACGGCTCGCGGCCTTGGCCATCGGTATGCCCAGCGCCTTAGAGACGAAGGGCACGGTGCGGCTCGCGCGCGGATTCGCCTCGATCACGTAGAGGACGCCGGCGCTGATCGCGAACTGCACGTTGAGCAGGCCACGGACGCCCACGCCCTTCGCGATCGCGAGTGTCGCCTCGCGCACCCGGTCGATGTCGGTGCGGCCGAGCGAGACGGGCGGAAGGGTGCAGCTCGAGTCGCCCGAGTGGATGCCGGCCTCTTCGAGGTGCTCCATCACGCCGCCGATGAACAGTTCGGTGCCGTCGTAGAGGGCGTCGACATCGAGCTCGATCGCGTCATCGAGGAAGCGATCGACGAGCAGGGGCTTGCCCTCCTCGATGATGACCTCGCCCGCCGTGCGCACGAAGTACTCGCGCAGCGACTCGGAGCTGTAGACGATCTCCATGCCGCGTCCGCCGAGCACGAAGCTCGGACGCACGAGCACCGGGTATCCGATCTCCTCGGCGACGGCCACCGCGCCGTCCGCGTCCACAGCGGTGCCGTGGCGCGGGGCGATGAGGCCTGCCGTGTCGAGCAGCTGCGAGAACAGCTCGCGCTCCTCGGCGATGTCGATGGCCTCCGGGCTGGTGCCGAGCACCTGGTAGCCGGCTGCCTCGATGCCCTTTGCGAGCCCCAGCGGCGTCTGGCCGCCGAGCTGGCAGACGACTCCGAGGATGGTGCCGCTCGCGGCTTCCGCGTCGAGCACCTCCAGCACGTCCTCCAGCGTGAGCGGCTCGAAGTAGAGCCGGTCGGACGTGTCGTAGTCGGTGGACACCGTCTCGGGGTTGCAGTTGACCATGATGGTCTCGAAGCCGGCATCCGAGAGGGCGAACGACGCGTGCACGCACGAGTAGTCGAACTCGACGCCCTGACCGATGCGGTTCGGACCCGATCCGATGATCACGACCTTGGTGCGATCGGACGGTGTGACCTCGGTCTCGAAGTCGTAGCTCGAGTAGTGGTAAGGCGTGAGAGCCGGGAACTCGCCGGCGCAGGTGTCGACGGTCTTGAACACCGGACGGATGCCGAGTCCGTGGCGCACGCCGCGGATCTCCGCTTCCTTCTCGCCGCGGAGCTCCGCGATCTGCGCGTCGGAGAAGCCGTGCTCCTTGGCGTAGCGCAGCGTGGCCGCGTCGAGCTCCGGTGCCGTGCGCACGATCTCGGCGACCTCGTTGATCAGGACGATCTGGTCGATGAACCAGGGATCGATCGCCGTGGCCTCGAACGCCTGCTCGACCGTCGCGCCCTTGCGCAGCGCCTGCTGGAGGGTGACGATCCGACCGTCCGTCGGGACCTTCGAGATCTCGAGCAGCTCGTCGACGGAACGGCTCTCCGCGCCCCAGTGGAAGCTGGAACCGCGCTTCTCGAGCGAGCGCAGCGCCTTCTGCAGCGCGGTCGCGTAGTTGCGGCCGATCGCCATCGCCTCGCCGACCGACTTCATGGTGGTCGTCAGCGTCGCGTCAGCGGCCGGGAACTTCTCGAACGCGAACCGCGGCACCTTGACGACGACATAGTCGAGCGTGGGCTCGAAGCTCGCCGGGGTGACGCCCGTGATGTCGTTCGGGATCTCATCGAGACGGTAGCCGAGCGCCAGCTTCGCGGCGAGCTTCGCGATCGGGAACCCCGTGGCCTTGGAGGCCAGGGCGCTCGAGCGCGAGACGCGAGGGTTCATCTCGATGACGATGATGCGCCCGTTGCTCGGGTCGATGGCGAACTGGATGTTGCAGCCGCCGGTGTCGACGCCCACCGCGCGGATGATGTCGATGCCGATGTCGCGGAGCTTCTGGTATTCGCGGTCCGTGAGCGTCAGAGCGGGAGCCACGGTGATCGAGTCGCCCGTGTGGACGCCGACGGGGTCGACGTTCTCGATCGAGCAGACGACCACCGTGTTGTCGGCGGTGTCGCGCATGAGCTCGAGCTCGTACTCCTTCCAGCCGAGGATCGACTCCTCCAGGAGCACCTCCGTGGTCGGAGAGTCGCGCAGACCGGCACCGCCGATGCGACGCAGATCCGCCTCGTCGTAGGCGAAGCCGGACCCGAGACCGCCCATCGTGAACGAGGGGCGCACGACGAGCGGGTAGCCCAGCTCGGCCGCTCCCTCGAGCAGGTCGTCCATGGTGTGCGCGATGATGCTGCGGGCGACGTCGGCGCCGGCATCGAGCACGAGCTGCTTGAAGATCTGGCGGTCCTCGCCCTTGTTGATGGCTTCGAAGCTCGCACCGATCAGCTCGACGTCGTACTTCTCGAGGATGCCGTGGTTGTGCAGCTCGATCGCGGCGTTCAGGGCCGTCTGCCCGCCGAGGGTCGGCAGGATCGCGTCGGGACGCTCCTTCGCGATGATCGTCTCGATGACCTGCCAGGTGATCGGCTCGATGTACGTCGCGTCGGCGAAGTCGGGGTCGGTCATGATCGTCGCCGGGTTGGAGTTGACCAGGATGACCCTCACGCCCTCCTCGCGCAGGACGCGGCAGGCCTGGGTGCCGGAGTAGTCGAACTCGCACGCCTGACCGATGACGATCGGGCCGGAGCCGATGACGAGAACGGAGTTGATGTCGTCGCGCTTGGGCATTACTTGGTGTCCTTCTTGCTGGCGATGACCATGTCACGGAACCGGTCGAAGAGATAGTTGGCGTCGTGCGGTCCGGCCGCAGCCTCCGGGTGGTACTGCACCGAGAACGCCGGGATGTCGAGAGCGCGGAGGCCCTCGACCACGTTGTCGTTCAGGCCGATGTGACTGACCTCGACCTTGCCGTAGCCGTGGGGGCTGTCGAACGAGCCCTCCAGCGGCGCCTCCACGGCGAACCCGTGGTTGTGCGCGGTGATCTCGACGCGTCCGGTGGACTTGTCGAGTACGGGCTGGTTGATGCCGCGGTGCCCGAACGGCAGCTTGTAGGTGCCGAGACCCAGCGCCCTGCCGAGCAGCTGGTTGCCGAAGCAGATGCCGAAGAAGGGCAGCCCGTCGTCGAGCACCGAGCGCAGCAGCTCGACATGGTCCCCGGAGGCTGCGGGGTCGCCAGGGCCGTTCGAGTAGAAGACGGCGACGGGATCGATCGCACGGATGTCATCGATCGTGACGTTCTGAGGCAGGACGTGCACCTCGAAGCCACGGGCCGCCAGGTTGTCGATCGTGGCCTGCTTGACGCCGAGGTCGAGGACGGCGAGGTTGCCGACCCGCTCCCCCATCGCCGTCGTGACCGTGGCGACGTCGACCGAGACCTGCGCCGAGAGGTTCTGGCCGGCCATCTGAGGCGCCTCGCGCACGAGGCGCAGCTGCTCGTCGGCGTCGATCTGCGCGGCCTCGCCCGAGAAGACGCCGCCGCGCATAGACCCGGCAGAGCGGATGTGCCGCGTGATCGATCGGGTGTCGATGCCGCTGATGCCGACGATGCCGTCCCGCTCGAGGATCTCGTCCAGCGAAGCGGTCGCACGCCAGTTCGAGACGACTCGTGACGGGTCGCGCACGATGTAGCCGGCGACCCAGATGCGACGGGACTCAGGGTCCTCGTCGTTCATGCCGGTGTTGCCGATGTGCGGGGCCGTCTGCAGGACGATCTGGCCCGCGTACGACGGGTCGGTGAGCGTCTCCTGGTATCCGGACATGCCGGTCGAGAAGACGACCTCGCCGAAGGTGGTGCCCAGCGCGCCGTATGCACGGCCGACGTGGCGGGTCCCGTCTTCGAGGACGAGGACGGCGGGTTCGGGGAGGGCTGTCATGACGTTGCTCCTGTGTCGGGGGCGGCGCTGTCGTCCGTGGCGGGGACGAGGCGCTGCAGTTCTGAGATGAAGTTCTGGGGATCGCCGTCGGTGACCCGGAGATACGAGTCGACGATCGTGTCGTCGTCCGCATTCCAGGCGACGCGGACGAGTCCACCCGGTTCGACGACGCGGTCGATCGTCACCGTGGCGCGGTCGACGCTCGCGAGCCGTGCAGAGGCGAGGAAGACGGTCGGCGCACCGTCGAGGCAGAGTGCGAGTCCGCGATCGGTGACCGCAGCCTCTCCCCTGGCGCGATAGGCGAGCGGCCGGATGGCGAGGCGCTCCAGCGGCTGATCGTGCTTCGTCGTCGAGACGTAGAGCACCTCGTGACGGTCGAGGACCTCCGCATGCTCCGGCACGCCCAAGGGAGCCGCCAGACCCGAGTCGCGTCGGAGTCGTCGGCGCCACGCCGTGAACATGGCGACCAGGACGAGTGCCGCCACGGCGATCGTGATCGCGATGGCGATGTCGCGCGTGCTCATGCGTTCAGCTCCTCGACCACGGATCCGCCGTCGACCGTCAGCAGCCCGCGGTGGATCGTGAACTCGACGCGGCCGGGGAGGTCGCGACCGAGGTACGGCGAGTTCACACTCCGACCGTGCAGGTCGGATTCGGTGAAGACGCCGGCGGCGGACGGGTCGTAGAGGGTGATCTGCGCAGCGGCACCGGCCTGCAGGGGCAGCCCATGATCGGACAGACGTCCGATCCGTGCGGGGGCCGCACTCATCACCCGGGCGACGTCCTCCCAGCCGATCAGGCCGGTCTGCACCATCGACTGGTGCACGACGCGCAGGGCGCTCTCGAGTCCGACCATGCCGTTGGCTGCGGCCTGCCACTCGCACGACTTGTGCTCGCTCGGGTGCGGGGCGTGATCGGTCGCCACGATGTCGATGGTGCCGTCGGCGAGGCCCTCGCGCACCGCCATGACGTCTTCCTCACGGCGCAGCGGCGGGTTGACCTTGTAGCGGGCGTCGTAGCCGCGCACCAGTTCATCGGTGAGCAGGAGGTGGTGCGGGGTGACCTCGGCCGTGACGTTGATCCCCCGCTTCTTCGCCCAGCGGATGATGTCGACAGAGCCTGCGGTCGACAGGTGGCACACGTGCAGTCGGGATCCGACATGCTCCGCGAGGAGCACATCGCGAGCGATGATCGACTCCTCCGCGACCGCCGGCCATCCGGCGAGTCCGAGCTCGGCCGACACTGTGCCCTCGTTCATCTGGGCGCCCTCGGTGAGGCGTGGATCCTGAGCGTGCTGCGCGATGACTCCGTCGAACGACTTCACATACTCGAGTGCGCGCCGCATGATCAGCGGATCGAAGACGCAGAAGCCGTCGTCGCTGAAGACGCGCACCTGGGCGCGCGAGGTGGCCATCGCACCGAGTTCGGCGAGGCGCTCGCCCTTCTGCCCCACGGTGACGGCGCCGATGGGCTGCACGGTCGCGTACCCGGCGGCCTCGCCCAGGGCGAGCTCCTGCTCGACCACACCGGCCGTGTCCGCGACCGGCGAGGTGTTCGGCATCGCGAACACCGCCGTGAACCCGCCTGCCGCCGCAGCACGGGTCCCGGTGAGGATCGTCTCGGAGGCTTCGTAGCCCGGCTCCCGGAGGTGGGTGTGCAGGTCGACGAGTCCGGGAAGGGCCACCAGGCCGTCGGCGTCGATGACTCGCGCACCGGAGCGGCTCAGTCCGGTGCCGATCTCGGAGATCTGCCCGTTCTCCACGATGATGTCGGCGCGCTCGGCACCGAGAAGCTGTGCTCCGGTGATGACGAGGGTCTCGCTCACTGGTCTCCCCCTCGTTCGTCGTCTCGTTCTCCTGCAAGGAGCAGGTACAGCACCGCCATGCGGATGGACACCCCGTTCGTCACCTGTTCCAGCACTGTCGAGCGCGGGGAATCTGCGGCTTCGGAGGATATCTCCAACCCTCGGTTCATGGGTCCGGGGTGCATCACAATGCTACCGTCCGGAAGGCCGGCCACACGCAGTGCGTCCAGACCCCATCGCCTGGAATACTCCCGCTCAGTGGGGAAATATGCAGCGCTCATCCGTTCGAGCTGGATGCGGAGCATCATCACGGCGTCCGGACCGTCTGCCAGAGCCTGATCGAGGTCGTAGACGACCTTCGCAGGCCAGAGCGAGACGTTCTGCGGCACCAGGGTGGGCGGCGCGACCAGGGTGACCTCGGCGCCGAGCGTGGCGAGCAGCCAGACGTTCGACCGTGCGACGCGGGAGTGGAGCACGTCGCCGACGATCACGACCCGGATGCCGGCGAGATCACGACCGCGGCTGTCGGCGCCGAAGCGCCGTTTGCGGATCGTGAACGCGTCGAGGAGAGCCTGGGTCGGATGCTCGTGCGTGCCGTCGCCGGCGTTCACGACTCCGGCGGAGATCCACCCGCTGGTCGCGAGGGTCTGCGGGGCGCCGGAGGCGGGATGGCGGATGACGACCGCATCCGCTCCCATCGCCTGCAGCGTCTGGGCGGTGTCCTTGAGGCTCTCGCCCTTCGACACGCTCGAGCCCTTGGCTGCGAAGTTGATCACATCGGCTGAGAGGCGCTTTGCAGCGGCTTCGAAGGAGATGCGGGTGCGGGTCGAGTCCTCGAAGAACAGATTCACGACCGTCTTGCCGCGAAGGGTCGGAAGCTTCTTGACCTCGCGCGACTGGGTGTCGGACATGTCCTCGGCGACATCGAGGATGCGCAGAGCCGACTCTCGGTCGAGGGTGCGGGTATCCAGCAGGTGTCTCATGCTTCGATCGTCACCTCTTCGGTGCCGTCGTGCTCGGTCAGCCGGACGTTGACGCGCTCCTGGCGAGACGACGGGATGTTCTTGCCGACGAAGTCGGGGCGGATCGGGAGTTCCCGGTGGCCGCGATCGACGAGGATCGCGAGGCGGACGATCGACGGGCGACCGATCGACTGCAGCGCGTCGAGTGCGGCGCGGATGCTGCGGCCGGAGAACAGCACGTCGTCGACGAGGACGACGGTCCTGCCGTCGATCCCGCCGGCAGGGATGTCCGTGGGCCGCGGAGAACGCGTCGGCTGCGAGGCGAGGTCGTCACGGAAGAGGGTGACGTCCAAAGCCCCCACCGGAACGGTGGTCTGCGCGATGGCGCCGATCGCTGCGGACAGGCGGTGGGCGAGAGTGACGCCGCGGGTCGGAATGCCCAGCAGGACGAGGTTCTCAGCCCCTCGATTGGATTCGAGGATCTCGTGCGCGATACGGGTGAGAGCCCGCGAGATATCGGCTTCGTGCAGCACGGTTCGTGCAGACATCGGCCGCTCCCTTCTCCGCCTCACAGGACGGTGTTAAAGGTTGCTTGATGGCACCAGTCTAGCGTGCGTCAGTGCCAGCCCAGGACCTCTCGGACGACCGCCTGCGAGACGGGGGAACCGTCATCCGGGACTCCGGCGAGCGATTCGTGCGAGAGCATCGCGCCTTCCAGGCCCGCTGCCGCGGTGATCTGCTCGAGGGCGTCGCGCACGCGAGGAGCCGCGGCTCTCGAGTAGGGCGGCGCACCGCGACGCGAGGTGTGGGGAAAGACGATCAGCTCCGACACGAGGGGTCCGACGGGACGGGACGCGACGACGACCAGCGTCGGCGACAGCACACGCTGGAACGCCCGGGGGACGGGGAACGGGAGTTCGTCGATCACGAGCCCGAGCAGTGCGCGCCTCTTCGACTTCTCCTCGTCCCCGATCTCCAGCGCGACGGCCGTCCACTCGGATCCGCGGCCTCTCAGCTTCTCGTCGAAGCCATCGTGCCGTTGCTCGAAACCGGCGTCCTCGAGGAATGCCACGGCCACCCGGATCAGCCGTTCCGGCGTGGAGCGGGTGATCCATCGAGCCCCGCGGAGAGGCCCCGTGAACATCGGCATCGGCGTTCGAGCGTCGCGCCCCGATCCGTGCGGGTGCGAGGAACGAACCACGTCAGCTGGCCTCGCGAAGCACTGCGTCGGTGACCTCGTCGATCTTCGTGGAGCGGATCGGGTGGCCGCTCGTCGACAGGCAGCGGCCTGTGTTGAGGTCCCACTTCCAGTCGTGCATGCTGCAGGTCAGGATGCCGTCGTCGTCGACCTTTCCGGTCTTGGTCAGGTCGGCGCGCAGGTGGGGGCAGCGACGCTGCACGACCCAGTCGCCGATCTCGGCATCCTCGGTCTGGTCCGTCTGCTCCTGATACCAGTTCTCGACGTACTCGATGCGATCGACCGAGAGGCACTTGAGGAACGTCGTGAGGAACTCGTTGAACTTTCCGCTGCGCCCCACCTCGAACTGCATCGAGAGGAAGATCGAGTTCGACCAGTCGATCTCGTGGTCGCGGATGTTCGTCGAGACGAGGTCGGCGGGGATCGTGTACCAGTAGATGCACTCCTCGCCCGCGTACTCGCGAACCTTCGCGCGGGGGAAGTCCACGACCATGTCGAGGTCGCCGATCCTGAAGCGCACGCATCCCCCGACTCCGAGCCGGATGGTGCGCGACTTCTTCAGCAGCGGCTCCCACCAGGTCTTCAGCTCCTCGAGCATCTCGGCGGCGGGCATGACCTCGGCGCGCGACGCCTCCTCGTCACGGATCTCCCGCCGTCGGGAGGCGCGCTGCTCCTCGAGGTAGTCCCACTTCTCGTCGAAGATGTGGGCGAGCTCGGCCTCGGTGTAGAGCGACTGCTCGGTGGACACGGAGCCGCTCTCGACGGTGACCACCGTGCCCGGCACGAACAGATGTCCGTCGTACTGGGGCGAGAGCTCCTTCATGTGGGCCAGGAACTGCTTCTGGTCGGTGAAGATCGATTCGCCGTTGCGCCCGACGCCGTTGAAATCGAAGAGCTCGTCGCGCAGGAACATCGGCGGACCGGCCATCGGGAAGACGTGAGGCGCGTCCACCTTGTCGATGTAGTACATCGCCCGCTTGTTCTGCGCGTCGCGCTTGAGCTTCGCGAAGTTCTGCTTCGCATCCAGCGGCAGGTCATAGACCATGGGCCACCAGATCGCACCCGAGACCTGCGTGAAGTACGCGTCGGGCTTGCCGAAGTGCAGCAACGTGTCGAGATCGAGAGGGTGCGAGTCGTTCTGGTTGAGCACCGAGCCGGTGCCGTCGTCGACGCTCAGCGACGAGTCTCCGATGGGTCCGTCGCTCGGAGCGCGCAGCGGAGTGATCATGATCTTCAGATCGCCGCGCTCGATGATCTCACCGGCCGGGGCGTAGGTGATGTTCGTGTAGCCCAGCGCCCTGATGTCCTGCTCGAGGTCATCGATCGGGTACTCGGGTAGCAGCACCTCGATGTCCTTGCGGATGTAGCGCTCGAGGAGCCGGGGATCGAAGTGGTCGCGGTGCCGGTGCGAGACGTACAGGAAGTCCGCTTCGCGTCCGAAACGCTCCCAGTCGAGCCCGCGGTTGTCGGGGAACGGGAACCACGAGCCGAAGAACGAGGGCCCGAGAACCGGGTCGCAGATGATGTTCCCGCCGACCGTCTCGATGAACATCCCGGCGTGGCCGAGTCCCGTGATCCGCATGCATTCCTCCTGAAGTGAACCGTTCGATTCTACCGACGGGGTCCTGGGCGGACGCGGTGACCCGGCCGGGAGAAATCACGCGCCGTCGAACAGACCCTTGATGTCGTCTGCGGTGAGGGACTGCGCGAACAGCTCGTCGTCGTCCATCACCGCGGTGAAGAGCCTGGCCTTGCGGCGCTGCAGCTCGAGCACCTTCTCCTCGATCGTGCCGGTCGAGATCATCCGGTAGACGAACACCTGATTGGTCTGACCGATGCGGTGCGTGCGGTCGATCGCCTGCTCCTCGGCCGCGGGATTCCACCACGGATCGAGGAGGAACACGTAGTCGGCTTCCGTCAGCGTGAGTCCGAACCCACCCGCCTTCAAGCTGATGAGGAAGACCGGCTGCTCCCCCGACTTGAAGCCGTCGATCACCTGCTCTCTGCGGCGCGTCGAGCCGTCGAGATGCGCGTAAGGGATGCCGGCGGCCTCGAGCCGGGCAGCCGCGAGGTCGAGGAACGACGTGAACTGGCTGAAGACCAGAGCACGGTGGCCTTCGGCCTGCAGTTCGGCGACGCGCTCGAGCAGTGTGTCGAGCTTGCTCGACCCGATTTCGGCGTCGGCCTCGTCGACCAGCGCGGGAGCGAGACTCAGCATGCGCAGCAGGGTGAGCGAGCGGAACACGATGAAGCGGTTGCGATCGAGGTCGTCGATCAGCCCCAGGACCTTCTGCCGTTCGCGCTGCAGCACGACGTCGTAGAGGGCCCTGTGCGCCGGACTCAGCTCGACCTCGAGCAGTTGCTCCTGCTTCGCCGGCAGGTCGGGAGCGACGAGCTCTTTGGTACGTCGCAGCATCAGGGGCCTCACTCGACGACGCAGCTGAGCGAGGCGCCGCGCGCGGTACTCGCCGCCCTCCTCGTTCTCGGGCACCTTGCCCTTCTCGATCGGCTGGATGTAGCGGTCCTTGAACTTCCGAGCCGAGGGGAACAGGCCGGGGGCGGCGAGCTTGAGCAGCGACCACAGCTCGGAGAGGCTGTTCTCCATCGGGGTTCCCGTGACCGCGTACGTGACGTCGGCATGGAATGTCGAGATGGCGCGGTGGAGCCGCGTCTTGGGGTTCTTGACGAACTGGGCCTCATCGAGGATCAGTCCGGCCCACTCGATCTCGCGGAACTCCTCTTCGTCGAGTCGGGCGACCGTGTACGAGCTGACGACGAGATCGCTCGACCGGGCCGCCGCCCTCAGGACATCGGCCCGTTTCCCGCTCGTGCTGTCGACGATGGAGACACGAAGCCCGGGAGTGAATCGGGCCGCCTCCGACCGCCACGTGCTCAGGACAGACGTGGGGGCCAGCACCAGGAACGGTCTCGTCTCGCCGGCATCCCGCGTGTGCTGGACGAACGTGAGGAGCTGCAGGGTCTTGCCCAGACCCATGTCGTCGGCGAGGATCCCGCCCAGTCGGTGACGCCACAGAAAGACAAGCCAGTCGAAGCCGGCCTTCTGATAAGGGCGGAGATCGGCCTGCACTCCCGCAGGAACGGGCGTCGGCGGAACCCCCGTGGCCTGACGGAGCCCGTCGGCCGTGGCGCGCCAGCTGACAGCCGGCTGGGCCTCGTCGGCGAGGTCTTCGAACTCCTCCCACAGATCGGTCTGGTAGCGGCTGATGCGCGGACCGGTCTCCCACTCGTCGAGCTCGCCCGCCTCCTCGATGAGATCACGCAGACGATCCAGCGACGGGTGGTTGAGCGAGAAGTAGCCGCCGTCGGAGAGGAGCAGCTTCTTGCGCCCCCTGCTCAGCGCCGTGAACAGCGGTCCGAACGGGATGAGTCGACCGTCGATCGTCACGAGGATGCCGAGATCGAACCAGTCCGAGTCGGTCGATTCGACGGTCGTGACTTTGACCTCAGGATCCCCCGTCAGCTCGCGATACGCCTTGCGTTCTCCGTGGGACTCGACGCGGACGCCCACAGCCTCGAGCGCGGGAACGCCTTCCGCGATGAACGCCGCCGCATCGATGTCGTGGAACGAACCGCTCGGGCGGAAGCTCGTCGTGCGGAACTCCTGCCATGCCGCCTCGATCGCCGCGCGTCTGATCGTCTCGCTCTCGGCATCTCGCACCGCTGCGTCATTCCACGCGAACGGCACTCGGCCGAACGGACCGTACGACCACTCGAATGCGTAGCTGACGACGTCGCCGCGCTCGTAGCTGACCGTGAGCACCGCCTCCGGTTCGGGCACGTCGGGAAGCGCGACCTCCCCGACCGTGCGCACGGTGCTGCGCCGGGCCAGAAGCGGATAGGCGTCGGCGATGAACGCCTGCTCGTCGTCGGCCGGCACGAGGATAGGGTCGGAGGCCGCGAGCAGGGCACGTGTCTGCTCGCTCAACGACACTTCGGCGAGGACGACCTCGATCCGCGCACCCACGAGGCTCGCCGCGTAGACACCCGTACGACCGATCGGATGCACCTCGCGGGCGGGAATCACTCGATCGTCGATGCGCACGTCGGCGGCGACCTCCAGAGCACCCTCCTCGGTGCGACTGATCTTCGCGGAGACGTCGGCCGCGGATGCGATCCGCACCGAGGCGCTCTTCTGACTGGGAACGAGAGGGATTCCGACGTCGGTGGCCGATCGGAGGTGCCTCCACAGCAGCGGCGACTCGACCTGGTCGAGGACGAGCCACTCGCCGGCATTGCCGGAGAGCAGCGAGTCCCGCGAGATGCTGAGGAGATCCCCGAACCAGCGGTTCTGGTCGCGACCGAACTGCGAGGCGTCGCGACGGACCGCATCCCAGCCTGCGCCGCCCTGGATCCATGCACCGGTCTGCGCGCTGCGCATCATCGGGCGGATCGCCAGAAGCAGCTCACCGCTCGGGTGGGCGAGATCGCGCGCGGTCGCCGCCCGGACGGGGCGCGGCCCCCAGTGGTTCTCGCTCCGAGACTCACGGTGACGCAGTTCGATGCCGAGAGCGAGGCGCTGCGGGTGCTGCGACACCGCAGGGTCGAGCAGGGTCCGCCACGACGCTACTGCGGCGGTGCGCGGTGCGGCGGGCTTCTGCTCCGCGTCGGGCTGCCGCTGGAGAGCCGCGGCCTGCTGCGAGTACTCGTGCACATTGGACGCGAGCAGCGTGGCGACCACGTGCTTGCAGCCGCTCCGCACCGGGCAGGTGCAGCGGGTCGTCCGAACCCGTCTCGTCCCGTTGGACGAGAGGAAGACGATCTCGGTCACATACTGGGCGTCCGAGCTGCCGCGCACATGGCCCTCGAGTTCGAGCAGATCCTCGTGCCACACCACGTCGAGCACATTCCCCTCGCGGAAGTACGCGAGACCGCGCTGGTAGCCCCCGACATCGGTGATCTGCATGAGGTCGCGAAGATCGACGTGCGGCGCGGGCATGGCCCCATCCTTCCCGCGGCCTCCGACATCTCGGAGACCGCGTCCCGAGTCGTCGCTCAGGCCGCGCGAGAGACGCGTGCGAGCACGCCGTGCACGAACGCGCCCGAATCGTCGGTGGAGAACTCCTTGGCGAGTTCGACCGCCTCATCGATGGCGACAGCGGTCGGCACCGCGTCATTGAACAGGATCTCCCAGACGCCGATGCGCAGCAGCGCGCGATCGACCGCGGGCATGCGCTCGATCCTCCAATCGCGGCTGTGCGTCGTGATCTGCTCGTCGATCTCGTCGTGGTGGTCGATGATGCCGTCCACCACCTCACGGGCGTAGAGCCAGGAGGCCTCGCGAGCGGGTTCGCTCGCGGCGCGCTTGGCCTCTGCGGCCAGGGTCACCGCGATCTCGTCTCCACGGACGTCGGCGGAGAACAGGATGTCGAGTGCGCGCTTGCGCGCTTTCGTACGGGCGCTCACGCCTTACTTCTCGCGACCGAGGTAGTCGCCGGTGCGCGTGTCGACCTTGACCTTGGTGCCGGTCTCGACGAAGAGCGGCACCTGGATCTCGTAGCCCGTCTCGAGCGTGGCCGGCTTCGTTCCCGCCGACGAGCGGTCGCCCTGCACACCGGGCTCGCTGTAGGTGATCTCGAGGATCACGGACGCGGGGAGATCGATGTACAGCGGGTTGCCGTTGTTGAGCGCGATCGTGACCTGCTGGTTCTCGAGCAGGAAGTTCTTCGCGTCGCCGACGGTCGCAGCGGGGACCGTGATCTGGTCGTAGTCCGTCTGGTCCATGAACACGTACCCGTCACCATCGGTGTAGAGGTAGGTGAAGTCGCGACGGTCGACGTTCTCGATCTCGACCTTGGCGCCGGCGTTGAACGTCTTGTCGACGACCTTTCCGGTCATGACGTTCTTCAGCTTGGTGCGCACGAAGGCGCCACCCTTGCCGGGCTTGACGTGCTGGAACTCGACGACGCTCCAGAGCTGCCGCTCGATGCTCAGGACGACGCCGTTCTTGATGTCTGCGGTAGATGCCATGCGCTGGACTTTCCGTTTCTCGAGTCTGGGGGCCGCTCGCGTCCGGTCTGGACTGGGGTGGGCCGAGAGTCGATTCTACGGGATCAGCGCTGCGAGCTGCCGCACAGCGCTCGCGTAGCCGTCGACACCCTCGCCGATGACCCGCACCGCAGCGACATCGTGCAGGTACGAGTGGTGCCGGAACTCCTCACGTGCGTACACGTCGGAGATGTGCACCTCGGCGAACGGCAGCGCGACTCCCGTGAGCGCATCGCGCAGCGACACGCTCGTGTGCGTGAGCCCGCCCGGATTGATGATGATCGCCGCGCAGTCCGCGCGCGCGGCATGGATCGCGTCGATCAGCACACCCTCGTGATTGCTCTGCACAGCGCGGATCTCGAAGCCCTCGGCTGCGGCCGCCTCAGCGGTGAGTCGCTCCACATCGGCGAGCGTCGCCGTGCCGTAGACCTCGGGCTCGCGACTGCCGAGCAGGTTGAGGTTCGGCCCGTTCACGAGCAGGATGCGGCGGGTCATTCGCCGATCTCCTGGTAGGCGGCGAAGAGCAGCGACTCATCGGGTGCCTGCAGCACGGTGGGCTTCGCGATGTCGTCGAGAAGGATGAAGCGCAGCATGCCGCCGCGGCTCTTCTTGTCGCGCTGCATCGTCGCCAGCAGCTGCGGCCACGCACCGGCACGGTAGCCGGTCGGAAGGCCCAGCGACTCGAGGATCGTGCGGTGGCGCTCCGCTGCGGAGTCCGACAGTCGCCCCGCGAGTCGCGACAGCTCGGCGGCGTACAGCATGCCGATCGAGATCGCCGCACCGTGCCGCCAGCGGTAGCGCTCGGCATGCTCGATGGCGTGGCCGAGCGTATGGCCGTAGTTGAGGATCTCGCGCTGCCCCGCCTCGCGGAAGTCGTCCGAGACGACCTGGGCCTTCATGTCGATCGCGAGCTCGACCGCACGCCGGAACTCCGGTGTGGTCGAGTCGACGGCGCGCACCGGATCGGCTTCGATGATGTCGAGGATCTCCGGTGCCCAGATGAACCCCGCCTTCACCACCTCGGCGAATCCGGCGGTCGCCTCGTTCGGGCTGAGGCTCGCCAGCTCGTCGAGATCGCCGATCACCGCACGGGGAGCCCAGAACGCTCCGACGAGGTTCTTGCCCTCAGCGGTGTTGATCCCCGTCTTGCCGCCCACGGAGGCATCGACGAGGCCGAGCACGGTGGTGGGCACCTGCACGAGCTGCACGCCGCGAAGCCAGGTCGCCGCGACGAATCCGGCGAGGTCGGTCACGGCGCCTCCGCCGTATCCGACGACCGCGTCCGAGCGCGTGAAGTCAGCCTGCCCCATGACCTGCCAGCAGAAGGCGGCGACCTCGATGCGCTTGCCCTGCTCGGCATCCGGCACCTCGGCGAGCAGGACCTCCCGCGGACCGTTCTCGACATCGGCGAGCAGCCTGTCACGAAGCTCTGCCGCACGCGCGGCCAGGGTCGGCGGGTGGACGACCAGCACCTTGCGGACTCCGGGATCGAGTGCCGCGGACACCTGATCGAGGATCCCCCGCCCGATGGCGATGTCGTAGGGGTTCTCGCCCGTCACGCTGATGGTTGTCGTAGTCATCCCAGTTCTCTCCTCCACGCCGCGATGTCGTCGGCGATGCGCTGCATGGGGCGCCGCGACGTGTCGAACGTCACGGATGCCACCTCGTCATACCAGTCTCGACGTTCTTCGAAGATCTGCGTCCATCGCCCGACAGGGTCGTCGCCCGCGAGCAGCGGTCGGCCGCCGCTCTGTATGCGGTCAGCCACCGCTGCGGGGGTGACCGTCAGGAAGACGACCGGGTGGTCGAGCAGCAGCCTCCTGGTCTCAGGGTCGGTCACCGCTCCCCCGCCCAGCGAGATCACGCCGCCCGCACGCAGCGCCTCTGCGACCTCGGCCCGTTCGAGCGCGCGGAAATGCGACTCCCCGTGCTCCTCGAAGATCAGGGGGATCGGGCCGTGCACCGCGACCACCCGCTTGTCCGTGTCGACGAACGGGACGCCGAGCTTGCGCGCGACACGACGACCGACGCTGGTCTTGCCCGCCGCCATCGGGCCGACGAGCACCAGCGACAGCTGGTCAGCCGCGCTCGTCATGCGCGATGAGCGCCGCCTCGGACGCAGGCGTCGTCCGCAGCTCGGCCGGGATCGCAGCGAGGTAGGCGTCGAGGTTGCGGCGCGTCTCGCCGATGCTGTCGCCGCCGAACTTCTCGAGCACGGCGTTGGCGAGCTCGACGGCGACCATGGCCTCGGCCACGACGCCTGCCGCAGGCACGGCGCACACGTCGGATCGCTGATGGTGCGCCGTGGCATCCTCGCCGGACGCGATGTCGATCGTGCGCAGCGCGTGCGGCACGGTGGCGATCGGCTTCATGCCTGCACGGACGCGCAACACCGTGCCCGTCGACATCCCGCCCTCGGTGCCTCCGGCGCGGTCGGAGCCGCGCGAGATGCCGTCTGCCGTCGCGAACAGCTCGTCGTGAGCCGCGGATCCGCGTCGTCGTGTGGTCTCGAAGCCGTCGCCGACCTCCACGCCCTTGATGGCCTGGATGCTCATGAGAGCCTGCGCCAGCCGCGCGTCCAGACGGCGATCCCAGTGGACGTGCGAGCCGAGTCCGGGCGGAAGACCGTAGGCGAGCACCTCGACGATCCCGCCGAGCGTGTCGCCGTCCTTCTTCGCGTCATCGACCTCGGCCACCATCAGGGCGGAGGTCGACGCGTCGAAGCAGCGCAGCGGATCGGCGTCCAGCCGGTCCACGTCGTCCGGGGTCGGCAGCGCGGCGCCGTCGGGCACGCGCACCGGTCCGATCGAGAGGGTGTGGCTGACGAGACGGATGCCCAGCTCGCCGAGGAACGAGCGCGCGATGGCGCCGAGCGCCACCCTGGCCGCCGTCTCTCGGGCGCTGGCGCGTTCGAGGATGGGTCGAGCCTCGTCGAAGTCGTACTTCTGCATGCCGACGAGATCGGCGTGTCCCGGCCGCGGGCGGGTCAGCGGTGCGCTCCGGCCACGCGACCTGTCTGTCAGCTCGACCGGCTCCGGGTTCATGACCTCGATCCACTTCGGCCACTCCGTGTTGCCGATGCGAAGAGCGATCGGGCTTCCGAGCGTCTTGCCGTGGCGGACGCCGCCCGAGATCGTCAGCTCGTCCTGCTCGAACTTCATGCGCGAGCCTCGACCGTAGCCGAGTTTGCGTCGTGCGAGATCGGCCTGGATCGCCTCGGAGGACACCGGGACGCCCGAAGGCAGACCCTCCATGACGGCAATGAGTTCTGGGCCGTGCGATTCGCCGGCCGTGAGCACGCGGAGCATTGGTCTAGTCTCCCACGCGTTTCGCCTCGGATCGTGCCGCGTGACGGCCGGTGACTACAGGGCGGCTTCCATCGCGGCGACCACGACCTCCTCCGAGGGGAGCGGAACGCTCTGGTCTCCGTGCAGGAAGATGCGGATCTGGCGCACGGCCTGACGCAGCAGCATCGCCTCCCCTGAGACGGCCCGCCCCCCGCGCCACACCGATGCGAGCGCCGACGGCCAGGGTGAGTACGCGACGTCGAACAGCGCGCCCCCGCTCTCGCTGAGGCGCGCTGACGTCGCCTCGTCCAGCACGGAGCCTCCGGGGAGCGTCGCGACGGTGAGCCCGACATCGTCGGCGTCGGCATCGAACGTCGAGGTCGTGATCGAGACGCCGAGTCTCCGTCCGAGAGCCACCAGTCCGGCTGCCCGTTCGGGACGGCGCGCCCTCACATCGACAGTGCGGGCCCCGGCCTCGACGCACGCGACCAGAGCCGAGGATGCCGTGGCGCCGGCGCCGAGGATGCGGACATCACCGATTCCCCGAAGGTCCTGCTCGCCCAGGGCGTCGAGGATCCCGCCGACATCGGTGTTGAAGCCGCGGATGCCGTCGGTGAGCAGCAGCGTGTTCACTGCTCCGGTGAGGTCGGCATAGCGGTCGTGCGTGACCGACGCGCTGTGCGCCTTCTCCTTCAGCGGCATCGTGAGCGAGAGCCCCCGCCACGAATCGTCCAGAGTGGCCAGAGCCGTGTCGAACGCCACGTCGTCGACCTGGCGACGCGTGTACTCCCAATCGAGGCCCAGCGCACGGTAGGCGGCCGCGTGCAGCTGCGGAGACTTGGAGTGCGCGATCGGGTCGCCCCAGACTGCGAGCCGCGGGGAGCTCATCCGGCCGAGCAACCCCCGTCGGGGTTCTCCTGACACCACTGCTCCCACTTCTCGACTCCCTGCAGGTGCTCCTCGTAGGTGACCGAGAACTGGGTCTCTCCGGTGGCGAGGTTCGTCGTCACGAAGTAGAGCCAGGGGCCGTCTGCGGGGTGCATCGCCGCGTCGATCGCAGCGAAGCTCGGGCTCGCGATCGGCGTGACCGGCAGGCCGGTGTGCACGTAGGTGTTCCAGGGATTGTCGTCCTCGAGCGCCTCGGCCGAACTCGACACGACGCCCTCGTGCAGCGAACCGTAGCCGTACTGCGCCGTCGAGTCCATCTGCAGCTTCATGTCGATGTCGAGGCGGTTCTCGATCACACGAGACACCTTCGGGAAGTCTGCGGTGAGGCCCTCACGTTGGATGATCGAGGCGATCGTGAGCACGCGTTGAGCATCCTCCGCCGGCACCCCGGCCTCTGTCAGCGATTCCTTCGTGCGGTCGACCATCCGCTGGATGACCTGGGTGGCGGTGACTCCCGGATCGAACGTGTAGACGGCCGGGAACAGCCACCCCTCGAGGCTCTGCGCGGTCACGCCGTAGGTCGCAGGGTCGGCGTCGACCGCCGCCTGGAGCTCCTCGATGGGCATGCCGAGCGATTCGGCCATGTCGGGCAGGGAGGATTCGATGGTCGCGCCCTCGCCCACGCTCGCAGAGTTCTCGCGTTTGTTGGCGGGGTCCTGCAGCGCCTCGAGCGCCGCCTCGGCTGTCATCTTCTCCTTCAGGCTGTAGATGCCCGGATAGAAGGTGACCGCGACGTTCTCGGTGACCAGGTAATCGTAGAAGACGTCCTCCGTGCGCGTGACGCCCGCTTCGTAGAGCGCGGTGGACACGGGAGCGCCGGTGTCGCCCTCATGGATGGTGACGAGCACCTCGCCGGATGCGAGCCCGGGCTCCCAGTCCTTGGGGTCGCCCCATCCGAGCGCCTCGCTGATCTTGTCGCCGTAGGTGCCCCACGCCCAGAATCCCGCGCCGACGATGCCGCCGATCACGGCGAGGACGATGACGAGCGCCACCAGGCAGCCCGTGCGGCGCTTCTTCTTCGCGGGCGCTGGGTGGCCGGCATCGTGTTCCGGATGCGCGTGGAAGAGGTCTTCGAGGCGTCCGCCTGCTGCCGCGCTCCCCGACGCGGCACCCACCGCGGCGCCGGCAGATGCTTCCGACCCCGAGCCGGATTCGGCTCGGTCCGCGGCCGCCTCGCCGACGGAGGACTCGCTTTCGGAAAGTCGGGCGGCAACGGGCTCGTCCGCGGACAGTGCGGGCATCGCCCTGGTCGACGCATCGTCCGACGACGAGCGGTCCGCGGGGGTGCCGGCTGGCCCGGCCGGAGCCCCCGGCTGCGCAGCCGCGGCTTCACGCGCCGCCCGGCGCGACCCTGGAGCGGGCGGGGTGTTGTCGACCGTCGGGATCTGCGGCGACGGGTCGGGAAGGTTCTCGAACAGATCGCCCAGACGGGCATCCGGATCGTGCTGAGGCGAAGCGCTCTCGCGTTCGGGCATTATCGGGGGGACTCCTCGTCGAGCGGAATCGTGGCACCGGGCGGGTTTCCGGTGCTCTTCTCCGTGTCGATCGCCTGCTGCAGCAGGATCACCGCGGCGATCTGATCCACAATGCTACGAGACTTCTTCTGTGTTCTGCCCGAAGAACGCAGAGCGGCGTGTGCGGTGACGGTGCTGAGGCGCTCGTCGACGAGCCGGACGGGAGTGCCCGTCTGCGCCTGCAGAGCCGCGGCGAACTCGCGAGCGTCGGTCGTCGACGCGGTGTCGGCGCCCTGCAGATTGACCGGCAGCCCGACCACGAACTCGAGCACGTCGAAGTCCTCGGCGATCGCGGCGATCCTGTCGATCGACGTGTCGTTGCGCTGCACGGTCTCGACCGGCACCGCGAGCATGCCGTCCGGATCGCAGCGGGCGACGCCGACCCGGGCACGCCCGACATCGACACCGAGCCGCACGCCGCGGCGGAAGCCGCTCACGCTGACTGCAGCTCCTGCGACACGGCCTCGAGCGCTGCGTGCAGGGCCGCGACATCTGTGCCACCACCCTGAGCGACGTCGTCACGACCTCCTCCGCCGCCGCCGAGTACGGAGGCGGCGCGCTTCGCGAGGGCACCGGCCTTCGCTCCGGCGGTGCGTGCGGCATCGTTCGTCGCGACGACCACCACCGGGCGTCCGTTCACGACAGCGCCGAGAGCGACGACGGCGGGGTCGGAACCGAGACGGTCGCGGACGCCGAGGACGAGCTCGCGCACATCGTCGGCCGACGCCACCTCACCGAGCGACTGCGCGGCCACACGGAACGTGCCGACGCGGTTCGCGGCATCGGCGATGGCCGGGACACGGCCCGCGCGCTCCTTGGACTCGAACTGGGCGATGCGCTTCTCGGCCGCCTTGAGGCTGGCGGAGAGATCCGCGATGCGCTCGGCGAGCTGGTCGCGAGGGGTCTTGAGCGAGGTGGTCAGCTGCGACACGAGCGCGCGTTCTGCAGCGAGCTCGCGGAACGCGTCCTGGCCGACCAGGGCCTCGATGCGGCGGTTCGACGCGCCGACCGACGACTCGCCGACGACGCTGACGAGGCCGATCTCGGCACTCGTGGTGACGTGCGTGCCCGCGCAGAGTTCGCGCGACCACGGACCGCCGATGTCGACCATCCGCACGACGTCGCCGTACTTCTCGCCGAAGAGCGCCATAGCACCGGCCTCCTTCGCCTCGTCGAGCGTCACGATGCGAGTCGTGACCTCGAGGGCGTCGTTGACCGCGCGGTTGGTGATCTCCTCGATCTCGGTGCGCGTGTCGGCCGAGAGAGCCTGAGACCACGAGAAGTCGAAACGCATGTACCCGGCACGGTTGAGCGAACCGGCCTGCGTGGCGGTCGGTCCGAGCGTGTCACGCAGCGCCGCATGCACGAGGTGCGTCGCCGAGTGCGCCTGCCTGGCGGCGCGTCGGTTGGCGGCGTCGACGACCGTGGTCGCGGGGTCGTCCACGGCTACAGCCCCGCGAGTGACCTCGACCGTGTGGCTGATCAGACCGGGCACCGGACGCTGCACATCGAGCACCTCGAGCTCGTAGCCCGGCCCGACGATGACGCCCTTGTCGGCGACCTGACCGCCGGACTCGGCGTAGAGAGTCGTCTCGGCGAGCACGACCTCGGCGATCTGCCCCTCTGAGGCGGTGCGGGCCGGCTGTCCGTCGACCAGGATGCCGAGGATGCGCGAGTCGACCTCCAGCTCGGAGTAGCCGTCGAAGCCCGTCTCGCCCAGCGCACGGAGATCGCGGTACACCGAGACGTCCGCGAGCTGACGCTTGCGATTGCGTGCGTCAGCTTTGGCGCGCGAGCGCTGCTCCTGCATCAGGGTGTCGAACGCCTCACGGTCGACCGCGAGACCGGCTTCCTCAGCGACCTCGAGCGTGAGATCGATCGGGAAGCCGTACGTGTCGTGCAGCAGGAACGCCTCGGAGCCGCTCAGCGCCGCCCCGCCGCCCTTCTTCGTCTCGTCCAGCGCGAGATCGAGGATCGTCGACCCCTGCGCCAGAGTGCGCCGGAAGGTCTCCTCCTCGGCGAAGGCGGAGGCCGAGAGAGTCGACCATTCCTTCTCGAGCACCGGGTATGCCGACTTCATGGCATCACGGGACGTGGCGAAGAGCTCGGGGAAGACCGGCTCGTCGACGCCGAGCAGACGCATCGAGCGCACCGTGCGCCGCATGAGGCGGCGGAGGATGTATCCGCGGCCCTCATTGGACGGGCGGACGCCGTCGGACAGCAGCATGAGGGACGAGCGCACGTGGTCGGCCACGACACGGAAGCGCACGTCGTCTTCGTGGACGGCACCGTAACGGCGGCCGGAGAGCTCGACCGCGCGATCGAGGACCGGGCGCACCTGATCCGTCTCGTACATGTTCTCGACGCCCTGCTTGAGGAACGCGACGCGCTCGAGTCCCATGCCGGTGTCGATGTTCTTCTGGGGCAGCTCGCCCACGATGTCGAACTCGGTCTTGCCGCGGATGTTGTCGATGAAGTCCTGCATGAACACGAGGTTCCAGATCTCGAGGAACCGCGAGTCGTCGGCCGCGGGACCGCCGTCCTTGCCGTACGCGGGACCTCGGTCGAAGAAGATCTCGCTGTCGGGGCCACCGGGACCGGGCTGACCGGTGTTCCAGTAGTTGTCCGCACGCCCCAGACGCTGGATGCGCTCCGGCTTCAGGCCGATGATGTCGCGCCAGATGGCCTCAGCCTCGTCGTCGGTCTCGTAGACGGTGACCCAGAGGTCTTTCTCGTCGAAACCGAGGCCGCCGTCTGCCTCCGAGCTCGTCAGCAGCTCCCACGCGTAGCGGATCGCGCCCTCTTTGAAGTAGTCGCCGAAGGACCAGTTGCCCATCATCTGGAAGAAGGTGCCGTGACGCGCGGTCTTCCCGACTTCTTCGATGTCGTTGGTGCGGATGCACTTCTGCAGGTCCGCGATGCGCGGGTGCGGTGCGGGCACGACTCCGGTGAGGTACGGGATCATCGGCACCATTCCGGCGACCGTGAACAGCAGCGACGGATCGTCGCTGACCAGAGAGGCCGAGGGGACGATGACGTGGTCGTTCTTCTCGAAGAAGTCGAGATAGCGCTGCGCGATCTCCGCAGTTTTCATAGGGGTGCCAGGTGTCCTTGCGTACAGGGTGTGGAAGGGCGGGGCGATGATGCGGCAGCGGCCGGGAGACCGCGCGCGATCAGTCGTCCGCGGGGTCTACGAGTCGCGCCTGCTGCTCGCGGTACGAGTCGCCGATGATGCCGGTGAACTCGTTGAAGCGAGCGTCGACCTCGGCGAGGATGTCGTGACCGCGCGGGTCCTTGTTCATGAAATGCGCAGCGACGAATCCGCCGATCACACCGATCAGGAACCACAGCACGTTCTTCATGTCGTCATCCTTGCCTCTGACCCGCGAAGGCGCGGTGTCACCATCGTATGCGCAAACGACAGAAGGCGTCGGGTGACCCCGACGCCTTCTGCGGAAAAGCTGGAACTCAGCGAGCTGCGTAGTACTCGACGACGAGCTGCACTTCACAGGTCACGGGGACCTCGGCGCGCTTCGGGCGACGAACCAGGCGAGCCTGGAGCTTGTCGAGCTCGACCTCGAGGTAGCCGGGAACGGGAGGCAGGACCTCGGCGTGACCGCCGGCCGCTGCGACCTGGAAGGGCTCGGTGCCCTCGCTCTTGGCCTTGACGTGGATGAGCTGACCCGGCTTCACGCGGAAGGACGGGCGGTCGACGAGCTGGCCGTCGACGAGGATGTGACGGTGCACGACGAGCTGACGAGCCTGCGCGGTGGTGCGGGCGAAGCCCGAACGCACGACGAGGGCGTCGAGACGCATCTCGAGCAGCTCGACCAGGTTCTCACCGGTCAGGCCGTCCTGACGGCGAGCCTCGTTGAACGTGTTGCGCATCTGCTTCTCGCGGATGCCGTACTGCTCGCGCAGACGCTGCTTCTCACGCAGACGGACGGCGTAGTCGCTGTCTGCCTTGCGCTTGGTGCGGCCGTGCTCACCCGGAGCGTAGGGACGCTTCTCGAGGTAGCGGGCGGCCTTCGGGGTGAGCGGGATGCCGAGGGCACGGCTCAGACGTACCTTGCGGCGGTCCTGGGACTTCGTGGTCACGAAGTGTTCCTTCCGATGACGTGGTCGCGTCTTTCACGACTCACGGACGTATCGTCCGCGTTCTGCCTTGGAGCGCACGCCGGGGCGCCAGCAAGGTGTGGTGTGAACGAGGAGATGCCCGAAAACACGGTTTCGAGCCGATCAAGTCTAACAGATTCGCGTCAGCGCCCGTCGAGGATGCGTCTGATGCGCTCGAGGCGAGCCGAGATGTCGCGCTCGGCACCCAGGTTCTTGGGTTCGTAGTACCGCTTTCCGCGCAGTTCGTCAGGGAGGTACTGCTGCGGCAGGATGCCGAACTCGCTGTCGTGCGGGTAGACGTATCCCCGGCCGTGACCGAGCCGCTTCGCGCCCGGATAGTGCGCGTCTCGCAGATGCAGCGGGACGCGTCCGAACCCCCCGGAGCGGATGTCGGCGATCGCCTGGTCGATTCCCACGTACGCCGCATTCGACTTGGCTGTCGTGGCCAGATAGACGGTCGCTTCGGCGAGCGGGATCCGCCCCTCCGGCATTCCGATGAACGCGACGGCGTCCGCGGCCGCGACCGCGATGGAGAGCGCCTGCGGGTCGGCGAGGCCCACGTCCTCGGAGGCCGAGATGACCAGGCGCCGAGCGATGAAGCGAGGGTCCTCCCCCGCCTCGATCATCCGCGCGAGATAGTGCAGGGCCGCATCCGGGTCGGATCCTCGGATCGACTTGATGAACGCGCTGATGACGTCGTAGTGCTCGTCTCCCTGACGGTCGTATCGCAGCAGCGCCTTGTCGACGGCCTGAGCGACGTCGTCCGCCGTCGCGGCGGGCACCGCGCCTTCTTCCCCCTTCGAGAGGGCTACGGCCGCTGCCGCCTCGAGTCCGGTGAGCGCACGCCGCGCATCGCCCGACGCCAGCCGGATCAGCGCCGCGCGCGCGTCGTCGGCCAGGGTGACCGCGCCATTGAGTCCGCGCGCATCGGTCACCGCCCGATCGACCAGGAGCCCGATGTCGTCATCCGTCAGCGGCTGGAGCGTGAGGAGCAGCGATCGCGACATCAACGGCGAGATCACCGAGAACGAGGGATTCTCGGTGGTCGCCGCGATCAGCAGCACCCAGCCGTTCTCGACGCCCGGGAGCAGGGCGTCCTGCTGCGCCTTGGTGAACCGATGGATCTCATCGAGGAAGAGGATCGTCGTCTGGCCATAGAGGTCGCGCTGGGTGATCGCCTCCTGCATGACCTCGCGCACGTCCTTCACGCCGGCGGTGATCGCGGAGAGCTCGACGAACCGGCGGCCCGATGAGCGTGCGATCGCCTGCGCCAGAGTGGTCTTGCCGGTGCCGGGCGGACCCCACAGGATGATCGAGACGGCACCCGGGGATGTCGCGGCAGGGTCGGCGAGTGCGACGATCGGGGAACCCGCGCGCAGCAGGTGCTTCTGACCGGCGACCTCATCGAGCGACACGGGGCGCATTCGCACGGCGAGAGGCGTCTGCCCGGAGAGCAGTGCGGAGGCGGAGGTCATCCGTCCAGGCTAACGCGGGGCACCGACACTTCGGGTGGGAACGGCGTGACGCGATCTCGACGGTAGGCTCTCAGGCGACGTTGCACATTCACGTCCAGTAAGGGAGCACGCAATGGCCGGACGCGGGAAGAGCACGCAGCAGTCGCGCACCGAGGTGGAGCGCGCACGTCTGCACACCGCCCGCAAGACGTGGCATGAGGGTCAGATCCGGCGTCGCACCCGCGACAACACGATCGCCGTCGTCGCCGGACTGCTCATCGTCGCCGGAGCCGTGGTGAGCCAGGTCGTTCACGCGCAGGTGAATCCCCCGGCCCCCTCGCCTTCGCCTACCGTCGAGCCGACGGAGGCGCCCGTGCCGACAGACCCCGCGACGCCGGAGCCTGCACCCACTGAGGCCCCCGCCGGATAGAACACGGTCCCTGTGGGTGGCGGACACGGGCGTTCACTGCCCGCACTCCCCCGCGCGCACCTCGCTCAGTACTCGGTGACCGCCAGGCGGTAGCCGCGTTTCACCACCGTGTGCACGAGTTCGTTGCCGCCGAGAGCCTCCCGCAGCCGTGCGACGGCCACCTCGACCGCATGTCCGTTGCGCTCGGCGCCGGGGAGAACGCCCCCGAGCTCGGCGCGCGAGAGCACACGCCCGCCCGCAGAGGCGAGCGCCTCGATCAAGGCGGCAGCCGACCGCGAGAGCGGGATGAACACGCCGTCCACGAGGACTCCGCCGCTGCGTACCTCGACCAGACCCGCGTCGGTCGGGAGTGACGGTGCCCTCCCGCCGCCGAAATGCGCGATGACCGTTCGAGCGAGGGATCCGAGTCGCCCCCGGTCGGCGATCGTGGTGCGGAGGTTCGCGCCGTGCAGCGGCGCGGCCGTGATCGGGCCCACGCACGCCAGGAGGAGGCGGCCCGACTCCGCGCGTCTCCTGATGCGCTCGAGCGCGCCGGACTCCTCTGCCACCGCGATCCACGACGCCGCTCCCGGTGCCGAGGTGAACAGCACGGCGTCCGCCTCGCCGGCCGCCGCCTGCAATGCCGAACGCCGCACCACCTCAGGATCCGGCGGCGGCCCCCACCGGTAGACCGTGATGCTCAGCACCTCGGCTCCGGCATCCGCCAGCAACTCGTCGAGGCCGTCCGATCCGGCGCCATGATGCTGCACGAGGATCCGCTTGCCCGCGACCCCGGAGGCGAGGAGGTACTCGCCGACCTCGGCCGACGTCTCGGATTCGGCGACCCAGTCAGCCGTGAAACCCGCCTGCTGGATCGCGCCGTGCGCCTTGGGTCCCCGTGCGACGAAGTGCGCGCCCTGCAGTGCCGCGTCGAGCTGTCCGTCGAGGCCGTGCTCGTGCGCGGCATCCATCCATCCGCGAAACCCGACGCCCGTGGTGACGATCACGATGTCCGGAGGAGCGGCGATCACCTGCTCGGTGCGGGCGAGAAGCTGCGCGTCGTCGGAGTTGGTGACGATGCTCAGCGCCGGCGCGCGATGGACCACCGCACCGCGACGCTCGAGGGCTGTCGCCAGGTCGATCGAGCGGCGGTCTGCGGCGACGATGATCGTGCATCCGGCCAGCGCCGAGTCGAGCGTGCGCGCGGTCGTCATGTGGCGCTCTCCGCGATCATCGCCCTCGTCGGCAGCAGCAGTCCCGCGCGAGCCACCTCGCCGATCACGATGACGGACGGGTTCACGACCTGCGCAGCGGCCGCGTCCTGCGCCGCCGTCGCCAGGGTGCTGCGGATGGTCCGCTGTCGTTCGGTGTGACCGTTCTCGACGATCGCCACGGGGATGTCGCCGGACACCCCGTGCGACGCGGCCGAGGCTGCGAGGCGAGGCAGCGAGGCCACGCCCATCAGGACGACGGTGGTGACCGTCGGATCGGACAGAGATGCGAGCGCACTCGGGGTGAGGTCGCCGTGCCCGTTGATGATGTGCACCGCTGACGCGACGCCGCGATGGGTCACCGGGATCCCCGCGGCCTGAGGCACCGAGATCGCGCTGCTGACGCCCGGGGTCACACTGACCGGCACACCGGCGGCCTCACACGCGAGAACCTCTTCTCCCCCGCGACCGAGCACGAAGGGATCGCCGCCTTTCAGCCGCACCACGCGGTGGCCGGCGAGGGCGCGTTCGACGAGGAGGGCATCGATCTCGTGCTGAGGGACGGGGTGGTGACCCGGTCGTTTGCCGACATCGATGACCTCGACGTGCGACGGGAGCTCGTTCCGGAGCTCCGCGAACGGACCGAGGCGATCGGCGACCACGACGTCGGCCGCCATCAGCAGGCGATAGGCGCGCACCGTCATGAGGTCGGCGGGACCCGGCCCACCGCCGACGAGGTCGACCCTGCCCACACGCGTCCGCCTCATGATCCGACGCTCTCCGGCATCCGGACGTACACGACGCCGTCGTCGATCGCGACCGGCCACACCCGCAGTGCTGCGGGGGGCTTGCCGTGGGTCTCGATGCACTCGCCGGTGCGGAGATCGAAGATCTGCTTGTGGAGTGGGGATGCGACCGTGGGGACATCCCCACGACTTCCCACGATCCCGCGGGAGATGACATTGGCTCCGCTGAACGGGTCGAGATTGTCGACTGCGAGCACGGTGCCGTCCGAGAGGAGGAACAGTGCCACCTGCTGTCCGTCCAAGAGAGCGGCTCGCCCTCGTTCGACCTCGAGGTCCTCGAGCGTGCATACCCGCACATGCGTGGTGGAGTCCATCGCGACGGTCATCGGCGCACCTCCAGAGCGGTTCCGGCGATCAGGATGCCTCCGGCGCGACGCTCCTCCGGCGACGCCGGGCGGATCTGCCCGCGCTCAGAGACATAGGCG
This sequence comes from Microbacterium sp. Bi98, assembly GCF_918698045.1. Lineage (NCBI taxonomy): Bacteria > Bacillati > Actinomycetota > Actinomycetes > Micrococcales > Microbacteriaceae > Microbacterium > Microbacterium sp. Bi98. Next base: position 28,208 of record NZ_CAKKLK010000004.1, on the reverse strand, counting down.
AGTGACGGATCCGCCGTATCGGCCGCGTTGACGAACGACCGGAACCGTTCGAGCTTCACGGGGTCGGCGAGGGTGGCCGCCCATTCGTCCTCGTAGCGATCGACGTGCTGCGCCATCGAGGCATCGAGGTCGGCGCAGATGCCCAGGCTGTCGTCGAAGATCACACTCCGCAGCCCGTCGAGTCCGCCCTCGAGCTCCTCGCACCAGGGAGCCGTGCGCTGCAGACGATCGGCGGTGCGGATGTAGTACATGAAGAAGCGGTCGATGGCCCTGATGAGACCCTCGTCGTCGAGGTCCGACGCGAGCAGCTGCGCGTGCCGCGGCGTGAAGCCGCCGTTGCCGCCGACATACATGTTCCACCCCGTCTCGGTGGCGATGACTCCCACGTCCTTGCTCCGCGCCTCCGCGCATTCACGAGCGCAGCCCGAGACGCCGAGCTTGAGCTTGTGGGGAGCACGGAGCCCCCGATAGCGCAGTTCGAGCTTGACGGCCATGCCGACCGCGTCGAGGACGCCATAGCGGCACCACGTCGACCCGACGCACGACTTCACCGTGCGCAGCGACTTGCCGTACGCCTGCCCCGACTCGAAGCCCGCGTCGACCAGACGCTGCCAGATCACCGGAAGCTGTTCCAGCCGCGCTCCGAACATGTCGATCCGCTGCCCGCCGGTGATCTTCGTGTACAGCGCGAAGTCCTTCGCGATCTGCCCGATCGCGATCAGTCCCTCCGGGGTGACCTCGCCACCGGCCATCCTCGGGACGACGGAGTACGTGCCGTCCTTCTGCATGTTGGCCATCACGTGGTCGTTGGTGTCCTGCAGCGTGGCGTTCTCGCCGTCGAGCACGTGCGCGCCCACGAGCACCGAGAGGATGCTGGCGATCGCCGGCTTGCAGATGTCGCACCCTCGGCCGCGCCCGAAGCGCTCGACGATGCCACTGAACGTCGTGAGCTGAGCCACCCGTACCGCGTCGAAGAGCTGGCGGCGCGAGAGATCGAAGTGCTCGCAGAGGGCATGCGACACGGTCTGGCCGAGCTTGGTGAGCTCCTGCCCCACGACCTTCTTCACCATCAGCACGCAGGATCCGCAGGTCGCCCCGGCCTTCGTGCAGCCCTTCACCGCGGCGGCGTCCGTGCACCCCTCGTCGTGCACTGCCCGGCGGATGCGCCCGGCGGTCACATTCGAGCACGAGCAGACCACGGCCTCATCCGGCAGCTCGCCACCAGGAGCCTCGTTCCCGCCTTCCGGCAGCAGGTAGGCGGCCGGGTCGGCGCCGAGCTTCGCGCCGACGAGGGGACGCAGCGCGCCGTAGGCCGCCGCATCGCCGACGAGGATCCCACCGAGCAGCGTCTGAGCGTCATCCGACAGCACGAGCTTCTTATAGACACCGGCGACAGGATCCGCATAGACGACGTCGAGCGCATGGGGAGTCGTGGCCATCGCATCGCCGAAGCTCGCGACATCGACACCCGAGAGCTTCAGCTTGGAGGAGTCGTCGTAGCCGGGGAACGCCGCATCGCCTCCGAGCAGGCGCGTCGCCGCCACCTCTGCCATGGCGTATCCGGGAGCCACCAGTCCGACGCAGCGACCGTCGAAGTTGGCGACCTCGCCGATCGCCAGGATGTGGGGGTCGGACGTCGAGCACCGATCGTCGATGATCACACCGCCGCGGGGGTCCACCTGCATCTCCGCATTGCGCGCCAGCTCGTCCCGGGGACGCACGCCGACGGTGAAGACCACGACGTCCGCCCGTTCGATCGATCCGTCCTGGAACTCGAGCGCCGTGACCGCGCCGGAGTCATCCGGGTCCAGCCGAGTCGTTCTCGATCCGGTGCGCACCGAGATGCCACGCGCTTCGAGCAGACGCTTGAGCATCCCTCCACCCGCTGAGTCGAGCTGAGCGGACATCAGGCGATCGGAGTACTGCACGACGGTGGCGTCGACATCCATTCCCTGCAGAGCGCCGGCGGCCTCGAGCCCGAGGAGCCCTCCGCCGATCACCGCGCCGCGCAGCGGACGACCGAGCATGCGTCCTCGCCGCTCGACGAAGTCCTTGAGGCCCTGGACGTCGTCGAGTGTGCGATAGACGAAGCAGCCGGGCAGGTCCGCACCGTCCACGGCGACCTTCGCGGCGTAGGAGCCGGTCGCGAGCACCAGGGTGTCGTACGGGATGCTCGTGCGCGACCTCGTCGTGACGGTGCGGGCCGAGCGATCGATCCGCAGCACTCTGTCGTCGGCGAGGAATCGCACGCGGAAGTCGTCGAACACCGAGCGATCAAGTTCGAGCTCCTCGGGAGTCGCCCCCGAGAAGAACCCGGTGAGTCCGACCCGATCGTACGGTCGACGGGCCTCGTCTCCGATCACCGTCACATGCATCGGCGTCTCGGCCCGGCTGATCAGGCTCTCCACGAATCGATGCGCGACCATCCCTGCACCGACCACCACGATCTCCTGGGGTGTGAGGAGGACCTCGCTCATGTTGCTCCAATCGCCGGGGGACGTCGTGATGGCGACGATAGGAGCCTGGTGTTTCCCGCATGTGACGCGCGGTGTTTCGTGCGTCGAACGATTCGCTCACAGAACGGTAACGGCCATTGTGAGGTTCGACGACCACACTGCAACCTCGCTCTCGTACTAGGCTGAAGCTCGTCCTTTCCGCCTCCCGCGGGCCCTACCGCGCAAGGAGAATCACCGTGTCTGAGCCGTCCAAGCCGACTCCCCCCATTCCCGCTCCCCCGGCAGCGCCGCTGCCGCGAAAGCTGACCAAGCCCACTGCAGCGACTCCCGCAGCCGCAGCATCGCCCGCGACCTCCGCATCGAGTGCCGAGGCAGCGAAGTGGGGCCGTGTCGCCGAAGACGGCACGGTCGAGGTTCGCGAGGGCGACGAGTGGCGCGTGGTCGGGCAGTATCCCGACGGCACCCCCGACGAGGCACTCGCCTACTTCGTGCGTAAGTACGAGGACATCGCGTTCAAGGTGCACACGCTCGAGCAGCGTCACCAGGCCGGCGGCGCGTCTGCGGGTGACCTGGTCAAGCAGGCCGGTCATCTTCTCACCGAGGCCACCGACGCTGCCGCTGTGGGCGACCTCGCCGGACTCCGTGAGCGTCTGAACACCCTGACCTCCTCGCTCTCCGAGGCGACCGCTCAGGAGGCCCAGCAGGCCAAGGAGCTGGTCGACAAGGCCATCGCCGAGCGCACGGCTCTCGTCGAGCGCGCCGAGGAGATCGCAGCCCGCGACCTCTCGAAGGTGCAGTGGAAGCAGGTGACCGCCGAGCTCGGCGAGCTCTTCGACGCGTGGCAGGCGCAGCAGCAGAACGGCCCTCGTCTGTCGAAGGGGGTGTCCCAGCAGCTCTGGAAGCGGTTCCGTGATGCGCGCGGCACCGTCGACAAGGCACGCCGCGCGTTCTACTCCGAGCTCGACGACACCCACAAGACCGCTCGTGACGCCAAGACGCGGCTGGTCGAGCGCGCGGAGGCTCTCGCTCCTCGCGGAGTCGACGGCATCCCCGCGTATCGCAGTCTGCTCGACGAGTGGAAGGCCGCCGGTCGCGCTGGTCGCAAGGCCGACGACGCGCTCTGGGCGCGATTCAAGGCAGCCGGCGACGCGCTGTACTCCGCTCGTGCCGAGCAGTCGGCGGCTGAAGAGGCGGACTCCGCCCCGAAGATCGAAGCGCGTCAGGCCCTTCTCGAAGAGGCCAAGGCAGTCGCAGACGAGCCGAACATCAAGCGCGCCCGCGCGCTGCTCACCGGCATCCAGCGCCAGTGGGATGAGATCGGCCGCATCTTCCCCCGCGAGAAGGAGCGCGCTCTCGACGATCGTCTCCGTGTGATCGAGCAGGCGCTCAAGGCACGCGAAGAGGTCGACTGGAAGAAGAACAACCCCGAGACCAAGGCACGCGCCAACGACATGAGCTCGCAGCTGCTCGAGGCGATCGAGAAGCTCGAGTCCGAGCTGGCCGCCGCAGAGAAGTCGGGAGACAAGAAGGCCGCCAAGGCCGCGGCGGATGCACTCGAAGCGCGCCGCACCTGGCTCAACGCCCTCGGCGGCTGACCTTCTCCACAGATCTCCGGATCGAATCAGTACGCGGGATGCACCGCGCCAGACTGGCGTGATGCATCCCGCGTTCCTGTATCTGCCCGGCCAACGCCTCACGATCCCCGAACTCAGCGCGGCGAGGCTCGACGGGCATCTCGTCGATCTGGGCGAGGGGTACATCCCCGCCGATCTCGTCGAGAGCGCAAGCGCGAGAGCAGCCGCGCTCGCGCCCCTCGTCCCTGCGGACACGGCCGCCTCCGGCCCGACGGCAGCTTGGATCCACGGTGCCGGCGACACTCCCCCTGCACGCCATCACGTCCGGCGCGCAGTGAGCCATCGGATCCGCCCCGCACTGCCCGCACGAGTGATCCTTCATGACACAGCGTTGCCACCGTCGGATCTCGTCGTGATCGGCGGCGTACCGGTGATGACGCCGGAGCGCACCATGGTCGATCTCGCTCTCGGACTCCACCGCGACGGATCCCTGCATCGGTGGATGGTGCTCCTCGCCGACGCCGAACCCGATCTCGTATCCGCTGCGCTTCGGGAGCTCGAGCGCATGACCCGCGTGCCGGGAAAGCGCGCCGGACGCGGCGCGCTCGAGAGGATTCTCGTCAGGACGAGGTGACGCGGTACACGTCATACACCGCGTCGATGCGACGCACCGCGTTCAGCACCCGGTCGAGGTGGACGGCATCGCCCATCTCGAAGACGAAGCGGCTGATGGCGAGGCGTTCGTCGGTGGTGCTGACGGTCGCCGACAGGATGTTGACGTGATGCTCGCTCAGCACCCGGGTGACATCCGAGAGCAGCCCCGAACGGTCGAGGGCCTCGACCTGGATCTGCACCCGGAAGACGCTCTTCGTCGTCGGGGCCCACGACACCTCGACGAAGCGGTCCTCCTCGCTCGCGAGCGCCTTGACGTTCGGGCAGTCCGTGCGGTGCACGGACACGCCGCTACCACGCGTCACGAAACCGACGATCTCGTCTCCGGGAACCGGAGTGCAGCACTTCGCGACCTTCACGAGGATGTCCGATGCTCCGCGCACCAGGACACCCGAATCCCCTGCCCGTGGCTCCCGCGACGGCATGCTGCCGGGGAGGTCGATCGGACCTGTGGCGGGATCGGTCGCCGCGACCAGCGCGGTGACCTTCTCGAGCACGGACTGCGTGGAGACGTGACCTTCGCCCACGGCGGCATACAGCGCAGAGACGTCCTCATAGCGGAGCTGATGTGCGACCTCGGCGAACGAGTCCTGGCTCATCAGGCGCTGCAGCGGCATGTTCTGGCGGCGCATCGCGCGAGCGATGGCCTCCTTGCCCTGCTCGATCGCCTCTTCGCGACGCTCCTTCGTGAACCATCCGCGGATCTTGTTGCGTGCGCGGGTGCTCTTGACGAAGCCGAGCCAATCCTGGCTAGGGCCGGCGTCGGGGTTCTTCGAGGTGAAGACCTCGACCACGTCACCGCTCTTGAGCTCCGATTCCAACGGCACGAGGCGCCCGTTGACCTTCGAGCCCATCGTGCGGTGGCCGATCTCGGTGTGCACGGCGTACGCGAAGTCGACCGGCGTCGCACCCGCCGGTAGCCCGACGACGCGCCCCTTCGGCGTGAAGACGTAGACCTCTTTCGCGCCGATCTCGAAGCGCAGAGAGTCGAGGAACTCGCCGGGATCCGCCGTCTCGGCCTGCCAGTCCGAGATGTGCGCGAGCCACGCCATGTCGTTGTCGGCGGCGCGGACCTCGGTCTTGCCGCCGTTCATCCGCTCTTTGTACATCCAGTGCGCGGCGACGCCGTACTCCGCCTGCTGGTGCATCTCGTGCGTGCGGATCTGGATCTCGACCGTCCGACCCGACGGTCCGATCACCGTGGTGTGCAGCGACTGGTAGAGGTTGAACTTCGGGGTGGCGATGTAGTCCTTGAAGCGACCGGGCAGCGGCGTCCAGCGCGCGTGGATGGCGCCGAGCACCGCGTAGCAGTCGCGCACCGACGCGACCAGCACGCGGATGCCGATCAGGTCGTAGATGTCGTCGAACTCACGGCCTCGTACGACCATCTTCTGGTACACCGAGTACAGCTGCTTCGGACGCCCGACGACCTTGCCTCGGATGCGCAGATCGCGCAGGTCCTCGTCGATCTCCTCGACGACCTGAGCGAGGTACTTCTCGCGCTGCGGGGTGCGCTGGGCGATCAGGTTGTGGATCTCGTTGTAGATCTTCGGATGCAGCACGGCGAACGAGAGGTCCTCGAGCTCGGACTTGATCGCCTGGATACCGAGGCGGTTGGCCAGAGGCGCGTAGATCTCGAGCGTCTCCTTGGCCTTCTTCGCAGCCTTCTCGGGCGGGACGAATCCCCACGTGCGGGCGTTGTGCAGGCGGTCGGCGAGCTTGATCAGCAGGACGCGGATGTCCTTCGACATCGCGACGATCATCTTGCGGACGGTCTCGGCCTGGGCGCTCTCGCCGTACTTGACCTTGTCGAGCTTGGTGACGCCGTCGACGAGCATCGCGACCTCGTCGCCGAACTCCGCCGTGAGGTCGGTGAGCGCATAGCCGGTGTCTTCGACGGTGTCGTGCAGCAGCGCCGCAGCGATGGCTCGAGGACCCAGGCCCATCTCCGCGAGAATCTGCGCGACGGCGAGCGGGTGCGTGATGTAGGGCTCGCCGCTCTGGCGCTGCTGGCCGGTGTGCTTCTCCTTGGCCACGGCGTAGGCGCGCTCGATGACGGCGAGATCGCCTCGCGGGTGATTCGCACGGACCGTGCGGATCAGATTGTCGAGGTCGTTGATCCTGGGCGCGCGGGAGAAGATGCGGGGAACCAGTCGTCTCAGGCTGGAGCCCTGCGACGCCGTCTGCGGTTCCGCCATCCGCTCACCTCCGAATCACAACAGCTTACGCGTGCTCCACGGGGTGCGGCCCCGCGGAGCGGGGACTATCGGGTCTCTGCGGTCGCGAGGCTTCGCGCCTCGCGGATCTTGGCATCTCGTGCCGCGATCTGCGGCTCGTTCTCGCGGAAGAGCGAGTAGAGCGGCGCGGCCACGAACAGGGTCGAGTAGGTCGCGACCAGGATGCCGACGAAGATCGAGAGCGAGATGTCCGTGAGGGACTCGGCGCCCAGCCAGAAGGCTCCGATGAAGAGGACCGCGCCGACCGGCAGTGCGGCGACGACCGAGGTGTTGATCGATCGGATGAGCGTCTGGTTCACCGCGAGGTTGACCGACTCGCCGAAGGTTCGCGTCGAGTTCTCGCCGTCCTCCGTGGTGTTCTCCCTGATCTTGTCGAACACCACCGTGGTGTCATACAGCGAGTAGGCGAGGATCGTCAGGAATCCGATGACCGCGGCCGGTGAGATCTCGAACCCGGCCAGGGCGTAGACGCCGACCGTGATGACGAGGACGTCGAGCAGGCCGAGGATCGCTGCCGCGGACATCTTCCACGTCCGGAAGTAGATCGCGAGGATCAGGAACGTCAGTGCGAGGAAGATCGCGAGACCCCAGAGGGACTGCTTGGTGACGTTCTCACCCCACGCCGGTCCGATGAACGACGAGGTCACGCTCTCGGGCTCGACGCCGTAGGCATCGGCGAGGGCGTTGGAGACCTGCTGCGTCTCGGCGGCGCTCATCTGATCGGTCTGGACGCGGATGTCGTTGCCGCCCACCACGACGACCTTGGTCGCCGCGCCGGGTACGACCGACTGCACCGCGGTCTTCGCGGTCTCCTGCTCGAAGCTGTCGGGCGCCTGCACGGTGAACTGCGACCCGCCCGTGAACTCGATCGAGAACTGGATCGGGCGGATGAGCGGCACCAGCGCCGAGCCGACGACCAGCACGATCGCGATGATGAACCACAGGCGGCGCTTGCCGACGAACGGGAAGGACGTCTTTCCCGTGTAGAGGTTGTTACCGAACTCGTTCATGGAAGCCATCAGGCGTCCCCCTCGCTTCCGGTGCGGGTGGTTCTCTCACCGGCTAGTGCTTCGGCGCGCTTGCGCTCTGCGATGGTCTGACGGCGCTCGGCTTCGCCCTTGGCTCTGGCGTTCTTCGCGCCGCGGCCCGCGGTGGCGGTCGACACCTGACGGAACTGCGATCGGCTGCGGTACACCGCACCGAGCGATTCGGGATCGAGACCGGAGAGCTTGTGGCCTCCGCCGAAGAACTTGGTGCGGGCGAGCAGCTGCATCACCGGGTGCGTGAAGATCACGAAGATGAACACGTCGATGAGGGTCGTGAGCCCCAGAGTGAAGGCGAAGCCCTTCACAGTGGAGTCCGCGAGGATGTACAGCACCACTGCCGCGAGGATGTTGATCGACTTCGAGATGTAGATCGTGCGCTTCGCTCTGCCCCAGCCGTCTTCGACCGCCGAGGTGATCGACTTTCCGTCGCGGAGCTCGTCTCGGATCCTCTCGAAGTACACGATGAACGAGTCGGCGGTGAAGCCGATCGAGACGATGAGGCCCGCGACGCCGGCGAGCGACAGGCGGAAGCCCAATCGCCACGCGAGGATGCAGATGATGATGTACGTCAGAACCGCCATCACCGCGATGGACGCGATGATCACGGAGCCGAGCGCCCGATAGACGATCAGTGAGTAGATCGCCACGAGTGCGAGACCGATGAGGCCCGCGATGAGACCGATCTGAAGCTGCTGGGTGCCCAGGGTCGCGGAGATGGTGTCGGAGCTCTGAACCTCGAAGCTCAGGGGCAGGGCGCCGAATTTGAGCTGGTCGGCAAGGGCCGTCGCCGACTCCTGGTTGAAGTCTCCCGAGATGCTCGGGCGACCGTCGAGGATCTGTCCGTTCATGCGCGGTGCGCTGATCACCGATCCGTCGAGGACGAAGGCGAACTGATCACGCGGCGAGAGCTCCGCGAGGCGGTTCTGGTTGAGGCGGGTGCTCACCTCGCCGAAGGCCTCGGCGCCGTCGCCGTTCATCGTCAGCTGGACGAGCCACGCGCCCGTCTTCGGGTCGCGACCCGCGGATGCGTCGGTGATGGCGTCACCCGTGAGCTCGGTCGGACCGAGGAGGTACTTCGCCTGGCCCGAGGGATCGCACGCGATGAGCGGCTGGTCCTTGGGCGCATTCGAGGGGTCGTTCTCGGGGTTGGCGCAGTCGTAGGCCTGGAACTCCGCGGCGAGCCTGTCGGTCACCCAGGCGAGGTCGCTCGCATCCGTCGGCTCGGCCGTCGGCGTCGCGTTCAGCGAGTCGTCCGGGGTCGGATACGCCGTCTCGTTGCCGTCTTCACCCACGTACTGATTGGTGCCGGCCGTCGTGGCGAGCACCGGGCGGAACTCCAGCTGCGCGCTGGACTGGATGCGCGCACGCGTCTGCTCGTCTGCGACACCCGGGATCTGCACCACGATGTTGCGGCCGCCCTCGGTGGTGATGTCGGCCTCGGCCACACCGGACGCATCGACGCGCTGGCGGATGATCGCGGCCGCCTGATCGAGCTGCTCCGGGGAGGGCGCAGCGCCGTCCTCGGTCTCGGCACTGAGCACGATCTGCGTGCCGCCCTGCAGGTCGAGCGCGAGCTCAGGGGTCCAGGAGCTCTTCTCGAACACGTGGACGCCGAGCGCGTTGATGCCGAAGAGGACGCCCGTCACCAGGAGCAGGCCCATGAGGACCCGCCAGGCATGACGGACCGGGGAAGAAGTGGCCACGTGTGATCAGCTTTCTAAGATGCCGGAGTGCCGAGGTGGTGCAGCGCGAAGGCTACTTGTCGTCGGCGTCGCGCTCGAGGCGGCGACGGGTCTCCTCGGGAGTCTCGAGGGCCGGAGCGTCGTCGACGACGGGAACGTCGTTCACGATCGGTGCATCCTCGGCGGCGAGCACTGCCGGGTCGGTCTCGATCGCGTCCTTGGGCTCGACGATGCGCAGGATCGCCTGGCTGTGCACCTCGATGACGGTGCCGGGAGCGATCTCGACGAGCGCGGGCGAGTCGAGGTCGTCGTGGTCGTAGGCCACGATCGTGCCGTAGATACCACCCTGGAGGAGCACCTTGACCCCGGGAACGGTCTTGGTCGCCTTCTCCTCCTGCTCAGCCTTCATCTGCTTCTGGCGCTTGCGTCCGTTGACGAACATGAAGACGACGAGAACGGCGAGAAGGCCGAAGAGGAGGATTTCCATGGGCATGGTGGCAAAGGGCCTTTCTCAGGTGCGCGCACCACAGGACGGTCGCGCAGTTCTATCAGGGGAAGTCTTCAGCGATTATAGGTCATCAAGTCGGAGCGCCCCGTCCGGGTGCGCGATGCCGAGGTGGCTGTAGGCCTCCGGCATGGCGACGCGACCTCGAGGTGTGCGACCCAGGAATCCGATGCGCACGAGATAGGGCTCGACGACGCTCTCGACCGTCTCGGCCTCCTCGCCCACGGCGACCGCGAGCGTGCTGAGCCCCACGGGACCCCCGCGGAAGCGCCGAACGAGCGCCTCGAGCACCGCTCTGTCGAGGCGGTCCAGTCCGATGGGGTCGACGTCGTAGAGCTCCAGCGCCGCCTTGACCCCGACCAGGGAGGCCGCGCCGCCGCCGTGAACGAGCGCATAGTCGCGCACTCGACGCAGCAGGCGGTTCGCGATACGAGGAGTGCCGCGCGAGCGACGGGCGATCTCCGACAGTGAATCCCGCGGCAGATCGACGCCCAGCATGAGGGCCGAGCGTGCGATGACGCGCTCGAGCTCCGCCTCCTCGTAGAACTCCAGGTGACCGGTGAAGCCGAAGCGATCCCGCAGCGGGTTCGGCAGCAGACCCGAGCGCGTCGTCGCACCCACGAGCGTGAACGGTGCGAGGTCCAGCGGGATGCTGGTCGCCCCCGCGCCCTTTCCCACCATGATGTCGATGCGGAAGTCCTCCATCGCGAGATAGAGCATCTCCTCCGCCGACCGCGCCATCCGGTGGATCTCGTCGATGAACAGCACCTCGCCGGGCACGAGGCTCGAGAGGAGCGCGGCGAGGTCGCCGGCGTGCTGGATCGCCGGTCCGCTCGAGAGGCGCAGCGGACGTTCGCTCTCGTGAGCGACGATCATCGCCAGCGTGGTCTTGCCGAGCCCGGGCGGGCCCGCGAGCAGGATGTGGTCGGGCGGGCGATTCTGGATCCGTGCGGCATCGAGGAGCAGCTGGAGCTGCCCCCGCACCTTCTGCTGACCGACGAACTCACCCAGGCTCGTGGGTCGCAGGGCTCCCTCGATCGCCAGCTCGGTGTCGTCGGAGGGCTCGGCAGCGTCGCGGATGTCAGACACGCGCCGGCCCCAGCAGTGCGAGGGTGCGGCGCAGCAGCGGTGCGACGGCTGCCCGCTCGGCCTCAGAGGCCTCCGTGGCCGTCTGCGCGGCGGCCTCGGCGGCGACCTTCTCGGACCACCCCAGACCGACGAGCGCGGCAGCGACCTGATCGACGACGTCGACGGGTCCGTTCGCGGCGGGCTTCGACGCCGCGCCCACCGGATGCACCTTGCCCGCGAGCTGGAGGACGATGAGCTTGGCGGTCTTGGGGCCGATACCCGAGACACGGCGGAACGGGGCGTCATCCTCCGATGTCACGGCTTCCGCGATCTGGTCGACGGTGAGATGCGACAGCACCCCCAGCGCCGACTTCGGCCCGACGCCGGTCACGCTGATCAGCAGACCGAAGATCTCCAGCTCGCTGCGGTCGGCGAAACCGTAGAGCGACAGCGCATCCTCGCGCACGATGAGGCTCGTGTGCAGCATCAGCTTCTCGCCGACGGTCGCGGTGTGAGCCACGTCTGCGGGCACCGAGACGGAGAACCCGACTCCCCCGACGTCGATGATGACCTGATCGGCGGTCGAGTGGAGGACAGCGCCGTGCAGCGAGGAGATCATCCGCCCAGCCTACGCACCCGATCGTAGATATGTTCGAGCGACACGCTCCGCGTCGGCCCAAGCCTTCTGGGCCGGGGTGAGCGCATCCACACCCGGGACCCCCGCTGCGCCCCGACGCCACGCGTGGCAGAGCGCGATCGCGAGGGCGTCAGCGGCATCCGGCGGCTGCGGCGGCGCATCCAGGCGCAGGATCCGGGCGATCATGGTCTGCACCTGACGCTTGTCCGCCGAGCCGTAGCCGGTGACCGCCGCCTTGACCTCGCTCGGAGTGTGCGTGGCCGCCGGGAGTCCTGCCTCAGCAGCGAGCAGCAGAGCCACGCCGCTCGCCTGGGCGGTGCCCATCACCGTGTGACTGTTCTGCTGCGCGAACACGCGCTCGACCGCGACAGCGTCGGGCCGATGGAGCTCCAGCACTTCTCGGATGCCCGCGGCGACGATCGCGAGTCGTTCGCCGATCGGGAGATCGGGCGCCGAGCGGATGACTCCGACATGCACCAGCGTCCCTCGTCGAGCCCGGTCGACGTCGACGACCCCCACGCCGCACCGGGTGAGACCCGGGTCTATGCCGAGCACGCGAAGCGAGGAGGAGGTCACTCCCCCAGGCTAAGCGTCTCGTCCGACGGCACGCGGTCGGCGCGCCTACGCGTCGTCGTTCTCGAGCTCGGCCTGCACCTCGGCGGTGAGATCGAAGTTGGTGAAGACGTTCTGCACGTCCTCGCTGTCTTCGAGTGCATCGATGAGGCGGAAGATCTTGCGAGCGGTGTCGGCGTCGATCTCGACCTTGAGGTTCGGCACGAACTCGACGTCGGCGGATTCGTAGTCGATTCCCGCCTCCTGCAGCGCGCTGCGGACGGTCACGAGATCCGTCGCCTCGGTGATGATCTCGAAGCCCTCGGCGTGCGGCTCGATCTCTTCGGCCCCCGCTTCGAGCGCGGCCATCATCACGTCATCCTCGGTGGTCCCCTCGGAGCCGACCACGATCACGCCCTTGCGGCTGAAGTTGTAGGCGACGCTGCCCGGGTCGGCGAGGGTTCCGCCGTTGCGGCTGAGAGCAGTGCGGACCTCGGCCGCAGCACGGTTCTTGTTGTCGGTCAGACATTCGATCATCATCGCGACGCCGTTGGGTCCGTACCCCTCGTACATGATCGAGGTGTACTCGACCGCTTCGCCGCCGATGCCCGCGCCGCGCTTCACTGCGCGATCGATGTTGTCCTTCGGGACCGACGTCTTCTTCGCCTTCTGCACCGCGTCGAACAGCGTCGGGTTTCCCTGCAGGTCGGCTCCGCCGAGCTTGGCCGCGACCTCGATGTTCTTGATGAGCTTGGCCCAGGACTTGGCGCGCCTGGAGTCGATGATGGCCTTCTTGTGCTTCGTGGTGGCCCACTTGGAATGCCCGGACATAATTCTCCGCTCGTCGTATCCGCCCGTGGGCACGGCCCAGGGCATCGTCCATTCTATCGAACCATGCCCGCGGCCTGTGGCCGCACACGGAGCGGCGGCCTCCTGTTCCCGTGATCGCTCTGGTGTGAGGTCAGGCGTGGGTGTAGTCCTGACACATGGACCAGAGCGTCGACGATGACAGGATCCGCGGACTGGACGCCGCCCACCGAGCAGCACTCGAGTTCCTCGGGTCGCTCGACGACAGACCGGTGTGGCCGCGGGCGACCCTCGCCGAGATGCTCGACGCCTTCGGCGGCCCCCTGCCCGCCGAAGGCATGGACCCGGAAGAGGTGATCGGCGAGATCGTGTCGCGGGCGGACCCCGGTCTCGTCGCGATCCCCGGAGGACGATTCTTCGGGTTCGTCATCGGCGGCACGCATCCCGCTGCCCTCGCCGCCGACTGGCTCGTGTCCGCCTGGGACCAGAATTCGGGATCCGCCCTGCTCACGCCGACGACCGTGGCGTTGGAGCGCATAGCCGGCCGGTGGATGCTCGACATCCTGGGCCTGCCCGACGACGCGAGCGTCGGATTCGTCACCGGCGGCCAGATGGCGAACTTCACCTGCCTCGCGACGGCACGGAACGCCGTTCTCGCTCGAGTCGGCTGGAACCTCAGCGAGAAGGGACTGCACGGATCTCCGCAGATGCGCTTCGTCGTAGGTGCCGACCGCCATGGGTCGATCGACCGTGCAGCGCGGTTCCTCGGGATCGGACGCACCGGCATCACTGCCGTCGAATCCGACGCGCAGGGGCGCATGCGACCAGACGCCCTGGACAGCGTCCTCGCGGACGGCTCAGGACCGACCATCGTCTGTCTACAGGCCGGAGAAGTGCACACCGGCGCATTCGACGACTTCGCAGCCCTCATACCGATAGCCCATCGGCACGGAGCCTGGGTGCACGTCGACGGCGCATTCGGCCTCTGGGCTGCGGCCTCCGAGTCGCTGCAGCCGCTGACGGCGGGCATGTCCGACGCCGATTCGTGGGCGACAGATGCGCATAAGACGCTCAACGTGCCCTACGACTGCGGCATGGCGATCGTCCGCGACCCTGCGGACTCCATCGCCGCGTTCCGCACGGGTGGCGATTACCTCATCTACACGAGTCTGGACCCGTGGGACGTGACGCCGGAACTGTCCCGTCGCGCACGCGGCGTGCCCGCGTGGGCGGCGATGCGCAGCCTCGGACGGGACGGCATCTCGAACCTGATCGACAGGCTGCACGAGAACGCGGTGGCGATGGCCGACGGGCTCACGACGATCGACGGCATCCGCATCCTCAACGACGTCGACTACACGCAGGTCATGTTCTGTCTCGATTCCGATGAGGCGACGCGACGGCTGGGTGAGGCCGTGCTCGTGGAGGGCACCGCCGCTGTGACCGGGGCCGAGTGGAGAGGTCGCGCTGCGCTGCGCTGCTCGATGTCGTCCTGGGCGACGACCCGGGACGACATCGACCGCACGGTCGGCGCGATCCGAACTCTCGTGTCGCGCTGACCATTATCGCCGGTGTCACTCGGCGGGCAGACCGACCTTCGGCCGTGCCCACGAGCGGCCGCGCGTGTCCTTGAGGATGTCGTACTCCACGTCGACATGCGGTTCGATGGCGCTGTACTTGTCGTTCGGCGCACCGATCACGAGCTGGAAGCCGAGACCCCGCCATGCTCCGATCGCACGCTTCGTGAAGTGCGCGTCCGCCTTGATCAGGGCCTCGTCCATGAACACGGGTGCATACCTCGGACGCTCGGCACCCGCGTCGCCGAGCTGGTAGCGCAGTGCCGCGCCCACGATGAAGGCGACCAGCTCCTGCGACTCTCCACCCGATTTCTCGCCGATGTGGTCGTAGAGCGCGACATGCTCCCGGGTCGTCGCATGGACCCGCTCCGCGCTCACCCGCACATGGTTGCGCACGTCGATGAGCTCGGCGAAGTCGGGAGCCGTGCGTCGCATCCGACCGATGAGACGGCTCATCCTCCGGTAGACGCTCTCACGATCGACATCCGTCTCCGCTGCGTCGATGAGACTGCGCACCTCGCGAAGCTCCTTGCGGAATCGCCTGCGCGCCTCGGACTGGTTCTCGCGCGGTGTGATCTGAAGACGGTGATCATCGTCGTAGAACGGCAGCTCCTCCATGATCCTGTTGATCGGGTCGATGCGGTTCTTGATCTCGCGCAGTGCACGACCCAGCGTCGAATCCAGGCTCGTCAGATCGTTTCCGGAGAGCTTGAGGAGGCTGTCTCGCCATTCGGATTCCAGCTCGTGCAGGCCGTTGGTCTCGAGCGCCACGAGGATGCTCTCGAACTCCGCGACCGACTCGTCGGGGTCGGGGAGGATCGTGAGCGTATCCCAGCGCTCGAGGAAGCCGGTCATCAGGCGTCGCATCTGCTCACGCTGCTCGGCGTGTGCCGCGGCTGCCGACGTGCGATCCTCGAGCAATCTGGTCGCGGCCGTGCGCAATGCGGCGTCGAGGTGAGCGAGGCGCTCCGACGCCGTCACGCTGACGGCCGCGTCTGCTCCGAGGAAGCGCGCGTCGAGGAACGAACGATGCCGCTCCTCCAGCGCGATCTCGGCCGCCTCAGCCGCATCGACGATCCGCTGACAGTCGTCGACCTGGTCGGTGACCTCCACCCAACGGTCCTGAGCGAGTGTGAGGTCTCCCCCGAGTCGGGAGCTCTCGTCGCGCAGACGGCCGACCCGTCTTCTGAGCTCCTCGGCCTGCGACTTCAGCTCGGCGATCTTCGGGTTCTCGTCGGTGACCTCCGCCTCCACTGCGACCCATCGCGCGCGCTCCGCCGTGACGGCCTCGACGTCGATCTGATCCCAGGTGAGGTCCTCGATCTTCGCGTGCGCCTTGGACGTCGCCTCGATCCGGTCGAGGTCGGCCTCGGCGTCCGCAGCGGCCTGAGTCGCAGCATCGCGGCGGCTCTCGAGCTGGCTGATCTGCTCGTCGAGCTCGCGAAGACGGCGCGCGTTCGAGAATCCGAGCATGTTCGCCCGGCCATGCCCGCCATGGGACCCGCGGTCTCCGTGCGACACCTGCCCCGCGAGCGTCAGCGCGCGAGGGTGCTCGGCGAGCTCGGTCGACGAGTCCACGCACACGTACTCGAACCGCTCACGGAGTCGCTGCTGAAGCCATCCGGTGAACGGCGTCGATCGGTGATCGAGACGACCGGGGAGCGTGCGGGGGTCCGCCGTCCGAGACTCGGCGACGCCCGTCGGGACGCCTTCGTAGCTGATCCGCTCAGCGATGCGCACCGACTCGATGGCCGCACGGAACCGCCCGAGGTCCGCGACATCGACGAGCAATGTCCGCGCGAACCCGCCGAGGGCGAGGTTGAACGCGTCCCGCCAGGGCTCGAACTCGGTGCGCACCTCGATGAGCTCACCGACGAAGGGCAGATCCGTCGGGGTGAGCCCGGCCGCCTGGGCGAGGAGAGTTCTCGCCTCATGCAGATGCGCGGGAATGCTCCCGCGGAGCTCACGGGTGCGGTCCTGCTCGGCACGCGCCCGACTCAGCTCGCTCTCGACCGCTCGGCGTGACGACTCTGCATCGGCGAAGGCGGCGCGGGCTCCGCGCAGTCCGCTCTGCGGGAGCTCCCGGCCGACGCGGGCGAGCAGTTCCTCGAAATCGGATGCGGTGCGCACCTCGGCGCCGAGCTCCCTGGCGACGCTGTCGAAGCGCGCCCGCTCGCGCTGGACGTCCTCCAGTCGGCGCTCGACACCCCGCAGCTCGCGCTGAGCGGTCTCGAGGCGGTCGCCTCCGGACTGCCGCAGGACGTCGAGCAGCCCCTCCCGCTCGACCTCGGCGGCGGCGATCAGTGCGTTCTTCTCGCGGACGGCCAGCTGCAGCGCCTGGGTGCGGTCACGCAGATCCGCCTCCACCTCGCGCAGCAGATCGAGGCGGCGCTCGGCGCTCCACAGGGACGCGAGGGAGGTCGGCTCCGAGAAGACCCCGACCTCGTCCACGACGCTCATCCGCGCCGACGCCGCCGCGATGCGCTGCGAGATCTCGCGGATCGGCTCGAGAGCCGCCACCTGCTGCTTGGCGACGAGCATCCGCGTCCGGGTGCTCTCCAACTCATCGAAATGAGCGACCACCGCGTCCGCGGTCGCCATCGTCTCGGGCTCCTCGAGCACGAGCTTCTTGTAGAGGTCGTCGACCGTCGTGATCTGCTGACCGGCCTGGATGCGGGCCAGAAGACTGATCGCCTTCGCCCCCGAACCGGCCGCGCCGATGCCGAGCACGGCGTGAAGTCGAGCCGAGAACTCGCGGTCGGTCGCCACGGGCTCCAGCCCGACGGCGCGCACCGACGCGTCACTGAGTCGCTGGACCGCAGCGCGTTCGAGCTGCGAGAGGTCGAAGGCGCCGTCGATCGTGGCCCGCAATCGCGTGGTGTCCTCGAGGGTGCGGGCGTCCGCGGGGATGTACCACCCGCGCACCGCCGTGAAGCGCGAGCCGTCGTGATCCAACCACGTCATCGAGACGGCGCTCCAGGTGTCCTCGCCGTCGCCGCGCAGCACGCGGAGCTTCGTCCCCTCCTCGGTGCGGGACTCGTCGATCTTGCCGCGCCCGTACGACAGGATGTTCCGCTGCTCGTCGCCGCGGGGACGGCCCGTGACGCCGCCGTTGGACGCGCCGTTGAAGGGCGTCGTGTGCGGCATCATCAGCGCGATGTAGCCGTCCATGAGCGTCGACTTGCCCGACCCCGATCCGCCGCACAGCAGGGTCGCATCGGGCGAGAACCGCACTCGGTGGGGACCGCCGTCGTAGCCGCCCCAGTTGATGAGCTGGAGCTCCTCCGCGACCCACTGCTGACCGCGTGAGCTCGCGGGGATCATCCCGAAGAGCGTGTCCATCATCGTCATCGCGCCACCACCGCCTGGGATCGCAGCCACTCCCGCAGCTCCTTGAGCGTCTCCGCACTGAGCACCACCTCGACGAGCGCGGTGATCCGGTAGCGTCCGCTGGTCTCCTCCTGCACGATGCCCTCTCGATCCAGCCGATCCAATGCGCTGCGGATGGCGCGCTGCTGCTTCGCGGTTCCGCCGTCGACGTCCGCGAAGTAGCTCAGCACGGTCTGCTCGACGTCCTCGATGTCGATCCGCACTGAACCCTCGCCGGACGCGGACTCGCGCTGGTAGACGGTCCGCAGGTGCACGAGAACGAGCGTCTCGGCGCGCGAGTACGGAGAGTCCTTCAGCAGCACGGGCATCTCGACCTCGTCAGAGCGCAGCTGCTGCTTGTACGCGAACCCTCTGGCGTGATCGATGATCAGACGCAGGTAGATGTCGTTGAGCCGCGACTCGATCACCTGCTGGTGCTCGAGCAGCAGCGTCCACTCACGTCGGTTGCGCTCCATCGAGATGAAACGCCGCTGGAGCAGGTGCACGAGCACGCGTCTGATCTCGGGATCGAGCGTGCCGCGATCGCCGGGGAAGTGCGCCTCGAGGTCGTCCTCCATCGCCGTCGGAGCGATGAACCCCTCATCCGCGCCGGCTGTGGTGAGGTCGTCGTCACTCATCATCTGAATCCTCTTTCGTGCTGCGGGCGGTCACGGCGCCGAATGCGAATCGCCTGCTCGTGCCGTCCGGGCGCAATGCTTCGACCGTCGAGATACCATCTCCCTCGGTGAGGCCGTTCCGGTGCGCGATCTCGAGCAGACCGAGCAGATCGACAGGGCGCCGAGCCGCGTCGGGCACCGACCGGAAGGCATCGGCGAGGTCGAAGTCCGTCCCCAGTCCGGCGACGTATTCCTCGAGCTCGGCATATCTCGGACCGCCCCAGGCGCGCGTGTCATGATCGAGGAAGTCGACGTCATCGGCGTCGGCGAGGGGCGCCGGTGCACGCGGCGGGCGGATATCGCTGGTGGTCTGACGCAGATGCCCGAGATCGATCAGCGGCATGCTGCGCACCGGGTCGACGACCGTCGCCGGGCCGGACCACCCATGGAGCCCGGCGATGACGTCGCGCAGGAGGTCGTCGATCTGACGATCGCGCAGCGGATCGTGGGTCTTCACCTGGCCGGTGATCACGTGCGAAGCGCGGCGCTGCGCGGCCAGCACCTCCTCCACCCCCTGCTCTACGCGTCGACCGATGGCGTCGAGCTCGGCGCGCTGCGCGCCGTCGAGCATACGGGCGAAGGGCCGGCCGAGCAGTCCGCGAAGCTGCTCTGTGAGGGCATCGATGCGATCGGGGTCGCCGATCAGACGCAGGGCTCCTGCGAACGCGCGCCCCTCCGGTGTCGACTGCATCACATCCTGGGCGCGCTGCAGATACTCGCGGAGCACTTCGCTCGTCGGTCTCTCGTCCCTGCGCAGGTGGGCGACGACGTCGCGTTGCATCGACCTGAGCGACTCGGCGACGCGCGTGAAATCGGCGGGCAGTTCGCGTGCCAGGTGCAGGACGTTCTCGGCCTCCTCGAGGAGCTCCTCATCGTCGGCAGGGTCGGCATGCCCGGTCTCCTGGATGCGAGCGATCTCTGCGTCGAGCAGATCGCGTTCGTCATACAGCCGCGCCAGCCGCCGGACCGGGTCGACTTCCGCGCTCACCGACAGGTGGTCGACCGCGTCGAGGAGGGTGCGCACGCGGGAGTTCGACACGCGCGTGCGCCCTCCGCCGGTGCGGCCGGATATCTCGAGTGCTGCGACGGCATGCGCAGACAGGCGGTAGACCTCGACGTCGTCGTCGATCTGCTGGATCAGCCAGCCGAGGCGCACCCAGTTCCGGCACACGTCCCGGCCGCTCCCGGACGGAAGGCGCCTGTCGTCGTCGTACCCCGCCGCTCGGAGTTCGTCGAGCACCTCGCCCAGCTCGGCGTGCGCATCCGCGACCGCGACAGACGCCCGGTCGGCGGTGAACAGAAGAGTGAGCGACGCGACCACGAACGGGGCGAACCGACCGTGCAGCAGATCGAGTGTCGGGGTGCTGAATGCGGTGACGGCACGCGCATACGCGGCCTCAGCCCTGGATCCAGTCACTCGAACGAGAATAGTCCGACCTCGGGCCCTCGCCTGTCACGCGCCGGTCCGTGGCGGGTCGCACGGCATGGCGTCAACGGCGCGAGGTGCGCTCCCGGACTCCCGCGAGGAACAGCTCGTGAAAGCGCGTCTCGCCGTCGACCTCGGGGTGGAAGCTGGTGCCGACGAGTGGCCCCTGCCGCACGGCGACGATTCTGCCGTCCGGAAGCGAGGCGACCACCTCGACCCGCTCGCCTGCGCCTTCGACGATCGGAGCTCGGATGAACGTCGCGTGCACGGGCACCTCACCGAGCGCCGGAACGTCGAGGTCCATCTCGAAGGACTCCGTCTGGCGTCCGAAGGCATTTCGGCGTACGGCGATGTCCAGGCCGCCGAATGACTGCTGTCCCTCGATGCCGTCGAGTACCTCATCGGCGAGAAGGATCAGCCCGGCGCATGTCCCGTACACGGGGAGTCCCGCAGCGATCGCGTCCCTGATCGGCTCCTGCATCCCGAATGTGCGCGACAGCTTGTCGATCACGCTGGACTCGCCGCCGGGGATGACGAGACCGTCGACAGACGCAAGCTCCTCCGGGCGGCGCACCAGCGCCACCTCGGCTCCGAGTCCCGCGAGCAGGGCGGCGTGCTCGCGCACGTCGCCCTGCAGCGCGAGGACGCCGACCCGTGGACTACCAGCCACGCTCGGCCAGGCGGTGCGGCGCGGGGAGGTCGGAGACGTTGATGCCGACCATAGCCTCGCCGAGTCCGCGTGAGACCTCGGCGATCACCTTGGCGTCATCGAAGAAGGTGGTCGCCTTGACGATCGCCTTGGCGCGCTCCGCCGGGTTGCCGGACTTGAAGATGCCCGAGCCCACGAAGACGCCGTCGGCGCCCAGCTGCATCATCATCGCTGCATCCGCGGGGGTCGCGACGCCACCCGCGACGAACAGCACGACGGGGAGCTTGCCGGTCTCGGCGATCTCGGCCACGAGCTCGTACGGCGCCTGCAGCTCTTTCGCCGCGACGAACAGCTCGTCCTTCGGAAGAGCCGTGAGAGCCGCGATCTCGCCACGGATCTTCCTGATGTGCTTCATCGCCTCGGAGACATCCCCCGTGCCGGCCTCACCCTTGGAGCGGATCATCGCCGCGCCCTCATTGATGCGGCGCAGCGCCTCACCGAGGTTGGTGGCACCGCAGACGAAGGGCACAGCGAAGCCGTGCTTGTCGATGTGGTTCACGTAGTCGGCGGGAGAGAGCACCTCGGACTCGTCGATGTAGTCGACGCCGAGCTCCTGCAGCACCTGCGCTTCGACGAAGTGGCCGATGCGTGCCTTCGCCATGACGGGGATCGACACCGACGCGATGATGCTGTCGATCATGTCGGGGTCGCTCATGCGCGAGACACCGCCCTGTGCGCGGATGTCGGCGGGAACCCGCTCGAGCGCCATGACGGCGACGGCGCCCGCGTCTTCGGCGATCTTGGCCTGATCGGCGGTGACCACGTCCATGATCACGCCGCCCTTGAGCATCTCGGCGAGACCGCGCTTGACGCGCGAGGATCCGGTGGTGGTCTGTTCGGTCATGAGAGCTCCTGTCGGGGAAGCACGATGTGCATGAGTGTGTCGAACGATGTCTCGTTTGATCTAGGCCAAACAGTAGCACTGTCCGGAACGACCTAGAATCGGTGGTGAGGACACATGAGCGACCAGATCACCGGAACGACCGCAGCGGACATCGCCGACAGCGTGCGCGGTCTGCGCGAGCGCGGTGTGCTGCGCGCCGGCAGTCCCCTCCCTCCCGTGCGGGAGCTCGCCACGACCCTCGGAGTCAATCGCAACACCGCGGTCGCCGCATACCGACAGCTCGCTCAGGCCGGGCTCGTGATCTCCCGAGGTCGCGCCGGCACGGTCATCGCCGGTCTCGAGTCGGTGGCCCAGGAGGGCTACGCCTCCGATACGGTGCTGCGCGACGTCGGGACCGGCAACCCGGACCCTCGACTGATCCCCGATCCATCGCCTGCGCTGGCCACGGTGGCCGGTCGTCCGGTGCTCTACGGCGAGCCCGTCATCGACCCGGGGCTGCAGGACTGGGCGCGCGAATGGATCGCGCATGATCTCGGTCACCTCGACTTCGGCATCACCGTCACGAGCGGCGCCGTCGACGCCGTCGAGCGACTGCTCGCGCAGGCGCTGATGCGCGACGATGCCGTCGCACTCGAGGATCCCTGCTTCCTGGCGAGCATCCACACGGTCCGACTCGGCGGGTATCGGGCCGTTCCCGTGCCGGTGGACGAACAGGGGATGACGGTCGAGGGGCTGCGCGCCGCCTTGGATGCCGGCGTGCGAGCGGTGATCTGCACCCCGCGCGCTCAGAACCCGACGGGGGCAAGTCTCACGGCCGCTCGTGCGGCGGAGCTGCGCGCCGTGCTCGCCGCTCATCCGTACGTGCTGATCATCGAGGACGATCACTTCTCGATGCTGTCGCAGCGTCCATACGAATCGCTGATCGGCCCGGACCACCGGCGGTTCGCGCTGGTTCGCTCGGTCTCGAAGTTCCTCGGGCCGGACATGTGCCTCGCCATCGCGGCGACGGATGCCACCACGGCAGAGCGCCTCGCCATGCGTCTGAGTCCCGGAACCACCTGGGTCAGCCACCTGCTGCAGCGTCTCACCCTCACTCAGCTGACCGACGAGTCGGTGCTCGCACGCATCGCCGACGCCCGCGAGCACTACGCGGCACGCAATGCGGCCTTCGCGTCGCGGCTGCGCGAGCATGGCCTCGACTCCCCCGCCACCGACGGTCTGAGCCTGTGGATCGAGTTGCCGAAGCCGGCGCGCATCGTCGCCGAACGCCTCATGCGTCGGGGCTGGCTCGCTCGAACCGGCGACGACTTCGCCCTCGACGAACGCGCCGATCCGTCGCGCCATCTGCGCCTCACAGTGCATGATCTGTCCGAAGACGACACTGCGACACTCGTCGCCGACCTCGTATCGGCCGCACGATGACCCACCGCCGCGGGAGCATTCCCGCTCTGAAAGAAAGGATCGGGGAATGAAGGTCCTCTCCATCCAGTCCGCCGTCGCGTACGGGCATGTCGGGAACTCCGCCGCGGTCTTCCCGTTGCAGCGCATCGGCGTCGAGGTTCTGCCGGTCTACACCGTGAACTTCTCCAATCACACCGGCTACGGCGCCTGGCGCGGTCCGCTCATCTCTCCGAACGACGTGCGCGAGGTCATCACGGGCATCGAGGAGCGCGGCGTGTTCGGCGAGATCGACGCGGTGCTGAGCGGTTACCAGGGCGGCGAGGGCATCGGCGATGTGATCATCGACGCCGTGGCGCGCGTCAAGGCCGCCAATCCCGCCGCCGTGTACGCCTGCGATCCGGTGATGGGCAACGCGAAGTCAGGATGCTTCGTCGCCCCGGCCATCCCGATCCTGCTGCGCGAGAAGGTCGTGCCGGCTGCCGACATCATCACCCCGAACCAGTTCGAGCTCGGGTTCCTGACCGGCACCGAGCCCGACACGCTCGAGTCCACCCTGGCCTCGGTCGACCTGGCCATGGCGATGGGACCGAGCACGGTGCTGGTCACGAGCGTCGAGCGGCCGGACCGTGAGGACGACACGATCGAGATGCTCGTGGCCGACGCCGCAGGAGCCTGGATCGTGCAGACGCCTCGGCTTCCGATGAAGGCGAACGGCTCGGGCGACGTCACCGCGGCGCTCTTCACGGCCCACTATGTCGGATCCGGTGACGCGAAGACGGCGCTCGAGCGCACCGCGTCCAGCGTGTTCGACCTGCTCGCCGCGACCCTCGAGTCGGGTGCGCGCGAGCTGCAGCTCGTCGAAGCGCAGGAGTTCTACGCGAACCCTCGGATGCAGTTCACGGCACGCCAGGTGCGCTGACCCGCGATTCCGAGCCGTGGCCTACGCCGTCGTCGGCCAGGCGTTCGCCACGGCTTCGCGCACCTCGCCGAGCAGCTGGGGCAGGGCCTTGGTCTTCGCGATGATCGGGAAGAAGTTGGCGTCCGACGTCCACCGCGGCACGATGTGCTGGTGCAGGTGGCCGTCGACTCCGGCACCGGCGACGGCACCCTGATTCATCCCGATGTTGAAGCCGTCGCAGCGCGAGACCTCGCGGAGCACGCGCATGCCGATCTGGGTCAGTGCCCCGATCTCGGCGACCTCCTCGGGTGTTGCCTGGTCGTAGGTGCCGATGTGGCGGTACGGGCACACCAGCAGGTGTCCGGAGTTGTACGGGAAAAGGTTGAGCAGCACATAGGCCGTCTCCCCCCGGGCGACGATCAGCCGCTCGGCATCCGGGAACTTCGGAGCCTCGCAGAACGGGCACTCCTCGCGCAGTGGCTCAGGACCAGCCTGGATGTAGGCCATCCGGTGCGGCGTCCAGAGCCGCTGGAACTCGTCGGGGACGCCCGCGAACTCGCCGGCGTCCTCCCACGACTCCGAGGACGTCACGCCAGGTCCCCTGCTGTCTGCACGAGAGTGTGTGCATCGATCGCTGCGCGGATGCGCGCTACTGCATCGGTGATCGGCACGCCGTTCTCCTGCGTGCCGTCGCGGTAGCGGAACGAGACGGTGCCCGCGTCGCGATCCTTCTCGCCCGCGATCAGCAGCAGCGGGACCTTGCCGGTCGTGTGCGTGCGGATCTTCTTCTGCATCCGGTCGTCGGAGGCGTCGAGCTCGGCGCGCACGCCCTGCGTGCGCAGCGTCTGGACGATCTCGCCCAGGTAGTCGGCGAACTCGTCGGCGACGGGGATTCCCACGACCTGCACGGGCGACAGCCACACCGGGAAGTCGCCGGCGTAGTGCTCGAGGAGGATCGCGAAGAACCGCTCGATCGAGCCGAACAGCGCACGGTGGATCATGATCGGACGCTTCTTCTGGCCGTGCTTGTCCATGTACTCGAGCTCGAAGCGCTCGGGCAGGTTCGGGTCGACCTGCACGGTCGACAGCTGCCAGGTGCGGCCGATCGCATCACGCGTCTTGAGGTCGATCTTCGGTCCGTAGAACGCGGCCTCGCCGGGGACTTCGGTGAGCTTCAGGCCGGATGCCACGGCGACCCGGCGGAGAGCATCGGTCGACGATTCCCAGAACTCGTCCGAGCCGATCCACTTGGACTTCTCGTCATCCTTCATCGACAGCTCGAGCTCGAAGTCGGTGAGACCGAAGTCGCGCAGCATCGACAGGATGAACTCCAGGACCTTCGCGACCTCGCCCTCGAGCTGATCGGGGGTGACGAACAGGTGCGAGTCATCCTGAGTGAAGCCGCGCACTCGGGTGAGGCCGTGCAGCGCACCGGAGAGCTCGTTGCGATAGACGGTGCCGTTCTCGGCGAACCGCAGGGGCAGATCACGGTAGCTGCGCGCGCGCTCCTTGTAGATCAGGATGTGCATCGGGCAGTTCATGGGCTTCAGGTAGTAGTCCTGGCCCTGCTTCGTGATGTTGCCCTCGTCGTCGCGCTCCTCGTCCATGACGATCGGCGGGTACATGCCCTCCTTGTACGTCACGAGGTGGTTCGAGGTGAGGAAGAGGTCTTCCTTCGAGATGTGCGGGGTGTACACGTAGGTGTAGCCGCCCTCGATGTGGCGCCTGCGAGCGTGCTGCTCCATCTCGCCGCGGACGATGCCGCCACGGGGGTGCCAGACCGACAGACCCGAACCGATCTCCTCGGGGAACGAGAAGAGGTCGAGCTCCTTGCCGAGACGGCGGTGGTCGCGCTTGGCGGCCTCCTCGAGGCGGTGCTGGTACTCACGCAGCTCGTCCTTCGACGGCCAGGCGGTGCCGTAGATCCGCTGCAGCTGCGGGTTCTTCTCGCTGCCCCGCCAGTACGCGGCGGCGATGCGGGTCAGATCCCAGCCGTTGCCGATCATGCGGGTGTTGGGCAGGTGCGGCCCGCGGCAGAGGTCCTTCCAGACGACCTCGCCGTCGCGGGTCGTGTTGTCGTAGATCGTCAGCTCGCCCTCGCCGACCTCGACGGAGGCGCCCTCGGCGGCTTCCTTGCCGCCCTTGAGACCGATGAGCTCGAGCTTGAACGGCTCGTCGGCCAGCTCTGCCCGCGCCTCGTCGTCCGTGACGACACGACGCACGAAGCGCTGCCCCTCACGGACGATGCGCTGCATCTCCTTCGTGATGGCCTTGATGTCTTCGGGCGTGAACGGGGTGTCGACGCCGAAGTCGTAGTAGAAGCCGTCGGTGATGGGCGGCCCGATGCCCAGGTTCGCCTGCGGGTTGATCCGCTGCACCGCCTGCGCGAGCACGTGCGCGGCCGAGTGACGCAGGATGTTCAGCCCGTCGGAACTGTCGATCGTGACCGGCTCGACCTCGTCGGCATCCGTCACTGTCGCGGCGAGGTCCTTGAGGGTCCCGTTGACGCGCATGGCGACGACTGAACGGTCAGAGAACAGGGCGAAGCCGTCTTTCGGCTGAGCATTTTCAGGCACTGCACACTCCATCTGGGTCTGGATCTAGGCTACTCGCATGCCCGGGGGCCGCTGACCGCTACGACGCCACGTCAGACTCGGTGTTCGCCGCCGTGGGAGCGAGGATGATGATCGCCGCGCCGACGAGCGCGATCGCCGAGCCGACCCAGTCCCAGACGGTCGGCTTGAAGCCGTCGACGATGATGCCCCACGCGAGCGATCCGGCGATGAACACCCCGCCGTACGAGGCGAGCACACGTCCGAAGTTCGCGTCAGGCTGGAGCGCCGCGATGAACCCGTACGCACCGAGAGCCATCACGCCGAGCACAGCGAAGACCCAGCCACGGTTCTCCTTCACGGCCTGCCAGATCAGCCACGCGCCGCCGATCTCGGCGACGGCGGCGAGCACGAAGAGGATGCTGATGCGCAGGACGGTCATGCACTCAGTGTGGCAAAGGCCGCCACTTGGGCGGGCAGACCTGCCGCGACGCGCCCGGGCGACACCCGTGAGCTCCGATTCCGCCGGGGTAGCGTGAGCGGATGATCAGACCACTGGCGCGCTGGATCCTCGCACTCGCCCTGGGTGCGATCGGCATCGTCCACTTCACGAGCACCCGCGGTTTCCGCGTCGTCGTGCCTGACTGGGCGACTCGGGCCACTCGTCTTGACAAGGAGGCGATCATCATCGCGTCGGGCGCCGCGGAGGTCGCCCTCGCCGCCGGGCTGCTCCTGCTGCCGAACGAGAGACGGCGTGTCGGAATCGCCACCGCCGCGTTCTTCGTCGCCGTGTTCCCGGGAAACGTGCACCAGTGGCGCACTCACCGGTCCACCCCGGGGCTCGACACCGAGGCGCGGCGTCTGGGACGACTCTTCCTCCAGCCTCTTCTCGTCGTCTGGGCGCTGTGGGCGACGACTGAGCCGGCTCGACCGCGGATGCGCGCAGTGCCTCGTATCCGCTGAGCAGCCGGCAGCGCAAGCCCGCCCACTCGTTCCGTCCACCCCGTCAGAATGGAGCCATGGCCTCTCCCTCGCTCGTCTGGCTCCGCGACGACCTTCGACTCGCCGACAATCCGGCGCTCAGGGCGGCGATCGATCGCGGTGAACCACTGGTCGTGCTGTTCGTCCTCGACGAGGAGTCCCCCGGCATCCGACCGCTCGGCGGAGCCGCACGCTGGTGGCTCCACCACTCCCTCGCGTCTTTGGACGACGCGCTGCGGGAACTCGGCGCCACTCTGACGCTGCGTCGAGGTCCTGCCGAACGCATCGTCCGCGAGACCGTCGCAGACTCGGGCGCGACGGCCGTCTTCTGGAACCGGCGATACGGGGGCGCCGAACGCGAGGTCGACACCGCGCTCAAGGCGGCGCTGCGCGCGGACGGCCACGAGGTCACGTCGTTCCAGGCGTCGCTGCTGCACGAACCGTGGACGGTGAAGACCGGCGGCGGCACCCACTTCTCGGTGTTCACGCCGTTCTGGCGGGCATGTCTCTCCCTCCCCACGCCGCGAGTGCCCCTCCC
>NZ_CAKKLK010000003.1:0-317336 GCF_918698045.1 Microbacterium sp. Bi98 | reverse complement strand
CGTCATATGTGTCTCAGAGACAGGTGCGGGGGTGGTCGGTGCGGGGGTGGTCGGTGCGGTCGCGACTCCGGTGATGACGTCGAGCGCGACCGTCTTGTCGCCGATGGTCACCTGCGGGATCGGTCCGTCGAACGAGACCTTGGTCACGATGCCCGAGACGGTCTTGCCGTCGGCGTCCTTGTAGCTCGCCTCCTGACCGATCAGGGCGCTCGCCGCCTGACGCATGTTCAGGGCGAAGGCCTCGGCGCCGTTGTCGGCGAGCGTGGTGAGCTGCTCCATCATCGCGAGCTGGGTCGTCTGCGAGATCATCTCGTTCGTGTCCATCGGGCTCGAGGGGTCCTGATGGGTCAGTTGCGTCACCAGCAGCTTGAGGAACACCTCGCCGTCGAGCACCTGCTTGCGGGCTGCGGGATCGGTCGTCCCTCCCGTGTGGATGGAGCTCGGTGCGGTCACTGCGTCGACAGTCATTCGGTCGTCCTCTCAGGCGAAGATGTCGAGCCCTGCACCGGATGCGGCAGAGGACGTCGTCGGGATGATGCGGGAAAGATCGGGGCTCTGCTCGGCCCCGCGGCGCTGGTCGGAGCGTCCGCGCTGCGCGTCGCGGTCACCGGAGCCCTGCTCCGGTGACGCATCGCCCGCGCCCTGCTGGCCGCGGTCCCCGGCTGTGTCCGCCGATGCCCCGTGGGAGACGTTGAGAGTCGCGTGCGGCATCACCGCGGCGAGATCACGGCGAAGGTCGACGAGCATGGTCCGCAGCGCGTCGCGCCCTGCATCGGTGGCGCCGCTGAGCTCGACCTGCACCTCGCCCGCCGCGCTGATGTGCGCGCGCACGGTGACGGGGCCGAGGCTGTCCGGGTTCACCGTCATCGTGAGCTGATGGGTGCCCATCGGGCGCTGCGCGACGCTCACCACCACGGGTGCGACCTGCGCGGCGACGGCCCGGTTGGTCGACGCGGCCGCTTCGGGCGAGGACACGGGCATGGCCGTCGCCGCGGCCGGAGATGCGACCGGAGCGAGAGTCATAGAAGGCGACCCGGGCTGCGGACCCGGCAGTGGGTCGACGGAGTCGCTCGCCGGCAGCGGCTCTGCGTGGCCGCCCATCACGGACGCAGCGGAGACGCCGACGGTGGTCGGGATCGGAGTCGACGGTGCCGCGTTCCGCGGGGACTCGGACCGCGGAGCCGCAGCGGCAGCGGCAGCGGAGGATGTCGCCGGGTCGGCGTCCCCCTCCGCCGGGTCCTGCTCACCCGTCACCGGAGCGTCACGGGGAGCATCGCTCGACAGGGTCTCCGGGCGTACTCGGGCGCCGGCCACAGGAGGCGCCCCGTCAGCGCCGCTCGCCGACGCCGATGCCGATGCCGATGCCGATGCCGATGCCGATGCCGATGAGATCTCGGGCGCAGGAGTCCGTTCCGGCGCCGACACGCCGAGAGGCGGGGAGGTCACCGTCGAGCCCGTCTCGACGGCTGCCGCGGCCGGGCCTGTGGGGAGCTCGGCAGGGCGGGCCTCACCCGACGTTGCGGCGGGAGCGGGGAGAGCGCTGCGGGCGCTCCCCGCTGCCTCCGACGCCTCCGGCGCCGTCTGCACGAGCGTCGTCCCATCGAGCGTCGTCGCATCCGGCGTCCTCTGCGCAGGCGTCGACGTGGATCCAGGGGCCGCCGCAGCCGCGGCCGGAGCGAACTGCGCGGTGAGGTGCATCATGGTCGCGATCGGCGCCTCTGCCCCGCTCGCGTCGTCGGATGCCGCAGTTTCCTCGGCAGTCGGCGCGTCCTGTCCGTCCGGCGTGAGCGTCGTTGCGTCCTGATCCGTCGCACCGTCGAGCACCCGTCCAGCGGCGATCAGCGCGTCGCCGAACAGAGAGCCCGAAACGGCCGAAGATCGTCCACCTGTCTCCGTTTCGCCGGTTCCTGAACCCGCCACCGTCGCGAGCAGCCCCACGGCGGTCATCGGAGCATCTCGATGATCTTCTGCATCGACGCCGTCGAGCCGTCTGCGCCGGTGGCATTGGCCGAGAACAGCGTCTGCAGCGCCGAGATGACCTCAGCGCTCGCGTCGCCGCCCGCTCCCGTGCCGGCTACCGCCGCAGTCTGGGGGGTCTGGCCGGCAGCGGGTGCTTCCGGGGTCGACGCCGCCTTCGCCGCTTCGAGGACTCCAGCGAACGTCGTCGCGCTCGCCGCCGATGTCTCGGCGGTCGCCGCGGTCGCGGTCGCTGCAGCCGACGCCGCCGCCGCGCGGCCTGCCGGATCCAGCGACACGATCTGCGTCTCGATCGCGTCGACGCGGGCGATCACCGCCGCGAGCCCGGTCATGCGGCGCTCCCCTCACGTCGCGCGGTGCGGACCACAGCGATCTCATCGAGCGCCGACTGCTCCGCGGCGAGCTCGGCCTTGGTCGCCTCCACGCGGTGGGTGCTCTCGAGCCGCTCGAGTCCCTTCAGGTCGCGCCGCGCTTCGACGTGGGCCGACTTCGCCTCCGACTCCGTGCCGCGCCTCATCTCGACGAGCGCCTGCAGATCGCTGAGCGTGCTGCGTCCCGCGGCGCGAGCGGCGGCCATGGCCATCAGCGCTCGTGGATCGTCGATCTGCGCGCTGATGTCGGCGAGGCTCGAGATCGCGGTCTGCTCGTCGAGCTCGGCCTGCGCCCGTTCCGCGCTCGCACGCGACAGCTGCTCGGCGGCGACACGCTCCTGGGCGCCGCGCACGCGCAGCAGGCCAGCCAGTGGGAAGGTCATGGGGTGAGTCCTCCGAAGTCGGTGGTGAGGGCGGCGAGCCGCTGCCAGGAGTCGTCGGATGCCGCAAGATCGTCCATCCGCTGGGTGAGGAAGCGCGAGATCGCGCCTTCGTGCGCGAGGGCGGCGTCGACCATCGGGTTCGCTCCCTGGCGGTAGGCGCCGATCTCGATGAGGTCGTTCGCGCTGCGACGAGCCGCCAGGACGCTGCGCAGCATCACCGCGTCCTGACGCTGCTCAGGAGTGGTGATCTTCGACACGACGCGAGACACCGAGCCGAGCACGTCGATCGCGGGGAAGTGTCCGCGGATCGCCAGCGCGCGGTCGAGCACCACATGGCCGTCGAGGATTCCTCTCGCGGCGTCCGCGATCGGCTCGTTGTGGTCGTCGCCGTCGACGAGCACCGTGTACAGGCCGGTGATCGATCCGACGGGTCCGGTTCCTGCGCGCTCGAGCAGGCGGGCCAGCACCGAGAACGTCGACGGCGGATACCCGCGGGTGGCGGGCGGTTCGCCGGCGCTGAGCCCGATCTCGCGCTGCGCCATGGCGACGCGCGTGAGGGAGTCCATCATCAGCACCACGTCGAGGCCGTCGTCGCGGAACGCCTCGGCGATCCTGGTCGCGACGAATGCCGAGCGCAGGCGCGCCATCGCGGGCTGATCCGAGGTCGCGACGACCACCACCGACCGCGCCAGACCCTCGGGGCCCAGGTCGTCCTCGAGGAACTCGCGCACCTCGCGACCGCGCTCCCCGACGAGGGCGATGACGTTCACATCGGCAGTGGAGCCACGGGCGATCATTGACATCAGCGACGACTTGCCGACGCCGGAGCCGGCGAAGAGCCCGAGACGTTGCCCCGAACCCACCGGCGTCATCGTGTCGAGCACGCGGACGCCGAGGCCGAGCTGACGATCGATGCGCTGGCGATCCATGACGCTCGGCGCATCGTGGTCGAGCGAGACGGGAGCGACACCCCGGTCGAGCGTCCCCTTGCCGTCGATCGGTCGCCCGAGTCCGTCGAGGACGCGTCCGAGCAGCGCTCGTCCGGTCGGCACCTGCAGCGGCGCTCCTCCGTGCCGCACCCGGGCACGGGCGGTGATCCCGTCGAGCCTGCCCAGCGGCATGCAGCGGGCGGCGGCTCCGTCGACGGCGACGATCTCGGCATCCACCACACGGCCGTCGGTCGCGTCGATGCGGATGCGGTCGCCGACCGCGCCGTCGATGCCCAGCACCTCGACGCCGAGCCCTCGCACGGCTTTCACGGTTCCTGAGCGCTCCGGGCGCGCTGCCAGGAGCGCACGGTTCCACGACCGCGTCGCGGTGATCACACGATCACCTCGGCATCCTGTTCGTCGCCGTCGAGTGCTGCGGCCGCGCGGGCGAGCGCCGACGTGATGCGCGTGTCGACGGCCCCGTTCTCGATCTCGACGATGGCGCCGCCGTTGTCCACGGCCGGAGAGGCGGAGATCCGGATGCCGCGCAACGCGTCGATCGACGACATCTCGTCCTGCAGGACTGCGACGTCCTGCTCGCTGAAGGCGACCCCTGTCCAGCGCTCCGCCGGCATCTCCGTGAGCGCCCGGCGCAGCGCATGCGCCGCCGAACGTGCCGGATCCGACAGCTCTGCTCCGAGGATCGTGGTGGCGAGGGCGACGGCGAGCTCTTCGATGCGATCGGCGGCGAGCATGCTCAGCTCGTCGATGCGGCGGTCGAGGGCCGCGTGCGCGCTCTCCAACGCGCGCAGACCCGAGCCGCGCTCATGCAGGTACAGCTCCTGGAGTTCGTGCATCCGCTGCTGCTGCGCGGCGTGCTGCACCTCTCCCTCGTCGAGGGCGAGCCTGCGGCCCTCGGCGAAGCCGTCGGCATAGCCACGGGTGCGGGCCCTGTCGGCCTCGCCGCGGAGGTCCATGGGCGTCTCGCCGACGCGCGGCACGACCAGTGGCGTGAAGGCGGAATCGAGCACGGCGGACACCTCGGAATCGAAGGGCGAGGCCTGTCCGTGGCCCGTAGGTCGAGCGATCCGTGCTCCAGACCCACTATCGCGACACCCGGCTGCGTCCGTAACCGGATCGGCCGACTCACCTGCCGTCAGAGGGATCACTCGATGAGCTCATCCTCGTCTTCGCGCGAGATCGTGATCTCCTCCGCGGCTTCCAGGTCGCGGATGATGCGCACGATCTCGGCTCTGGCCTCATCGACCTGACGCATGCGCACGGGACCGAGGACTCGGGTCTCCTCAGCGAGGTTCTCCTGGTTGCGCTCCGTCATGTTGCTCTTCACCTTGTCGGTGATCTGGTCGTCCGCGCCCTTCAGCGCGAGGGCGAGCATGCGCAGGTCGATACCGCGCATCACCCGCTGGACGTCGCGATCCTCGAGGCGCGCGATGTCGGCGAACGTGACCATGCGGCTGCGGATGTCCTCGGCCAGGGCGAGATCACGGCCTTCGAGGCTTGCGAGGAGCGACTTCTCGAGCGCGGTGTCCGAGCGGTTGATGATCTCGACGAGAGGCTGCACGCCTCCGATGGACTCATGGTTGTCGCGCATCGCGAAGACGCCGGTGCGCGAGCGCAGCGAGTCGGCCACGATCGAGATCGCCTCCTGCGTGGCGGTGCCCATCGTCGCGATCGCCTGAGCGACGTCCGTGCGCAGGGGATCCTGCAGGGCGGCGAGAACCGCCGCCGCACGATCGGCTCTGAGATTGGCCAGTACGACGGCGACGGTGGTCGGAAGCTCACCCTCGATGATCGTGGCGAGCTGGGCCGGGTCCGCCGCGTTGAGGAAGTCGAACGAGACCGACCCCTGCGACATGACTCGACCGACCATCCCGACCGCCTTCTCGCGGCCGAATGCCGTCTCGAGCAGTCCGGTGGCGAGCTCCTGTCCGCCGCGCGACGGCACCGAGCCGCCGGTGGCGATGCGCCGGAACTCGCCGAGAGCACGGGCCGTCGAGGCCACGTCCACTCCCCCGAGCTGTGTCAGCTCGGCGGCGAGCATCTCGGACCGCTCCTCGCCGAGGTGGCGGAGCACTTCGGCGCTGGCGGCGCGATCCATGTTCATCAGCACGATCGCGGCCTTGCGCAGTCCGCTCATCTCCGGCGCAGCCACGGGCGCCGGCGCCTCGACGGCCGACACCTCGACCGTGTCGGCCTGCGCGTCCAGCAGCTCGGTCAGCGCGCTCATACCGTCGCCTCATCCATCAGGTCGGCCAGTGCGCTGGCGATCGTGTCGGGTTCGCGCTTGGCGAGGTCGTCGATCTCCCGGCGACGGCGCTCGACCAGCACCTTGTCGGGCTCGGGCTCATCGTCGAGATCGGCCGACGCGGACGGCAGCAGCTTGGTCGGCGCCGGGGCGATGATCGCCTCGGCCTCCTTCAGCCCTCTGAGCGAGCGGAGCTTCTGCTCCTCGCTCTCGGTGACCGTCGCGAAGTACTCGATCGGTCCGTCTTCGGTGTACATCACCCGACGCTTCATCTTGCGGCGCACGATGAGGAAGACGATCAGGATGATCGCCGCGAGCAGGATCGCGCCGCCGATGATCGCAGAGCGCAGCAGCTCCTGCTGGAACTGCGCGTCGCGCTCTGCCTCCGCCGCCTGCAGCGCTGTCTGCGCCGCCGTCGCACCCACCTGGTTGAACTCGACGAACTCGACGGCGATCTCGTCGCCGCGCTCGACATCGATCCCGGCCGCAGATGCCACGAGCGATTCGATCTGGTTCGCCGTCACTCCGGTGACCGTCCCTCGGTTGAGCGCGATGCTGACGGTCTGCCGCGTCACCTCTCCGGCGGGGGTGATGGTCTTCTCCGTCGACTTGTTGACGGCGTTGTTGCGAGAGGTCTCCTCGAACTCATAGGCGCCGGTCCCCTCGGCGCTGTTGGGAACCGCGATGTTGTCAGGGCCGAGCACGCCGGCACCTCCGCCCTCGCCGCCGTTGTACGTCTCGGTCTTGGTCTGCTCCGATGCGCTCAGCTCGCCCTCGGGGGCCGAGTACGTCTCGTCCATGCGCTCGGATGTGGAGTTCGCGACATCGGCCGATACCGTCACCGTCGCGTTGCCGGGCCCGACGATCGTCTCGAGCATCTTGCTGACGGATGCCGCGACCTTGGCCTCATGCTCCGTCGCCTGCTTCGAGGAGTTCCCGGTGAGCCCGGTGCCGACCGCCGAGAGCACGCGGCCGTCCTGATCGGTCACCGCGACGTCCTCCGGCGTCATCCCCGGCACGGCGGCGCTCGTGAGGTGCACGATCGCCTCGATCTTCTCGTCGCTGAGCCCTGAGCCGTTGCGGGTCTTCACGAACACGGATGCGGTCGGGCTCTGCTGCTCCGAGACGAAGACGCTCTCCTCCGGGATCGCCAGCTGCACCGACGCCGTCGAGATGCCCTCCATCGCGCCGATCGTGCTGGCCAGCTCGCCCTCGATGGCACGCTTGTAGGTCACCGACTGCTGGAATTCACTCGCCGTCACACCCATCTCGTCGAGCAGGGTGTAGCCCTCGCTGGTGTCGCCGGGCAGCCCGGCGGATGCCGCCGCGAGACGCTGCGGATAGACCTGGTCGTCGGGCACGAGGATCGTCGCGCCTCCCTCGGCGAGCTCGTAGCTCACGCCAGCCGACTTCAGCTGCTCGACGACGGCCGACGCGTCGCCGGCGCTCAGGCCGGTGAAGAGCGGGCTCATCTGCGGCTTGGTGAGCCACGCGCCGAGGGCGATGGCGCCCATCACGAGCAGCGCGACACCGATGATGGCGATCGTGCGCTGTGCGAGGGAGAATCCTGAGACGACCTGCTTGGCGCGGTCGTAGTAGGTCGTGAGCATCTTGGGCATCGTCAGGCCTGCATCCTCATGATCTCGTTGAACGCCGAGACGCTGCGGTCACGCACGGCCACCACCAGGTCGAGCGTCACCGAGGCGCGCGTCGACGCGATCATCGCCTGATGGATGTCCTGCAGGTCTCCCGTGACCGCCTGCACGGCGAGCTCGTTCGACGTCGACTGCAGCTGCTGCAAGTTCTCCATCGCCCCCGAGAGCGTCGTGGCGAAGGCGTTGCCGGAGGCAGGAGCGCTGGTCGCGTCCGCGCCCGTCTCGAAGCTGAGCGCCGAGAGCGGCGCGACACCGGAGGCGCCGATGGCCTCGATGCCCGACATCAGTTGCGGCCGATCTGCAGCGCTGCCTCGTAGGTCGTCTTCGCCCGGTCGACGACAGCGGCGTTCGCCTCGTATCCGCGCTGGGCGAGGATCAGCATGCTCATCTGGTCGCCGAGCTCGACGTTCGGGTACTGCACGTAGCCGTCCTCGTTCGCGTAGGGGTGCTCGGGGTCGTACACGAGCTTCGCGTCGGCCTCGGATTCGACGACGCCGGCGACGTACACGCCGGGGCTGTCGGTGCCGGCCTGCACGGTCACGAACTTCTCCCGGAACGCCTCCTGGCCTGCGGGTGTCGCGGTGTTCACGTTGGCGATGTTGTCGCTGAGCGCGTCGAGCCACTTGCGGTGCGCGGTCAGGCCGGTGCCGGCGATGCCGATCGCGTCGAAGGTCATGCGGAGGCCTGCCCGATCGCCTTGGTGATCGAGGCCGCCTGACCGCCGATCGCCTGACTCGCGAACTGGAAACGCAGCACGGTGTCGATGTTCGAGAGCGTCTCGGTGTCGAGGTTGACGTTGTTGCCGTTCAGCCTCGTCGGCTCGAGCGACCGCTCGACCGTCGCGGCGACGCTTCCCGAGCCGCCCTGGACGGCAGAACGGAGTTCATCCTCGAACCGCACGCGCTGGGCCTGGTAGCCCGGCGTGTTGACGTTGGCGATGTTCTCGGCGATCGAGCGTTGGCGCAGGGCCAGCCCGTCGAGCGCGCTGATGAGCGCAGAGGACGTGACGGATTCGAGCACGGGGGCACTCCGGGATGTTGGTGGAGAGGCCGATCCCTGGCCAATCGTCGAGCGATCCGTGCTCTGTGCCGACTATCGCGACACCCGGGCATCCATGTAACCGCTGTGCTCAACCCTCGACGTCGAGATATGCCGGCACATTCTGGGTGGAGGTCGGCACGCGCCGCAGTGCGGCGATCTCGCGAGCCACATTGGCGCGCGATGTGACGAGTCCGCCGATCATGAGCTGCTGCCGCGCGAGCACGGCTTCGGCACGCTCGCGCAGCTCCTCGGGGACGGGGCCGTCCGGCGCCTCGAAGGACTGCTCGTCGAGGTGCTCGTCGGCGGCGTCGAGGGCGCGCTCGAACTGGTCGAGCACCGTCAGCCAGGCCGAGAGAGTGTCGGGCACGGTCGCTCAGGCCAGGGCCGTGATGGGGGTCTGCGCGGTCGACGAGACCGCCGCAGCCGCCGCATGCCACGCTTCGCGGAGCGGCACGACGAGAGCTCGGCATTCCGCGGTGGCCGCGCGGTCTCGAGCGATGTTGGCGGAGATCAGGCGTCCCGTGAGGTAGGTGTACACGCCGTGCAGCTCTGCGGAGCCGTCCCACTCATCGGTGAGCGAGCCGTTGAGCTCGGCGACGATCTGCTGCGCGTGCACGAGGTGGTTCCCCGCAGCCGCCCAATCCCCCGCTTCCTGGCAGGCGTCCGCGCGCTCGATGTCGACCAGGAGGCGGTCGTAGAGCAACACGAGAAGGCGCTCAGGCGTGGCGGAGGCCACCTGCTGCTCCAGATACTGCTGCTTGGCCCGGTCGAGTGAGGTGAGTGCCATGAGTACGTGCTCCGATGCGATGCGATGTCACGAGGACGAGGTCAGGAATCCGACGGGGTGAGTCCGGCGAGCTGGCTGGTCAGCCACGACGATTGCGACTGCAGCTTCGAGAGCTGCACCTCGAGCTGCGCGTACGTGCGTTCGAGGGTGGCGCGGCGCTGTTCGAGCCGGATGTCCCAGCGCTCGACCTGGGTCTTGAGCGTCTTGACCTCGTCCTCCTGGCCGGTGATGCGCTTGGTCAGGAGGCCGTCGTACTTGTCGGAGTACTGGGTCGTCACGTCCTGCACCCGCGCCGAGACCGCCGAGAACAGCTCCTGCGTGCCCTCCGGGTCTTCTGCGAGAGCTGCGGCGAACTTCTCGGCGTCGAACGAGAGCACGCCCTTGTCGCTGACGGTGATGCCGATCGTCGAGGGCGAGATGCCGTCGATCGGATGTTGCACGGCGGTCGCCAGCGCGCCGCGGAGGTTTCGCACCGTGCTGTCGCCGGTGAAGACGCCGAGGGTCGTGGTCTCGCCGACCTCGCCGATGGTCGCCTTCGAGCCGTTGTCGATGCGCACCAGCAGCGCGGCGATCTCCTTGACGAACGCCTCCGCCGTCGAGCTCTGCTTCTTCGCATCGCGTGCGACGGTCACGGTGACGGGGTCGGCACTGGCCTTCGTGACGGTGACCTCGATGCCCTCTCCGACGGTGATGGTGTTGCTCGCGCTGTTCAGGGTCTGCTCGGCGTCGGTGCCGGCGAAGAGGCGGATGCGGGCATCCGCGCCCTGGGTGAGCAGTGCGGCGCCGGGGGCGGCACCGAGATCGACCGCGGTTCCGGCGGTGACCTCCGCCGCGGTTCCGCGGTTCAGGGTGAAGGCACCAGCCGCGCCCGTCTCGGCGGAGGTGAGCTGGATGCGCGAGAGCGGCTTGCCGTCGGCATCCGTTCCCGCGGGCACGACGGTCGCGCTCACACCGGCCTTCGACGCGTTGATCGCCTTCGCGAGGTCCTGCGGACCGGTGCCCAGCGGAGTGACCTCGACGGCTTCGCCGTCGGATCCCACGAGGGTGAAGGTGCCGCCCCACGCTGTTCCTCCTGCGGCAGCGGTGACGACGGAGTGCGCTGTGGCGACGGCATCCACCACGATGGCGGTCGAGAATGCGGTCGCCTTGCTGCCGGCGGTGATCGTGACCGTCTCGGACGACGAGGACGCGGTGAAGGATGCCAGAGAGCTGGGACCCGCGGCGGTCTTGGCCTTGTCGACGAGCTCCTGCAGCGTCTTGTTCAGCGACTGCAGGTTGGTGATGACCGAGTTGCGGTCGGTGATCTTGTTCGTGATGAGCGTCTTCGGGATCGCCGAGACGTCCATGAGCGCCTTGATGAGCTCTTCGGTCTTGAGCCCTGATACCAGTCCGTCGAGTTTCATCCCGGTCGTCTTCCGTGCGTTGCGGTCAAGGGTGTCCTACAGGAAGGCGCCCGGGCGGAGGTGACTCCGCCCGGGCGCCCTGTGCGCCTCAGGCGCAGCGACTCAACGGAGAAGCTGCAGGACGCCCTGGCCCGACTGGTTCGCCTGAGCGAGCATGGCGGTGCCGGCCTGCTGCAGGATGTTCGAGGCGGTGTACTTGACCATCTCGGCGGCCATGTCGGTGTCCGCGATGCGGCTCTTCGCTGCGGCGAGGTTCTCGGCCGAGACCTGCAGCGAGTTGATCGTCGACTCGAAGCGGTTCTGCACCGCACCGAGACCCGCACGAGCGGTCGAGACGGCCGTGATCTCGTCATCGATCGCGCCGATCGAGGTGAGTGCGTTGGCCGCGGTGTCGACCGTCAGAGCGCCGATCGTGGCGCCCAGGCCCGAGAAGTCGGTCAGCGTGACGCCGATCTGGTCCTCGGCAGCCTCGGAGCCTGCGCCGACCTGGAACGTCAGGGTGTTCGCGCTGTCGAGCAGCTTGATCCCGTTGAAGTTCGTGCTGGCGGCGACGCGGGTGAGCTCCTCGCCCAGCGAGTCGATCTCGGTCTTGATGGCGTCGCGCGACTCGGTGTTGTTCGAGTCGTTGCCGGCCTGGACCGCGAGGTCGCGGACACGCTGCAGGATCGAGTGGACCTCGGTGAGCGCGCCTTCTGCGGTCTGGATGACCGAGATGCCGTCCTGAGCGTTGCGGGCTGCGACGTTCAGACCGTTGACCTGCGAACGCAGGCCCTCGGAGATGGCGAGGCCGGCGGCGTCATCGGCTGCACGGTTGATGCGCAGACCGCTCGAGAGCTTCTCGAGCGACTTCGAGACGTCGTTCTGGTTGACAGAGAGGTTGCGGTACGCGTTGAGTGCACCGACGTTGGTTGCGATCTGAAGACCCATGAGTATTCCTCCGTGGTTATGGGGCTGGACGCGGGCCCATCCGTGGGCCTGCACAACCGACATTCGCGACATCGGCCGCCGGCGTAACCACGGATCCGGAAGAGTCCACGGGTCGCGTCACACGGCGGCGAGGAGCTCGCTCGACCGGTCGCGGATCTCGGCGCGGACGGGCCCGAAGAGCGCCTCGAAGAACTCGGCCCTGGCCTTGGTCGATCGGTCACCCGTCGTGCCGTTCTCCCAGGCCTCCATGGCCTCGCGCATCAGTTCGAGACCACGCGAGCGCAGCTTCGACACATAGGCATGACTGACGGCGAGCTCTTCGGCGATGTCCTTCACCATGCGGTCTTCGAGATAGATGCCGCGCACGACCTGCTGCATCGCCGTGGGCAGAGCGTCGACCACTCGGTTCATCATCGCTCGCGTCTCGGACTGCTCGACGGCGTGCTCGGGGAGGATGACGCTGTCGGTGAGATCGACCGCCTGTCGGCCGGTCTCGGCGTCGAAGTGCTCCTCGAAGCTGATCGCGGTGCGCACCATCTCGTCGAGCTTCATCATCTCCGAGACGACCTCGGCGGTGAGCCCCGACTCCCGCGCGAGCTCCGCCGTGCTCGCGGCTCGGCCGGAGCGGGCGAGCACCGTCTCGGCGGCGACTCTCACGCGCTCGATCTTGTCGCGTCCTCGCTCGCCGGCGGGGTCGGCGCGGCGCATCTCCGACAGCATCGCCCAGTTGATCTGGCTGCTCGCGAACGCACCGAAAGGAATGCCCCGCGCGGCGTCATACGACATGGCCGCGCGGGCGAGGCCCAGGCGGGCGGCGGAGAGAAGGTCGTCCAGATCGACGTGCGTCGCCGACCGCGCCTTCTCCACAGCCAGGAAGGTGGCGAGCGGCATGTTGTCGCGTGCGAGTTTCTCGGGCGAAGCGGGGGCTTCCGGGGGCTGAGTGGAATCAGCGGAAACAGCAGAACTACTCAGCAATGTGACTCCGTGGCTAGAACAACTGTTTTACGAGTGAAGCTAGCATGAACAACACGTTTATGAGCAGAAAACGCGGAACTCGATCCTCGAGTCGTTCAGTTCTCCGGACCCGGTTCGCGGATTATCCCCGTCGCCCGGCGGTCTGTGAAGCCCTTATTCCGTCGCAGCGAGAACCGGTCTCATGGGCACCCATCACGATCCGACCAGAAAGGCAGCCATGTTCTTCCATCGTCAGGAACTTCAGTTCACCGCCATCCCCGAAGCCCCGGATGCCGTCTACGCCCGAAAGCTCCAGGAGGTCCTGGGCGGCCAGTACGGCGAGATCACGGTCGCCATGCAGTACCAGTTCCAGGCGTGGAACATGCACATCCCCGGCAAGTACCGCGACTCGCGGTCTTCTCGATCTCGGCCATGAGGTCGTCGTCCCCGCCGTCCCCAACCGCAGTCTGCTCGGCGACTCGGCGTACATCCGCTCTGTCGTCGAGAAGATCGAGGGGTCCGTCCTCCTGGTCGGCCACTCGTACGGTGGCGCAGTGATCACGGTCGCCGGTGCTGCGGACAACGTCGTGGGGCTGGTCTACCTCTCGGGCTACGCACTCGAAGAAGGCGAGAGCCTCGGCCAGCTGCAGGGCGGGTTCCCCGGCTCCGAGCTGGCCGCCAACCTCGTCTACACTCCGTTCCCGAACCCCGGCGCTGAGGACGGCACGGACGTCTCGGTCAAGGTCGAGGCTTTCCCGCAGGTCTTCGCTGCCGGCATCGACCCCGCCATCTCCGAGGTCCTCGCCGTGGCACAGCGCCCCCTCGCAGCCCTTGCGTTCAGCGAGGCCGCACCGGTCGCTGCATGGAAGACCAAGCCTGCCTTCGGCATCGTGTCCGCTGCCGACCACACCATCAACCCGGACGTCGAGCGCTTCGGCTACACCCGCGGCAACTTCCGTCGCGTCATCGAACTCGACGCACCGCACCTCGTGATGCGCGCCCTCCCCCAGGACGTCATCCAGTTCATCGTCGAGGCGGCTGCCGAGGTCGTCTGACCTCTCGAGGGCGGAGACGCCGTCCGGCGCTCTCCGCCCTCGAATGGTGCGACACCGCGCCCCACGGTCCTAGAATCGGGGCGACCCGCGCGTGCCGCGTTCGACACCTGCAGGAGGCGTCCGCCCGTTCAATCGGGTGGAATGAGTGGGACCAACGAAAGAAGGCGATCATGGCTGTGATCTCCCGCGGCTTCGGCGCCCGGCGACGCGAGTCGGATGACCGGCTCCCCCCGGGTCAGTACCTCACCGAGGACTTCCCGGTGCTCTCGGCCGGACCGACACCCCGAGTCGCGACCGACACCTGGGAGTTCGCGGTCGTCGGGCTCGACGGCATTCGCCGCACCTGGTCGTGGGATGAGCTGCAGGCACTGCCGATCGATACGATCACCACCGACATCCACTGCGTGACGCGGTGGTCGAAGCTGGGCACGCAGTGGCGCGGAGTCTCGCTCGATCATCTGCTGCAGGATGCCGGAGACGGCGACTTCACGCGGGTCTTCTCCTACGGCGGGTACACGACGAATGTTCCCCGCGCCGACCTGACCGGCGGCAAGGCGTGGATCGCTTTCGAGTTCGAGGGCGAGCCGCTCGCGGCAGAGCACGGCGGCCCCGCCCGGCTTCTCGTCCCCCACCTCTACTTCTGGAAATCCGCGAAGTGGGTCCACGGCCTGGATCTTCTCGAGAACGACGAACCGGGGTTCTGGGAGCAGAACGGATACAACATGTACGGCGATCCGTGGAAAGAGGAGCGTTACTGGTGACCTCGTCGTCGCTGTGGCTTGTCGCCAGTGTCATCGAGGTCCGACGAGCCACACCCCATGGCCGCGTGCTCTCCCTCCGGGTCGACGGGTGGCCGGGGAATCTCGCCGGACAGCACGTCGATGTGCGTTTGACCGCTGAGGACGGCTATCAGGCCGTGCGGTCGTACTCGCTCGCATCGTCCGGAGAGGGTGACGTGCTCGAGCTGGCCGTCGACGAGGTGCCGGAGGGCGAGGTCTCTCCGTATCTCGTCGAGGATGTCCGGCCCGGCGACGAGCTGGAGGTCCGCGGTCCGATCGGCGCCTACTTCGTGTGGACCCCTGCCCAGCCCGAGCCCGTTCAGCTCATCGCGGGCGGGTCAGGGATAGTGCCGCTCCTCGCGATGGCCCGGGAGCATGCGCGCTCGGCCAGCTCCGCACCGATGCGGCTCCTGTACGCGGTGCGTTCCGCGGACGACGCTTTCTACGCGGCCGAACTGGGCGATCTCGCCGACGACGCCTTCAGCGTCGACTGGGCGTACAGCCGCTCGGGACCGGTCGGCTTCGCTCGCCCCGCGGGCAGGGTGGATGCCGCGACGCTCGAGGCCTCGACCATCCCCGCCGCCCAGCGCCCCTCGGTATACGTCTGCGGGCCGACCGGCTTCGTCGAGGCGGTCGCCGATCTGCTCGTCGCGGCGGGGCATCCGCCCGACCGCATCCGTACCGAGCGTTTCGGAGGTGCCTGATGAACGCTGCCCACCCCGGCCATCGCACGAGAGTCGACGGCAACGCCGCTGGCGGGATCCTGATCGAAGTGTTCGGCAGGGACATGACCGGTGCTCGGGCCACCTGCACGCGCTGCGATCGCAAGGCCGTGCTCGGCGACGCCGTCGCAGAACTGGATCCGGCCGGCGTGATCCTCTTGTGTCGCGGATGCGGACACACCCTGTTGACCTGTATTCAGATCGACGGGCGGTACTCGCTCGATGTCGGGGCTCTGTCCCGCCTGGAGTGGGCCTCCGACGGCGACTAGCTCGCTCGTCGGCGACCGGCGCTCAGACGGGGCCCGAGTCGCATTCGGCGTCGAACACCTCACGGACGTCGTCAGGCTCGAATGCCGTGGTCGCCGTCGGCACAAGCGCCAGAGCACGGGCCCGGATCCCCTCAGCTGCGCCATCATCGTCCTCGATCTGCGGCGACAACTCCGCGTGCGCCACCGCGATCGGCAGCATGGCACCGAGCGTCACCCGCACACTCGACCGAGCGCCCGCGGGGCCGACGACGGGGATCTCCACGACATCCGAGCGCCGCTCCTCCGCCAAGGCCTTCCAGTACTCCAGCACCGCGTCTGCGGTCGCGTCACCCGTCAGGTAGGTGCCGACCTGGGTGATGAGGGACTTCATGATCACTCCCGGAACTCTCGACGGTTGCATTTCCGCTACCGGGGCCGGGGCAGCGATTTCACGCTAGGCCCGATCGTGTGCGAGGTCGACCCCCCTTGCGCTTTCAGGATTCAGGTGATTCAAGCCTGATGTCCCGCCGCACGATGCGTTCAGCCACCTCGCTCAGACGCAGGCCGCGATCACGGGCGAAGGCGCGCATGAGCGTGAAGGCATCGGGGATCGGCACCCCCGCCGTGAACGAGACAACACCCTTGGCCTGCTCGATCATCACCCGGCTGTTCAGTGCGGTCTGCAGTTGCGACGACAGCGATTCCTGCTCTCGGAGGCTGCGCTCGTGCAGGATCCCGATCGTTGCCACATCGGCGAACGCTCGCGCCGCGGAGAGGTCTTCAGGGGGCGGCGACCCGGTATCGGATCGGAGCAGGTTGAGGGTGCCGATCGTCGTGTTCCGCAGCCGCATCGGTATCGCCTCGATCGACGCGAAGCCGTTCTCCAACGCCGCCTGGCGGAAGACCGGCCACTTCTCTGAACCGGCGGCGATGTCGGGAACCGACACCGCTGTCCCCGTCAGGAAGCACTCGATGCAGGGTCCCGCCTCTGCGGCGAGCTGGATCACCTCGACGAGCTCGGTCGCCTCGCTCGTGGATGCGACGAGTTCGAGTTCACCGGAGGGGTCGGCGAGAAGGATTCCGGCGTCGCTCGCATCCAGCAGCTCCTGGCAC
This sequence comes from Microbacterium sp. Bi98, assembly GCF_918698045.1. Lineage (NCBI taxonomy): Bacteria > Bacillati > Actinomycetota > Actinomycetes > Micrococcales > Microbacteriaceae > Microbacterium > Microbacterium sp. Bi98. The sequence continues at coordinate 300,726 of NZ_CAKKLK010000003.1, read as the reverse complement.
GCATCCACGAGTGTCTGCAGCAGATCCACGACGTCGTAGTCGTCGACCATCGTGTCGGCGAGGGTGGCGAAGAGCTCCAGCAACCGAGCTTCGCGCGTGGGCGCGGTCATGACCCCGCCTCGATGCCGCCTGACGTGCGCGAGAAGCGGAGAGTACCGTCGACTACCGCCTGCGCGACCTCCATGACGCGCTGCCCGGTCGAGAACGCCCGCGCCTGAAGCATGAGCAGCGCGTCGTCCGGACCGATGTCGAGTTGCGCGAGAACGATGCCGGTCGCCTGGTGCACGGTTCGTCGAGAGTAGATGCCCGTCTGCGCGTCGTTGTCCGCGAAGTCCGACAGCGCGTCCCTCAGCACATGCCGGCTCACCACATCCGCCATGGCGCGCGCCTGCGTGCACTCGCTCGGAGTGAGCGCCACGGGTGCTGTCGAGTAGAGGTCGACCGCCCCCATCTTGATCTCGCCGACCGACAGCGGGAAGGCGAACATCGACGCGACCTCCGCGCCGTCCTCCACAGCCGAGGCGAAGGCGGGCCACCGGGAGACGCCGCGGTGCCGGAAGTCGGGCTCGAGGACAGCGGCAGAGGTGCGCATGGCCTCCCAGCACGGGCCTTCACCGAGGTCGAACTGGAGCTCATCCAGGCGTGCCGCCACGTCGTCGGACGCGGAGATCGTCTCGCTCCCGAGCACGTCCCCCACCGTCGAGACCGCGGCACCGGTGACCGGGAACCGATCGACGAAGAAGACACTGAGGGCGTCCAGCTGACGACCGGAGCGCTCCAGATCACTCAGCGCATCGTCGAACGACTCACTCATAGTGGTCTTCACGATACCGCCACCGGACTGGCCGCGCGATGGAGGCACCTACGAAGTCCGAGAGTTGCACAACAACCGGTCGGTGACAAGCCCCGGGCCGGTTTCACCCCGCGCGTCTAACTTCTCCTCTCATGAAGACGTGCTCTCCGACGAGTTGATCGGCGTCCGACCCCACTCCCTCGTCGCCCGGCTTCTTGGATTCAGGTGATCCTCGCTGGATGACCAGATGGTCGCGAGGATGAAGAGGAAGAACTGCAGGAACTCCGACTGCCAGTTCTCCGCCACATCGACGAGGAAGTCGGAGGAGGTGATGAACTCCAGATACGGAGTGGGCGGCTGACCGTGCCGAGCCAGCTCCTGGTTGTTGTAGGCGTGTCCCGCGATCGACTGCCCGATCAGGCTGAGCGCGAAGATCGCGAGGAAGACGAGGCTGAGTCCCCCGTCTCTGACGAAGCGACGCATCTCGTTCACCTCCCCATCACAGGCAGGGCGATCATGGTCGCCAGCCCGACCACGATGAGGAGCGTCCATGACCAGAACGCGATTCGCATCGATGCGCGACCGATGGTTCGATCCGACAGGACTGTCTCCTCTCTCTGCCACCTCAGGCGCTGAACGCCTCGAGCGCCGGTCGGGGCGCTCGTCCTCGAGGCTGCCGGGGCTGCGGCCCCCGCGACTGCAGTGGTGGAATCCCTCTGGTGACGGGATGTCCGGCGTCGAGCGTCACCTGCTCGTCGTAGTGGGTGATGGTGACCGGGTCGCCTGAGGCGAGCCGATAGGTGGCCTCCGCCTGGCGGACATCGACACGCAGGATGCAGCCGTGGATGCGCACCCCGAACTCGAGCCCGTCGATCTCGGACGGAAGACGCGGGCAGAACCGCAGGCCGCTGTCGCTGTCGCGCATCCCGCCGAAGCCCGCGGTGATGGCCGTCCAGACCCCCGCGAGAGCGGCGACATGAAGCCCCTGACCGGTGTTGCCATGAAGGTCGTCGAGATCGAGAGTCGCGACCTCGGCGAGGTAGTCGAGCGCGAGATCCAGGTGACCGACCTCTGCGGCGACCACGGCCTGCGCCGCCGCCGACAGCGATGAGTCCCGCACGGTGATCGCCTCGTAATACTCGAACGCACGCTCCTTCTGCTCCGCGGTGAACGACTCATGCGAGAAGAACAGGGCGAGCACCAGATCGGCCTGCTTCACGACCTGCTTGCGGTAGAGGTCGAAGTACGGGAAGTGGTCGTGCAGCAGGTATTCGTCCGGCGCCGTCGACTCGAAGTTCCACCGTTCGAGGTCGGTGTAGCCGGCGGACTGCGGGTGCACGCCCCGTTCGTCATCGAAGGGCACCGTCATCGCCGCGGCAGCGAGTTCCCACCTCGCGATCTCGTCGTCTACGACCTCGAGCTCCGACGCGACCTCCGGATGCCGTCGGGCAGCGGCCGCCGCCCCTCGAAGGTTCTTCTGAGCCGCCAGGTTCGTGAAGACGTTGTCGTTCGCGATGGCCGAGTACTCGTCCGGCCCCGTGACGCCGTCGATGTGGAAGCCGCCGTGCGGGTCCCACCGACCGAGCGAGGCCCAGAGGCGAGCGGTCTCGACCAGGATCTCGAGGCCGGCCTCCCGTTCGAAGTCGGCATCGCCCGTCGCCCGCACGTAGTGCAGAACCGCTCCGGCCACATCGGCGTTGATGTGGAACGCGGCCGTGCTGGCAGGCCAGTACCCCGACGACTCTCTGCCGTCGATGGTTCGCCACGGCAACGCGGCACCCTGCAGATGCAGTTGCGCCGCCCTGTCACGAGCGCGGTCGAGTACGGAATGTCGCCATCGCAGCGCCTGCTCGGCGGCGTGCGGGAGGGTCGAGGTGAGGACGGGGAGCACGAACGCCTCGAAGTCCCAGAAGGTGTGCCCCTCGTATCCGGAGCCGGTCAGCCCCTTGCCCGGAACGGATCGCAATTCCATGCGGGTGGAGGCCTGGAACACCTGGAAGAGCGCGAAGCGCACGGCCTGCTGCAGCCGTGCCGGTCCGTCGACCCGCACGTCGGCGCACTCCCAGAAGTCGTCCAGCCGTGCCCGTTGATCGGCGACCAGTGCGTCCCATCCGGCCCGCAGCGCGTCGCCGACCGCCGTCTCGGCCCGGTCCCGCAGGGCGGCGGTCGAGAGGTCGGACGAGAACTCATGACCGACGAGCTTGACGATCTCGAGCGTCTCTCCGGCAGCCAGGGATGCGCGCACCGTGGTACGCGCACGGTCGCCCGTCGCATCGACATCCGTCTCGACGCTCGGCTCGTTCCGGGGAGAACCGCTCACGCGATGGTCCATCGCGACAGCGGTCGTGAGCCCGCTCTTCCTCGTGCGGTGCACGAGGGTGGCGGCACCCGCGCCGGCGGCCGAGGCCACCCCCTCGAGCGGCTCGCTCAGCAGCTCCTGCACCCGGGGGTCGTCGTGCGTGATCGGCAGCGGCTCGTTCGCCAGCAGTTCGGAGATGACGGTGACGTCCGCCGGACCGCCGAGCGCCTGCACACGGTAGTGCACCGCTGCGACGGAGCGGTGCGCGAAGGAGACGATCCTCGTCGACCGGATCCGCACCCGCTGGCCGGTCGGACTGGTCCACTCGACCTCGCGTTCGAGAGTTCCCGCGCGGAAGTCGAGTCGACGGGTGTGCGACGTGAGCGATCCACGACGGACATCGAACGGCTCGTCCCCGACGATCAGCCGGATGAGCTGGCCGTTGGCCGCGTTGATCACGCTCTGCCCGCACTCGGGGTAGCCGTATCCATCTTCGGCATACGGCATCGGGTGCTCTTCGAAGAGGCCGTTCAGATAGCTTCCCGCGACGCCGCGCGGGTCGCCTTCGTCGAGGTTCCCCCGCCAGCCCACATGACCGTTCGAGAGGCCGAAGACGGACTCCTCATGGGCGAGGTTCTCGACGTCGATGCCGTCGGCACCGATGCTCCACTCGTCGATATCGAATCTCGGCCGCGTCCTGCTCATGGGCTCCTCTTCCGTCGACAGTGCTTCTGGAAGAGAAAGTAGTCAGGATCGAGGAACGTGGGGAGCGGGTTGATTCCCGCTCCCCGTGCAGGTAAGACGGTCAGAGCTCGACGGGCGGCGCCGGCTCCGAATCCGCTGCCTCGGGGTGACGAGCGAGGTTCACGACGGCGGCGATGAGGCCGCCCCAGATCGTGACCATCGCGATGATCATCATGACGACCGCTGTCGTGGTCATGCGCCCGCTCCCTTCTCCGTCGCGTGCGGTTCCGAGGTCGCGATCAGCGGGATCGACGAGGTCTCGGCATCCGGTTCGTAGTCTTCCTCGGTGAGGAACTCGTCGTACTCGGGATCATCCTTGGCGTGGGAGCGGCCGCTCCATGGCAGCGCCGAGAGCAGCAGTGCGATCACGACGAGCGCGATGACCATGCCCCATCCGAAGACGGCGAGGAACCATCCCGGATAGCCGCCGTACGGCTCGGAGGTCTTCGAGATCAGCTCGGTGACGAGCAGGTACCCGAGCACGAGGGGCGCGAGCGCGCCGACGAGCAGCATCCACACTCGCCCGACCCGGAAGCTCGACCGACGATCGAGGTGGTCGACGAGTGCCGGCAGCTTGTGCAGCAGCCATGCGACCACGATCACCGCGACCAGTGCGACGGCCATGATGCCGAAGGCATTGACGAAGGCGTCAGCGGTATCGAGCACGGACAGCGCGGTGGTCGTCGAGAACAGTGCCAACGAGACGATCGCGAGCGGGATGGACACCGTGAGCGTCGTGCGGATGCGCGCCCAGCCCAGCTTGTCCTGCAGCGCCGCGACGATCACCTCGAGGATCGAGATGAGCGAGGTCACCCCCGCGAAGACCAGCGCTCCGAAGAAGAGGACGCCGATGATCGAGCCGCCTGCCGCCTGAGAGACGATCGTGGGGAAGGCGATGAAGGCCAGGCCGATTCCCGACGACGCGACACCGGCCACCTCGGTCCCCTGTGCCTGCGCCATGAAGCCGAGGGCCGCGAACACGCCGATTCCCGCGAGGATCTCGAAGCCGGAGTTCGCGAACGCCACGACCAGACCGGAACCGGTGAGGTCGGTCTTGCGCTTCAGGTACGACGAGTAGGTCACCATGATGCCGAAGGCCACCGACAGCGAGAAGAAGATGTGGCCGTAGGCCGATGCCCAGACGGCCGGGTCGCCGAGCGCTTCCCAGTTGGGGGTGAAGAAGGCGTTCAGCCCGTCCATGGCGCCCGGCAGGAACAGCGACTGCACCACGAGGATCGCGAACATCACCGTGAGCAGAGGCATCAGGATCATGTTCGCCCGACCGATCCCGCGCTTCACACCCAGCGCCATGATGACGATGACGATCAGCCAGACCGCCACGAGCGGGAGGCCGACCTGCGGCACGAAGTCCGTCGAGATGCCCACCTCGGCGACATCGGCCGAGCGGAGGAAGTCGATGAAGAAGAAGTCGTTCTCGTTGCCCGGCCCCCAGGTCAGCTGCGCCGAGAACCAGGTGTACATCGCAGCCCACGCGATGATCACCGCGTAGTAGACCGCGATCACCACGCAGATGAGCACCTGCCACCAGCCGAGCGGCTCGGCCCTGCGGTGCATCCGTCGGAAGGCCAACGGCGCGGAGCCGCGGAACCGGTGGCCGATCGCGTAGTCGAAGAAAAGGAGCGGGATTCCGGCAGTGAGAAGCGCACACAGATACGGGATGAGGAACGCCCCGCCTCCGCCTTCGTACGCCACGTAGGGGAATCTCCAGATGTTCCCCAGCCCGACGGCAGAGCCGATCGCAGAGAGGATGAAGACGTTGCGCGAGCCGAAGGCCTCGCGTTTCGGGGTCTGCGTCGTTGCGGTGGCCATGCGCATGAGGTTACCGGAGTCAGCGTGACGAGACGTGGCGATTCTCGTGCCGATCTCTCCGCTCTCGGATCGTCATCAGGATGCGGCGATGCCCGTAAGCACGCCCCGTTTTCACACCGAGGATCGCGGCAGCTGGCGGCTACAGGTCGGCGGGCACTCCGAGCTTCTCCCCCGATGACAGCTCATCCGGCTCTGCGACCAGGTACAGCCCGGTCGGGGCATTCGCGGTGAATGCGAGCGCATCGACCCACCGCCGGTTGATCGATGGCTGCCTGCTGCCGAGGAACCGATAGACCAGCGCACTCCCCGGGTGCAGCCAGACGGTGGTGCGGCCTCCCCCGATGCTCTGATCCTCGCGCCAGCTGAAGTTGAAGGGCTCGGCTCGTCGGAGCTTCGCGGTGATCACGAGCTGCAGGTGACTGAGCGCGCGATCCTCGATCTCGATCCTGATCGAGCCCTCATAGATGAATCTGCCCATCATGCACCTCCCTGCGGCGCGTGCATGGTGAGTCGCGACGGCGACGATGTATCGGATTCGTGCGGCCACGTGAGCGTCAGTGGCGCGCCGGTGAGGTCGGACATGGTGCCAGGTTAGGAAGACAGCGGGCGCTATCGCAGGGTATTGACAAGTTCGCCCTCACCCTGCGCGGTGCCCGCGGGTCAGTCAGGCGCCATCGAGCGTCTTCAGCACCTCGGCGACTCCGTGATAGTCGCGGGCGGGCAGCTCGTGGATGGCGTCGATGGTCGCGACCTCGAGATGATCGACGACGGCGATCCTCAGCAGATCGTCCTTGGTCGCGGGGTAGTCGATGCTCCGGAGGGTCCGTGCGAGTCTCATGTCGGAGGAGGGGTGGGCGGCAAGCGCATGAGGCGATGGGTTCATGCGGTTCATTCTTCGGACTGCGCGGCCCGAACTTCGCCTCTCTTGGAAGCCGACGGGATCCCGATGTGAGTGGTGTGAGCGGCCTACATATCCTCGATCAGCAGTTCTCCGTGAGCGTTGAGGCTGTTCATCATCCGTGACACGCGCTCGGCATCCACGTGAATCGGCTCGACGCTGTCGAACGCCAGGACGAGCGGAATGCTCGGATGAATCCATGCGGTCAGTCGGCCGTCGCGGGAATCGTCTCCCGGGATCCAGGACATCATGAAGCTCTCCTGCCGCCTGAGCTTCGTGCCGACGACGATCTTCATGTGCGCGAGCGTCACATCGTCGATGACGATCGGGTCGAGTGTGCTGTCATACCTGAGGCGTCCCATCCGGCGATGCTAGGTGAGCGCCCGCCCGGGTGAAGGGGCGTTGACAACCGGAGGATCGTCGGGTGCTGTCTCAGGCCCGCGGAAGCGCACAGGCGGCCGTGCCGCCGGGAAGACGGTGTCGGAAGCGCGCGATCAGCGAATAGCCCAGCGCAGCGACCCAGGAGAACGGGGGCGTGACGAGGAGCACGCCGGCGAAGCGCAGCAGCCGGGATCGCTGCATGCGGAGCAATCCTGCGAAGGCAGCATGTCCGCGCATCCGACGCGCGCCGACCAGCAGCCACGCGTAGCGGGTGACATCCGCGGAACTCAGTCCGATTTCATCGAGGTCGAGCCATTGCCACGGCTGAGCCTCGGGAAACCTGCCGAGCCAGCGTTCGAGTCGTTGCACCCACGTGGTGCAGAACGCGCAATCGCCGTCATAGACGAGAAGTGGCCGGGCGTGCATGGAATCGACCCTACGCCTCACCGGAGAGCAGTCGCCCACCACATCATCCTTTCGATGACAAGCCCCTGGTCGCCCACGTCACCGGTGGCGGAGCCTGTAGGCATGAGCCACCCAGACGACATCAAGCAACCGCTCGACCATCTGCCTCCTCTCGACGAGCGAGACAAGGCCGTCGAGATCGACGAGCCGCACTATCCGACGTCCGAAGCGGGGCCGACCGGACCCGCACACGTGTCTCCCGATACCGCCGCGGAGCCCGACAAGCCGAACCGGCACGGCGTGGACAAGCTTCCGCCGACCGCACGCTGATCGGTCATCGACGGTCGGACCCGTCGGATTCGCGGTGCCCCGATTCTGCATCGGCATGCTCGCGGATGCGGCGGGCCTCGTCGATGTCCTGCCGCTCCTTCTCTGCGGCCTTGTCGCTCTTGCGTGTGTCCCTCGGAGGAAGGCGGATCTCCCGCTCTGCGGCGATGCCCGCCTGCAGTTGGCGACCTCGCTCGAGTTCGAGGCCAGCGCTCGGGTGAGCCTGCCGACAGCGACGCCGACGATCGCCGCCCCGAGGATGAAGGTTCCGGGCTTGCGTCTCGCATACCGCTTCACCTCCGTGAGCACGGAGGCCGGATCGCGGTCCCCGAGCCAGCTCGCCGCGCCCGACAGTCGCCCGGCGACCTGCTGCACCAGATCGCTCGCGACACCGCTGCCTTCCGAGTTCGCAGCCATCGAACCGAGTTCGTCGCTGACCGACCGAAGCCCACCGGCGAGGCGCTGCTGCTGCGTGTGCGCCTGCTCCTTCAGCTCACGGGTGGTCTGCGCGTACAGGTCCTTCGCCTGCGTCTTGGCCTCGCCGACGACGCTCGCCGCCTCTTCCTTGGCGGTGCCCATCAGGTCCTTCGCCTGAGTGCCGGCCGTGTCGGCAAGACCGGCCGCCTCGTTCTTGGCAGCCTCCGCCTTCCCAGAATCCTGCTCGTGATGCGCGTCTGAGCCGCTCAGGCTCGTCGTGCCATAAGTGTCCGACATCAGTGCTCCTTCGTGCGGGGTCGTCTCGGATCGGACGACTTCGTCGACCGATCCGCTGGATTGGTGAGCACTGGTCTAACGGGGTGAGAAAGCCGTTCCAGCACCCTTGCCGAAATCGAGGTCTCGGGTGTAAAAGGCGTCCGACCGAGACGCCTGCGAACGGCGCAGGAACACTCTCGATCGGTCTGCAAGGGCCTTGCGGGGGGCACCCCACCCCTGTAGTTCTGGCACAGAAGGAGATCTACGAAGGGACGTCCCATCATGGGCAAGTTCGTCTACGAGGGAAATCAGAAGGTGGAGATCGACGACCGCGCGCTCCATCATCTGCAGGTCGTGATGACGACGAAGCTGCGCCGCGGCGAGCCGTTCCTCTTCACCTGGAAGGAGGACGCCAGCATCGGCGGAGGTCGGAGTTCGGTCTGGATGCACCCCGGCTGCAACCTCGTCTTCAAGTACACCGGCGGCAAAGTCCCCGAGCTCAATCGGCACTGGATCGACGCGCTCGCGTTCACCGCGAATGCGCCGTCCGGACTGTATCTGGTTCACGAACCCGAGAACGTGGGCGCAGAGCAGGGCCATGCCGTGGGCGTGAGTTGAGGATCGCATCCGAATGCCGTTCGATGTGATCCGCGACCCGCACTCGCCGAACGACCTGACCGCTGTCTTCCGCCGCCTGGCTGACGCTCTGGATCCGGACTATGACGTCATCGACACCGTGGACCTTCTCGTCGAGGCCGCGACGCACTTCACCCCTCCGGTCGACGCCGGCATCGTCCTGGCCGATGTCGGAGGACAACTCCACGTGCTGGGCTCGACGAGTGAGCGCGCGAGCGATGTGGAGGAGGCAGAGCTCGGCATCGAGCAGTGCCCCTGCCTCGACAGCTTCCGGTCCGGGCGCGTGGTGGAGACACCCGATCTGCGGGCGAGCGCCGATCGCTGGCCCGAGTTCGCTCCTCTCGCGGTGCGACGCGGCCTTCGCGCTGGCTACGCGGTGCCGCTCTCGCTTCGCGATCAGCACCTCGGTGCGCTGAACCTCTTCTTCGACAGGGTCGGCGTGCTCACCGACCAGGATGCGGCCGTCGCTCAGGCACTCGGCGAGTTCGCCACGATCGGTCTGGTGCAGCATCGCACGCTCCGCGCGCACGCCGACCGCACCGCGCAGCTTCAGCACGCGCTCGACAGCAGGATCCTGATCGAGCAGGCGAAGGGCGCGCTGTCGTTTCAGCGCAGCGTCTCCATCGACGATGCCTTCACCATCCTTCGACGACACGCGCGCTTTGTCGGTGGGCGACTGCACGATGTCGCGCAGCAGATCGTCGACCGCCGCCTCACCCTGTGAGCGAGTCGGTCACCGCCCTCTGCCTGCGCGTTCCGATTCGCCGCCTTCGGTGGGATCGATGATCTCCGCAGTCAGGCAGACGCCGCCCGTGCTGCTGAGTGTCTGAGAGAGCTCCTCGATCCACCGACGGTTCAGCGTCGGCGCCTCCGTCTCGTCGAACACGAAGCGCAGCGGGATCGATGGATGCAGCCAGATGGTCGATCGACCGGGGACCTCGCCGTCCTTGTGGATCCACGACAGGGTGAAGCTCTCGTTGCGGCGCAGCTTCGTCGTGACGACGATCTTGAGGTGAGCCAACGCTCGGTCCTCGATGAGGATCGGCGGCTGAGCGGCTCCGTAGAAGAGTCTTCCCTCATATCAACGCTACGCGCGTGCGGCGCGAGATGGGAGGTGACTCTTGTCCGCTCGTCTGCCGTCAGATGCGCTGCACGGGCATCGGCTCGTCGGCGAGCCCGCTGAGGAAGTCCGCGGACGGCGCGAAGAAGGTGCTGCCGGTCGTGGCGCGGGAGAAGTCAAGGAGTCGGTCGTAGGCGCCGGGCGGGTCACCGATGAACATGTTCTCGAGCATCTTCTCGATGACCCACAGGTAGCGCGAGTATCCGATGAAGTAGGTGCCGAAGGACGACGAGCCCGGGCTGCCGAAAGGCATGTTGTCACGAAGGATGTCGTGCTCGACACCGTCGACCACGATCGTGGCGAGGGTCTTGTGGGACTTCTGCCCGACGGCCGCATCGTCGAGCTCGACATTGTCGGCCTTCTTGCGGCCGATCACGGCCTCCTGCTGCTCGGTCGTCAGCGCCTGCCACTGACCGAGGTCGTGCAGATATCGCTGGACGACGACGTAGCTGCCCCCGACGTGATCACCGTCCTCTGCGCCCACCAGCGTCGACTCGGCGACGGCGTTCCCCACCGGGTTCGCGGTCCCGTCGACGAAGCCGAGCAGGTCGCGCACGTCGAAATACCGGAATCCCGAGGTCTCGTCGACCACGGTCACAGCGTCGCCCAGCACGTCGAGCAACTGGCGCTCTAACTCGAACACGAGATCCTGGCGGTTCGCACGGATATGGAAGAGGAGATCCCCGGGCGTGCCCGGCGCGGTGTGCACCGGGCCGACGACCGGTGCGAAGGGGTGCAGCTCCGCCGGAACCCGGCGCGCGGTGAGGCGCGGCCACGCCGCGGCTCCGATGCCGACCGTGCACGACAGCATCGCGTCGAGATCACGGAATCCGACGTTCTTCACGAGGTCGTCGATACCGGCGATCGCGTCGCGCGCGGTCGACGCGGCATCCGCTCCGTCAGCGATCTGCAACACGAGGAACGTCGCGCTGGACGTCAGCGGCGCATCGACCTTCTGCGATTCGATCGGGACCCGGCGGGAGGAAGAGGTGCTCACCTCCCCGAACCTAGAGGATGTCGACGAGCACGGCTTCGACGGGTGTCGAAGGAACATGAGGACTCCCGCGGGCACCCTTGAGTACGACACGGAATCCCGACATCATGACCCCGACGGCATACCGACGACAGGAGATGCACCCATGAGCGACGTCAGCGACTTCATCCGGGCGGACGTTCCCCCCTCCGGCCCGGGGTGTCTGGACTGCGAGGCGATCGGATCGTGGTGGCTGCATCTGCGCCGGTGCGCCTACTGCGGGCACATCGGATGCTGCGACGACTCCTTGCACAAGCATGCGACGAAGCACGCGCACACGAGCGGCCATCGAGTGATCCAGAGCTTCGAGCCCGGTGAGGACTGGTTCTGGGACTTCGGCACCGAGACAGCCTTCGACGGTCCCGCCCTCGCTCCCCCGCACAGCCATCCGCGGTCGCAGACCACCCCCGGCCCGGCTGAGCGCGTGCCTGCGGACTGGCAGGAGCAGCTCGCAGGCGACGCGTGACCGAGGCACCCGACCAGCGGTCGCCCCTGCGTCTCATCGCCGACGCCGACGGGCCGCAGGCTTTCGCGTTGCGCGACTATCTGACCCGCAGCGAGGTTCCGTTCCTGCCGATCATGGTTCCCCGAGGTGCCGCCGCGGCGGCAGGAATCGACCTGACCGGCAGGCGGCTACCGCTGGTCGTCCTTCCCGAAGGCGCCGTGTTGGAGGACCCGAATCCCGAGCAGGTCGCTGCGGCTCTCGGCTGGGTGAAGCCTCCGGCGCAGTCGACGTACGACCTCATCATCTACGGAGCAGGACCCGCCGGACTCTCGGCCGCCGTCTACGCGGCATCCGAGGGTCTCAGCGTCGCCGTCGTAGAGCGCGACGCCGTCGGCGGGCAGGCCGGTTTCAGCAGCCTCATCGAGAACTACCTCGGTTTCCCCGGGGGGATCTCCGGGGCGGAGCTCGCCGAGCGCGCCCGCCGGCAGGCGCTCTCCTTCGGCGCCGAACTCATCGTCATGAGGTACGGCATCGCCCGCACGTTCAGGGACCACGACGTGCGGGCTCGGCTCGCCGACGGGTCGGAGATCCATGCACGCGCGGCGCTCTGCGCCACCGGCGTGCAGTGGCGCAGACTCGGCCTCGACGGCGAGCAGGGCTTCCGCGGTGCCGGCATCTACTACGGCGCGGGCACCAGCGAAGCCTCCGCCTGCATCGGTCAGCACGTGTACGTCGTCGGCGGCGCCAACTCCGCAGGACAGGCGGCCATGAACCTCGCGGCCCACGCGGCGCACGTCACTGTCGTCGTCCGCGGCCCCTCGCTCTCGTCGACCATGTCGGCCTATCTGCTCGACCGGCTCGCCGCGCAGAGCAACGTCACCATCCTCGTCCACTCCCGCGTCGTCGCGGTCGACGGAGACGAGCATCTGCGGGAGATCACCCTCGACCAGGCTGGCAGGACCACACGCGTGCCCGCGACCCACCTGTTCGTCTGCATCGGCGGGGCTCCCAACACCGAGTGGGCGGCGACGACGGATGTGCAGCTCGACAGTCGCGGGTTCCTGCTCACCGGCGTGGACCTCTCCGCCGACGACCTGCAGAAGTGGCCGCTGGATCGCTCGCCCTACTACCTCGAGACATCCGTGCCCGGGATCTTCGCGGCCGGCGACGTCCGTGCGAACTCCGTCAAGCGCGTCGCATCCGCCGTCGGCGAGGGCGCGATGGCCGTCACCCTCATCCACCGATACCTCGCCGAAGGCGCTCAACGCTGATCGCGCTCGGAGGGCGCTGATCAGCGCAGTGGTGTGATGCCCTGTGCTCCTCGGGGGAACGTCGCCAGCACCGCGGGGTCGATGTTCAGATGGGCGGAGACGAGCTGCGGGGGCACGTGGGAGAGCCAGTTCGCGAGCGAGATCTCCTCGTACTTGTCGGTGCGGAACACCTCGAGGAACTGCAGCACGTCGTCACCGGTGTTCTCGATGTAGTGCCCGAAGTTCTTCCGCACCACCCCCACGTCACCGGCGCGGAAGTCGGTCGTGTTCGCATGCGGGCCGGTGTTGAACACGGTCATGCGGGCGGAGCCGCGCAGGTAGTACTGCCATTCGTCGGCGTTCGGGTGCCAATGCAGTTCGCGCATCGACCCCGGCTCCACGGTCACCAGCGCGGCGGCGACCGTGTTCGAGTATGCGTAGTTGGTCGAGTCGGCGATCTGGATGGATCCGCCGGTGTTCTCATACAGCGGCTTCGAGCGCGACAGTCGGAAGATGACCGGTTCCATGCCCCATTCCACGCCCGCGGCGGCCTGGTCGATGTCGAGCGCGGGTGGCTCTTCGCCGGGGAAGATCCAGAGGTTGTGCAGCGGGATGTCGGAGAAGACCGACTGCGCGACGCCGAAGTTCTTCGCGAGGACCTCGGGTGGGGTGTGTGCGAACCAGTCGGTCAGCAGCAGTGTGTTCGACTCGGACTGGTCGCCGTCGTCGAACGCCAGCACGAACTCCGCCCCGTCCGGCCCGAGACCCTGCAGGGAGTGCGGGGTGCCCGCCGGGAAGAACCACAGGTCGCCCTCTTCGACATCCTCCACCGCGGGCAGACCCGATCTGCTGAGAGTCGTCACGCGCGCCTTGCCGCGGGTCATGACCGCCCATTCGGCGGTCTGGTGCCAGTGCAGTTCGCGGATGCCGCCCGGCTCGAGGTACATGTTGACCCCGGCGATCTCGTCGGAGATGTGGAAGTCCTGCTTCGTGAGCTCCCGCGCCCAGCCGCCGCGCTGCACCCGGCGGGGTGAGATGTTGAAGGAGGACCAGAAGAACGGCTGCGTGCTGATGTCCGTCGCCGGCGCGTGCATCTGGTTCGGGAACTGCGACTCGATGACCTCGTTCTGCGGACCGGTCATCGTGTTGCTCTGCGGGCGGTCGGCGATGTTCACCTCCCCCTCCTGCGGCAGATCGGGGTCGCCCAGCGACGGGATCTCGGGGTGAGTGGTGGGGTTGTCGTCACGTTCCATGCGGGATGCTCCGTCTCTTGTCGCGGGTGCGGCGCTTCTCGACGCCGCGGTGGTGAGGCAGGGGGATGGCGAGCAGGTGCGTCACCTCGAGCTCCTGGGTGCTCATCGCGCGCGCACGGGCGATCTGCTGGGCGTCGAACTCGGTGGTGCGACCTTCGTGTTGACTCACGTGCTCGCGCCACGAGCCGACGGAGTACGCCTCGATGACCGACCCCGGGTCGTCGGCGTCGACGTACACCTGCCACCCCCGCGCCCCCGTCCGCAGACGGGTCTGCTGCACGCCGGTCATCGTGTCGAGGAACTCCTGTCTCCGCTCGACCGAATGCGATACCGGATGACCACCAGAACGGGCGCGTCGTCAGCACCGTCCGGGCGGGGCCGGTCCTCGACCCCCGGCACCTCCACGATGCCGCGGCCGATGCCGCTCGTCGCCGGCATGGGCCACACGAGCAGGGAGAGTCCGCCCAGGCCGCAGAGGATCCCGGCCCCGATGACCACGAGCCCGGGATCCCACACGGACGCGAGCACGCCCGCGCCCGCAGACCCGGCGGCCGTGCAGCCGAAGAGGACGAGCTGGTAGAACGACAGGCCGCGCGTACGCACCCAGACGGGCAGGAACGCCTGCACCGTGCCGTTGATGGTCGCGATCACCCCGATCCAGGCGAGACCGGTCGCCACGAGCGCCGGAAAGGTGATCCACAGGGTCGGCGAGGTCACGAGGACCACGAGTCCCGCCCCGAAGACCACGGACGAGGTCAGCACCACACCGTTGACCGCTGCGACGCGCCGCGCCCACGGAAGCACGAACGCACCGACGATCGATCCTGCTCCCAGCGCTGCCAGCAGAAGGCCGTAGCCACTCGCAGAGAACCCGAGCGAGTTCTTGGCGATGGTCGGCAGCAGCGCCCAGAGCGCGTTCGCCGGTATCAGGAAGACGGCGAGCCGCAGCAGGATGCGGCGGACGATCCGCGAGTGGCGGATGTAGCGGATGCCGGCCCGCGTCGCATCGACGAAGGGCTCGGGCCGAGCCACCGGCGGACTGTAGGTCTTCCAGAAGAGCAGCACGCCCAGGAACACCAGGAAGGAGAGCGCATTGAGCAGGAAGACCGCCGCGACGCCGAACTGGGCGACCACGAGGCCGGCGATCGCCGGTCCCACCGCGCGGGCGATGTTCACGCCGATCGAGGAGAGGCTCGCCGCATCGATCAGGAGCTTCGGTGGCACGATGTCCGGCACGAGTGCCTGGAATGCCGGCAGCTGGATGGCCGAGACCGTCCCCAGCACGAACGTCGACGCCAGCAGGATGGTCGTGGTCGTCTGGCCGACCGCGGTCAGATACGTGAGACCCAGCACGACGGCGAGTTGGACCGTCTGCGACCAGAGAAGGACGCGCCGACGGTTGAGGAACTCGCCGATGACGCCGGCCGGGATCGCGAACAGGAGCACGGGCGCTGCCGATGCCGTCTGCACGAGCGCGACGAGCAGCGGCGAGCTGTCGTCCTGCACCAGGAGCCATTGAGCGCCGACGGTCTGCATCCAGCTGCCGATGTTGCTGACGATCGATGCCAGCCACACCAGGCGGAAGATCGGGACGGCGAGCGGCGCGAACCCCGCCGTCCAACCGGGGCGGGGGTCGACAGCATTCCCCTGCTGCTCAGCCACGGGTCTCGATCTCGTCGAGGATGCTGTCGATGAACCGCACGATCTCCGCGGCGTGCGTCTGCGTGACCAGGTGCGGTGCGTCCAGCTCCCTCACCGCTCGACATCCCGCTCGCCGATATCCGAAGCGCTGGAGGTGCGGGCTGATGAGACGGTCGTGAGTCGCCACGACGCCCCAGCTCGGCGTCACGCTCCAGCCCGCGCCGGACGCCCGCTCGGCGAACACGGAGTCGGAGAACGGGCGCTGTGAGACCGCGAGGACTCCCGATTCGTCGGCGGGAAGGCCCTGCGCGAGAAGGCGCGCGAACTGGTCGGGTGCGACGGTCAGCTCCGTTCGCCGTGCGCCGTCTTCACCCGGGAACACGGTGGCCACGAGATGCGCGGATGCCTCTGCCGGCGCGAAGAGGTCTCGCATCTCGGCGATGCTCTCGCCCCGTTCCAGCGCATAGCCCGCGATGAAGAGCAGCCCTGAGACGTTGGCCGCCTCGCCGACGACCGTGATGACGGCCGCGCCATACCCGTGTCCGACGAGCAGCACCTCTCCGTCGACGTGCTCGACGATCGTGCGGATGTAGTCGCAGTCGCCGCGGAAGCTGCGGCCGGTCACCGGAGGAGCGAGCACCCGGTGTCCGCCGTCGAGCAGGCGGAGCACGACCGGCCACCAACCGGATGCGTCGAGGAAGGCTCCGTGCACGAGGACGACCGTGCTGCTGCTCATCATCGCGTCACCTCGTGTCCCTTCGTCCGCTGAATACGAATCTATGAACCGTCAGACTCACGACCATGCGACAGGAGTCGAAGACGGTCGTTCCTCACTTCTGCCTGCTTTCCGCCTGGTGCGGCTGCTCGGAAGACGCTTCTATGGGGCGTACTCGAGTTCGGTGGATGTGACGTCCGCATCCATCGACGCAGAGCGACACGGTGAGCCCATCCCCCGCACAGGAGCGACCCATGACGATCAGCGATACGACGACCCCCGCAGCCTCGACGGCGCTGTCGGAGATCGCCCTCCAACTCGCAGCATCCCTGCACCGCCGAGTGGTCGTGCACGAGTTCGGTCCGGCGGCGTCCGACGGCGGGCTGTCCGCATCACCTCAGGCATCCGCCTCGCTCCTCTCCGTTCCGGTGCATGACGACGGTGTCCCGGTCGCCGTCATCGAGATCGACCTCGGAGATGGGCCGCAGCTCACGGCGAGCGATTTCGAGGCGATCGATGCGGCCGTCGCCCTCACCCGTATCGCCCTGCGCAGGGCCCCTGGCTCGTCGCGTGTCGATCGAGAGTCGATCCTGGTCGATCTGCTGCACGCCGACGAGTCCGTGCGTCGCGGCGCCTTCGCGCACGCCGTCCAGCAGCGGTGGCTCCGGCCGGGCCCCGGCACGGTCGCTCGAGCCGTCCTCATCGATGCGACGGTGAGCGATGTCGACCGCATCGCCTTCGGACGCCACCTGACGCACCTCCGGCCCGTGCCGGCTCATTTCATCGGGCTGGAGCGCGGTGTCGTCCTGCTCGTGGGACAGCCGTCCGACAACGGCCTCACCGACCTCCTCCTCGACGAGGCGGCGAGACGCGGCATCCGCATTCTCGGAATCGGCACCGCGTCCCCTGCGCAGGGCGCGTCGGACCTGCGCAGCGCCGCCGATGAGGCCGTCATCGCCGCCTCTCTCGCGGCCGCCCTCCCGCAGTTCCACCCCTCGGTCGACTCGAGCGCTCTCGGCGGATGGCGGCTGCTCGCCTCGGCGTCAGCCGATCCGGCAGCACTCCGGATCATCTCGCCCGCCGCGCATGCGCTCTACTCCCAACGAGACGACAGCCAGCGGGTGACCGTCGAGACGTATCTCGACGTGGGTGCGAACGTCGTCGCGGCATGCCGCATCCTGTTCGTCCATCGGACTACGCTCTACTACCGGCTCGAGCGTCTGCCCGAGGTGGTCAGAGAGGCGCTCGACGACGGCGTCGCGCGCAGCACTCTCCATCTTGCGTTGAAGCTCATCAGGCTCTGGGAGTCGACCGGCCGCCTGTGACCGCGGGACCCCGCCGGACGATCACGCTGCATCGCCCTCTGAACCGGGTGCGCGAGACGTGCCGATGAGCGACACCTCCCGGCGCACTCTGTCGAAGATGAACGCCTCGCTGCTCCCCGGCCCCAGCATGGCCAGAGCCTCATCCGCCTCGGCGATCGCAGCCTCGCCGTCGCCCGCGTGGATCAGCGCACGGATGTGTCGGCGCATCATCAGCAGCACACGGGTGTCGTCCTTGAGCGATCGTGCGATCTCGATGCCCAGCGCGCCGACTCGGACCGCGTCCTCGTGTCGTCCGACGGCGACATAGGCGTCGACGAGGTCGAGGCACGCCGCGAACTGCGTGACGATGCTGGTCAGACTGTCCGTGGTCTCGGCGGATCGGACGCGCGCGAGCGTCGCCTCCGTCTCGGGGATCGACTCGAGGTACTTGCCGCGTCGGGCCTTGACCATCGACGAGAGCACCTGCGCGTTCTCCGCCCCTGTCGTCTCCTGAGCCGCGCGAAAGGCGACCATGGCGGCCGCGGCCGCCGCGTCGGCCTCGACGAGACGATCCAGCGTCCAGCTCGCCCACCCGATGTAGTAGTGCGCCCAGCCCTGCTGCGCGGCATCACCCGCGCGGGTGGCCGCCTCCAGCGCGGCATGCCCGGTGAGCACCGCGTGCGCCCGGTCACCGACCTCGACGATCTCCGCCCACGCGACGTACCCCAGCTGCGCGGCTTCTGCTCTCGGGTCGCCCAGCCTCTTCGCCGCCGCAGCCGCGAGAGAGAAGAATCGATGCCAGTGTCCCCACGTGATCCAGATGTCGGAGTACCAGTGCAGCGCATCCGCGACGTCGCAGACCATCGCGTCCTCGCCGAGCTCCGCTGCCTCCGCATACGCCGGCCACCAGTGCTCGACCTCCTCGCGGATCCACACCGCGGCGGCCTCGGCATCGATGAAGCTGCGGCCGTTGCGTGAGACTGCGCTCGCATCCCTTCCCGGTTCGTACCACGCGCCGGCGCGCTCCAGACTCCCCAGCAGCCACGCGCGGATATGGGCGTGGCGCCGTGCGATCTCATCGGATCCGACAGCATCGCGCAGCTTGCCCAGCCCGAAGAGACGCATCAGGTCGTGCAGACGGTAGCGGTCGCCACCACGCGCCTCGAGCATTCCCAGGTCCGTGAGGTCGTCCAGCCGTCGCTCCACCTCGGACACATCTGACGATCGCACGGCAGCCGCGGCGAGATGGGCCCCGAAGGTGCGACCGTCGATGAGCGAGATCCACCGGAACAGCGCGGCAGTGCGCGGGTCCAGCTCCTCGTAGGAGAGAGAGATGGCCGCTTCCACGGCCAGGTCACCGGCGACGAGCATACGCAGCCTGTCCTCCGACGTGCGCAGGCGGCTCAGGAGATCGGCAGCCGTCCATGAGGGGCGACTGGCGATGCGGTTGCCGACCACTCGAAGCGCGAGGGGCACGTCGTCGCACAGGGCCGCGATCTCACTCAGCGCATCCAGATCGGAGGCATCGTCATGCGGGATGAGACGACCGAGGAACGCGATGCTCTCGTCCCGCTGCAGGGGCCCGAGCCGCAAGCGCCGCACCCCTTCGAGGCCTGCGAGACTGCGGCGCGACGTCACGACCACGACATCCCCCGCGCAGATCGACAGGATCGGACGGATCTGCGCCTCGTTCGCGACGTTGTCGAGCAGCACCTGGACGGGAGCCTCCGCGACCGCTGCCTGCCATTGCGTCCGCGCCGTCGCCAGATCAGCAGGCGGCTTCTGCTCCGCTCCGGGGAGCTGACGCAGCATGGCGGTGACCACCTGGAGCGGTGTCAGCGGAGACGAGCTGAAGCCGTCCAGCCCCACGAAGACCAGCGGACGGCGGTCGGCCTCTTCTCCGCGCGACAGGATCTCGACGGCGCCGGTCGTCTTGCCGATTCCCGGCGCGCCGCTGATGACCAGCGCCGGTCGCTGCCGATCTGCGGGCTGAGGGCCGTGCAGGATGCGAAGTGCTTCATCGATCTCGGCCTGCCGGCCCGAGAAGTCGAACACCCGGTGCGGGGCTATGGCCCCCGCGGGCTCTGTCGCGACGGCGGCACGGGGCCGGGCACGCGCAGCGCGGAGGAACGCATGCTGATCGGCCACATCGAGTCCGAGTCCGTCGGCGAGCGCATCGACGGTGCGCCGTTGCGGCGAGGCGCTCGCTCCGCGTTCGAGGTCGCCGATCGTGCGCACGCTCACCCCGGATCGAGACGCGAGCGCTTCGAGAGTCAGGTTCTGGCCCACGCGCAACGAGCGCAGCATCAGCCCGAAGGGTGAGGGTTGTGTCACGACGTCCGCCTTTCGCTGATCTCAGCTTGGCAGGTCTCGTCGGCGGGTTGATGGCGCGCCGGTTACGGGGCGGTTTCGTCGGGACCGGACACTGCACGTCCGGCCCTCGCGCCGGGCTCCTGACCGACGAGCGCGCGACGCATGACGACCGCCGCCGAGACGGTCGCGACCGACACGATCGAGATGAAGACGAGGAGCACCGTGGTCTGCGATGCGAACGTGAGGATCACTCCGATCGCGAGCACCGGAAGCGCGAGGCCGCAGTAGGCGATGAGGAAGACCAGCGCGAGCGTCTCCCCCCGTCGTCCCGGCTCGGCGAGACCCGCGGCCGTCGCGACCGACGACTTGAACAGCAGCCCGACGCCGACGCCTGCGACGACGCCTCCGAAGAGGAACACCGCGAGCGACGGCACCAGCGTTCCTGCGGCGACGGCGACGAGCCCGCATGCGCAGCAGACGGCCGCGACCGTCAGCTGGATGCGCAGCGGCACCCGAGCGAGAGCCACCTGGCCGGTTGCCGCGGCAGCGAACACCGAGCACGCGGTGATCCCGGCGAGAAGGTGGTCATGCTCGCCGAACGTGCTGATGAGGATGGTGGGCGCGAGAGAGGTGAACAGGCCGAACAGGGCGAATCCGGCGAATGCTCCGAAGCCCGCGGCGATGAATGCCGCCCTCGATCGCGGCGGTGCGGCTATGCGTTGCGGCCTGTACCGTCTCGGCTCGCCGGGTGGTGTCACCGTCTCCGGGACACCGGACACCGCGATCGCGGCCGCGATGAGCACCGCGAGGAAGACCGCGTGCGGCAGCACCAGCGGCGCGGGCAGGAACTCGGCGAACAGACCGCCGATCAGCGGTCCGAGCGCCAGTCCGCCGAGATTGGCGGCACCCGCCACGGATGCGGCCACGATCGCGTTCTCGCTGGGGCGCGCCTGGGCCCGCAGCTCACCCAGATGCGCGGTGGCGGTGGCGGTGAGGATGCCGACGCTCGCGCCGTTCACCAGCCTCGCGGCGAGCAGTCCCGGCACCTCGTGCCATGCGAGGAACAGGACGGCGCTGAGAGCCGCGATGAGGATCGCGATCACCAGCATCCGCCGTCGCCCCATCCAGTCGCTGACATGCCCGAGCAGGAAGAGGCTGAGCACGACGCCGACGGCGAAGGCCGCGAAGATCAGGGTGATCACCGAGACCGGGAACCCGTCGACCTCCTGGTACAGCGGGTACAGAGGGGTCGGCACGGTCGCGTACGCCATCACGAGCAGGAAGGCGGAGGCGACCACCCAGAATCCCGCCCCGTGCGAGATCCGGGAGTTCGACATGGTCGAGACGCTATCGATGCGGCCTCGACGCCGCACCGGACAGATGTCGAAAACGGCGGGGACGGATTCTGGACAGATGTCGAGCGCGCCGTGAGGCCGGACGGGTTAGCGTGGTCGCGCTCCCACGAAGCTGACGTGGGGCGTTCGACAGTCGTCCTGATCTCTCTCGGGACGGCGGAAACCTGGAGGCTGATCATGGCGTTCGTGACCACGGATGATGGCGCAGAGATCTACTACAAGGACTGGGGCAGCCCCGACGCGCAGCCCATCATGTTCCACCACGGCTGGCCGCTCTCGTCCGACGACTGGGATGCGCAGATGCTGTTCTTCCTCGACAAGGGCTACCGCGTCATCGCGAGCGACCGCCGGGGCCACGGAAGGTCGTCGCAGATCGGCACCGGCCATGACATGGACCACTACGCCAGCGATGCCTCGGCCGTCGTCGAGCACCTCGACCTCCGCAACGCCATCCACATCGGGCACTCGACGGGCGGCGGCCAGGTCGCGCGCTACGTCGCGCAGTACGGACAGCCGCAGGGCCGCGTCGCCAAGGCGGTGCTCGTCTCGTCGGTGCCGCCGCTGATGGTGCAGACCGACAGCAACCCCGAGGGCACCCCGATCTCGGTCTTCGACGGCTTCCGCGAGGCACTCGCCGCGAATCGCGCCGAGTTCTTCCAGGCTGTCGCCTCCGGGCCCTTCTACGGCTTCAACCGTGATGGTGTCACGCTGTCGCAGCCCGTGGTCGACAACTGGTGGCGACAGGGCATGACGGGCAGCGCCCTCGCTCACTACGAGGGGATCAAGGCCTTCTCCGAGACGGACCAGACCGAAGACCTCACGGCGATCACCGTTCCGGTCCTCGTGATCCAGGGCGACGACGACCAGGTCGTGCCGTACAAGGATGCCGCTCTGAAGCAGGCGGAGCTCCTGAGCGACTCGACCTTGAAGATCTACCCCGGGTTCCCCCACGGCATGCTGACGACGCACGCCGATGTGATCAACCCCGACATCCTCGCCTTCATCCAGCAGTAGCCGCCCACGCGGCACACGATGGCGCATCCGGACCGAGAGTCCGGGTGCGCCATCGCTATGTCCCGGCGAGACCGGCCCCGGCCACGTCGAAGGCCGCGGCGAGCAGTCCGACGGCCATCGCTTCGGCAAGCGGCTCGAGCGGCCGGCACGCCCTCGGGTCCTCGTCGGGGCCGAGGTCAGGACGAGGGTCGCGGTCTCGGCGGCGCGGGACCAGGTGCGCATGCACATGCGGCCCTGCAGCTCCGGAGAGCACGACATCGACCCGATCGGCTCCGGTCGCTCGGCGGATGATGCGAGAGGCGAACTGGATGTCGACCAGGAAGAGCTCGGCGATCTCCGCCGGCGCGTCGGCGATGTCGTCGTAGTGATCGCGGAGGCTCAGGATGCTCCGGCCGGGGAACCGGGCGTCGGAGAGCAGTCCCACACGCGAGACGGTGAGTCGGCCCACCGGATTGACCACGACGAACCGACACTCTCGACAGATGTCCACGTGGCCTCCTTCCCGGCATCGCCTCGACGTCCGCAAGCCGCTCAGAGTCCACGGAGAACTCTACGAGCGGCGCGACGCCGCAGGAAGAAATCAGCCGACCCTGGCCATTCTCGACCCTGCGGAGTAGAGTTCTGCGCCCCGTCGGAGACACGGGGTGGAGGAGCGTCCGCCTTCAGCAGATGATCGATGCGGTGGGCCCTGCCGGGATCGAACCGACGACATCCACGGTGTAAACGTGGCGCTCTACCAGCTGAGCTAAAGGCCCTGGTGCGTCCCAGTCTACAGATGACCCGATGCGCGCTGATGTCGTGGAAGAGGGATAGGCTGAGGGCGGCACGCGTTGTGCACAGCCGACAAGGCTGCCCGCGTCGCTTCCCGTTTCATTGGCATGACCTGCCAGCTTGACGAAAGGCTCCCCGTGACTGTGCACGACCAGGATCCGTATTCCCAGGGCCCCCTCGACAGCGATCCGGAAGAGACGGGCGAGTGGCAGCAGTCTCTCGACGAGCTCGTCGACGCGAAGGGCCACGGTCGTGGCCGCGAGATCATGCTCAGCCTGCTCAAGCGCTCGAAGGAGCTGCACCTGGGCGTGCCGATGGTCCCGACCACCGACTACATCAACACGATCGCGCCGGAGAACGAGCCCGAGTTCCCGGGTGACGAAGAGATCGAGCGCCGCTACCGTGCGTGGATCCGCTGGAACGCCGCGATCACCGTGCACCGCGCGCAGCGCCCCGGTATCGGCGTCGGCGGCCACATCTCGACGTACGCATCGTCGGCCGCTCTGTACGAGGTCGGCTTCAACCACTTCTTCAAGGGCGCAGACCACCCCGGTGGCGCCGACCAGATCTTCATCCAGGGCCACGCCTCCCCCGGCACCTACGCGCGCTCGTACCTCGAGGGCCGCCTGAGCGAAGACCAGCTCGACGGCTTCCGCCAGGAGAAGTCGCACGCACCGCACGGCATCCCGTCGTACCCGCACCCGCGTCTGATGCCGGAGTACTGGCAGTTCCCCACCGTCTCCATGGGACTCGGTCCGATCAACGCCATCTACCAGGCGATGTCGAACAAGTACCTCGAGAACCGCGGCATCAAGGACACCTCGCAGTCGCACGTCTGGGCCTTCCTCGGCGACGGTGAGATGGACGAGGTCGAGAGCCGCGGACAGCTGCAGGTCGCAGCCAACGAGGGGCTCGACAACCTGACGTTCATCGTCAACTGCAACCTCCAGCGTCTCGACGGTCCGGTGCGCGGCAACGGGAAGATCGTCCAGGAGCTCGAGTCGTTCTTCCGCGGCGCGGGCTGGAACGTCATCAAGGTCGTCTGGGGTCGCGAATGGGACGACCTGCTCGCCCGCGACACCGAGGGTGCGCTGCTCAACCTGATGAACGTCACCCCCGACGGCGACTACCAGACCTACAAGGCCGAGTCCGGCGCGTACGTCCGCGAGCACTTCTTCGGCCGCGACGAGCGTGCCGCGGCCCTCGTCAAGGACTACTCCGACGACGACATCTGGAACCTGAAGCGCGGTGGCCACGACTACCGCAAGGTCTACGCCGCGTTCAAGGCCGCGACCGAGCACAAGGGCAAGCCCACCGTCATCCTCGCGAAGACCGTCAAGGGCTACGGCCTCGGTCCGCACTTCGAGGGCCGCAACGCGACCCACCAGATGAAGAAGATGACGCTGGACAACCTGAAGACGTTCCGCGACGCGATGCACATCCCGATCACGGATGCGCAGCTCGAGGAGAACCCCTACCTGCCCCCGTACTACAACCCGGGCCCGCAGGACGAGACGATCCAGTACATGCTCGAGCGCCGCCAGGCTCTCGGCGGCTACCTGCCCGAGCGCCGTTCCACTCACGTGGGACTCTCGCTCCCCGACGACACGGCCTACGCGCTTCCCAAGAAGGGCTCCGGCACGCAGGAGATCGCCACGACCATGGCGTTCGTCCGTCTGCTGAAGGACCTGCTGCGCTCGAACGACTTCGGGCACCGCATCGTCCCGATCATCCCGGACGAGGCCCGCACGTTCGGTATGGACGCGTACTTCCCCTCGGCGAAGATCTACAACCCGAACGGCCAGCACTACACCTCGGTCGACCGCGAGCTCCTCCTCGCCTACAAGGAGAGCCCTCAGGGACAGATCGTGCACGTCGGCATCAACGAGGCGGGCGCCCTCGCAGCGTTCACCGCGGCCGGCACGTCGTACGCCACGCACGGCGAGCCGCTGATCCCGATCTACCTCTTCTACTCGATGTTCGGCTTCCAGCGCACCGGTGACGCCCAGTGGGCCGCCGGTGATCAGATGGCGCGCGGCTTCATCATGGGGGCGACGGCCGGCCGCACCACCCTCACGGGTGAAGGCCTGCAGCACGCCGACGGCCACTCGCACCTGCTCGCCGCCACCAACCCGGCGACGGTCTCGTACGACCCGGCCTACGGCTATGAGATCGCGCACATCATGCGATCCGGTCTCGAGCGGATGTACGGCGGCAACCACGAAGACCCGAACGTCATGTACTACATCACGCTCTACAACGAGCCGATGGTGATGCCGGCCGAGCCGGAGAACGTGGACGTCGACGGCATCGTGCGCGGCATCCACCGCATCTCCGTCGGCGAGGGCGAGGGCCCGCGTGCCCAGCTCTTCGCCTCGGGCGTCGGACTCCCCTGGGCTCTCGAAGCACAGGAGCTGCTGAAGAACGACTGGGGCGTGATCGCCGATGTCTGGTCGGTCACCTCGTGGACCGAGCTGCGCCGCGACGGCCTCGCCGCCGACGAGCACAACTTCCTGCACCCCGAAGAAGAGCCCCGCACCGCGTACCTCACGCAGAAGCTGCAGGGTGCCGAGGGTCCCGTCGTCGCCGTGAGCGACTACATGCACGCCGTGCAGGACCAGATCCGTCCCTGGGTCCCTCAGCGTTTCGCGACGCTCGGTGCCGACGGCTTCGGCTTCTCCGACACGCGTGCGGCCGCTCGTCGCTTCTTCAAGATCGACGGTCCGTCGATCGTCGTCCGCACGCTGCAGTCGCTCGCCGAAGACGGGGTCGTCGACCGCTCTCTCGCCGCGCAGGCCATCCAGAAGTACAGCCTGCTCGACGTGAACGCCGGCACCAGCGGCAACGCGGGCGGCGAAAGCTGAGTCATCGGTGACGGGTTCCTCTTCGCGCGGCATGGACAAGTCCGCCACGCTCACCTGGCTGCGCCGGATCTCCGGTGACATCGCCTCGGTGACGATCAAGCGCCTCGAGGACACCCTCCCGTGGTACGCCGACATGCCACCAGCCCGCCGCTCTGCGGTCGGGCTGGTGGCCCAGGCGGGCATCACCTCGTTCATCCAGTGGTACGAGGACCCGACGTCGACGCCGTGGATCGCCGCCGACATCTTCGCGGCGGCACCGCGCGAGCTGCTCCGCAGCGTCAGCCTGCAGCAGACCCTCCAGTTGATCCGCGTCACCGTCGAGGTGACGGAAGAGAGGGTCGCCGGTCGGGGTGCCGATCTCCGCGAGGCGATCCTCCTCTACTCTCGCGACGTGGCCTTCGCCGCGGCCGACGTCTACGCACGCGCGGCTGAGGCCCGCGGCCTCTGGGATGCCAGGCTCGAGGCGCTCGTCGTCGACTCGATCCTGACCGGCGAAGCCGACGAAGAGCTGCCGAGTCGCATCGCCGCTCTGGGCTGGCACGGACACGGCGAGGTCGCGGTGCTGGTGGGCACGACTCCCCCGCAGTTCGATGTCGATCTGGTGCGTCGCACGGCGCGCAAGCTCGCGGTCGATGTGCTGATCGGCGTGCAGGGCTCGCGCCTCGTTCTCGTCATCGGGCGGGCACGCGTCGCCGGCCAGGAGCTCGCGGAGGGCGAAGAGGAGGAACTCGGCTTCGAAGAGATCGCGACGCGCCTCGAGCCCTCCTTCGGTCCGGGCTACGTCGTGCTCGGCCCTGCGGTCGCCGCGCTCGTCGACGCGAGCCAGAGCGCCCGAGCCGCCCTCGCCGGGTTCGCCGTGGCGCGGGCGTGGCGGAGCGCTCCGCGGCCCGTCGACGCCGACGACCTGCTTCCCGAGCGCGCCCTCGCCGGTGATCCGCTCGCCAAGCAGACGCTGATCGAGCGCATCTACCGACCGCTGCAGGCCCATTCGACCGACCTCGTGACGACGCTGTGGAGCTACCTCGACAACGGTCGCTCCCTCGAGGCGACCGCCCGCGAGCTGTTCGTGCACCCGAACACCGTGCGCTATCGCCTGAAGCGCGTCAGCGAGGTCATCGGTTGGGACGCCACGGGCCCACGCGAGGCTCTGATCCTGCAGACGGCGCTCATCCTCGGTTCGATCGGCGCCGCCGAGCAGGTGCGACGTCGCCCTCCGCTGCGGCGTCCCTCACGCTGATCGCCGCACGAGACGCCCTTCAGCTGTACGCCACACACAAGGGTTCTTCGGAATCTTGTGATGGATCATCCACCACTTCTGTCAGATCGTTGGCAGACTGGGGTGGTGATTGTCGTCGTATGCCCTGGACAGGGCTCGCAGACCCCCGGTTTCCTCTCCCCCTGGCTCGAGCTGGACGGCGTGACGGAGACTCTCGCCTCGTACTCCGAGGCCTCCGAGGTCGACCTCCGGCAGCACGGAACGGTGTCGGATGCTGACACGATCCGCGACACGCGCATCGCCCAGCCGCTGATCGTCGCCGCGTCCCTCATCGCCGCCGCCGCACTCACCGCTCGCGCGGGACGCCGAGCAGACGGCGTCGCCGGACACTCCGTCGGCGAGATCGCCGCACTCGTCGGCAGCGGAGTGATCGATGCCGAGACCGGCATGCGCCTCGTCGGCATCCGCGGCCGCGCGATGGCCGATGCCGCCGCCCAGACTCCGACCGGTATGAGCGCCGTGCTCGGCGGAGACGAGGAGGCCATCCTCACCCGTCTGAGCGAGCTCGGTCTCTCCCCCGCCAACTACAACGGCGGCGGCCAGCTCGTCGTGGCCGGTGAGCTCGCCGGGCTCGATGCTCTCGCCACCGAGCCCGTCAAGGGCACCCGCGTCATCCCTCTGCAGGTGGCGGGCGCGTTCCACACCTCGTTCATGGGGTCGGCCGTCGCCGCGCTGCGTGAAGCCGTGTCGACCGTGACTCCCGCAGATCCCGACATCACACTGTGGACCAACCGCGACGGCTCGGTCGTCCGTGACGGTTCGCAGGCGTTGACCTATCTCGTCGACCAGGTCTCCTCGCCGGTGCGCTGGGACCTGTGCATGGCCTCGTTCGCCGACCAGGGCATCACCGGGCTGATCGAGCTCGCCCCGGCGGGCGCGCTGACCGGTCTCGCCAAGCGCGGCCTGCGCGGCGTGCCGACCGTCGCCGTGAAGACCCCCGATGATCTCGATGCGGCCGTCGCGCTGCTGAACGGAGAAGCCGCATGAGCCCCACCCTGAACCAGATCACCGGTCCCGCCTACACCCGCATCTACTCCTTCGGTGCTGCCCGGGGCGAGAACGCCGTGCCGAACGAGGACCTCATCGGACCGATCGACTCGAGCGACGAGTGGATCCGCCAGCGCACCGGCATCGTCACACGTGTCCGCGCGGACAAGGGCACGGACGCGATCGATCTCGCCGCGATCGCCGGCGCTGAGGCCATCGAGAAGTCGGGCATCCCCGCTGACCAGGTCGACCTCGTGATCGTCGCCACCATCAGCAACCCCAAGCAGTCGCCGTCGGTGTCCGCGATCGTCGCCGACCGGGTCGGTGCGAACCCCGCCGCGGCCTACGACGTGAACGCCGCCTGTGCCGGCTATGCCTACGCGATCACCCAGGCGGACGCGCTGATCAGGTCCGGCGCCGCCCGCTACGCGCTCGTGATCGGAACCGAGAAGCTGTCCGACGTCGTCGATCCGACCGACCGCAGCATCTCGTTCCTGCTGGGCGACGGTGCCGGAGCCGCGCTCATCGGCCCGAGCGACACGCCGGGCATCGCGCCCGCAGTGTGGGGATCCGACGGGTCGAAGGCCGACGCTGTCGGCATGAATGCGACGCTCACCGAGTTCCGCGACGGCGAGGTGCCGTGGCCCACCCTTCGTCAGGAGGGCCAGACGGTCTTCCGCTGGGCGGTCTGGGAGATGGCGAAGGTCGCGCGCGAGGCGCTCGACCGGGCCGGCGTCGAGCCGACGGACATCGCCGCGTTCATCCCGCACCAGGCGAACATGCGCATCATCGACGAGTTCGCGAAGCAGCTCAAGCTTCCGGAGAGCACCGTGATCGCCCGCGACATCGAGACCACCGGCAACACGTCGGCGGCCTCCATCCCGCTCGCGAGTCACCGTCTGATGGCCGAGCACCCCGAGCTCTCGGGCGGCCTCGCACTGCAGATCGGCTTCGGCGCGGGTCTCGTGTTCGCCGCTCAGGTCGTCGTCCTTCCCTGACAACGCGCCGACTTTCCCTAGACTGTTCCACGGTTCCGAATACAACCCGTAAGAAAGAGGAAGACCACATGGCTTTCACCAACGATGAGGTCCTCGCTGGCCTCGCAGAGCTGATCACCGACGAGACCGGCATCAACGCCTCCGAGGTCGCCCTCGAGAAGTCGTTCACCGACGACCTCGACATCGACTCGATCTCGATGATGACGATCGTCGTCAACGCCGAGGAGAAGTTCGGCGTCACCATCCCCGACGACGAGGTCAAGAACCTCAAGACCGTCGGCGACGCCGTCAACTTCATCGTCGCAGGCCAGGAGTAATCCACGCAGGATGCCACCCCCGCGTCTGCGGGGCGTGGCATCCTCCGCCTTGCCCGCCCTCTGCTCGACCCGCCTGACAAGGAACCACACATGACCAAGCGCATCGTCGTCACCGGCATCGGCGCCACGTCCGCCATCGGCGGGACAGCTCCCGAGAACTGGACGAACCTGCTCGCAGGCCAGTCCGGCACCCGCACTCTCGAGCACGACTGGGTGCAGCAGTACGAACTCCCCGTGACCTTCGCCGCTGAGGCGATCGTCCGCCCCGAAGAGGTCCTTCCCCGCCACGAGGCGAAGCGTCTCGACCCGTCGTCGCAGTTCGCGCTCATCGCGGCGCGCGAGGCATGGGCGGATGCCGGCTCGCCCGAGGTCGCACCCGAGCGCCTCGGTGTCGACTTCGCCACCGGCATCGGCGGCCTCTGGACCCTCCTCGACGCCTGGGACACCCTGCGCGAGAAGGGACCGCGCCGGGTGATGCCCCTGACCGTTCCGATGCTGATGCCGAACGCCGCTGCCGGCAACCTGTCGCTGCAGTTCCAGGCTCGCGCCTACGCGCAGACCGTCGTGAGTGCCTGCGCATCGAGCACCGAGTCGATCATCCACGCCTTCCACCACCTGCAGGACGGTCTCGCCGACGTCGTGATCGCGGGTGGCACCGAATCCGCCATCCACCCGATCACGATGGCGTCCTTCGCCTCGGCTCAGGCCCTGTCGCGGCGCAATGACGACCCGGCGACCGCCTCGCGCCCCGGCGCGATCGACCGTGACGGCTTCGTGATGGGAGAGGGCGCTGCGGCGCTGATCCTCGAGACCGAGGAGTACGCCCGGGCGCGCGGCGCCAAGATCTACGGCTACGTGCTCGGCGGTGGCGTCACGGCAGACGCCTACCACATCACGGGCAATGACCCCGAGGGCACCGGTGCCGCCCGCGCCGTCACCCAGGCTCTCGACGAGGCCGGCATCAGCGCCGACCAGGTGGCCCACATCAACGCCCACGCGACGTCGACCCCGGTCGGCGACCCCAACGAGTACGTCGCACTCAAGAAGGTCTTCGGCGACCGGATCGATGAGATCCCCGTGTCGGCCACGAAGGCGTCGACGGGGCACCTGCTCGGCGGCACCGGAGCCCTCGAGGCGATCTTCTCGCTGCTCGCCCTGCGGGACCGCGTCGCTCCGCCGACCATCAACATGACCGAGCCCGACCCGGCTGTGCCGTTCAAGCTCTCAGGTGAACCGCAGCCCCTCGGCGACGGTCAGCTCTACGCGATCAGCAACTCGTTCGGCTTCGGCGGGCACAACGCCGTCGCCGTGTTCGCAAGCGCCGACTGACTGAGGTGGAAGAGAGAACGGCCCCCGGGTGATCCCGGGGGCCGTTGTCGTCGACAGCGGTGGGACTACGCGCGGGCGAGCTGTCGTGAGCGAGCCGCCCGCACCCTCGTCGTCCAGGGCAGGAACCACCCGATCAGCGGCCCCACTCCGAACGCGAAGAGCACGGTTCCCACGCCCACAGGTCCGCCGAGCAGGAACCCGATCAGCAGCACGCTGCCCTCGATCAGAGTGCGGACGAGCCAGACCGGCCAGCCCGTTCGCCCGACGAGACCCGTCATGAGGCCGTCGCGCGGGCCGGGACCGAAGTCCGCGGCGATGTAGAGCCCGGTGGCGAACGCGAGGAGCAGCAGCCCCGCCACGAACATCGGGGCACCCACCCACACCGACGGGGGCACGGGGAGGAGGAAGAGTGCGAGATCTGCACTCGGTCCGACGAGCAGTGCATTGAGCAGCGTGCCGAGACCGACGCGCTGCCGCAGGGGGATCCACAGGAGCAGCACCAGCACGGAGACGAGCACCGTCACCACCCCGTAGCCGATGCCTGCGTTGCCGGCGATGCCGAGAGCGAGGACATCCCAGGGCGCGACGCCGATGCCTCCGCGCACCATCAGACCAAGTGCCACACCGTAGAGGAACAGCCCGACGAGCAACTGGACGATGCGCTCGACGACGTCACGACGACTGGTGGCTGCGATGGGGAGGAAGACGGAACGGAGCTGCATCCCTCCATCGTGCACCCGCCGCGGATGCGCGCCAGACGTCCACTCGACGAGAAGTGGCCTGCTTTCCTCAGGCCACTTTGCGGCATGCTGGACAGATGACCTCACGACTCGTCCAGCAGCTCGGCGCACAGAACGTCGCCGGCGGTACAGCCAAGGCCCTGGCCGAACAGATCCGTGCGCTGATCCTCGACGGTCGACTGACGGTGGGCGAGCGTCTGCCGTCCGAGCGAGCGCTCGCCCTCGAGCTGCGACGGTCCCGCTCCACCACGACCCGCGTGTACGGGCTCCTCGAGGTCGACGGCTACGTCTCGCGTCGGCACGGAGGCAGCACACGTGTCACACTTCCGCACACCGCAGCACGTGTCGGTCCTGTGGCTGACGCCTCGGCGATCGATCTGTCGATCGCCTCGATGGATTCGACGCCGGGGCTGTACGACGCGACGGTACGATCGCTCCCCCGTCTGGCCGCGCTGCGCGGCACGAGCGGATACTCGCTGCAGGGCCTCCCTGAACTGCGTGACGCAGTCGCCGAGCGCTTCACGCAGCGGGGGCTCCCGACGGATGCCGACGAGATCATGATCACGTCCGGCGCCCTCCACGCGTTCAACCTGGTGCTCGCGACGATCGGCCGACGCGGAGAGCGTGCACTCGTCGAGCAGCCGACCTTCCCGCACGCTCTCGAGGCGCTCCACCGCCATGGCTACCGACTGGTGCCGACTCCGGTGGATGTCACCGGGTGGGATGAGCGCCACATCGCCGACACGCTTCTTCGCAGTCGCCCCCACCTGGCGTATCTGATCCCCGACTTCCACAATCCCACCGGCGCGACGCTGCCCGACACGGCCCGGTCACGCATAGCGGCGACGGCGCAGAGCGTCGGGACGCATCTCGTCGTCGACGAGACGACCGCGGAGCTCGACATCGATCGAGGCTGGACTCCACGTCCTCTCGCGGCGTTCGGCCCGCGCGTCATCACCGTCGGCTCGATGTCGAAGATCGCCTGGGGCGGCATGCGCATCGGCTGGATCCGTGCCGACCGCGCGATGATCACCCGCCTGCTCGCCGTCCGCCCCTCGTTCGAGCTCGGCACAGCGCTGCTCGAGCAGTGCATCGCCGTCGAGCTGCTGCGCGAGATGCCCGCTCTCACCGCGCACGTCGCGTCACGCCTGCACGCGGGTCGGGATGCCGTGGCGGAGGGACTCGAATCGATCGAGAGCCTCTCGATGCCTCAGACGAACGGCGGACTGTCCGCCTGGCTCGATCTCGGCGCGCCCGTCTCGACGGAGTTGTCGCTGGCCGCACGTGATCACGGGCTGATCCTCCCGCCCGGACCTCGCTTCTCCACGGGTGGCGTGCTCGAGCGGCGCCTGCGCATCCCGATCACGCTGCCCCCGGAGCGCACCGCCGAGGCGATGCAGCGACTGCGGCTCGCGTGGGACGACGTGATGTCCGGCGGAACCACCGCCCGCACCGACATGGCCCGGTCAGCCGTCATCTGACGGACGAGGACCCCGTCCCTGTTGTCCAGGGGCGGGGTCCTCGTCATGTATGGAAAGGGAATTCGCCTTCTCAGCGTCCGGGATCGCTCACCGGCATCCGATACTCGCGCCTTCCCCTTCCAGGTCTGTGGGCGGCTACCTAGCCGACCTTGTGCAGCCACACGACACGCGCGTCATCGCTCGCGTGGCGGAACGGCTCCAGCTCCTCGTCCCAGGCCGAGCCGAGTGCGATGTCGAGTTCACGCTGCAGCTCGGTCGCGCTCCCGGCCGCGATCTCCATCGCGTAGCGGATGCGGTCCTCGCCGATGACGATGTTTCCGGCCGCGTCCGTCTGGGCGTAGTGGATCCCGAGGTCGGGAGTGTGCAGCCAGCGCCCTCCGTCACTGCGAGGAGTCGGATCCTCGGTCACCTCGAAGCGGAGATGCTCCCAGCCGCGGATCGCGGTCGCGAGAGCAGCGCCCGTGCCGACCGGACCATCCCAGTAGAACTCGGCGCGGCGTGCGCCGTCGAGCACGGGCTGGTCGCTCCAGTCGAAGTTCACCGCACGACCGATAGCGCGTCCTACCGCCCATTCCAGGTGCGGGCAGAGCGCGCGAGGTGCAGAGTGGATGAACACCACTCCGCGTGCGTAAGCCGTCGCCATGATCTCTCCGTTTCATCAGGTGCGTCTTCCCCAACGACCTGAAACACCGAGAACTGGCGTGAATATGCGGTTATGGGGCTATTCTCGCCCAGACCAGGCGAAATCACAAGCATGTGATTCCACGAAGAAGGCCCCGGTCACGAGGACCGGGGCCTTCGGACCGTCGCCGGTCCTGATTCGGATGAGGCTCAGGCCTCGCTCATGGCCTGCTTGACCTGCTGCCCCTTGGCGGCGTAGTACGCGGCACGGGCGGCGTCACGGCGAGCCTGCTCGGCGTACCCGGCCTCGAGGACCTCCTGCGGGACCTCGACGTTCGGCACGTCCTGGGTGCCGTGGTACTTCTCGATGTAGGCGTCGAGCTCAGGGCCGGACGTCCACGACGTGATGAGGCAGTAGCGGGGCTCGGTGCCCACGTGCGTCGCGGCGTGCCACAGACGCTGCGTGTCGACGATGAGCTGTGCACCGGCGGGCAGGGCGATGCGGTACTCGATGCTCGGGTCCGTGCGGTTCTCGCGCAGGACGAAGAAGCTGTCCTTGTCGTCGCTGAGGTTGAAGAATCCGCGCACGACCCATCCGGTGCCGTCGGGGTTCAGACGGTTGTTGTCGTCCTGGTGGAGGTTGTACAGGCACTCGCCGTACGGGGTCGGCTGCAGCTCGATGACGCGGCAGCGACCGACGTTCGCGCCGGGCTCCTGTGCACGACGCGTGAGGTTCGGAGCCTTCGCCGTCTGCGAGTCGATCCAGACGCCGTCCTTGTCGGTGCGCGGCGGCTTGTGGTTCCAGAAGCCGTTGCACTCGATCTCGCCCTTGGCGCTGGCGAGCGGCGCGAAGCGGGTGTCGCCCGACGACTTCCAGTCGTTGTACTCGATGTCGAGCCACTCCTTGGGGTCGAGCTCCTGGTCGTAGCTGTCGAGCACGACGAAGCCCTTGTCTTCGAGCGCCTTCGATTTGATGTATCCCATGATCTAGGTCATGTCCCTTCATCGGGGGCCAGCACGTTTTAACAGGCCCTGATAAGGCAAGCCTAACAGGGCACCTCTGGAGCGCCGCCGAGGGCCGCCGTGAATAAGCGAATAGACTGAATCGGGCGCCTGGCGACTCCTCGGCGCCGGGCGTTACGGGAGGACGAGACACCAGCATGAGCACTGCGACCAACGTCGAGGCGACAGCTGTCAACACGATCGAGTGGCTCGCAGAGGACTCCACGACCATCGTCGTGCCGGTGTACCAGCGCCAGTACCGGTGGGACATCGGCGGGTGCGAGCAGCTTCTCTCGGACGTCCGTGCGGTCGCCCGCGAGGACTCATCCCACCGCCACTTCATCGGGTCGATCCTGTCGGCTTCCGACGACAGCGATGCCGACACCGACCTCGTCCTGATCGACGGGCAGCAGCGCATCACCACGCTGATGCTGCTGGTCGCGGCCCTTCGGCATGCGGTCCAGGACTCCGACCCCCGGCTCGCCGCCGATCTCGACCGCGTGCTCGTGCGCCCCGACGACCCCACCCGCACGAAGCTGCGTCCGCACGACGCGTGGGCCGAGCTCTACGAATCCGTGGTGCTCGAACGCGACGGTCACGCCGACCGCGAGTCGCGGTTCGATGACAACTACGCGTTCTTCCGCAGCCAGGTGCACGCCGATGAAGCCCCGCTCATCTGGGCGGGCCTGCAGAAGCTCGAGCACGTGTCGATCACGCTCGGTGCCGACGCGAACGCCCAGCAGATCTTCGCAAGCCTGAACTCGACGGGCGAGCCGCTGCGCGACCACGAGCTCATCCACAACTACATGCTCATGGGCCTGACCCACACGGAGCAGCTCGACGTCGAGGAGCGGTTCTGGCTTCCGATCGAACGGCACACCGGAGAGGCGATCGGAGCCTTCTGGCGGCACTATCTGGTGATGACGACGGGACGGGAGGTCGCCGCCAACGGCGAGCACGGCGTCTACAGCGCGTTCCGGCAGTCGTTCCCTCGCGTCGACCTGGACCATCTGCAGGCGGATGCCGAGGTCTGGCGCCACTACGCCGAGATCTACGGCATCCTGCTCGATCCTTCGCGCGAGCAGGACCCGGAGATCGCCCGGCAATTGCGCTACGTCAACACCTTCGGCCGGGCGTCCTACCCTCTCGTCCTCAGCGTCTACAGCGAGCACGCCCGAGGTCTGATCGAGCGGGATGAGCTCGTCGAGACTCTCGAGTGGATCCAGGCGATGTACCTGCGGCGGACGCTCGTCAATCTTCCGAACGAGCGCCTGGTCGCCCGTCTCTGCCGCGCACGTGCGCATGGGCGCGACGCCCTGGCTCGCGCCTTCGCCCGCATCACCCCGTCT
This sequence comes from Microbacterium sp. Bi98, assembly GCF_918698045.1. Classification (NCBI taxonomy): domain Bacteria; kingdom Bacillati; phylum Actinomycetota; class Actinomycetes; order Micrococcales; family Microbacteriaceae; genus Microbacterium; species Microbacterium sp. Bi98. Next base: position 264,542 of record NZ_CAKKLK010000003.1, on the reverse strand, counting down.
GACGAACGGGTGAGTGCGGTGGTGAAGTACAGCGAGCTCGCGCACCCGGCATACGTGCTGGGCCGCATCGAGGGAGTCGACGACCCGATCGACTTCGATGTCGAGCACATCGTGCCCACGGTGCCCAGCGACAGCTGGTCCGGCGACGGCGTGCGCCAGTGGATCGAGTACTCGGACGACGAACGCAACGCGCATCGTGCTCTCGCACCCACGCTCGGCAACCTCACGCTTCTCGAGCAGCGTCTTTCGGAGCGGGTCTTCGGAGAGTCCTATTCCGTCAAGCGCGACTCCGCGTACGCCCGCAGCACGATCGCCGAGACGAAGGCGCTCGCGGCCACCGACACCTGGGGCACCGCGGCCATCTCGCAGCGCACGATCCGCCTGACCGCCGACCTGCTGCGGATCTGGGCCCGCCCCGCACTGCCGGAGATCGATGACGACGGCCTCACTCCCATCCTCGATGCCGTCCGCCGCCGTGGGTGGCCCGCCGGGTGGGAACGCGAGTTCGAGTACGTCGAATACCGCGGAGAGCGCTGGGAGGTCTTCGACGTCAAGCACCTCTTCAACCGCGTCTTCCGCCGCGCCTGGACCGACACCCGCGCGGCCGCCGTGTCGTACTGCGCCGCTCACGGCGGTCCGATCTACGACACCATGGCCTGGAAGGGTCAGTGGGACCAGCTGGACGAGACGCACCACCTCTACATGGGGTGGGATTCGAACTACATGATGAACGCAGTGCAGGGCGTGCTCCACGAGGCCGACATCGCCTCGGAGGTCTTCGTCAAGTACTCCTACATCGGGAATGTGATGTGACATGACCACCACCATCCACCGCCTCTTCGACCTCACGATCGAGGAGCACACGCTGACCGTGCCGCTCGTCTGGGGCGACGCCGCAGACACCCGCACGATCGACATCTTCGCCCGCGTCGTCACCCGCGAGGGAGGCGAGCGACTCCCCTTCCTCGTCTACCTGCAGGGCGGCCCCGGTCACGAAGCGCCGCGACCCTTCCACGCCTCATCCTCCCCCGCCTGGCTCGACGAGGCCCTCGCGCACTACCGCGTCGTGATGCTCGACCAGCGCGGCACCGGCCTGTCCACGCCCGTGGGCGACGGCGACCTCGCACGAGGCTCCGAGGCAGTGGCCGAGTACCTGACCCATCTCCGCGCGGACTCGATCGTCCGGGACTGCGAGGCGATGCGCGAGCACCTCAGCGCTGAGACGTGGAGCGTGCTCGGCCAGTCGTTCGGCGGGTTCACGACCTTGGCCTATCTGTCCACTGATGCGGACTCGCTGGCGGACGTCTTCATCACGGGCGGCCTGAGCACCGTCGATCGTCATCCTGACGAGGTGTACGCGCTCTGCTATGACAAGATGCGCGCGGCCTCCGAGCAGTACTACCGGCGATTCCCGCAGCATCGCGACGTCATGCGGGGTCTGGTCGACCGGGCAGCGGCCGGCGACATCGTGCTCCCCGACGGCGAGGTGGTCTCGCCGTCTCGACTGCGCTCTGTGGGTTCGGCGCTCGGCACGAACGAGGGCTGGCAGACCCTGTGGTCGCTCCTGGAGCGAGATGCCGCATCGAACGCGTTCCGCCACGACCTCATGCACGCGCTGCCCTACAGCGGGCGCAACCCGCTCTACTTCGTCTTCCACGAGTCGAGCTACGCCAGCGGACACGCGACCCGCTGGTCCGCCGAGCGGGCGGAGCCCCAGGACTTCCGGGACGACGTCACGCTGTTCACCGGAGAGCACATCCGCCGCGACTGGACCGAGACCGTGCCGGCCTTCCGGCCGTGGCGCGATGTGACGCTCGCGCTCGCCGAGTTCGAGTGGCCGCGCATCTACGACGAGGTCGCGATCGCCACCTCGGGTGCGACGGGCGCGGCCGCCGTGTACGTGAACGACGTCTACGTGCCGCTGGAGTACTCCCTCGAGACCGCGCGCCTGCTGCCGGGCGTGAAGCTCTGGGTGACGAGCGAACACGAGCACAACGGCCTGCGGTCGGGTCCCGTGCTGACGCATCTCATCGATCTCGCCCAGGGCCGACGCATCCGCTGAGGATCCTCCTGCAGACGGATGCCGATCGGAGCCGTCCCGCCTAGCCTGGAGTCATGGCCGACATTCTCGGGACCCTGCTGACGATCGCGATCCTCCTCGTCGCCGCGACCGCGGTCGTGGTGGTGATCGTGGCGGTCTACTCCCGTACTCCGCTCGAGAAGAAGTACGAGAGCGCGGGCGGCGGCCTGGGCGGATCGTTCGACGCGGTGTGGATGCCGTCGGCGCACGAAGCCGGTGCCGAGCGAGACCGTCAGACTCAGCGCACCGCCCCCGCACCGGCCCCTGGCGACCCGCTGGGCCGCATCGACGGAGAGCGCATCGTCATCGACGTCTGACGACTCGCGCGCGATCCGACCGCAGAAGACGAACCCACTGCAGACGACGAAGGCCCCGTGTTCCGAGGAACACGGGGCCTTCGATCGCGGGGGTCGTTACTTGGACGATCCGCCGAAGCCCTTGAAGCGCTGGTTGAACTTCTCGACGCGACCGGCCGAGTCCATGATGCGCTGCTTGCCCGTGTAGAACGGGTGCGATGCCGAGGAGATCTCGACGTCGATCACCGGGTACTCGACGCCGTCGAGCTCGATGGTCTTGTCGCTCGAGACAGTCGAACGGGTGAGGAACGTCTCGCCCGAGCCGAGGTCGCGGAACACGACAGCCTTGTACACGGGGTGAATGTCAGTCTTCATGGGATTCCTTAGTTGCTGCCCTGGATTGTGCCAGGGACGAGGGAAGTCTGCGGTGCAGAGAGCACCAAGGATCGATTCTATCAGATGCGCATCAGGATGCCGCGCGGGCCGCATATCGACCCTCTTCGCTGCTGAGGACGATCGGCATGCCGAACGTCTCGGTCAGAGCCTCGGCCGTCAGAGTCTCGGCGACGGGCCCGGCGGCGACGATGCGCCCCTCGCGCATCAGCAGCACATGAGTGAATCCGACCGGGATCTCCTCGACGTGGTGCGTGACCATCAGCATCGCCGGCGTCGTCGGCGACGACGCATAGCCGCTCAGGAGTGCAAGGAGCTCCTCGCGAGAGCCGAGGTCGAGAGACGCGGTCGGCTCGTCGAGCAGCAGCAGCTCGGGATCGGTCATCACGGCGCGGGCGATCTGCACGCGCTTCTGCTCGCCGTCGCTCAGCGTTCCGAAGGTCCGGTCGGCGAGGTGGTCGAGTCGCCAATCGCCGAGGACGCGCAGCGCACGACGCTCGTCGATGTCCTCATAGCTCTCGTTCCATCGCCCGAGCACGGAGTATGCCGCTGTGAGCACCGTGTTCAGAACCGTCTCTTCGCGCGGCACGCGCTTCGCCATCGCGGAGGACGCGAAGCCGATGCGCGGGCGCAGCTCGAACACATCCGTGCGTCCGAGGGTCTCTCCCAGCACCGTGACGGTTCCGGACGTCGGGTGCATCAGCGTGTCAGCCAGCTGGAGCAGCGTCGTCTTGCCTGCGCCGTTGGGTCCGAGGATCACCCACCGCTGATCATCGTCGACCTGCCAGGTCACGTGATCGATGATGTTGCGCCCCTCGCGGCGCACGACGACGTCGGTGAATTCCAGAGCGCTCGACATGCCTCCAGCCTATCGGCTCAGGCGGTCAGCTCCGCGTACAGCGCCCGCGTGGTGTCGGCGATCGCGCCCCAGCTGAACTCGTCGCGAGCCCGCTCCCGGCCAGCCGCGCCGTAGGCACGGGCTCGCTCGGGATCGGACGTCACCTCGGTGAGCACGTCAGCGAGGTCGGCGACGTAGCGCTCCGGATCGACCGGCGTCCCCGTGCCGTCCTGGAGCTGCTCGATCGGCACCAGGCGGCCGGTGACCCCGTCGTCGACGACTTCGGGGATGCCGCCGGTCGCCGTGCCGACGACGGCAGCGCCGCAGGCCATGGCCTCGAGGTTCACGATTCCCAGCGGCTCGTAGACGGACGGGCACACGAATGTCGTCGCCGCGGTGAGGATGGCCGACAGCTCGTCGCGCGGCAGCATCCGATCGATCCAGACGACGCCCTCGCGGGTCTGCTGGAGAAGCCGCACGCCCTCCTGCACCTCCGCCATGATCTCGGGGGTGTCCGGCGCGCCGGCGCAGAGGATGAGCTGGACCTCCGGGGGCAGCAGACGAGCGGCCTGAAGGAGGTACGGCAGGCCCTTCTGCCGGGTGATCCGGCCGACGAACACGACGGACGGCCTGGTCGGATCCATACCGACCGACTCGAGGAACGCCGGGTTCTGCACCGGCCGCCAGCGATCCACGTCGATGCCGTTGTGGATCACGCGCACCCGGGTCGGGTCGACCGACGGGTAGCTCCGCAGGATGTCCTCGCGCATGCCGGCGCTGACCGCGATCACCGCCGCCGCGTTCTCGTACGCGAGCTTCTCGATTCCGCTCGACACCGCGTATCCCCCGCCCAGCTGCTCGGCCTTCCACGGGCGCAGCGGTTCCAGGCTGTGCGCGGTGAGGACGTGCGGGATGCCGTGAAGCTGCGAGGCGATGTGCCCGGCGAAGTTCGCGTACCAGGTGTGACTGTGCACGAGATCGGCGTCCGAGATCGCCGCGACGATCTCGAGGTCCGTCCCGAGCGTCTGCAGCGCGGGGTTCGCGGAGGCCAGTCCCGAGGGTGTCCGATAGGCGAAAGTGCTCGCCTCGTCACGAGGAGCTCCGAAGGCCCTGACCTGTACATCGATATTCTGCCGCAGGGCCGTGACGAGCTCGGCGACGTGCACACCGGCACCTCCGTAGATCTCCGGCGGGTATTCCTTCGTGATCATCTCGACGCGCATGTCTAGACGGTAGTGACTCAGTTGTCCAGATGCTAGTTAGCCGAGCCGAATCGCATCTATGGTTGGTGCATGTCCGCACCAAAGAAGATCTTCGGCATCATCCTCGCCGGCGGCGAGGGAAAGCGTCTCATGCCCCTCACGGCCGATCGGGCCAAACCTGCAGTGCCTTTCGGCGGACAGTACCGATTGATCGATTTCGCGATCTCGAACCTCATCAACTCGGGTCTGCGCCAGATCGTCGTGCTCACGCAGTACAAGTCGCACAGCCTCGATCGCCACATCTCGCAGACGTGGCGCATGTCGGCTCTCCTCGACTCGTACGTGACCTCGGTGCCCGCGCAGCAGCGTCTCGGAAAGCGCTGGTTCTCGGGCTCGGCCGATGCGATCCTGCAGAGCCTGAACCTCATCAACGACGAGAAGCCCGACATCGTCGTCGTGATCGGCGCCGACCACGTCTACCGCATGGACTTCCGACAGATGCTCGACGCCCACATCGAGTCCGGCGCGAAGGCCACCGTCGCGGGCATCCGCCAACCGCTCGCCATGGCGTCCCAGTTCGGGGTCATCGACGCCGACACCGAGTCCGGCCGCATCAAGCAGTTCCTCGAGAAGCCGACCGACATCGCCGGCCTCGAGGACTCGCCCCACGAAGTGCTCGCCTCGATGGGCAACTACATCTTCGACGCGGATGCGCTGATCGCCGCGGTCGAGGCAGACGGCGAATCCCCGACCTCCGGGCACGACATGGGCGGCGACATCGTGCCGTATTTCGTCGATCGAGGCGAGGCCGGCTACTACGACATGAAGCGGAACGACGTCCCGGGCTCATCGCCGCGCGACCGCTCGTACTGGCGCGACGTGGGTACGATCGACTCCTTCTTCGACGCGCACATGGACCTGATCTCCACGCTTCCGATCTTCAACCTCTACAACATGGAGTGGCCGATCCACTCGCAGGCCGTGAACTCGCCGCCCGCGAAGTTCGTGCGCGACTCCGTCGGGCGCATCGGCAATGCGATCGACTCGATCGTGTCGCTCGGATCCGTGCTCTCGGGCACTCATCTGGAGCGCAGCGTCGTGGGTCCGTGGACACTCGCCGGAGGAGGATCCACCATCACCGACTCCGTCGTCTTCGACGGGGTGCGGGTGGGAGCGGGATCCAGAGTCCATCGAGCCATCCTCGACAAGAACGTGGTCCTGGCGGACGGTGCGACCGTCGGCGTCGACCGCGAGCGAGATCTGGCTCGCGGGTTCACCGTGACCGAGTCGGGCATCACCGTGGTGGGCAAGGGCCTGTTCATCGAGAGGTGACGGTGTCGCCGCGATACGCGGCTGCACAGCGGGCCGTTCTGCTGTCGATAGGCTCGAAGGCGTGACTGCCGCGCGTTTCCTCGTCGTCCTCGATGCCGATTCCACCCTCATCCGCAACGAGGTGATCGAACTGATCGCCGATGAGGTCGGGCGTGGCCCTGAGGTGCAGGCGGCCACCGAAGCCGCGATGCGCGGCGAGATCGACTTCGCCACGAGCCTGCGCTCCCGCGTCGCTGCGCTCGAAGGCGTGCCGGTGTCGGGTTTCGCGCGCGTGCTGGCGCGCATAGAGCCGACCCCTGGGGTGCGCGAGCTCACTGCGGCCGTCCATGAGCGCGGTGGTGTCGTGGGAGTCGTGTCCGGGGGGTTCCACGAGATCCTCGACGACGTCGCGCCCGGGCTCGGCGTCGACCGGTGGCGCGCCAACCGCCTCGAGATCGTGGACGGCGCCCTGGCCGGCCGCGTCGATGGCGAGATCGTGGATGCCGCGGTGAAGGCCGCCTCACTGCAGCAATGGGCCGACGAGCTCGGGGTGGCCCGTCACGCCACCATCGCGATCGGAGACGGAGCCAACGACCTGCAGATGATGGCCGTCGCCGGTCTCGGACTGGCGTTCAATGCGAAGCCTGCCGTACGCGCGGCGGCGAGTCTCGTGATCGGCCCGCAGGACCTCTCCGAGGTCATCGCGCTGCTGCCCTAGCGGATGTCCGAGGCCCCGTCTAGCGTCGGGGCATGGACATCATCCTCATCCCCGGTCTCTGGCTCGACGCGTCCAGTTGGAGCGAGGTGACCGCCGACCTCGAACGCGCGGGGCACTCGGTGCATCCCCTGACGATGCCCGGCGTCGGTCTCCCCGCCGCCGCTTCCTCCGACATCGGAATCGCCGAGTGGGTCGATGCCGCCGTGGCCGCGGTCGACGACATCGGGGCACCCGTGGCCGTCGTCGGTCACAGCGGCGGCGGCAACGTCGCCTGGGGCGTCGCCGACGCACGGCCCGACCTCGTCTCGCGGGTCGTCTTCGTCGACACGGTGCCGCCGCCCTCCGGGTTCGGCATCAGCGAATTCGAGGTCGTCGACGGCGTCGTCCCCTTCCCGGGGTGGGACTACTTCCCCGCCGAAGACGTCGACGACCTCGACGACTCGACCCGCGCCCGCACCGCTCCGCTGGCTCGGAGCGTTCCCGCGCGGGTGCCCACCGATCCGATCGAGCTGCGCTCGGAGCAGCGCCACGGGGTCCCCGTGACACTGCTGATGGGCGCGATGGATCAGGAGACTCTCGAGTCGGAGCTCGAGCAATGGGGCCCGTACGCGGATGAATTCCGAGCGATCGGCGATGCCGAGGTCATCCGCATCGGCTCAGGTCACTGGCCGCAGTTCTCGGTTCCGGGCCGCTTGGCCGAGCTCATAGACGCGGCGGTCTCCCGTCGGTGACGACAGGGCGTCGGTCTCGGCTCAGTGCCCCATCCCGAGGCCGCCGTCGACGGGGATGACCGCGCCCGAGATGTAGCCGGCGTCGTCGCCCGCGAGCCAGGTGACCACACCCGCGACCTCGTCAGGAGTGGCGAAGCGTCCGGCGGGAATGTTCGCCTTGTACTGCTTCTGAGTCTCCTCGGGCAGCTCTGCGGTCATGTCGGTCTCGATGAAGCCCGGCGCGACGACGTTCGCGGTGATGCCGCGTCCGCCGAGTTCGCGGGTCAGCGATCGCGCAAAGCCCACCAGTGCGCTCTTCGATGCGGAGTAGTTCACCTGCCCCGCCGAGCCGTACAGGCCCACGACGCTCGAGATGAGGATGACGCGTCCGAAACGAGCCCGCAGCATGCCCTTGGACGCGCGCTTGACGACACGGAACGTTCCGCCGAGGTTGGTGGCGACGACGCTGTCGAAATCGTCCTCGCTCATGCGAAGGAGGAGAGTGTCCTTGGTGATCCCCGCGTTGGCGACCACGATCTCCACCGGCCCGAGCTGCTGCTCGACCTCGGTGAATGCCGCGTCGAGAGCCGCGGCGTCCGTGACGTCCGCGCGCACCGTCAACGTGCCGTCGGGGCCTTCCCCGCTCCGCGCCGTCACTGCGACGCGGTATCCGTCACGGACGAATCGCTCTGCGATGGCGCGGCCGATGCCGCGGTTGCCGCCGGTGACGAGGACGACGCGAGAACTCATTTCCACTCCTGATCTGGCCGCTGGGGTCGGGGCCTGGTCGTCCTCGATCCTACCGAGGATGCCGCCGTCCGACCGGCGTCGTTTGACAGACGGACGCCGCGACTGGAACGCTGAACCCGACGAAAGGCGCCACCGTGAGCGACAACAGCATCCCCACCCCTTCGGGCGGACCGCAGCCGACTCCCCCGCCGCCCGCAGCGCCGGCACCACCCGCACAGCCTTACCAGGCAGCTTCTCCGGCGGCGCAGCCGCCGTCGTACCCGACTGCCCCTCCGGCGTCGCCCACCCAGGCGTACCCGGGCGCCGCGCCTTCCTTCGCGCCGAGCCCGCCTGTCCACGGCGGCGGATCGATGCACCCCTACGGCTCAGCGTCTGCAGCGTCGCCCTACCCGACGTCCGCTCCCGGCCAACCCGCCACCGGATACCCGAACTACGCGGCACCGAACTACGCAGCACCGAACTATCCCGCACCTCGCCCGGCGAGCGGACTCGCGGTCACGTCGCTGATCTGCGGAATCGCCGGAGTCGTGCTCTTCTGGGCTGTGGTGCCTCTGCTCGCCTCGATCGTCGCCGTGATCACCGGCCACATGGCGCTCCGACAGACGAAGGCGAACCCCTCGATCGGCGGACGCGGCATGGCCTTCGCCGGCCTCATCATGGGGTGCATCATGGTCGCGGTGCTCGTCATCGGCATCGTCATGACGGTCATCGGGTTCCTGTTCTTCGGCGCCTTCACTCTGCCCTTCCTCTTCTCGACCTGAGCGGCAGACGGGCGCGCCGTGGTGCCCGCACCGGCGTAGGCTGGACTCATCGTGAAGAGCAAGCCACTGGTCCCTGCTGTCACCTCGCTTCCGCAGTCGCCGAAAGACGAGGCGGACCACCGCGTGCGCCGATACGCGCTCACCATGACGATCCGCATCGTCTGCTTCGCGCTCATGATGTTCGTGCAGCCCTACGGCTGGTACACATGGGTCTTCGCGCTCGCGGCCGCGCTCCTTCCCTACATCGCGGTGGTGTTCGCGAACGCAGGAAGCGACAGCACCGAGACGACGGCGGAATCTCCCGTGCAGCAGCTGGAGGCACCTGCCCCGGTTCCGACGCTTCCGGTCGAACAGGATCCGCCGCCTCACGTCATCACCATCCACGAAAGCCGCCAGGATCGCGAGTGAGTGGACTGGAGTGCTCGCGTGCCGGATGCCGGAGCGCGGCGACCACGCAGGTGGTGTGGCGCAATCCGCGTATCCATGCCGCCGACCGTGAGAAGATCTGGCTCGCGTGCGACGAGCATGTCTCGTTCCTCCACGACTACCTGGCTGCCAGAGACTTCCCCGTGACAGTGAGAGATGGTATGCCCTCATGAGTGCCCGGATGGGTCGATGGACCGTGTACGTGCTGATCGCGATCGGCTTCGCGGTCGGGTGCGCCTTCCTGTCGAATTGGCAGTTCGAGCGCAACGAGACGAGATCCGAGCAGATCGCTCTCGTCGAGAAGAACTATGACGCGGATCCCGTCCCGCTCTCCGACCTCATCGGCGCCGACGGAGCCCTCGAGCCCGGCGACGTCTGGCATCCTGTCGTTCTGAACGGCGAGTACATCGCCGATGACCAGCTCCTCGTGCGCAATCGGCCCCATGGCGGCACGAGTGCGTTCGAGGTTCTGGTGCCGTTCCGCGATGTCGACGGACGTGTGTTCATCGTCGACCGCGGATGGGTGCCGCCCGGTGACGGTGACTCCCCGGATGCCGTTCCTGCGCCTCCGAGCGGAGAGGTCGAGGTCATCGTGCGTCTGCGTCCCGGAGAGCAGCTGCCGGCCTCGGGACGCGGCGCTCCCGAGGGCCAGGTGCCGACGATCAACCTCCCCTCGATCGCCGAGCTGGTCGACGGAGACGTGATCACGAGCGCGTACGGGCAGATCGTGAGCGAGGAACCGGCGGGCGAAGGCACCCTGGGCCGCTTCGACTCCCCCACCGACGACCCCGGCCCGCATCTGTCGTATGCGATCCAGTGGATCCTGTTCGCGCTGATGGGCTTCGTGTTCATCGGCTACATCATCCGCACCGAGATCGTGAAGCACCGCGAAGAGGTGGAGGGGATGCCCGCACCCGTCAAGAAGTCCCGGCGCCGTGACAGCGATGCCGACGTCGAAGACGAGCTCCTCGATGCTCGCTGAGACGCGTCAGCCCCAGGCCCGCACGTCCACGACGAGGGCGGACTTGGGGTAGCTGCCCGAGGGCGTCCCGATCTCGAAGAGATCGATCAGGAGCATCAGCGGATAGTCGGGCGACTGCGGGATCCGCCGCAGCACCCTCCCCTCGCAGCCGATCACCGTCTCGCCGTCACCCCAGACGACTGTCCAGGTGTGCTGCTCACTCGCGTCGAACGGGAGCACCACCTCGGCCATGTCGGTCTGCAGACGCGGATCACCGTGCGCCTTGATGCCGGTCCGCGCTGGAGTCGTATTCGAGACCGCATCCGCGTCGATCTCGAAGATGCAGATCTCGCCGGCATCCCTCTCCGAGAGGTGTTCGATCCCGACGAGCCAGGCGGCGAGCATGCATCCTTCGTCGGTGCTCGCGGCGACGGTCACATCGATGCGTCCGCGGGCGGGAGCGAACAGCAAGTGCAGAGGCGTCTCCGTTCGCACCTCCAGACCGTCCGGACGATGTCGGTGCGTGCCGCGCGCCGACCCGACGGATCCGGAGAACACCGCGGTCTGCACATTCGACACACGGAGCGGGGCATCCTCCTTCCGCCAATCGAGCTGATCGCTGTCGATGCGCAGGCGCAGCACCGAGTCGACGATCTCATATCGCGCCGCCGACCTCTCGGGAACCGTCCAATGCGGGAGGTAGTGGGCGACCCATTTCTCGTCGTCGAGCCCCGTCGAGAAGTCGTCGGCGAAGCTCGGGGCCTCTGACGGCGGAGGCGGGAGAACCTCGCTCATCGTTCAGTCGGTCCAGGGCAGCGGCCGGTCGGGCAGGCGCGTACTGTCATCGGGAAGATGCGGCAGCTCCTGGCCTCCGGCCCGGATGCACAGCCAGCGGAGCTCCCCCGCACTGCCAGGGTGAGACCGCCAGGTGCGGGCGACCCCCTGACCGACTCGGATCACGGTGCCGGGGCCGACCTCGACGATCTCGTCGTCGAGCCCCATCTGCCCGCGCCCCTCGAGGAAGACGTAGAGCTCCTCGATGCGTGAATGAACGTGCCAGTACCCCGCCTCCTCACCCGGAGCGAGCGCGTTCGCGGTGAGTCCGATGAACTGCATCGTCAGCTCGTGGTCGACGACGCGGCGACCGTCGCGGGAGCGCGCGGCATCGAAGCCGCCGTGGTGCTCACGCCACTCGTCCAGCGCACCGATCTCGATGACCTGGAAGTCGCTCATGCGCGAGCCTCCTCCTCGATGCGGTCAGCGGCGCGACCGGAGAGCGCCCGGCTCCAGCCGTCCGCGGATGCCTCGTACACGAGGCGGGTGTGGTTCCGATCGGTCTCCCCCTGCCAGAACTCGATGCGGCTCGGGACGATGCGCCAGAGCACCCAGTCCCCGTCGGCGATGCCGGCCTGTGCGGCCGCCGAGCGAGCAGCGAGGTCGGCGGCGCTCTCCTCGGGCGTCGCCTCCTCCACGCGGCCGCGCACGCGGACTGCACGGACCTGCGGCTGCCACCAGAAGTTCAGGGCCGCTGCCGGCACTGCGCCGAGCTGCGCGCCCTTACGGGACGACCGCGTGCTCGCGAAGGCCCACCCTCGTTCGTCGATCCTCTTCAGGATGAGCGTGCGCGCATCGGGGATCCCGTCCTCGTCGACCGTCGCCAGCGTCACCGTGTGCGGTTCCGCCACCCCGGCTGCGGCGGCGGCGCGCAACCACTCGGCGAACAGGACCGCCGGGTCATCCGGCAGGTCGCGGATGTCCCAGTCCGGAGCGACGCCGGTGAGAGCGTGGCGTCCTCTGAGCCAGTCGTTGAGCGGATCGAGGGCGAGGTCGGAGTCGTCATGGGTCACCCTGTCGACTATGCCACTCCCGTCGGACGTGGCCACCCCGGACGCGTTACGCGAGCTCGATGAGGTCCTGGTACTCCTGGCTCCAGAGGTCCTCGACACCGTCGGGAAGGATCAGCACGCGCTCCGGGTTGAGCGACTGCACCGCACCGGGGTCGTGCGAGACGAGGACGACTGCACCCTCGTAGTGCGCGAGAGCGCCGAGGATCTCCTCGCGAGACGCGGGATCGAGGTTGTTGGTGGGCTCATCGAGCAGCAGCAGGTTGGCCGAGGAGACCACGAGGGTCGCCAGCGAGAGACGCGTCTTCTCGCCGCCCGAGAGAACCCCGGCGGGCTTGAGCACATCGTCGCCGGTGAAGAGGAAGGATCCGAGCACCTTGCGCGCTTCCATCTCGGTGATGTGCGGAGCGGCCGAGACCATGTTCTCGAGCACCGAGCGGTTCACGTCGAGGTTCTCGTGCTCCTGCGCGTAATAACCGACCTTGAGCCCGTGGCCCGGCTCGAGCTGGCCCGTGTCCGGCTCGTCGACTCCGGCGAGCATCCTCAGCAGCGTGGTCTTGCCCGCACCGTTGAGTCCGAGCACGACGACCTTCGATCCGCGGTCGATCGCGAGGTCGACATCCGTGAAGATCTCGAGCGATCCGTACGACTTCGACAGCCCCGTCGCCATCATCGGGGTCTTGCCGCAGGCGGCGGGTTTGGGGAAGCGGAGCTTCGCCACCCGGTCTTCCTGGCGGACCTCGTCGAGACCCGCGAGGAGCTTCTCGGCGCGCGCGATCATCTGATGAGCGGCAGCGGCCTTCGACGCCTTCGCACCGAAGCGGGCGGCCTGCTGCTGCAGCGTGGTGGCCTTCTTCTCGGCGTTGGCTCGCTCCTTCTTGCGGCGCTCCTCGTCGGCCACCCGCTGGCGCAGGTAGTTCTTCCAGTTCATGTTGTAGGTGTCGATGATCTGGCGGTTCGCGTCGAGGTAGAAGACGCGGTTGACGGTCTCGCCGACGAGCTCGACGTCGTGGCTGATCACGATCAGCCCGCCCTTGTAGTTCTTGAGGAACTCGCGCAGCCACACGACGCTGTCGGCGTCGAGGTGGTTGGTCGGCTCGTCGAGGATCATCGTCTCCGCATCCGAGAACAGGATGCGCGCGAGCTCGATGCGACGACGCTGTCCGCCCGAGAGCGTCGAGAGCGGCTGATCGAGGATGCGGTCGGGCAGCGAGAGGTTGTTGGCGATGGATGCCGCCTCGGCTTCTGCGGCGTATCCGCCCTGTGCCTCGAACTGCTCGGTGAGGCGCGCATAGCGCTTCATCGCCTTCTCGGCCACGGCGGGGTCTTCCGAGCCCATGGCCAGCGAGGCCTCGGTCATGCCGAGATTCAGCTGTCCGAGTCCGCGGGCATCGAGGATCCTCGTGCGCGCCAGATCCTCCGGGTTGCCCGAACGGGGATCCTGGGGAAGGTAGCCGAGCTCTCCGGAGCGCGTCACCGTGCCCCCGGAGGGAAGGACGTCGCCGGCGAGCACCTTGGTGAGCGTGGTCTTGCCTGCACCGTTGCGGCCGACGAGACCGATCTTGTCTCCGTCGCTCACACGGAACGACACGTTCTCCATCAGGAGGCGTGCGCCCACGCGGATCTCGAGTTCGTGCACGGCAAGCACAGGCGGGATGTCCGTTCTTTCAAGGGGGTTCAGGCCGAGGGGCCAAACTCCCAGTATAGATCGCTCGGCTGGGTGTTCAGTCGACGTACGGATCGTGGTGCAGTCGTCGGCCTGTGCACAGATCTACCTCTGCGGGTGGATGCGATCGATACCTCAGGGTGATGCCCTGCGTGCCCTCCGCTTTCTAGCCTGCTGAGGTGGACGTCATCAACGAGCTCATCCTGCAGACCGTCGCCTCCCCCTGGCTGTATGCCGTGCTGCTCGCGGTGACGATCATCGACGGCTTCTTCCCGCCTGTTCCGAGTGAGACCGTGCTCGTGGCGGCAGCCGCCGTGCTGGCATCCTCAGGAGAGCCATGGGCGCTGATCCCGCTCGGGCTCGTCGCCGCCGTCGGCGCGACCATCGGCGACAACATCGCATTCGTGCTCGGTCGTCGACTCGGCACGACCCGCTGGGCGTGGATGCGTCGACCGCGGATCGCCTCGGCCTTCGCCCACGCGGAACGCGCCCTCGACCAGCGCAGTGCGGCTCTGATCCTCGGCGCTCGATACATCCCTGTCGGCCGTGTCGCTGTGAACATGTCGGCGGGCGCGCTGCGATTCCCCTGGAGGCGTTTCCTTCCCCTGAGCGTCGTGGCCGGTCTCAGCTGGAGCGCGCTGAGCCTGGCGATCGGGCTGCTCGCCGGATCATGGATCGAAGATCAGCCCCTCGCCAGCGCCGGGATCGGCATCGGGGTCGCTCTCATCATCGGACTGGTCATCGACCGCGTCACCGCTGCCCGGCGTCGACGCGCCCCCGTCCCGCAACTGGCAGGATGACACTCATGGCACGTCGCCTGCCCCGCACACCCCGCACACCGCGGACTCCCCGCATCAGCCGTCGAACGGCCGCGCTCGCCGCGCTCGCCGTGGCGAGCCTGGCGCTCTTCGCGGTGCTCGTGTCGCTGCAGACCGTGCTGTACGGCACCGCGTTGCCGCTGACGTTCATCCTCGGCGCTGCACTCTGCTCGGCGCCGCTGCTCTCTTTGCGGTATCCGCGGTGGGCGATCGCGATGTTCTGCTCTGCGGCGTTCGCGCTCCCGCTGCTGGTCGTGCCCGATCAGGCGACTGAGGCGCCGTGGCCGTGGTCGGTGCCCGCGCTCGTCACCTTCGTCCTCTTCGTGGGCGTCGTGACCTTCATCCATGGCGCGCGCCTGGGCGTCGTCCCGCTCGGCGTCGGCGCGCTGCTCTCCCTCACGGCCCCGCTGCTGCGCCCCGAGATCGTCGCCACTCCGGCGACGGCAGGCAGCGCCACGGCAGATCTCATCGTGACCACGTCTGTGGCCGCAGCCGTGTTCCTGGTCGCCATACTGGTCGCAGGACGCGTGAGGGTATCTGCCGAGCTCACGAAGGAACGGGAGCATTCAGCCCTCGAAGAGTCCCGCCGCGCGCTCGTCGAGGAGCGCACCCGTATCGCCCGCGAACTGCACGACGTCATCGCCCACAGCATGTCGGTCATCCAGGTGCAGGCGTCCACTGCTCGATACCGACTCCCCGAGATCGGCGACGCGGCGACGTCGGAGTTCGAGAGCATCGCGGCCACAGCGCGGGGATCGCTCACCGAGATGCGGCGGATGCTGGGCGTGCTGCGCACCGAGGATCAGGCGGCCGAGCTGGCGCCGCAGCAGAGCATCGACGATATCCCGGCCCTCGTCGACACGATCCGGCGCGCCGGCGTGACGGTGGGGCTCGAGATGACGGGCGCGTTCACCGACGCCCCGCAGGCCGTGCAGATCGCCGCCTTCCGCATCGCGCAGGAGGCGCTCAGCAACGCGGTACGGCACGCGTCCGGCGCCGCCGTCACGGTGCGCCTGCAGGCGGATCTCCACGCCATCGGCATCCGCGTCCGCAACGGCCGCGCCACCACTCCACCGGCTCACCCCAGCGGAGGCTATGGACTTCGCGGCATGCGTGAGCGCGTCGAACTGCTCGGCGGGTCCTTCACCGCCGGCCCCACCGCTGAGGGCGGGTGGGAGGTCATCGCCTCCCTCCCGCTGCACGAGCGTCCATCGAGCGAGACCACCGCTCCGATCACCCAGGAGAACCCGTGACGATCAGCGTCCTCATCGCCGACGACCAGGCGATGGTGCGCGCCGGATTCGCCGCTCTGCTCGATGCGCACGAGGGAATCCGTGTCGCAGGCCAGGCGGCCGACGGAGCCGAAGCCATCACCCTCGCTGCCCGCCTCGATCCGGACGTCATCCTGATGGACGTGCGGATGCCGCAGGTCGACGGCATCGAGGCCACTCGGCGCATCCTCGGACCCGCCTACCCTGCGGCTCATGTGCCGAGGATCCTCATGCTCACGACCTTCGACATCGACGACTACGTCTACGACGCGCTCGAGGCCGGCGCGAGCGGATTCCTGTTGAAGGACGCTCTTCCCGAGGAGCTCGTGCACGCCGTGCGCGTCGTCGCCGGCGGCGATGCCCTGCTCGCCCCCAGTGTGACGCGGCGCATGATCGAGCAGTTCGCCGGACGTCGGCCCCGCACCGCGAAGGCGGCGACCTCGCTCGCAGACCTGACCGATCGGGAGCGGGAGGTGCTGGTGCTCATCGGTCGCGGACGGTCGAACAGCGAGATCGCGTCCGACCTCTTCATCGCCGAGCAGACCGTGAAGACGCATGTCGGCAAGGTGCTCGCCAAGCTCCGACTCCGCGACCGCGTGCACGCCGTGATCCTCGCCTACGACACGGGTCTCGTCGAGCCCTCCTGAACCGCTGCTCCGGGTCACACCGCAGTAGGGGTGCGAACCAGCCCGGAGGGTGATCCCCCGACCGGCACCGCGTCCATACGCTCCTCGGACACCCATCCGAGGAGGACTCCATGGCCATCGTCGAAGCGCCGCCCCGCATCGCTCCCCGCCCCCCGCTGCCGGCCGGTCGTGATGCCGCGATCGACCTGCTGCGAGCGATCTGCGTCGCAGGAGTCGTGCTGCTTCACGCCATCATGGTGGGCGTCACGGTCGCCGACGGCAGCCCGGTCTTCGCGAACGCGAGCGAGGGCACCTCGTGGATCATCCCCATGAGCTGGGTCCTCCAGGTCATGCCGTTGTTCTTCATCATCGGAGGCTTCGCCGGTCACATCGCGTTCCGGCGGTCGCAGGCGCGCGGCGGCACCGCATCCGAGTTCATCGCAGCCCGCGTGCATCGCCTGCTCCGGCCCGCACTGTTCGCCATCGCCGTCGTCGGCGTCGCGCTCGCGGCTCTCCACGTCGCAGGTGTTCCCGCCGACATCATCGCCACCGCCGGCTTCCGCTACAGCCAGCCGCTGTGGTTCCTCGGAGTCTTCCTGGGCTGTCAGGCGCTCCTCCCGGCACTCTCGAGAGCCCACGCACGCAGGCCCCTGGTCACCGTCGCAGCCCTCGTGTGGGCATCGGTCTGCGTCGATGTGGCCCGGGCGAGCACCGGGGTCGAGGGACTGGGGTTCCTGAATCTCGCCTTCGTGTGGCTCGCACTCCAGCAGATCGGGTTCTTCCTCGCCGACGGCACGATCGACCGGCTGCCTCGAGCGACGCGGGCCCTGATCGGAGCAGCGGCTCTGACCGCCCTCATCGCAGCGTTCGCGACCGGGATCTACTCCCCCGACCTCATCGCGAACATCAATCCCCCGACCGCCGCGCTGCTGCTCGTCGGCGTCGTGCACCTGAGCGCCGTCTCGCTTCTGCGCGATCGCATCGACGAGCTCAGCCACCGGCCGGTCCCCGCCGCGTTCGGCGCCTTCGTCAATCGCCGCACCATGACGATCTACCTGTGGCACATGCCGGTACTGCTCGCCATGGCGGGGATCTCGGCCGTCGCCTCACTCGTCAGCGGAATCGCGCTGCCGGATCCGAGTTCCGTCTCCTGGTGGGTGTCGCGTCCGATCTGGCTCGCCGTCGCCCTGACTCTGACAGCGGCGATCGCGACCTCCCTCACCCGCATCGAGACGCAGCCGTCGCCGCGATCCGCTGACAGGACGCACCGGGTCGTGATCGCCGCCGTCCTGGGCATCGCCTCCGTCGTCCTGCTCCTCGTCGCGGGGACGACCGTGCTCACTGCTGCAGTCGCCGCCGGCGGCATGCTGCTGTCCCTGCGCATCGCCCGCCGATCACACGAGACCGCGAGCGGCGAGAGCGTCGCCGACGTCGTCCGCGTGGCGTAGTGTCCTGACCATGAGCGGCACCGCGCCTCGCACGCCGCGACGGATGCCGCGTGCGAGGTGGGCCTCGGTGACCGCATGGGCGAAGCCTGCGACCACCGGAATCATCGTGAGGGTCAGTGAGATCATCATCGCGACGGCATCCGCATCGATGCCCAGTCGGCGCAGCGGTCTCAGCATCCGATGCAGCACCGCGAGCAGATCGCCCATCCGGGTGGTGATCGTGAGAAGCGACGCCAGCAGCAGCAGTGATGCCACCCTGGCCGTGCTGACCCATGCCGTGAGCGGTGTGGCGAAGATCCACAGGGCGACCCCGAGAACCAGGACGAGCCACCGCAGCCGCCACGCCTCGACGAGCAGGGCCGTCACCGGAAGGCCGGCGGCGAGATAGAGCAGGCAGACGACGAGAAGCGCGGCTGTGACGCTCCATCGATCGTGCGGGTAGCCGGACGAGACGAGCGCGAGCACGGCGAAGACGGCGAGCTTGGGGCCCGCCGGCATCCGGTGGACGATACTCGCCCCCGGCCGATAGGACTGGATCACGCGGCCAGCTCGCGATACTCGGCGACCACGTCCGGCGGGGCGCCCGACGCGATGATCGAGCCCGCCTCGAAGAGGACCGCGTGGTCGCACCTCGCTGCGAGCTCGAGGTCGTGGGTGACGATGACGACCTGGGCGGGAAGCGCCAGCAGCAGATCCGAGATCCGTCGGGAGTTGCGCAGGTCCAGCAGGGTCGTCGGCTCGTCGGCGACGATCAGCTGCGGTTCGGTGATCAGGACAGACGCGAGAGCCAGCATCTGCTTCTGACCGCCGGACAGCTCCGACGCCGGCACGTCCGCCCGATCGGTCAAGCCGTGCTCGGCGAGTGCCGCGGCCACACGTCTGTCGACGTCCGCACGAGAGGATCCGCGAAGCGACAGCGCGAGGTCCTCGGCAGGCGTAGGCATGAGGATCTGCGCCTGCGGATCGGTGAAGACGAAACCCACCCGCCGCCGCAGAGCCTTCACATCCCGACGAGAATCGAGACCGTGCACCGTCACGCGCCCTGCATCCGGGAGCACGAGGCCGTTCAGCAGACGCGCGAAAGTGGACTTTCCTGAACCGTTCGCGCCGATGACCGCGATCCTCGCCGTCGTGAGCTCGATGCTCACATCGCGCAGGATCGGCTGCCCCTCCCGCTCCACGGTGACATCGTCGACCGAGATCGATCCGGTCGAGGTCTCAGACCGCACGGACGGATGCCGGCACGGATGGGGCACTCGTGCCGAAAGCTCGAGGGTACGCGCGCCGTAGCGCGAGGACCAGCGCTGTGGCCGCTGCCGCCTTGAGCAGATCGCCGGGGAGGAAGACGAGACTCGCCAGTGCGGTGGGTCCCAGGTCGAGCCCGAGTACGAGCGCGGTGACGGGCACCCCGCAGACGTACACGACCACGATGCCGCCGACGACGACCCCGAGGGCGATCCGCCACCAGCGGGGCCGACCGCTGCGCACGATCAGTCCGATGACGATGACGCCCAGGAGCCACCCGAGCAGGTAGCCGGCTGTCGGACCGACGAAGACGCCGAGACCGCCACGGCCACCGGCGAGGACGGGGAGCCCGACCGCTGCCAGCACCAACACGAGGAGCACCGAGAGCGGGGCCGACCGCGGGCCGAGTACAGCGCCGGCGAGCATCACCCCCAGGGTCTGCGCGGTGATGGGCACCCCGCCGGGGATCGGGATCGTCACCATTCCGAGGACGATGATGAGCGCGGCGAAGATCGCCACCCTCGCGAGTTCGCGACCGAGGTCGTCTGTGTGCCGAGCCATCATCCATCACCTTCCTGAACACCGTTCACTTGAACGGTGTTCACTATACTGACGGGATGGCCCCGGCGCACAACTCGACCCGTCACGACCGCGACGGCGTCGCGCGCGCTGCACTCGCGCTCCTCGACGAGGTCGGCCTCGCCGACCTCTCGATGCGGCGGATCGCCGGCAGGCTCGATGTGCAGCCGAGTGCTCTCTACTGGCACTTCTCGAGCAAGCAGGAGCTGCTGGCGGAGTTGGCCGATCGCATCACCGCGGGCATCCCACGCGACGATGCGGACGTGTTGACCACCGCCCGCAGCATCCGCGACGCGCTCTTCACCTATCGCGACGGGGCCGAGCTCGTGCTCAGCACGTATGCCCTGCGTCTCGGCTCGTCGTATGCGCACACCGCTCTGGAAGCCGCGCTGACGCGCCACGGCCTGTCGGACGCACCGGAGCGAGCAGCCGCACTCCTGCACTTCGTGCTCGGCCATGCGACTCTCGTTCAGCAGCGGATGCACGCCGACAGCCACGGAGCAGCGCTCGACGACCACACGATCGACGTCACAGCGGGACTCGACCGCATCTTCGACCTCGGCGTGGCCGCGCTCGCCGGAGAGTCGTCCGGCGCCGGCCTCACCGCTCGCGCGACTCCGCATCCGTCAGCTCCGCGGCGTGCCCCAGCCTGAGTCCCGGCACGAACGCCAGGAGCACCAGACCGAGACAGAACGCGAAGACGACGCCGAAGGCGCTCGCACCACCGCCGAGGCTGGCGACGGCGAGACCCGCGAGAGCGATGACGACCGCGGCGCCCGTGGAGTCCGAGATCGACAGAGCTGACGAGTTGAAGCCCTGGTTGCCGGCATCCGAGTACGCGAGCGTGAGCACGGTGAGGCGGGGATAGAGCAGACCCATGCCGCCGCCGGCGAAGGCCCATCCCACCACCACGAAGAGCGGCGAGAACCCCCAGAGCGCTGCGAGGAGCACGAAGACCAGCGCACAGACGAGCAGCGAGAGACTGATGACGGTGATCCTCGTGTTGCCGAGACGTTCACCGAACCTCCCCTGCAGCGCGGACGCACCGGCCCAGGCGAACGCGGCGAACATCAAGGCGATGCCCGCCCACGTCGCCGTGAACCCGAACCTCTCCATGAGCAGGTACGGGATGTACGCTTCCGCGGCGAAGAACGCGCCGGCGACGACGCCCCGCATGAGCACGACGCTCGGCAGGCCCCGGCCGGCGCGCAGAGTGCGTCGAGGGAGCAGCGGCAGCACGGCCACGGCGATGACGGCCACCGAGCCCAGTGCGACCGACCATCCGATCTGCGCGGTCATCTCGGCCGTGAAGCCGATCAGCACGGCGAACACCGCGACGACGACGGCGAGCATCAGACGAGTCACGAGAGCTCGACGGTCCTGTGGTTCGCCATGCCCGAGGTCGACGCCGCGCAACCGGATCGCGATCATGAGAAAGGCGGCCGTCGTCAGCACGGCCACCCCGAGGAATGCCCACCGCCAGTCGAGGTACTCGGCGACGGCACCCGCGAGGAACGGGCCGATCATCGACGGCACCACCCAGGCCGCGGCGAACGCCGCGAAGACCCTTCCGTGCAGGTGGGGCGGATACAGGCGGGCCACCACGACGTACAGGGCCACCGTCTGTCCGCCCGCACCGAGCCCCTGCACGAGGCGGCCGATGAGGAACTGATCCATCGTCACCGCGAACCCCGACAGCAGAAGGCCGGCGATGAACAGCGACACGGCGGCGTACAGCGCACCCCGGGGCCCGCGAGCGTCCGACCAGGCACCCGCGGCGACCATCCCGATCACGCTCGTCGCCAGTGTCCCCGCGAAGGCCACCGCATACAGCGCCTGGCCGTCGAGCGCCTCGCTGACGATCGGCATGACGGTCGTCACCGCCAGAGCCTCGATCGCCGCCAGGAAGATCAGCGCGACTGCGCCGGCGGTGACCCAGAGGCGTTCCCGGTCCCAGATCGACGATGTCGCGCGATCGACCGTCATCGATCCACGAGCGTCGCGATGCGCTCGATGGCCTCGGTGATGATCTCCGGACTCGTCCCGAAGTTCAACCGCACGAATCCCCTGCCCTGCTCGCCGAAGGCGGGGCCGAAGTGCAGGGCCACCTTCGCCTCCTTGAGGATCCGACGCGCGGGGTTGTCGCCCCATCCGAGAGCCGAGAGATCGATCCAGGCGAGGTAGCCGGCATCGGGCATCCGGTAGCGGGCACCGGGGAGCTTCGATGCGAGCAGGTCCTCGAGGAGTACGCGGTTCGCGTCGAGTGTCGCGAGCAGCCCGTCCAGCCACTCATCGCTCTCCTCCGAGAAGGCGGCGACAGCCGCGAGCAGACCGAACTGACCGGTGCGCCACTCGACCTCGATCGGCAACCCGCGCACGACCGCGCTCGTCGATTCGGAAGCGGTCACCATGAGGGCGCACTTGAGGCCGGCCAGATTGAAGGCCTTGCTCGCGCTGACGACCGCATACCCCACGCGCTCGGCGGCCTCGCCCGTGTCGAGGAACGGCGTGAAGCCGGTTCCCGGCTGGGCGAGCGGTGCGTGGATCTCGTCGGAGACCACCGCCGCGCCGAACTCGTCGGCGATCTCGGCCAGCGCCGCGAGCGCGTCGCGACTGTGGACGGTGCCCGTCGGGTTGTGCGGATTGCAGAGCAGGATCGCGGTCGCGCCGTCCTCGAACGCTGCACGGACGCCGTCGAGATCGAGTTCCCACCCCATCCCCGTGTCGATGAGAGGCACCCGTTCCACCTCGGCGCCGGCCTCGGACACCAGGTCGAAGAACGGCGGGTACACGGGAGGGGTGACGACCACGCGCTCTCCCGGCTGCGTCACGCGGCGGAGAATCTCGACGATGCCCATGCTCACATCGGCCGTGGTGCGCATCCGCGTCGGATCCGCCTCCCAGCCGAAGCGACGGCGTGCGAACGCCGCGTAGGTGTCGGGCAATGGTGTCCGCGAGGCGATGTACCCCGTGTCTCCGAGCTCGACGGCGCGACGCAACGCGTTCGAGACCTCCGGTGCGAGAGGGAAATCGGTCTCCGCGACGAAGAGCGGAAGCACGTCGGCGGGATACTCCCGCCACTTCTCGCTGCTACGTCGTCTGAGCTCCGCCAGAGGCAGAGCCGTGACTTCGAGCATTCTCAGATCGCGAAGCCGAGGGCGCGCATCATGTCGCGCCCGTCGTCTGTGATCTTCTCCGGACCCCACGGCGGCATCCACACCCAGTTGATGCGGAAGCGGTCGACGACGTTGTCCAGAGCCTGCGCGGTCTGGTCCTCGAGCACGTCCGTCAGGGGGCAGCCGGCGCTGGTCAGCGTCATGTGGATGACGAGAGCATCGTTCTCGTCATCCCAGGCGAGGTCGTAGATGAGGCCGAGGTCGACGACGTTGATCCCGAGTTCCGGGTCCATGACGTCCTTGAGCGCCTCGGTGACCTCGTCGTACTTCGCGTCCGTGAGGGTGGCTGTCATGCGAATCAGCCTACGCCTCGATGGGGGCTGCGGGGTCGAGGAAACGGTCGTATCCCTCTTCCTCGAGCCGGTCTGCAAGCTCAGGGCCGCCCTCTTCGACGATCTTGCCCGCGACGACCACATGCACGAAGTCCGGACGGATGTAGCGGAGGATACGGGTGTAGTGCGTGATCAGCAGCACGCCGAGTCCGGTCGACTCCTTGGCGCGATTGACGCCTTCCGAGACGATCTTCAGCGCGTCGACGTCGAGGCCCGAGTCGGTCTCGTCGAGAATCGCGAACTGCGGCTTGAGGACCTCGAGCTGCAGGATCTCGTGACGCTTCTTCTCGCCACCGGAGAAGCCTTCGTTGACGTTGCGCTGAGCGAACTTCGGGTCCATGCGGAGGTTCGCCATGGCCGCCTTGACGTCCTTGGTCCAGCCGCGGATCGCCGGAGCTTCGCCGTCGAGTGCCGTCTTGGCGGTGCGGAGGAAGTTCGTCACCGTCACGCCGGGGATCTCGACCGGGTACTGCATCGCGAGGAACAGGCCGGCGCGCGCGCGCTCGTCGACGCTCATCGCGAGCACATCCTGGCCGTCGAAGGTGATCGAGCCGGAGGTCACGGTGTACTTCGGGTGGCCGGCGATCGTGTACGCGAGCGTCGACTTGCCCGAGCCGTTGGGGCCCATGATCGCGTGCGTCTCACCGGTGTTCATGGTGAGGGTGATTCCGTTGAGGATGGGGGTGGTACCCGCCTCGGTCTCGACCGTCACGTGCAGGTCGCGGATTTCGAGAACAGACATTCAGACTTCCTTCGTCACAGTCGGGTCGATGAGCACGTCGTCGCCGTCGATCTCGACGACGTAGACCGGAACGGGCTCATAAGCAGGGAGGTTCTGGGGCTTGCCGGTGAGCAGCGAGAACGCGGAGCCGTGGGCCCAGCACTCCACCGTGTCACCTTCGACGAAGCCTTCGGCGAGAGAGATGTCGCCATGCGTGCAGGTGTCCCCGATGGCGTGGATCACGCCTTCGGAGTCCTTGATCACGGTGATCGGGATGCCGTTCGGCTCGACGCGGATCGGCATGTCCTGCTCGAGTTCCGCGACGCCGCACACGCGCTCGGCGCTCATGCGTTCACCTCGGCGAGCTCCGTCTCGATCGCGTCGAGCAGCTCGGTCTCCAGTGCCGGGATCCCCAGGCGCTGAACGATGTCGGTGAGGAATCCGAGCACGACGAGTCGGCGCGCTTCCTCTTCGCTGATGCCGCGGGCCTGCAGGTAGAACAGCTGCTCGTCATCGAAGCGCCCCGTGGCGCTGGCGTGGCCGGCGCCGAGGATGTCCCCGGTCTCGATCTCGAGGTTCGGGATCGAGTCGGCGCGTGCACCCTCGGTGAGCACCAGGTTGCGGTTCGCCTCGTAGGAGTCGGTGCCCGTCGCGTCGGCGCCGATGAGCACGTCGCCGATCCAGACGCTGTGCGCTCCCTGCCCCTGGAGCGCACCCTTGTAGAGCACGTCGCCCTTGGTGTGCGGGCCCTTGTGGTGCAGGTAGACCTGGCTCTCGAGGTGCTGCCCGGCATCGGCGTAGGACAGTCCGTAGAGGTACCCCTCGGATCCGCCGCCGGCGAGCTCGACGCTCGGGTTCACGCGCACGACTCCGCCGCCGAAGCTGATCACGAAGTGCTTGAGCGTGGCATCCGCATCGACCCTGGCCTGATGCGCAGAGGTGTGCACGGCATCGTCCTGCCACTGCTGCAGGCTGATGACAGTGAGCTTCGCGCCATCGCGGACGATGATCTCGACGTTCTGCGAGTACTGCGCGGCTCCGGTGTGCTGGAGCACGACGGTGGCCGAGCTGTGCTCGAGGGCCTCGATCACGATGTGGGCATCGGCGCGCAGTTCGGCGCCGAGGCCCTCGATCGAGACGAGGATCGGCTCAGCGACCTCTTCTTCGCGCGGGATGCGGATGTGCAGCGCCTCGGACGAGCCCTGCCAGGCGACGGCCGCCGTGATGTCCTCGGCCAGGAAGACCTCCCCGCGCGGGGCATCACCCGCGGCGAGCGGTGCCGCCACGTACTTCTCGCCGTCACCGAACGAGTAGCGCACGCCCTCGGTCGGACCTGCCACCTCGAAGAGGGCGGAGAGCTTGGCCACCGGAGTGTGCTTCCAGTTGACCTCGCGGCCGGTCGGCGAACCGAAGTCGGCTGGTTCGAAGGAGTGCGGACGCTCCGAGCGGGTCTGCACCGGGACGAATCCGGCATCCGAGACCTGAGCTGCGGGGTCGATGTGCGCGTTCGTGTGCTGCGCCTCGCTGGGCGCTGTCGTCGAGGCCGCCATTTAGCCGACCGATCCTTCCATGCCCATTTCGATGAGCTTGTTCAATTCCATCGCGTACTCCATGGGCAGTTCGCGCGCGATCGGCTCGATGAAGCCGCGCACGATCATCGCCATCGCCTCGTCCTCGGGCATGCCGCGGGACTGCAGGTAGAAGAGCTGCTCCTCGCTGACCTTCGAGACGGTGGCCTCGTGGCCCAGCTGCACATCGTCGACCCGGATGTCGATGGCCGGGTATGTGTCGGAGCGCGATTTCGTGTCCACCAGCAGCGCGTCGCAGCGCACGGTGTTCGCGGAGTGGTGCGCGTTCGCGTCCACCCTCACCTCGCCGCGGTATCCCGCACGTCCACCGCCACGGGCGATCGACTTGGAGACGATCGACGACTGCGTGTACGGAGCCATGTGGATCATCTTCGCGCCGGCATCCTGGTGCTGGCCGGGACCCGCGAAGGCGACCGAGAGGGTCTCGCCCTTGGCGTGCTCGCCCATCAGGTAGATCGACGGGTACTTCATCGTCACCTTGGAGCCGATGTTGCCGTCGACCCACTCCATCGTCGCGCCCTCATGGGCGACGGCTCGCTTGGTGACGAGGTTGTAGACGTTGTTCGACCAGTTCTGGATCGTCGTGTACCGAACGCGGGCGTTCTTCTTCACGATGATCTCGACGACGGCCGAGTGCAGCGAGTCCGACTTGTAGATCGGAGCGGTGCAGCCCTCGATGTAGTGGACGTAGCTGTCCTCGTCGGCGATGATCAGGGTCCGCTCGAACTGGCCCATGTTCTCGGTGTTGATGCGGAAGTACGCCTGCAGCGGGATCTCGACGTGCACGCCCTTGGGGACGTAGACGAACGAACCTCCCGACCACACGGCTGTGTTGAGCGCGGCGAACTTGTTGTCGCCGGCCGGGATCACGGTGCCGAAGTACTCCTCGAAGAACTCGGGGTGCTCGCGGAGCGCGGTGTCGGTGTCCATGAAGATGACGCCCTGCTCCTCCAGATCCTCGCGGATCTGGTGGTAGACGACCTCGGACTCGTACTGCGCTGCGACGCCGGCGACGAGGCGCTGACGCTCGGCCTCGGGGATGCCGAGGCGCTCGTACGTCTCGCGGATCTCAGCCGGGAGATCCTCCCAGGACTGGGCCTGCTTCTCGGTCGAGCGCACGAAGTACTTGATGTTGTCGAAGTCGATCTCGCTGAGGTCTGCACCCCAGGTCGGCATCGGCTTGCGACCGAAGAGCTGATAGCCCTTGAGTCGGGTCTTCAGCATCCATTCGGGCTCGTGCTTGAGCGCCGAGATCCCGCGGACCACCTCTTCGGAGATACCGCGCTTGGCGATGGCTCCGGCGGCATCTTCGTCATGCCACCCGAATTCGTACACCCCCAGGCCGTCAAGCTCCGGGCGGTCGATCAGCACATCCGACATCACACACTCTCCTCACAGGTCCCAAACGGTGTCATCCGCCCCGACACACCTGATCCCCGTCGAGTCTGCGGGAGCGGGTGCCGTTGGTGGGCCCTCATCACCGGCGCATCCATCGCGCCTAAACTGTTAGCGACGCTTCAGCGCGGTCAGCGCTCATCACAACAATCCGATTCTACAGGTTCCGCCTGAAGACAGGGCCGCTCGCCGTGTCCGGCGCGGTTCGGAGAGACTTATGCCCGAGACGACGATCTCCTCCCCCACGAACGCGGCAGCGTCGACGCATGCGATCCTCTGGGGACGAGCGCTTCGCGTCTTCGCCTGGCTCTCATTCCTCGCGCAGACCATCATCATCGGCACCGGCGGTGCCGTGCGGCTGACCGGATCAGGCCTCGGATGCTCCGAGTGGCCGCTCTGCACGCCGGAGTCGCTCGTCCCGATCTATGCCGATCAGGGAATCCACGGCATCATCGAGTTCGGCAACCGCGTCATGACGGGTGTGGTCGGCGTCATCGCCCTCGCCGTCCTGCTGCTCGTGCTGGCGCGCACCGGGGGGAAGGCCACGGTGTTCTCGGCCCTCCGCTTCGCCGCCGCCGGAATCGTGGCGGCCGGGGTCGTGTTCTTCGTCTTCACGCTCGTCGACCTCCCCGCCACGCCCTTCGCGATGGCGGCTCTGCTCGTGACGGTCATCGCCGCCACGGTCAGATCGGTCAGGGTGACGACCGAAAGGCGGGATCTCGTCATCCTCGCCTGGGTCGTGCTGATCGGCGTCGTCGCGCAGGCTCTTGTGGGCGGCATCACGGTGCTCACGGGACTGAACCCCTTCATCGTCGGATTCCACTACGTGTCGTCCCTCCTCCTTGTGTGCGTGACCGCGGCCTTCCTGGTCAGGCTCTACGCCGCGCCCGGACCGCGTGAGCGCGCGGTGCCGACCTGGTTCGCGGCACTGAGCCACATCACCGGTCTCGCCCTCGCCGTGACGATCCTGTTCGGCGTGCTGACCACCGGTTCCGGGCCGCACTCCGGCGACGCGGCCGTCGAGCGCCAGGGATTCGACGCCACGGTGCTCGCCCACGTGCACTCCTGGCCGGGATACATCCTCGCCGCGCTCGTCGTCACCTTGACGATCGCCGCGTGGGTCCTGCACCTACGACCGCGCAGATGGCTGCTCGTGCTCGTGCTGGCGATCCTGGTGCAGGTCGGCGTGGGCGTGTGGCAGGCGCGCGAAGGCCTCCCGCCGGTGCTCGTGGGCATCCACATGGTGCTCGCCTCGCTGTCGGCGGCTGCGTACACCGTGGTGGTGCTGAACCTGAAGAAGCCGGCCGCTGCGGAGGCCTGACCCCGGCTGCGCACAGGGGATGCATAGCCCGGGCATCAGCGGCTCATCAGTTCGTCGTGCACCGTTGCGGACATGAACAAGTCATTGACACGCAGCATCGGCTTCTGGCTCCTCCTCGTGCTCTCGCTCGCTTCAGCGGGAGTGGGCGGGTGGCTGATCGCCGGCCAGGTCGGCACCATGACGAGCACTCTGCTCGACGGCACGGCGACCGGCATCGAGGTCTACGTGGGGCAGTCGCTCGTCGTCGTCGGAGCCGCGCTTCTGGGCGCCGGCGTCATCGGCGTGCTGATCGCCGTCGGTCTGAGTGCGGTGCAGGCGCTCCTGCCTTCTCCTGCACCCGCAGTCGTCGGGCCGATCGACGGGACGAACGAGTCAGCTGAGGCCGATGAAGCCGACACCATCGACTCCGAGATCCCCGCGACAGCGGCGGACGACGAGCTGGTCGGCGACGCCGAGCAGGATCAGAACGGCAGCAGCGGGTCGACCGCGACGGCCACGAAGATCAGCGTCAGATAAGTGATCGAGGCGTGGAAGACTCGCATCGGCCGCGCCTCGTTGCCTCGCACCGCCTGGTTGTACAGGCGGTGCGACTCATAGATGAACCAGCCGCCGAACACCGCGGCGGAGACGCCGTAGACGAGGCCCATGTTCGCGATCGGGATCAGCAGCAGCGAGCAGGCGACGGTCGCCCAGGCATAGAGGATGACCTGGAGGCCGACCTGTGAGGCGTTGCGGGTGACACCGAGCATGGGCACGTCGACGTCGTCGTAGTCGTCCTTGTACTTCATCGACAGCGGCCAGTAATGCGGCGGCGTCCAGAGGAAGATGAGCGCGAACAGGATGAACGCGGGCCAGTCGAGCGAGCCGGTGACGGCAGCCCAGCCGATGAGCACCGGGAAGCACCCGGCGATGCCGCCCCAGATGATGTTCTGCTCGGTGCGTCGCTTGAGGATCATCGTGTAGATGACGACGTAGAAGAAGATGGCGGATGCCGACAGCGTGGCCGCCAGCCAGTTCGTGGTGAACCACAGCCATACGGTCGAGACGACGGCGAGCGTCCAGGAGAAGATCAGCGCGCCTCGCGGGCTGATCTCGCCGGTCACCAGCGGACGGTTCTCCGTGCGATGCATGTGGGCATCGATGTCGCGGTCGAGGTACATGTTGAACGCCGCGGCCGAGCCGGCGCTCAGCGAGCCGCCGATCACGGTGGCCAGCACGAGCCACATGTCGGGAAGACCGCCCTGAGCGAGGAACATCACCGGGACGGTCGACACCAGCAGCAGTTCGAGGACGCGCGGCTTGGTGAGGGCGACGTACGCCTTCACGGTGCGACCGATGGACTTCTTCACAACGGTCTGATCAGACATCGTCGAGATCTCGATCGCCTCCTCCACACGCGTCACGACAGCGTTTCCCAGTCTAGGGCACGCCGGGCGCAGGGCTCGCCCGCCCCGATGATCAGCGCTCCACCGGCCCTCGCATCCGGGCTCCCGGGACGCGACGGGATCGCGTTCCAGGACTCCTGATCCGCAGTTCCACCGCTCATCGGAAGTCTCGACGAAGGCATGGAATTACTGGACGGGCGGAGCGTTGTAAAGGGGGGTAACGAGTCGAACCTCGGCGCTATGCTGAAATGACTCGCGCGTCCGGCGCACATCACAAACCCCTCCGTATCGTTGCGGACTGCGATCGTGCAATCCGGCGCTCTCGAACAGTTGCAGAAGGGCTTCACAGTGTCGGAATTGCAGTGGGATGAGATCGACCGACGCGCGGTGGACACCGCGCGTCTTCTGGCTGCGGATGCCGTGGAGAAGGTCGGCAACGGCCACCCCGGCACCGCGATGAGCCTGGCTCCGGCCGCGTATCTCCTCTATCAGCGGGTGCTTCGTCACGACCCGACCGACACCGACTGGCTGGGTCGTGACCGTTTCATCCTCTCGGTCGGACACTCCTCTCTCACCCAGTACGTGCAGCTCTACCTCGGCGGCTTCGGCCTCGAGCTCGACGACCTCAAGGCACTGCGCACGTGGGGTTCCCTCACCCCGGGCCACCCCGAATACGGTCACACCAAGGGCGTCGAGATCACCACCGGCCCGCTGGGACAGGGACTCGCTTCCGCCGTCGGCTTCGCCTACGCCGCCCGCTACGAGCGCGGCCTGTTCGACCCCGAGGCAGAGGCGGGCACCAGCCCGTTCGATCACTTCGTCTACGTGATCGCCGGTGACGGCGACCTCCAGGAAGGCGTCACCAGCGAGGCCTCCTCGCTCGCGGGCCACCAGGAGCTCGGCAACCTCATCGCGATCTACGACTCCAACCAGATCTCGATCGAGGACGACACGAACGTCGCCTTCACCGAAGACGTCGCCAAGCGCTACGAGGCCTACGGCTGGCAGGTCCAGCTCGTCGACTGGAAGAAGACCGGCGAGTACGTCGAGGACGTCGCCGAGCTCAACGCGGCGATCGAGGCCGCGAAGGGCGAGACCTCGAAGCCGTCGCTCATCATCCTGAAGACGATCATCGGCTGGCCCTCGCCCGGCAAGCAGAACTCCGGCAAGATCCACGGCTCCGCGCTCGGTGGCGACGAGCTCGCCGCAACGAAGAAGGTCCTGGGCTTCGACCCCGAAGAGCACTTCGCCATCGCCGACGACGTCATCGCCCACACCCGCGCACTCGCGGATCGCGCCGCGGAGACCCGCGCCGAGTGGCAGAAGTCGTTCGACGCGTGGGCCGCGGCCAACCCTGAGCGCAAGGCGCTGCTCGACCGCCTCGAGGCGAAGGAGCTGCCAGCCGACATCACCTCGGCGCTCCCCGTCTTCGAAGGCGGCAAGGACGTCTCGACGCGTGCGGCCTCCGGTCAGGTCATCAACGCCCTCGCCGCCGAGCTCCCCGAGCTCTGGGGCGGATCGGCCGACCTCGCCGAGTCGAACCTCACCACGATCAAGGACTCGAAGTCCTTCATCCCCGCCGAGTGGTCGACCCACGAGTGGTCGGGCGACCCCTACGGCCGTGTGCTGCACTTCGGCATCCGCGAGCACGCCATGGGCGCCATCGTCAACGGTATCGTGCTGCACGGCCCGACGCGCGCCTTCGGCGGCACCTTCCTCATCTTCAGCGACTACATGCGCCCGCCGGTGCGTCTGGCCGCGCTGATGAACGTCCCCAGCATCTTCGTCTGGACTCACGACTCCGTCGCCCTCGGAGAGGACGGCCCGACGCACCAGCCCGTCGAGCAGATCGCGACGCTCCGCGCCATCCCGAACTTCACCCTGGTGCGTCCGGCTGACGCCAACGAGACCTCGGCCGCCTGGCTCGAGATCCTCCGACGCCACGAGGGCCCCACCGGCATCGCGCTGACCCGTCAGAACATCCCGGTGTTCGAGCGCGGCCAGGGTGCAGCCGACGGCGACCTCTTCGCCTCGACAGACGGTGTCTCGAAGGGTGCATATGTGCTCGCCGAGGCGCCGAACGGCACCCCCGACGTGATCATCATCGCGACCGGGTCCGAGGTCCAGCTGGCGGTCGACGCCCGTGCGGCCCTGGCCGACGAGGGCGTCAACGTCCGCGTCGTCTCCGCTCCCTCGCTCGAGTGGTTCGACGAGCAGGACGAGGCATACCGCGAGTCGGTCCTGCCGAAGGCCGTCACCGCCCGCGTCTCGGTCGAGGCCGGCTCCGTCCTCAGCTGGCGCGGCATCGTGGGCGACCGCGGCCGTTCGGTCGGCATCGACCACTTCGGCGCCTCCGCCGACTACAAGACCCTGTTCCAGAAGTTCGGCATCACCACCGAGGCCGTCATCGCGGCCGCACGCGAGACCGTCAAGGAGAACGCATGAGCACCCCCACCGCAGACCTCGCAGCAGCCGGTGTCAGCATCTGGCTCGACGACCTGTCCCGCACCCGCATCTCGTCCGGCAACCTCGCCGAGCTGATCGAGTCGCGCAACGTGGTCGGCGTGACCACCAACCCGACGATCTTCGCGAACGCGATCACCGACAAGAACAACACCTCGTACGACGCTCAGGTCACCGAGCTCGCAGCGTCGGGCGCCACGGCGGAAGAGGCCGTGTTCGCCGCGACCACGCAGGACGTCGCCGCCGCTCTCGACGTCTTCCGCCCCGTGTGGGAGAAGTCGGGCCACGTCGACGGCCGCGTCTCCATCGAGGTCTCCCCCGACCTCGCGCATGACACCGAGGGCACCGTCGCACAGGCCAAGCAGCTGTGGGCAAAGGTCGACCGTCCGAACCTGCTCGTGAAGATCCCCGCGACGAAGGCGGGCCTGCCTGCCATCACCGAGGCGATCGCATCGGGCATCAGCGTCAACGTCACCCTGATCTTCAGCCTCGAGCGCTACGCCGAGGTCATCGACGCCTACCTCACCGGTCTCGAGCGCGCGCACAGCGCCGACTTCGATCTGTCGAGCATCCACTCCGTGGCCTCGTTCTTCGTGTCGCGCGTCGACACGGAGACCGACAAGCGCCTCTCGGCGATCGGCACCGACGAGGCCGAGGCGCTCAAGAGCAAGGCAGGCCTCGCGAACGCGCGTCTCGCCTACGAGCTCTACGAGCAGAAGTTCGCCGAGAAGCGTGCGCAGGACCTGATCAAGCTGGGCGCCAACCCGCAGCGTCCGCTGTGGGCGTCGACCGGCGTCAAGGACCCGGCCCTGCCCGACACGCTCTACGTCACCGAGCTCGTGGCGAAGGACGTCGTCAACACGATGCCGGAGAAGACGCTCGAGGCCACCTTCGACCACGGCGTCGTCACCGGTGACACGATCACGGGCGGCTACGACGAGGCTCGCGCCGTGTTCGCCGGTCTCGCCGACCTCGGCATCGACTTCACCGACGTCACCCAGGTGCTCGAGGACGAGGGCGTCGCCAAGTTCATCGACTCCTGGCACGATCTGCTGACGCAGGTGGCTGAGGGCCTCGAGGCGCAGCGATGACGTTTGCGATCCACGCCTCGGGCGCGGCTCGGGTCGCGATCGACGAGACGGTTCCCGCTCTCGTCCACGACCTGGTCGCCTCGCGGGTGACCGGCGGTGACGCAGCCCTGTGGGGTCCCGCCGCCGAGTCCGAGGCGTCGATCCGCCTGGGCTGGGTCGAGGCGGTATCCGTCTCGCGCCCCCTCGTCGCCGAGATCGTCGCCCTCCGCGCCGATCTGCACGCGAAGGGTGTGAATCGGGTGGTGCTCGCCGGCATGGGCGGGTCATCGCTCGCCCCCGAGGTGATCGCCCAGACCGCCGGTGTCCCGCTGACGATTCTCGACTCGACCGCGCCGAGCCAGGTGCTCGCCGCGCTCGACGAGGGCCTGGAGAACACCGTGCTGGTCGTCTCCTCGAAGTCAGGCTCGACCGTCGAGACCGACTCGCAGCGTCGCACTTTCGAGGCCGCGTTCCGCGACGTGGGCATCGACCCGCTCGAGCGCATCATCGTCGTGACCGACCCGGGCTCGCCGCTCGACGTCTCCGCCCGTGAAGCCGGCTACCGCGTGTTCAACGCCGACCCGCACGTCGGCGGACGGTACTCGGCCCTCACCGCCTTCGGCCTCGTACCGTCGGGGCTCGCGGGCGCTGACATCGCCGAGCTCCTCGACGAGGCCGAGGCCTCGCTCCTCGAGGTCGCCATCGACTCGGCCGACAACCCGGCACTCCGGCTGGCCGCGGCGATCTCCGCCACCACGCCGCGACGCGACAAGCTCGGTCTCATCACCGACGGCACGCACATCAACGGGCTCCCCGACTGGATCGAGCAGCTCATCGCGGAGTCCACCGGCAAGGACGGCACCGGCATCCTTCCCGTCGTCCTGCTGCCCGTGTCGCCGGAGCTCGACTCCCGACCCGCCGATCTCCAGATCGTGCGGCTCGTCGACGACGCGAACGAGTTCCACCTGCGCGAACGTCACGAGGGCGAGATCCTCGTCAGCGGTTCGCTGGGTGCGCAGCTCATCGTCTGGGAGTACGCGACCGCCATCGCCGGGTATCTGCTCGGCATCAACCCGTTCGACCAGCCCGACGTCGAGTCGGCGAAGGTCGCCGCCCGTGGACTGCTGGATGCACGTCCCGCTCCGACGGCACCGGCGTTCGTCGAGAACGGCGTCGAGGTCCGCGTCTCCGACCCCGCTCTCGCGGCGTCGGGCACCGTCGAGGGCGTGCTCGACGCGCTGTGGGCTGTGCTGCCGGAAGACGGCTACGTGTCGATCCAGGCATACGTCAACAGGCTCGACGTCCCGCAGCTGCAGGGTCTCCGCGAGCTCGTCGCCGCCGACTCCGGTCGGCCGACGACGTTCGGATGGGGACCCCGATTCCTGCACTCCACCGGCCAGTATCACAAGGGCGGGCCGGCGCAGGGCGTGTTCCTGCAGATCCTGGAGCGCACGGATGTCGACCTCGAGATCCCCGAGCGCCCGTTCACGTTCGGACAGCTCATCGAGGCACAGGCCGCCGGCGATGCCGGTGTCCTCGCCGAGCACGGCCGTCCGGTCGTCTCCCTGACGATCACCGATTCGTCGGCCGACGTCCTCACCCTTTTCGAAGCCGCACAGAAGTAACAGCCAGGAGAATCCCCCACCGATGTCTGTTCCCATCTCGCGCGGGCACAACCCGCTGCGTGACCCCGATGATCGCCGCCTCAACCGGATCGCCGGGCCCAGCGCCCTCGTGATCTTCGGTGTGACCGGAGATCTGTCACGCAAGAAGCTCATGCCCGCCGTCTACGATCTCGCCAACCGCGGACTCCTGCCTCCCGGATTCGCGCTCGTGGGCTTCGCCCGTCGAGACTGGGAGGACCAGGACTTCGCCCAGGTCGTGTACGACGCCGTGAAGCAGCATGCACGCACGCCCTTCCGCGAAGAGACGTGGGCGCAGCTGCTGCAGGGCATCCGCTTCGTCTCGGGCGAGTTCGACAACCCCGAGTCCTTCCGCAAGCTGCGCGACACGGTCGATCAGCTCGACGTCGAACGCGGCACGATGGGCAACCACGCGTTCTACCTGTCGATCCCGCCGAAGGATTTCCCCCTCGTCGCGAAGCAGCTCAAGGACTCCGGCCTCGTCGGAGCGAATGACGACGACGATGAGCGCTGGCGACGCGTCGTGATCGAGAAGCCGTTCGGCCACGACCTCGAGTCGGCGCGCGAACTCAATGCCGCCCTCGAGGTGGCGTTCTCCGCCGACTCGATCTTCCGCATCGACCACTACCTCGGCAAGGAGACGGTCCAGAACATCCTGGCCCTGCGCTTCGCGAACGAGCTGTACGAACCGATCTGGAACCGCAACTACGTCGACCACGTGCAGATCACGATGGCCGAGGACATCGGCGTCGGTGGCCGTGCGGGCTACTACGACGGCGTCGGTGCGGCGCGCGATGTCATCCAGAACCACCTGCTGCAGCTGCTCGCGCTCACCGCCATGGAAGAGCCGATCAGCCTGTCCGCCGAGCACCTGCGTGCCGAGAAGGAGAAGGTTCTCGCTGCGGTCCACGTGCCGGAGGATCTCTCGCTCGCGACCGCCCGCGGGCAGTACGCGGGCGGCTGGCAGGGTGGCGAGCAGGTGACCGGATTCCTCGACGAGGACGGGATGAACCCCGAGTCCGCGACCGAGACCTATGCCGCGATCAAGCTGGAGATCGACACCCGACGCTGGTCCGGCGTCCCGTTCTACCTTCGCACCGGGAAGCGTCTGGGGCGTCGTGTGACCGAGGTCGCCGTCGTGTTCAAGAAGGCACCGGAGCACCTCTTCGGCCGCTCGAACACGGCAGAGCTCGGCCAGAACGCACTCGTCATCCGCGTCCAGCCCGATGAGGGCGTCACGATCCGCTTCGGATCGAAGGTGCCCGGAAACGGCACCAACGTGCGCGATGTCACCATGGACTTCGGTTACGGCCACGCGTTCACCGAGGCGAGCCCCGAGGCGTACGAACGTCTGATCCTCGACGTGCTCCTGGGCGACCCGCCGCTGTTCCCGCGCCATGAGGAGGTCGAGCTCTCCTGGAAGATCCTCGACCCCGTGGAGAAGTACTGGGCAGCCGAGGGCGGCCCGGTCGACCAGTACGCACCCGGTTCGTGGGGTCCGGCATCCGCCGACGACCTCCTTGCCCGTGATGGACGAGTGTGGAGACGCCCATGATCATCGACCTTCCC
This sequence comes from Microbacterium sp. Bi98, assembly GCF_918698045.1. Lineage (NCBI taxonomy): Bacteria > Bacillati > Actinomycetota > Actinomycetes > Micrococcales > Microbacteriaceae > Microbacterium > Microbacterium sp. Bi98. The sequence continues at coordinate 227,935 of NZ_CAKKLK010000003.1, read as the reverse complement.
GACACGACCGTCAGCCAGGTCGCCAAGCAGCTCGTCAAGGTGCGCGAAGAGGGCGGCGCCGTCGCACTCGGCCGTGTGCTCACGCTGATCATCTCTGCACGCAACGGCGTCGCAGAGGCAGCGATCGACGCGGCAAACGACGCGTCCCGCGAGCACCCCATGCGTGTCATCGTTCTCACCACGGGTGAGGGCGAGTCGCGTCTCGACGCTCAGATCCGCGTCGGCGGTGACGCCGGCGCCTCCGAGGTCGTCGTCCTCCGGGCCTACGGCGACGCCGCCAGCAACGAGGAGAGCCTGGTCACAGGTCTGCTCCTGCCCGACGCCCCCGTCGTCGCCTGGTGGCCCGAAGAGGCGCCGACATCGCCGGCCTCGTCTCCCCTCGGCAAGATCGCGCAGCGCCGCATCACGGATGCCGCGACCGCACCCGATGTTCGCGACCGCCTGGGACTGCTCGGCGAGACCCACGCGCCCGGCGACACCGACCTCGCGTGGACCCGTCTCACGCACTGGCGCGAGCAGCTCGCCGCCGTGCTCGATCAGCCGCCGTTCGAAGAGGTCACCGCGGTCGAGGTGCGCGGTGGATCGGCCTCGCCGTCGACCGCGCTTCTCGCCGCATGGCTGCAGATGGCCCTCGACGTCCCGGTGACCTGGTCGTACGAAGACCCCGAGAACTGGCAGGAGGGCATCAAGTCGGTGCGTCTGCGCCGCTCGTCGGGCGACATCCTGCTCGAGCGCCCCACGCCCGGGCTGGCCGTGCTCACGCAGCCCGACCAGCCCGACCACGACCTGCACCTGCCGCGCCGCACGCTGCGGGAGTGCCTCGCCGAGGAGCTGCGTCGCCTCGACCCCGACGTCCTGTACGGTCGAGTGATCACCGAGGGCTGGGAGAAACTGGGTCCGCCCCAGACAGGAGAATGATGTCGACGAAGACAGCGCCCGCAGAGAAGCGGGTCGTGGTCGAAGCCACGCCCGCAGCACTTGCCGCGAGCGTGGCCGACAGATTCCTGACGCGCCTTCGTGCGCGCACGCGCAACGGCCGCATCGCCCACATCGCCCTCACCGGCGGTTCGATGGGCGGTGCGGTTCTGCGTGCGACGCGCGACGACCCCAGGTCGGCTCAGATCGACTGGTCGCTGGTGCACTTCTGGTGGGGCGATGAGCGGTTCGTCGCTCGCGACGACGCCGATCGCAATGCGCTGCAGTCGCGTGAGGCCCTGCTCGACCACATTCCCGTCCCCGCCGAGAACATCCACGAGGTCGCTGCTGCGGACGAGGGGCTGACCCTCGACGAGGCCGCGGCGGCGTACGCGGCGGATCTCGCGCGCTACGGGACCGACGAGCACCCGTGGCCGTCGTTCGCGGTCTGCTTCCTCGGTGTGGGGCCCGACGGCCACATCGCCTCACTCTTCCCCGATCGCCCCGAGGTCACCGTGACGGACGCCGCCGCGCTGCCGGTTCGCGACTCTCCCAAGCCTCCGCCGGAGCGTGTCACGCTGACGCGCCCGGTGCTCAACGCGTCGAAGCGTGTCTGGCTGGTCCTCACCGGCGCGGACAAGGCGTCGGCGCTCGGACTCGCCCTCGCGGGCGCGAGCTACACCAACGTTCCGGCCGCGGGCGCCAAGGGCCGCAAGCGCACCGTCTTCTTCGTCGACGAGGCCGCTGCGTCGGAGGTCTCTCCCGACCTCATCGACCCGGCGTACTGAAGTCCAGAGAACTCAGGCCCCGGGGTCTTTTGTCGCGTCGTCACTGCCGCGCGTGATCCCGAGGTCCTGGCTGTCGCTCAGCACCTGCGGGTGGTACCGCGCGAGGTTGACGACGCCCCAGATCGCGATGGCACCGGCCACGGCGAAGATCACGAGGACCCACGGCGGTGACGCCGCGGCCTCTCCGAGCACGACCATGCCGATGAGCACGGCGACCATGGGGTCGACGACCGTCAGTCCGGCGATGACGAGATCCGGCGGCCCCGAGCTGTAGGCGGACTGGACGAAGTACGCTCCGACGGCGCCGGCCGCGATCAGCGCGATGACGCACACGAGGGTGATCCACTCGAAGTTGCCGGCGCTGATCCGGCTGATGACGGCTTTGGCGAGAGTGGCGACGAAACCGTAGAGGATGCCGGCGCCGATGACGTAGAACAGAGCGCGCATGCGGTGGCGGAGCACCAGCCAGCAGGCGCCGAGCACGATGATGACGACCAGCAGGATCGCCAGGATCGTGAAGAGCTCGGTGTCGGTGATCTCCTTCTCCGTGGCGTAGATCGCTGCGAAGAAGACGAACAGGAAGATGCCGCCCACACAGCAGACGATCGCGATGATCGACTTCCTGGTCGGCGAATGACCCGAGATCCGTGCGTTGAGCAGCGTGGTGATGACGAGCGCGATGGCGCCGAGCGGCTGCACGACCATCAGCGGCGCTTGAGAGAGCGCCGCGAGCTGACACACGATCGCCAGGCCGAGCATCAGCGTTCCGGCTATCCAGGAGGGCCGGGTGAGCAGGCCCTTCATCTGGCTCATGCTCAGACCGCTGGCTCCGTCGGATCCGCTGAGCCGCTCCACCTTCTCGACGCCACGATGCTGATACTGCGCGCCGAGAGACATGAAGACGGCACCCGCAAGCGCGAGGGGGATGCCGAGGAGCAGTTTCGGGTTCTGGAAGACACCGACCAGCTGCTCGGTGACGTCTTCCGCCCCAGTCATCCATACGGAGATGCTCACCCTTCGACCCTACCCGGCGATGTGCGCCGAGTAGGGTTATGGCGTGGCTGTTCTTCCTATTCGCATCATGGGCGACCCCGTCCTGCACTCCCCCGCTTCCGTCGTCGAGGAGATCTCCGACGACATCCGCACGCTCGTCGCCGACATGTTCGAGACGATGGACAGGGCCCCGGGCGTCGGTCTCGCCGCACCCCAGGTCGGCGTGCCGCTGCGCATCTACACGTACGCGTACGTCGACGATGACGAGCAGCCGTGGCGTGGCGTGATCATCAACCCGGAGCTCTGGATGGTGCCGCTGGAGCCCGGCGAGCCGGACGACGAGCTGGAGTCCGAAGGCTGCCTCTCGTTCCCGGGTGAGCGATTCCCGCTACGGCGCTCGGAGCGGGTGCGGGTCTCAGGCGTCGATCTCGACGGGGCGCCGGTGGAGATCGCGGTCGACGGCTGGCGCGCCCGCATCATGCAGCACGAGTTCGACCACCTCGACGGCATCCTCTACATCGACCGCCTCTCGGACGGCGACTGGAAGACCGTCCAGAAGATCGCGAAGAAGCGCGGGTGGGGCAAGCCCGGCGCGAGCTGGGTCCCCGGCATCGACGATCTGGAAGCCTGACCTTCCCTCCCAGCCCGCTCACAGTCTTCTCGGAGTTGCATCACAGACTCCGGCCCGGATACCGTGCTTGAGGTGGTATTTCAATATGCCACTCACCAAGAGGCTCTGGAGGGGACGAAATGATGAAGATGCGCACGCGACGCGCACTGGCGCTGGCAGGTTCTGCTGTGGCGCTGTCGGTCGCACTGACCGGCTGCAGCGCGCTGAACGGCATCCTGGGGGGCGGTTCGGGCGACGCCGACCGCGACGAGGACACCGGACAGGTGACCGAGAGCTCGAACATCGACATCTTCTCGCTGAAGCTCGGCGACTGCAAGATGGCGAGTGCAAGCGGTCTCATCGAGGACGCCGACGTCGTCCCGTGCGACCAGCCGCACGATGAAGAGGTCTACTACGAGATCACGATGGACGACGGCGAGTTCTCCGAGGAGAACATCGACGCCGCGTCGCAGGAGTGCATCGGCGACGCCTACACGAGCTTCGTCGGTGTCGCCTTCGAGGCCTCGGTGCTCGAGGTCTACCCGATCACGCCGACCCAGCAGACCTGGGACGAGCTGAACGACCGCGTCGTGCAGTGCGTGATCTCCGACCCCGCCGGCCAGACCACCGGGTCACTCAAGGGCGCAGCGCGCTGATCTCGCTCTGATCACCGAACGAGGCTCCGTCATCCGACGGGGCCTCGTTCGCGTATCCGGAGGTCACCATCGAATGACCTCGAAGAGACAATAGCGGGGACTCGCACCGCAGAAAGGGAAAAGCCCCTCCGAAGAGGGGCTTTTCATTGGCTCCCCGGCTTGGACTCGAACCAAGAACCTGCCGGTTAACAGCCGGCTGCTCTGCCAATTGAGCTACCGAGGAATGTGCTCCGCTGTGCGGGCAACTCGTCAATCCTAGCAAACTCCGGAGCGTGCTCGTGACACCGGCCGCAGGTCGGGCGTGTCGTCGGCACCCCTGTCAGTGGCCCGAATCCGCCTCGGCGTTGGGCGCCCACAGCAGGTCCTTGCCGACACCGCGGGCGACCACGTGACCCCCGCGCAGCATCAGCGTCTCCGCATTCAGCTCACGGATGAAGTCGGCGTCGTTCGTCACCAGCAGCGCGCCCATCCCCTGCTCCTTGCGCCGACGGGTGATCGCGTCGAACACCACGGGCCGCACCTCGAGATCGAGGTTGGCGAGGATCTCGTCGGCGATGAGCACCCAGGGCTCGAGCACGAACGATCGCGCAATCGCCACGCGCTGACGCATGCCTGCGCTCAACTCGTACGGGAACCTCGCGGCTGTTCCGAGAGGCAGGTGCAACTCGTCGAGCAGCGTCGCGACGCGGATGGAGAGCGCCTGGGTATTGACCCGCTTCTCGCGGATCAGGATCGGCTCTGAGATGATCTCGCTCACCGTGAGCTGGGGAGGGAGGTCGGCACCGGCGCCCTGCGGAACGAATCCCGTGCGGTAGGTCAGCAGGCGATGCTTGCGTCCCGGCCGGCGGATGTCGACTCCGCACACCTGAGCGCTGCCTCCGACGACCCGGACCGACGGATCCGTGGATCCTGCCAGCGCCGCGACGAGCGTCGACTTGCCCGAGCCGGTCGGGCCGGCGACGCAGATGAGCTCGCCCGGTGCGAGAGCGAAGCTCACCCCGTCGATCGCGCGGGTGGGGCCGCTGTGCCCGATTCGATCGATGACCAGATCAGAGCTGTCGATCGCGTTGGTCGATTCGGGCCGGGAGAACATTCCTCCATCCTGCCTTGCCGCGCCTGACAGCCGGCGTTACGACTCGGCGAACCGCTGACGCTCGACGTCGATGTCGCGAAGACGCATCCGCAGGGCGCGCCCGCCGTCCGAGTCCGCGGGAACCCGCTGCACGGCACCGAGGAGCTCCTGCTTCTCGTGCTCGAGGATGCGCATGATGAGCCGCTTGGCGAGATCGGTCGTCGAGGCGACGGCGCCGTCTTCGTTGCGAGCCGGGAACGGCGTCATCAGCAGCTCGCCCGCGAGCGATCGGTAGGGTTCGCGCACCGAGTTCACGGCATCCGTCACCCAACCGGCGCGGGTGCGGTCAGCCGCGGCCGCGACGGCCTCGCGCACGGCGTCGAGCCCCGGGGTGCGGAACGGAGCGCTGAGGGCGCGGGTGAGCAGCGCCTGATCGATCTGGTGACCGTACTGCAGGGCGCCCATCAGCGCGTCGCGTTCGACCGCGACATCCGCGGTTCGCGGCAGGCTCGCAAGAGTCACCGGAGCCATGCCCGGCGCCACTGTGGCGGGGTCGATCGTGGTCTCGTGCCTGGCCGCCTCGTGCCGCGCGGACTGCGCTCCCCCACGTGCGGCACGTTCGACCTCGTTGCGCACCTCGGTCGGGTCCATGCCCAGCCTTCGCGCGAGCACCCGCTCGTATCCGGGTCGCAGCAGACGATCGCGAATCTCCGCCACGATCGGCGCTGCCGCGCGCAGCGCGCCCACCCGGCCCTCGACCGTCGAGAGGTCGAAGCCGCTGAGCTTCCTGTCGATCGCGAACTCGAACATCGGCTGCTTGGTCTCCATGAGGGAGCGCACGGCGGCATCACCGCGCTGTAGCCTGAGGTCGCACGGGTCGAGGCCGTCGGGCGCCACCGCCACGAACGTCTGCGCGTTGAAGCGATCGTCCTCGGTGAAGGCGCGAAGCGCGGCCTTCTGACCTGCCTCGTCGCCGTCGAAGGTGAAGACCACCTCTCCGGAGGCGTTGTCGTCGCCCATCACCCGGCGGAGCACCTTGACGTGATCGGTTCCGAACGCCGTGCCGCACGTCGCGATCGCGGTCGTGAGGCCGGCGAGGTGACACGCCATGACATCGGTGTATCCCTCGACCACCACGACCCGGCGGGGATCGCCCCGCGAGATGTCGCGCTTGGCGAGATCGAGGCCGTACAGGACCTGGGCCTTCTTGTAGATCGGCGTCTCAGGCGTGTTCAGGTATTTCGGCCCCTGGTCGTCGTCGAAGAGCTTGCGCGCACCGAACCCGATCGTCTGACCGGAGACGTCGCGGATCGGCCAGACGAGGCGGCCACGGAAGCGGTCGTAGACGCCGCGCTGACCCGTCGACACCAGACCGGCAGCACTCAGTTCCTCGCGCGTGAACCCCTGAGCCGTGAGGGCTTTCAACATCTTGTCCCACCCGCGCGGCGCGAAGCCCACGCCGAAGTGCGCGGCAGCACCGGCGTCGAAGCCGCGCTCCCCGAGGAACCGGCGTCCCGCCTCCGCATCGGCGGTGAGCAACTGGCCGCGGAAGTACTCGGCGGCAGCGGTGTTGGCCGCATAGAGACGACTGCGTCCGCTCGTCTCCGGTGCCGACCCGCCGTCTTCATAGTGCAGCGCGTAGCCGAGGCGGCCGGCCAGTCGCTCTACGGCCTCGGTGAAGCTGACGTGGTCCATCTCGCGCAGGAACGAGTAGACGTCACCCGATTCACCGCATCCGAAGCAGTGGTAGTAGCCGACCTGGGGCCGCACGTGGAAGCTGGGGCTCTTCTCGTCATGGAACGGGCACAGGCCCTTCAGCGAGCCGACGCCGGCGGACTTGAGTGCGACGCGCTCCCCGACGATGTCGGCGATGTTCGTGCGGGCCTTGACCTCGTCGACGTCGGCCTGGCGGATGCGGGGCATCAGCCGCCCCCTTCGATGACCGCCTGACGCGGGGTGTGCTGACGAGCACCCGGTCGCGCATGTCTCGGAGTCCAGATCCCGACCTCTGCAGGGTCGATCTCGCCGACGAGCCTGTTGTGCCAGTCGATCGCGCTCTGATCGGTGAGGCTCGCGATCTGATCGACGATCACGCGGGCGCGCTCGGCGTCGCTCGTCGCCGCGAGGAAGTCCGCCGAGAAGGCGGGCTCGAGCACGTCCGCGCCGGCAGACCACAGCGCGTCGGTCGACCAGAGCGCATCGGCCAGACGCTTCAGCACCCGCCGCTGCTCTTTGTACACGCCCTTACGGGCATCGATCGTGACGATCGCCTGCCCCATGATGCCCTTGAGCACGGCGATCTCAGCCTCGATCACCCGCGGCACCACGACGTGAGCGTTGTAGCGCACGAGAGCGGGGCCGGAGTATGCCTCACGCGTCGCCGAGACGGCTGCTCTCGCGAAGCGGCCGATGAAGTCGCTCGTCAGGTTCTTGAGCCGGGCGAGGTCATGCCGTGATCGGTCGAAGGACTGCAGCCACATCGGCTGGGAGGCGAGTCGATACAGGGCATCGGCGAGGTCGTCGCGGGTGAAGTCGTACCCGACCCACTGCTGGATGCGGTCGATGAGCGCCTCATGCTGACGCGGATCGGACAGCTGCGCGACATCGACGTAGCCGTTGACGATCGCATCCTCGAAGTCGTGCACCGAATAGGCGATGTCATCGGACAGATCCATGATCTCCGCCTCGATGCAGCGTCGGCGTCCGGGGACTCCCTCGCGCAGCCACCGGAAGACCGCCTCGTCCTCGGGATACACGCCGAACTTGAGTCGACCTCCCGGGTCGGGCACGGGGCTGTCGGCGGTCCACGGGTACTTGCAGGTCGCGTCGAGGCTGGCTCGCGTCAGGTTGAGTCCGACAGAGCGCCCGTCGTCGTCGATCGCCTTGGCCTCCAGACGGCTCAGGATGCGCAGCGACTGCGCATTGCCTTCGAACCCGCCGATGGGTTCGGCCCACTCGTTGAGCGCACGCTCGCCGTTGTGCCCGAAGGGAGGGTGTCCGAGATCGTGACTGAGGCACGCGGTGTCGACCACATCGGCCGAGACTCCGAGTGCGGTGGCGAGTTCGCGTCCGACCTGGGCGACCTCGAGCGAGTGGGTCAGACGATTGCGGGCGAAATCGGCTGTGCTGGCCGGGCTGAGCACCTGGGTCTTCGCGGCCAGTCGACGCAGAGCCGCCGAGTGCAGCACGCGCGCACGGTCGCGGGCGAAGTCGTCTCGTTCGGATCGATGGGTCTCGGCGAAGAATCGCTCGGCATCGCGCGGGTCGTATCCGTCCGAGCGTCCGCGAGCCGGGTATGCCTGAGGATCAGCCGCCACTGTTCTCGATCTCCGCCCCTCGCATCATCTCTGAGGCCGACGCCGCGAGTTCCCGCGACTCCAGCCACTTGTCCGGCAGCGCCGGGCGTTTCGGGCGACCGGACCGACCGCGCTGTCCTTCGGCATCGGCGCCGGGGTACGGCGCCGAATGATCGAGCTGGCCGAGCAGCTCGTCGATCTCGGCGAGGCTGGATGCTGTCGCGAGCCCCGTCCGGATGTCGCCGCCGACCGGATAGCCCTTGAAGTACCACGCGACATGCTTGCGGACATCGCGGCATCCGCGGTCCTCATCCTCGAAGAACTCGACCAGCAGCTCGGCGTGGCGACGGAAGGCATCGGCCACGAACCCGAGGGTCGCGTCGACCGGATGCGATTCCGCGCCGAAGGCCGCCGCGAGCTCGCCGAAGAGCCAGGGACGACCGAGGCATCCACGTCCGACGACGACTCCGTCGCAGTCGGTCTGCTGCATCATGCGCACGGCGTCGTCGGCCGACCAGATGTCGCCGTTGCCGAGCACGGGGACGCTGGTGACGGCCTGCTTGAGCTCGCCGATCGCGTTCCAGTCCGCGAAGCCGGAGTAGAACTCGCTCGCCGTCCGCGCATGCAGCGCGATGGCCGAGACACCGGCGTCTTCGGCAGCGCGCCCGGCGTCGAGGAACGTGAGGTGGTCGGGATCGATGCCCTTGCGCATCTTGATGGTCAGGGGCACGTCGCCCGCCGCCTTGACCGCCTGGGTGACGATCTGCGAGAAGAGAGAGCTCTTCCACGGCAGCGCCGCTCCCCCGCCCTTGCGCGTGACCTTGGGGACCGGGCATCCGAAGTTCAGGTCGATGTGGTCGGCGTGGTCTTCGGCGACGATGATGCGGACGGCCTCGGAGATCGTGTGCGGGTCGACGCCGTAGAGCTGGATCGACCGCGGAGTCTCGGACTCGTGGTGGCGGATGAGTCGCATCGTGGTCTCGTTGCGCTCGACCAGTGCGCGCGAGGTGATCATCTCGCTCACGTAGAGCCCCGCACCGTATTCGCGGCACAGCCTGCGGAACGCGGTGTTCGTGATACCCGCCATGGGTGCGAGGACGACCGGCACGTCGAGGGCGATCGGACCGATGTTGAGGGTGCGAGCTGAGGCGGTGGCGAGAGTCATGTCCCCTCCATTCTCCCAGACACGGAGCCGGTCTCGGCGCATCGACCTAAGCTGTGAATATGACCGATCCCGCAGTCCGTTCCATCCCCTTCACAGACGCCGACGGCAACGAGAAGACACTCGATGATCTGGGTGCCGATGTCGTCCTCGTGGTGAACGTCGCCTCGAAGTGCGGCCTCACTCCGCAGTACGAGCAGCTCGAGGAGCTGCAGCGCCTGTACGGCGACCGCGGGTTCAGCGTCGTCGGGTTCCCCTGCAACCAGTTCTTCGGGCAGGAGCCGGGATCGGTCGATCAGATCCTCGAGTTCTGCTCGACCACGTACGGTGTGACCTTCCCGATCAACGACAAGGTGAAGGTCAACGGCAAGAACGCCACCGATCTCTACAAGACGCTCAAGGAGACCCCGGATGCCGGCGGCAAGGCGGGTCGCGTCGAGTGGAACTTCGAGAAGTTCCTGGTGCTTCCCGACGGAGAGGTCGTCCGCTTCCGCCCGAAGCAGAAGCCGAACGACCCCGAGATCGTCGGCGCGATCGAAGCCGCGCTGACCCGCTAGACCGCGGCCGTCTCGGCTTCGGCTTCCGGCTCGGTCTCACCGCGCTTGGCCCAGAGGTCACGCAGGACGTTCTCGAACGCTGCGGGCGGCTGCGCTCCGCTGATGCCGTACTGACCGTCGATCACGAAGAACGGCACGCCCTGGATCCCATAGGCCTGGGCCTGCGCCTGGTCCTGGCGGACGTCGGCGAGGTGACGAGCGGACACCAGTGCTTCTCTCGTGTCATCCGGGTTGAGTCCGACCTCGACCGCGAGTTCGACCAGGTCGTCGATACGGCCGACGTGCTTGCCCTCGGTGAAGTACGCGGACATCAGCCGCTCCTCCATCGCGTGCTGCACACCCTGTGCCTTCGCGAAGTGAAGGAGCTCGTGCGCCTTCACGGTGTTGGTGTGCTGGAGGAGGTCGAAGCGGTACGCGAGCCCGGCGTTCTCGGCGACTCCGGTGACGTGCGACAGCATCTGCTCGACCTGGTCGCGCGGCATCCCCTTGTGACCGGCGAGGAAGTCAATCTCATCCCCGTCGAAGTCGACCGGGGTGTCGGGCGAGAGCTCGAACGAATGGAAGGTGATGTTCACCTGCGGCGCATCGTCGTCGCCGGAGACGGCTTCGAGACCCTTCTCGAGGTTGCGCTTGCCGATGTAGCACCACGGGCAGGCGATGTCGGACCAGATGTCGATCGAGATGGCTTCACTCACATTGACATCCAACCGTATGCACCTATGGGCTATTCCGTCGTTAGGATTCTCAGATGCTCTCCGCCGACGATCCGCTGCCGCTTCGGCCGGAGAGAGTGCTGATCGCCGGTGTCACAGGATCGGGCAAGACGACGCTCGCACGACGCATCGCCGACCTCTGGGATCTGCGTCACGTCGAGATCGACGGACTCTTCCACGGTGAGAACTGGACTCCACGGCCGTCCTTCCTCGACGACGTCCGCGCCTTCGCTGCGGAGGACCGCTGGGTCACCGAGTGGCAGTACACGAGCAAGGGAACCGATGAGATCCTCGCTCCTCGTGCGAAGGTCGTGATCTGGCTGGACTACCCGTATCGCGTGGTCCGGGCACGTCTGCTGCGGCGCACGCTCGGGCGCAGCATCCTGCGCACCCGCATGTGGAACGGCAACGTCGAGAAGCCGATCTGGCGGATGTTCTCGGGAGATCCCGAGGAGAACATCATCGCCTGGCAGACGCTAACGCTGCACAATTGGACCGAGCGGATGCCCGGCGTCGTGAGCGAGCAGCCCCATCTTCTCATCGTCCGGCTGCGCCACCCGCGAGAGACGGAACGATGGCTGCGCGCTCAGGCGGAAGCGTCAGGGGTGTCGATCGCCCCGCCGAAACGACGATCGCGGGACAGGTAGACCCCGATCGCGCGCCAGAGCTCCTCGCGAGAGAAATCGGGCCAGAGCGTGTCGAGGAACACCATCTCGGCATACGCCGCCTGCCAGAGCAGGAAGTTCGAGGTGCGCTGCTCGCCGGAGCTGCGCAGGAACAGGTCGACGTCGGGCATGTCCGGCACGTAGAGGTTGCGACGGATCATCTTCTCGGTGATCGCGTTCGGTTTCACCCGTCCCGCCGCGACATCGGCGGCGATCGCGCGCATCGCGTCGACCAACTCGATACGCCCGCCGTAGTTCACGCACATGGTGAGGGTGAGCACGTCATTGCTCTTCGTGAGCTGCTCCGCGTACTGCAGCTCTTTGATCACGCTGCCCCACAGCCGGGGCTTGCGTCCAGCCCATCGCACGCGCACGCCCCACTCGTTGAGCTGATCACGTCGACGGTGCAGCACGTCGCGGTTGTACCCCATGAGAAAGCGCACCTCCTCGGGAGACCGGGCCCAGTTCTCAGTCGAGAACGCATAGACGGAGAGATGCTTGACCCCTGCCTGGATCGCACCGGCGACGACGTCGAGGAGCACCTCCTCCCCCGCCTTGTGCCCCTCGACGCGGTTCAGTCCGCGGCGGTTCGCCCAGCGGCCGTTGCCGTCCATGACGATCGCGACGTGCTCGGGCACCGCTCGGAACGCCGGCGGGTGGACGCCCGTCCAGTCGAGCGGACGATAGGCGACGGCATCCTTGTGGGTGTAGGGCTTGGGGCTCACCGTGCTCCTTCTCGAGGAATGTCGGCCACGAGGTGGGCCAGCGAGCGGATGCCGCGCTCCAGGTGCCACTGCGCATAGGCAGCGACGAGGCCTGATGCCGCGGCGTTGTCCGCGTGAGGCGCGGCATCGATCGCCTCCCACTCTCCGGTCATGAGGGATCGCAGCAGCGACAGGGTCTTCTCTGCCACCTTCGGACTTCCGGCCGGCGCGCAGTTCACGCATACGGCGCCTCCGAGCTGACCGACGAAGTGCGCGTGCGGGCCGGGGGCGGCGCATCGTGCGCAGTCGCCGAGAGACGGCGCCCATCCCGACAGCGCCATCACGCGCAGAAGGTAGGAGTCGAGGATGCTCCTGGGGGAATGCTCGCCCCGCGAGAGCGCACGCAGCCCGCCCACCAGCAGCAGGTACTGCTCGGGCGTCGCCTCGGAGTCGCTCAGCCGATCGGCGGTCTCGACCATCGCGTTCGCCGATGTGAACCGGTCGTAGTGGGCCGCGATGTCGGAACCGTAGGAGCCGAGCGACTCCGCCTGCTGCACGATGTCGAGCGAACGTCCCTGGTACAGCTGCACGTCGGCCACCATGAACGGCTCGAGGCGCGACCCGAACTTCGACGACGTGCGCCGGACGCCCTTGGCCACCGCACGGATCTTGCCGTGCTGACGCGACAGCATGGTGACGATGCGATCCGCCTCACCCAGCTTGTGGGTGCGCAGGATCACCGCTTCGTCTCGGTAGGTGGGCACCGTTCGATTATCCTCCGTGCGGGAGAATAGAGGCGTGACCGAACCGCTCTTCACCATTCCGCTCTGGGCGGACCTCCTCGGCGTCGGCCTCGGCGGCGTTCAGGGCGCGATGTTCGCGTCGGGGTTCCAGGGGCAGCGACGACTCGACTGGCTCGGCGTCGCGATCATCGGCATCATGATCGGCATGGGCGGCGGTCTCATCCGCGACATCCTGCTCGGTCAGACTCCGGCCACGCTGCAGAGCAACTGGTACCTGCTCACGGCCACCGGCGCCTCGCTGCTCGGGATGCTGCTCGCGGGACTCTTCAACCGTCTCAACACCGTCATCGTGGTGCTCGACGCCGTGGTGATCGGCATGTTCGGCGCGTTCGGCACGAGCAAGGCGATCGCCTTCGGCATCCCTCCCGTTCCCGCGGTGTTCATCGGCGTCTGCGCAGCGGTCGGCGGCGGCGTGCTGCGCGACATGCTGATGGGCCTGCCGACCTCGATCATGCATGTCGGCTCGCTCTACGCCGTCGCCGCCGGCGCCGGCTGCGTCTTCATCGCCACCGCGAACGGACTAGGGATGTCGATCACGCTCGCCGCCGTCCTCGGCATCGTCGTCACCGCGGTGATCCGAGTGCTCGCCGTGAGCTTCGACGTCTCGCTTCCGGAGCAACGTCGCCTGTATCGCCGCAAGGTCGCCGCAGAGACCGGAGTGATCCAAGTCGTCAAGCCGAGCCCTGAGTGACCGATCCTCGGCACGGGGCAGACGTAACGCCCCCGCGGTCGATGACCGCGGGGGCGTTCTCGTCGACCGTCAGACCGCTGCCAGCTCCAGCTGGCGCGTGCGGATCGAGCGGTTGACGCCCGAGACGATCGCCTTGAGGGATGCCGTCGAGATGTCTCCGTCGATGCCGACGCCCCACAGGCGCTGATCGCCGACCTGCAGCTCGACGTACGCCGCAGCCTGCGCGTCGCCACCTGCACTGAGTGCGTGCTCGACGTAGTCGTAGAGAGTGATGTCGAAGCCCTGACCGCGCAGCACCTCGATGAACGCGGCGATCGGTCCGTTGCCGTTACCGGCGACGGACACCTGCTGATCGTCGTCGCGCAGTGTCACGTCGAGCACCACGTCACCCGACATGTCGCTGCGGGTCTGCGTCGAGAGCAGCTCGAACCGCCCCCACTTTGCCTCGGTGTCAGTGGCGGGCAGGTACTCGTCGTTGAAGATCGACCAGATCTGCTCGCTCGTGACCTCGCCGCCCTCGGCGTCGGTCTTGTTCTGGACGACGCCCGAGAACTCGATCTGCAGCTTGCGCGGCAGGTCGATCGCGTGGTCCGCCTTGAGCAGATAGGCGACGCCGCCCTTGCCGGACTGCGAGTTCACACGGATCACGGCCTCATAGGAGCGTCCGAGATCCTTCGGGTCGACCGGCAGGTAGGGGACGGCCCATTCGATGTCGTCGACCGTGACGCCTTCAGCCTCGGCACGGGCAGCCATCGCCTCGAAGCCCTTCTTGATCGCATCCTGGTGCGACCCGCTGAACGCGGTGAAGACCAGGTCGCCCGCCCACGGCGACCGCTCGGGCACCGGCAGCTGGTTGCAGTACTCGACGGTGCGCTTGACCTGGTCGATGTCGCTGAAGTCGATCTGCGGATCGATGCCCTGCGTGAAGAGGTTGATGCCCAGCGCCACGATGTCGACGTTTCCGGTGCGCTCGCCGTTGCCGAACAGGCAGCCCTCGATGCGGTCGGCCCCGGCCATGTAGCCGAGCTCGGCCGCCGCGATCGCCGTGCCACGGTCGTTGTGCGGGTGCAGCGACAGGATCACGTTCTCGCGGTGCGCCAGGTTGCGGCTCATCCACTCGATCGAGTCGGCGTAGACGTTCGGCGAGGCCATCTCGACGGTCGCCGGCAGGTTGACGATGACCTTGCGGTCGGGGGTGGGCTCGAAGACCTCGATCACCTGGTTGCAGACGTCGACGGCGAACTCGAGCTCGGTTCCCGTGTAGCTCTCGGGCGAGTACTCGTAGTAGACCTTCGTGTCGGGGATGGTCTTCTCGTACTGACGGCACAGCCGAGCACCCTCGAGCGCGATGTCGATGATGCCCTGCTTGTCGGTGCGGAAGACGACCTCGCGCTGCAGCACGCTGGTCGAGTTGTAGAGGTGCACGATCGCCTGCTTGGCCCCGGAGATCGACTCGTACGTGCGGGCGATCAGATGCTCGCGCGCCTGAGTCAGCACCTGGATGGTGACGTCATCCGGGATCAGGTTCTCTTCGATGAGCTGACGGACGAAGTCGAAATCGGTCTGGCTCGCCGAGGGGAATCCGACCTCGATCTCCTTGTACCCCATGCTGACGAGGAGTTCGAACATGACGCGCTTGCGCTCGGGCGACATCGGGTCGATGAGCGCCTGATTGCCGTCGCGGAGGTCGACTGCGCACCAACGGGGCGCCTCGGTGATGCGGGCGTCCGGCCAGGTGCGGTCGGGCAGGTTGACCGTGATCTGCTCGTGGTACGGCCGATACTTGTGGATCGGCATCGCAGACGGGCGCTGAGTGTTCTGCATGATGGGGCTTCTTCTCTTCGTCAGAATTGTGAACGGGCCAACACAAGCGCCGCGACGAGGAAGGCCCTAGCTTTAGGACTCGTCGCGGCAGCTAAGAAGAAGCAGACCGCCGAAAGGCATGCGGCCATGGTAGCAGGGATGCCGATCCGCTCCGAGCCGCCGTGAGACGATCACCCGTCACGAGACACTGTCAGGCATGAGCACATCGCACAGCCGCATGCTTCTCGCCGCCGTCGCCGTCATCGGGATGTGCGGCCTCGCCGCCTGCTCGTCCGGTTCCGGAGCTGCATCCGCGCCGACGAGTTCGGCCTCACCGACCTGGGATGCCGCGAGCGTCCCACCGCCGGAAGGACGGGTGATCGGCACCGGCACGGTGCTCGATGTGGACGGTGAGCCTCGGCTCTGCCTCGGAATCGTCGCCGAGTCGTATCCACCGCAGTGCTCGGGCCTTCCCCTCGACGGCTGGACCTGGGACGGGGTAGACGGGAGCGAATCCAGCGGCGACACCACGTGGGGAACCTACGCGGTGTACGGAACCTTCGACGGCGAGCGATACGCGGTCACCGATCCTCCGATCATGCTCGCCCTGTACGACCCTGTCCGACCGGAGGATCCCACGGGCGGTGTCCCAGGCGCGAGCTCCGAGGCTGAGCTGGCGCAGGTGTCCGACGAGCTGTCGAATACCGTGGGACGCGATGCGCTCACCCTGTGGACCGAACGCGGCTATGTCTGGATGCAGGTCGTGTGGGACGACGGGTCGGTGCAGAACGCGATGGATGCGGCGTACGGAGATGGGGTCGTGGTCGTGACCTCGGCGCTGCGCGAGATCGATTAGGATGACGGGATCAGAGCGAGCTTTCCGCCGGGATGCCCTTCGGCGAGCAGAGCGAGTGCCGCCGGAGCCTCCTCCAGGGCGAACGTCCGCGCCACGGGAACGATCAGATCTCCGTTCTGAGCGAGAGCGATCAGTTCCCCGCGCACCTCGTCCCGGAATCGGGCGCTGACGGGCATCGAACCGGCGATCACCCGGATGCCGTCGGAGGCGGCCCTGCCCATCGCTGCGATCGTGACGATGCGCTGGCGGTCTGCGACCAGCTCGAGGGACACGTCCACGGCCTCGTCCGTGCCCACCGCGTCGAGGGCTGCCGAGACGCCCGCCTCGCCCGCGGCCCCCCGGACCCGATCCGCCAGGCCGGCCCCGTATCGCACGGGGACTCCCCCGAGACGACGGACGACGTCGAACCGCTCGGCGCTCGCGGTGCCGATCACTCGGATCCCCCGCAGCGCGGCCTGCTGCAGCACGCTCACTCCCACCGCTCCCGACGCGCCGTGCAGGAGGATCGTCTCCCCCGGTGCCGCGCCGGTCACCCAGAGCATCTCAGCGGCCGTGGTGCCCGCGAGCAGCAGATTCGCGGCCTCCGCGTGCGTGAGTGTGGTCGGCTTCGCGAAGGCCTTCTCGGCGGGCACGGTCAGCTCGGTCGCGTATCCCCCGCGCACGCGGAAGGCGACGACCTCGTCACCTTCTTTCGCATCCCCCGAGCCGATCCGCGTGCCGGGTCCGATCGCGCTGATCGTGCCCGAGACCTCGTAGCCGATCGGCACAGGCAGCTGCACGCCCTGGTGAGCAGACGCGACGTGCTTGGCGTCCGCGGGATTCACCCCGGCGGCCTCCACGCGGATCGTCACCTCACCGCGGCCGGGAGACGGCACCTCGTAGTCGACGAACTCCCATGTCTCAGGCGCGCCCCACGACGATGCGATCCAGTGCTGTGCGAGTGTCATATCGCGACCCTACCCCTGCGGGAGAGTCCTGCGGCCGTGCCGCTGGAGCGCCGGATCCTCGCCGTCTCTCGTGTCGAGGGTCAGAAGCCGAGGCGGCCGAGCTGCTTCGGGTCGCGCTGCCATTCCTTCGCGACCTTCACATGGAGGCCCAGGAACACCCTCGTGCCGAGAAGCTCTTCGATCCCGACACGTGCCCGACGTCCGACATCGGCCAGACGCTTGCCCTTGTGGCCGATGATGATCGCCTTCTGGCTGTCACGCTCCACAACGATGGATGCATGCACATCGGTCAGGTCGGTTCCCTCACGCGGGGCGATGTCGTCGATCACGACCGCGATCGAGTGGGGAAGCTCGTCGCGGACCCCGTCGAGCGCGGCCTCGCGGATCATCTCGGCGATCCGGTCCTCTTCCGACTCATCGGTCGTGACACCCTCGCCGTACAGAGCCGGCCCCTCGGGCATCAGTGCGAGCACCTCGTCGGCGAGCACCTCCAGCTGGTCGTTCGTGAGCGCGGAGATCGGGATCACGGCGTCCCAGTCCTCGCGCAGCGCGTCGACCTCCATCAGTCGCTCGGTGATCTGGTCGCGACTGGCCGCGTCCGTCTTCGTGACGATGGCGATCTTCTTGGCACGACGGTATCCGTCGAGGGACGTCGCGATGCGGCGGTCGCCGGGCCCGACCTTCTCGGTCGCCGGCACGCAGAAGCCGATCACATCGACGTCGCCGAGCACCTGTTCGACGAGGTCGTTCAGGCGCTCGCCGAGGAGCGTACGGGGCTTGTGGATGCCGGGGGTGTCGACGATGACGAGCTGCCCCTGCGGACGGTTCACGATCCCGCGGATCGCCCGTCGCGTCGTCTGCGGCTTCTCACTGGTGATCGCGATCTTCTCGCCCACCAGCGCATTCGTGAGAGTGGACTTCCCGACGTTCGGTCGTCCCACGAAGGTCACGAACCCGCTCCGCGTCTGCTCAGTCATCGTTTCCGTCTCTCTCATCTGCGGCATGACCCGCGTCGTCTGCCCCTCGTTCCACGAAGACGGTCGCGATTCCGCGCCCTCGTCCTCGAGACGCGCCGCCGGTGAGGGTCAATCCCTCGACCGTCGCTGTGGATCCCGGTTGCGGGACCTGTCCGAGTGCCTTGCCCAGCAGACCGCCGATGGAATCGACGTCCTCGTCCTCGAGCTCGAGGCCGAACAGATCGCCGACGTCCTCCAGCGAGAGTCGGGAGCTCACGCGATAGCGTCCGTCGCCGAGTTCGACGACCTCTGCCGATACCTGATCGTACTCGTCGGAGATCTCGCCCACGAGTTCCTCGATGAGGTCCTCCAGGGTCACGAGCCCCGAGATGCCGCCGTGCTCGTCGATCACGAGGCACACGTGCACGGCATCCCGCTTCATCTGCTGCAGGAGGGTCTCGGCGCGCATGGACTCCGGCACGAAGGTCGCGGGTCGCGAGATCGGACGGATGGATGCGGTTCGCCAGGCGTTCTCGTCGCGGAAGGCGAACAGCACCAGGTCCTTCAGATAGAGCACTCCGACCACGTCATCGGCGTCGTCGTCGACCACAGGCATTCGGGAGACGCCCCGCTGCAGGAACAGCGTCATCGCCTCGCTCGTGGTCGCCGTCGCATCGACCGTCACCATCTCGGTGCGCGGCACCATCACCGCACGCACGAACTGGTCGGTGAAGTCGAATACGGAGTGGATGAGGTCGCGGTCGTCAGCCTCGATCAGATCGTTCGAGGCGGCCTCGTCGACCATGCTCAGCAGCTGCTCCTCGGACGTGAACGAGCTGCGTCCCCGCCCGGGGGTCACCCGGTTGCCGAGCACCACGAGTCCGTGAGCGAGTGGCCCCAGGATGATGCGCAGCCCGCGGACGATGCGTGCGTTGGCCCGGAGCATGCCCTCGGCGTGGTGCCGCCCGAAGGATCGAGGGCTCGCCCCCACCAGCACGAAGCTGATACCCGTCATGAGCAGCGCTGCGGCCAGCATCGCCCACCAGATGTTGTCGAACAGGATGCTGAACGCCACCGTGACGAGCACCGCGGCCGCCGTCTCGGCGAGCACGCGGATGAATGCGACGGCGTTGACGTGTGCGTCAGGGTCGGCGGCGATGCGCACCAGCTGGGGGCCGTTGCGCCCCTCCGCGCCCATCTCCTCGATGTCCGACCGGGACGTGACGCCGAAGGCGGCGTCGATCGCCGCCATCAGGCCGCCGAAGGCGACGAGCAGGACAGCGCCTGCGAGCAGGAGGGCCGCGGTCATCGTCGACGTTCAGCCGCGGCGAAGCCCTGGATGAGCTCCTTCTGCAGTCCGAACATCTCGCGCTCCTCGTCGGGCTCGGCGTGATCGAAGCCGAGGAGGTGCAGCAGACCGTGGGTGGTGAGCAGGATCAGCTCGTCCATCAGGGTGTGGCCGGCGGCCTGTGCCTGAGCCTCGGCGACCTGAGGACACAGCACGATGTCTCCCAGCAGCCCCGGGGCCGTGGGGCGATCCTCGGTGCCCGGGCGCAGCTCGTCCATCGGGAAGCTGAGCACGTCGGTCGGACCGGGCTCATCCATCCACTGCACGTGGAGTGCCTCCATGGCAGCCTCGTCGACGAGCACGATCGCGACCTCGGCGTCCGGGCTGACATGCATCTGCGCGAGGTTGAAGTCGGTCAGGCGCTGCAGCACGGTCTCGTCGACGTCGATGGCCGACTCGTTGTTGATCTCGATCATGGCTGTGCTCGTTTCATCAGGAGAGGCCTCGTTTCGGCATCCGGTCTCGGGGTCCTGGTCGCTGTGCGCCCCGCCGGTCGGCACGGTTGGCGAACTCCGCCGCCTGCTCGCGCTCGTAGCGCTGGGCGGTGCGCCGCTCGTCATACTCGCTGTAGGCGTCGACGATCCGTCCGACCAGCGAGTGACGCACCACGTCGTCGCTCGTGAGCCGCGCGAAATGGATGTCGTCGATGCCGTCGAGCACGCGGGTGACGAGCCGGAGTCCCGAGGATCCCTGCGGGAGATCGACCTGGGTGATGTCACCGGTGACGACCATCTTCGACCCGAAGCCGAGACGCGTGAGGAACATCTTCATCTGCTCGGGAGTCGTGTTCTGCGCTTCGTCGAGCACCACGAACGAGTCGTTGAGCGTGCGGCCGCGCATGTAGGCGAGAGGGGCGACCTCGATCGTGCCCGTCGCCATCAGACGAGGGACGATCTCGGGGTCCATCATCTCGTTCAGCGCGTCATAGAGCGGGCGGAGATACGGGTCGATCTTGTCGGTGAGCGTGCCGGGCAGGAATCCGAGCCGCTCTCCAGCCTCGACCGCGGGGCGGGTGAGGATGATGCGGGTGACCTCTTTGCGCTGCAGGGCCTGGACGGCCTTGGCCATCGCGAGGTAGGTCTTTCCGGTACCGGCCGGGCCGATGCCGAAGACGATCGTGTTCTCCTCGATCGCGTCGACGTACTCCTTCTGCCCCAGCGTCTTGGGACGGATGACCTTGCCCCTGGTCGACAGGATCGCCTCTCCGAGCACCTCGCTCGGGCGAGGGCCGCCGTCGTTGCGCAGCAGGCGGGCCGAGCTCGTCACGTCGCTCGGGGCGAGGTCGTGGCCGGCCTTGGTCATGGTCATCAGCTCGTCGACCAGGGTCTTCGCCTTCGCGACTGCCTCCGGCGCGCCGGTGAGCGTGATCTCGTTGCCGCGCACGAGCACCTGGACGTCGCGGTGCTCCTTCTCGAGCATCCGGAGCAGTCGATCCTGCGGACCGAGGAGCTGCACCATGGCGACGCCGTCGGCGTAGATCTTCTCGACGGCGGTGTCGGATGCGGTCAGGTCGTTTTCGTCAGAAGCCAACGAGCTTGCTCTCCTCGATGTTGCCGAGCACATGGGCGTGCACGTGGAAGACGGACTGGGCGGCGCTGGCGCCGTTGTTGAAGATGAGGCGGTATTCGCCGTTCGCATGCTCGGAGGCGAGCTGCTTCGCAGCCGCGACGATCTCCGCGAGCAGACCGGGGTCGCCCTCGGCGAGCTCCGTGACGTCGCGGTAGTCCTCGGTCTTGGGGATCACGAGCGCGTGCAGCGGTGCCTGCGGGTTGATGTCCCGGATCGCGAACACGCGGCCGGTGTCGAGCAGGATCTCACCCGGGATGTCGCCGTTGAGGATGCGCGTGAAGATCGAGGGCTCGGACATGCTCCCAGTCTACTGACCGCAGCACTGCCGGGTCCGTAGCCTGATCACCAGCGGCTGAGTGCGACCGACAGCACGGCGATCGCAGCCGGGCCCGCCGTGGACGTGCGCAGCACGGTGTCTCCGAGCAGCACACGCTCGGCGCCGGCATCCGACAGCTTCGAGAGCTCGTCGTCGGAGATACCGCCCTCGGGCCCGACGACGAGGACGATGTCCCTGCCGTCCGGCTCGAGCTCGGACAACCGCACGGGGGCGGTCGGGTCGAGAAGCAGCACCCGCTGAGATGCGGCGCGTCTCGCGAGGTCGGCGGTCGACGCCGGAGGCGCCACCTCCGGGACCCACGCCCGGTGAGCCTGCTTCGCCGCCTCGCGGACGATCGTCGCCCACCGCTCGCGCCCCTTGACGGCCTTGGGACCATCCCATCGGGACACGCTTCGGCTCGCCTGCCACGGCACGATCTCATCGACGCCGAGCTCGCATGCCGCCTGCACGGCGAGCTCGTCGCGATCGCCCTTCGCGAGAGCCTGCACGAGCACGATGCGAGGGCTGGGCGCGGGGTGGACCGATCGCTCGGCCACGCGCACGTCGACGCGGGACGGAGACACCTCTTCGGCGACGCCGGTCAGCCACACCCCCGAGCCGTCGCCGACCGTCACCGCCTCGCCGACGCGGAGCCGTCGGACGACGGCGGCGTGCTTCGCCTCGGCGCCGGTGAGCGACACGAGGTCGCCGACCGCTGCATCCGAGGAGTTCTCGACGAGGAAGTGGAGTGCCATGAGCGCCGTCCGGATCAGTGCGAACGGAAGCGGTCGCGGAGCTTCGAGAACAGCCCCTGCTGGAACTGCGCCAGCTGCGGGCCCGGTGCCTTGGTCTTCTTCGCGAAGTCCTCGATGAGCGCGCGCTGCGCGGAGTCGAGCCGGGTCGGAGTGACCACCTGCACGCCGACGCGGAGGTCGCCGCGCTGGTTGCCCCGCAGCGGCGTGATGCCGCGGCCCTTGATCGTCAGCACGTCGCCGGACTGGACGCCCGAGCGGATCTCGAGATCGACCTCGCCGTCGAGACCCTGGATCGTGGTCTCGGTGCCGAGGATCGCATCCGGCATCGACACCTCCAGCGTCGCCAGCAGGTCGTCGCCGTCGCGGCTGAAAGACGGGTGCGGGTTCACGGTGACCTCGACGTACAGGTCGCCGTTCGGGCCACCCGCCTTGCCGACCTCGCCAGAGCCCGGCAGCTGCAGGCGCAGCCCGGTCTCGACGCCGGCGGGGATGTCGAGCGAGACGGTGCGACGCGAGCGCACCCGCCCCTGGCCGCCGCAGGTGCCGCACGGATACGGGATCGTCGTGCCGTAGCCCTCGCAGGTGCCGCAGGGCTGAGAGGTCACGACGTTGCCGAGCAGGCTCCGCACCTGACGCTGAACGTGTCCGGAGCCGCCGCAGATGTCACAGGTGACGGGCGACGTGCCCTCCTGGCAGCACGAGCCGTTGCACGTCTCGCACAGCACGGCCGTGTCGACCTCGATGTCGCGGTGCGCACCGAAGACGACGTCGCCGAGATCGAGGGTCACCCGGACGAGGGCGTCCTGTCCCCGTTCGCGGCGTGACCGCGGACGCGCGCCCCTGCCGCCGCCTTGGCCCGCGCCGAAGAAGGTCTCGAAGATGTCCCCGAAGCCGCCGAAGCCCTGGAAGTTGCCGGCGGCGCCGTCTCCGCCGCCCATGTCGTAGCGGCGACGGGAATCGTCGTCGCTCAGGACGTCGTATGCATGCGTGACGAGCTTGAACTGCTCGGCCGCGTCCTCACCCGGATTCACATCGGGGTGGAGCTGACGAGCGAGGCGTCGGTACGCCTTCTTGATCTCGTCGGTGGAGGCGTCACGAGAGACGCCGAGTACCTCGTAGTGGTCTGCCACAATGGCCCTTCTGCGTGTGCTGTTCTCTGGGCGGCCGCGTCAGCGGGCCGCCTCGTCTTCGTCGAGCATCCGAGACAGATAGCGGGCCACGGCCCGCGCCGCCGCGAGATTGCTCGGATAGTCCATGCGCGTCGGCCCCATCACGCCGACTCGCGCCGTGCCGCTGGGGGCGGCGTAGTTGCTGGCCACGATCGATGCCTCGCCGAGGCCGAAGGACGCGTTCTCGGTGCCGATGCTGGCGGCGAGACCGTGGGAGTCCGCCTCCATCTCGCTCATCAGCCGCAGCAGCGTCACCTGCTCCTCGATCGCCTCGAGCAGAGGGTGGATGCTGCCGCGGAAGTCCTGCTCGCGTCGAGCCAGAGTCGCTGCTCCGGCCATCACCAGGCGCTCCTGACGGAAGGCGCCGAGCTCGTCGATGACGATCGTCGCGAGAGCGCGCAATACGACGTCATGACTGTGTGCGTCGTCCGCGAGAAGCGCCTGCAGCCGCTCAGCGGCGTCGCTCACCGCCCGGCCCGTGATCAGGGCGGAGAGACGAGCACGCAGCAGCGCCATGTCGGCGTCGTCGACGTCGACGGGCAGCGGGGCGATGCGCTGCGAGACGCCGCCCGCGTCGGTGACGAGCACGATGAGCAGACGATTCGGCGCCAGCGCCACGAGTTCGAGATGCGTCAGATGCGCGCGCGCGAATGACGGGTACTGCGCCAGCGCGACCTGCCCCGTGAGCTGCGTGAGCACTCGGACCGTGCGCACCATCAGGTCGTCGAGGTCGGAGGGAGCGGTGAGGAAGGACTCGATGGCCGTGCGCTGCGCGACCGACAGCGGCCGCAGCTGGGCGAGATGATCCACGAACACGCGGTAGCCCTTGTCGGTGGGGACGCGACCGGAGGAGGTGTGCGGGGCGGCGATCAGCTCTTCGTCTTCGAGCAGTGCCATGTCGTTGCGGATCGTCGCCGCGGACACGCCGAAGGAGTAGCGGTCGACGATCGATCGGCTGCCGACGGGTTCATGGGTCTCGACGTAGTCCTGCACGATCGCGCGGAGAACCTGGAGGCCTCTTTCGCTGACCATCGCAACTCCCTCCCTCTTGGCACTCACTGGCTACGAGTGCCAATTCTACCCGCCGACGCCGACCACGTGCTGATCCGGCACGATGTCCGGACTCAGCGGTCGCCGATCAGTCGGTGAGCTCACGCACGACGGCATCGGCGAGCAGGCGCCCCCGCAGTGTGAGCTGCACGCGTCCGCGAACGGCAGCGGCCGGGTCGACGAGCCCATCCGCGATCAGACCCGCGACGCGTGTCCTCTTGTCCGCGGCGAGGTCGCTGACGGCGATGCCCTCGCGGATGCGACTCAGCAGCAGGATGCGCTCGAGCGTCGTCGACTGCTCGTCCGGCCGCTCCGTGCCGGCGGCGGGAGACTCCGCTGCGGCGAGCCGCTGTGCATACGCGGCCGGATGCTTGACGTTCCACCACCGCAGGCCGGCGACGTGACTGTGCGCGCCGGGACCGAATCCCCACCAGTCGCTCCCCTGCCAGTAGGCGAGATTGTGCCGCGAACGCTGCTCGGGCGAGCGAGACCAGTTGCTGATCTCGTACCAGTCGAAGCCCGCCGCTGCGAGACGCGCATCGGCGAGCTCGTACATGTCGGCCTGCAGGTCGTCGTCCGGCGCCGGCACCTCGCCTCGGCGGATCTGTCGCGCGAGCTTCGTGCCGTCCTCGATGATCAGCGCGTACGCCGAGATGTGGTCCGACTCGAGTGCGAGCGCCGCATCGAGCGACGCCTCCCAATCACCGATCGACTCACCGGGGGCGCCGTAGATGAGGTCCACGCTCACGGCGAGGCCAGCGTCCTTCGCCGCGGCGACCGCTGTCGTCACATTCTCAGGGCGATGAGTGCGGTCGAGAGCGGCGAGCACATGCGGCACTGCCGACTGCATGCCGATCGACAGCCGCGTGACGCCGGCATCCGCGAGGGTCCGCGCGACCTCGGGCGTCACCGTGTCGGGGTTCGCCTCGACCGTGATCTCGGCGCCGTCGACGAGGCCGAACGCGTCGGTCGCCGCACCGAGCATCCGGGCGAGATCTCCCGCGGGCAGGAGAGTCGGCGTGCCGCCGCCGAAGAACACGGTGTCCATCGGGCGCAGCGCGCCCGCATCCGCGAGAACGCGCCTCGCCAGGGCGATCTCGGTGATGAGCGTCGAGGCGTAGTCCTCCTGCTTCGCGCCGCGGAGCTCTCCCGAGGTGTAGGTGTTGAAGTCGCAGTAGCCGCACCGCACCCGGCAGAAGGGGACGTGCAGATATGCGGAGAAGGGCACGGAGGAATCGATCGGCAGATCGGAGGGCAGATGTCCGTCTGCCGGTGCCGGATCGCCGAGTGGAAGCGGACCGGCCATCAGAGAGGTGCGACCATCAGACCGGAGTCGCGTACAGCGGCGAGATCGCCCGCAGATAGCGTGCGAACAGTTCCCGGCGACGGCGCTTCACCAGCGGCGGGACGACGCGGTAGAGCAGGGAGTTCGGCGCGTCGAAGGCACGGACGGAGAACCACACCTCGTCGTTGTCCTCACGCCAGTCGATGTCGAAGGACTCCTCACCGCGCACCACCGAGCCTCCGACCGTGCCCAGCACGAATCCGATCCGGCGCTTCTCCTCGGTCACGGAGATCACGCGCAGCTCGGCATCCGCCCGCATGCCGGCAACCCGCCCATGCAGGCGCAACGTCATGCCCGGGCCGGCGAACGGGGTGCCTTCCGCGTCGAAGCGCTGTTCGACGTCGTTTTTGCTCGGTGCGATCGGCGTGCCCTCGGCGTCGAAGCTGACACCGGCGTAGGCGGGACCGGGCGCGGGACGCACATCCTCGATGCTGAGGCCCGCCGCGCGCTGCGCGGTCCAGGTCAGCAGAGCTTCGCCCGCGGACTGGAAGCGGTCATGACCGCTGCCGATCCGCCAGGAGTTCTCCGCCGGGATGCTGCGCTCCGGCGGGTACTGCATCAGATCGGGCGCGTGGGTCGCACCCACGGCCGCATAGTCAACCGTGTCGTCTCGGAAAGTCCCGCGCCGCATGCGTTCCAGCCTACTTCCCGTTCCCTGGACGATCACCCTCCACGCCGGGAACAGCCCGGCCTGAAGGTCCTACTTCTTGTCCTTGCCCTCGACGTCGCCGGAGAGCGCTGCGATGAACGCCTCCTGCGGCACTTCGACACGACCGACCATCTTCATGCGCTTCTTGCCCTCTTTCTGCTTCTCGAGGAGCTTGCGCTTGCGGCTGATGTCACCGCCGTAGCATTTGGCGAGCACGTCCTTGCGCAGCGCCCTGATCGTCTCGCGGGCGATGATCCTGGCGCCGATAGCGGCCTGGATCGGCACCTCGAAGTTCTGGCGAGGGATCAGCTTGCGCAGTCGCTCCGTCATCAGCGTGCCGTAGGCGTAGGCCTTGTCGCGGTGCACGATCGAGCTGAACGCGTCGACCTTGTCACCCTGCAGCAGGATGTCGACCTTGACCAGGTCCGCCTCCTGCTGTCCGGCGGGTTCGTAGTCGAGCGAGGCATAGCCCTGGGTCTTGGACTTGAGCTGGTCGAAGAAGTCGAAGACGATCTCACCGAGCGGCATCATGTAGCGGAGCTCCACGCGCTCCTCGGAGAAGTACTCCATGCCCAGCAGCGCTCCGCGACGAGACTGGCAGAGCTCCATGACCGTGCCCACGTAGTCCTTGGGCAGCAGGATCGCGGTCTTCACCATCGGCTCCGACACCGAGCCGATGCGACCGTCGGGGTACTCGCTCGGGTTCGTCACCGTCACGGTCTCGCCTGTGTCGCTCGTGAGCACCTCGTAGATCACGCTGGGTGCGGTGGTGATGAGGTCGAGGCCGAATTCTCGCTCGAGACGCTCGGTGATGATCTCGAGATGCAGGAGTCCCAGGAACCCGCAGCGGAAGCCGAAACCGAGGGCGACCGAGGTCTCAGGCTCGTACTGCAGCGAGGCGTCGGAGAGCTTGAGCTTGTCGAGCGCCTCCCGGAGCTCCGCGTAATCGCTGCCGTCGATCGGGTAGATCCCCGAGAAGACCATCGGCTTCGGGTCGGTGTAGCCCGGCAGAGCCTGGGTCGAGGGCCTGCGTGCCGTCGTGATCGTGTCACCGACCTTCGACAGACGGACGTCCTTCACTCCGGTGATGAGGTAGCCGACCTCGCCGACGCCGAGCCCCTTGGACGGCACCGGTTCGGGGCTCGACACGCCGACCTCGAGCGCTTCGTGGTTGGCACCCGTCGACATCATCTGAATGCGCTCGCGGGGCGACAGGCTGCCGTCCACCATGCGGACGTAGGTGACGACCCCGCGGTAGGCGTCGTAGACGGAGTCGAAGATCATGGCGCGGGCCGGAGCATCGGCGTCTCCGACGGGTGCGGGGATCTCCTTGACCAGTCGGTCGAGCAGCTCCTCGACGCCGACACCGGTCTTGCCCGAGACACGGAGCACGTCCTCGGGCTTGCCGCCGATGAGCGATGCCAGCTCCTTGGCGTACTTGTCGGGGTCGGCCGCCGGCAGGTCGATCTTGTTCAGCACCGGGATGATGTGCAGGTCGTTCTCGAGCGCGAGGTAGAGGTTCGCCAGAGTCTGGGCCTCGATGCCCTGGGCGGCGTCGACGAGCAGGATCGCGCCCTCGCAGGCGGCGAGAGACCGGGACACCTCGTAGGTGAAGTCGACGTGCCCCGGGGTGTCGATCATGTTGAGCGCGAAGGTCTCGCCGTCGATCTCCCACGGCATCCGCACGGCCTGGCTCTTGATGGTGATGCCGCGCTCACGCTCGATGTCCATGCGGTCGAGGTACTGCGCGCGCATGTCGCGATCCGAGACCACGCCGGTGATCTGGAGCATGCGGTCGGCGAGGGTCGACTTGCCGTGGTCGATGTGCGCGATGATGCAGAAGTTGCGGATCTGCGCCGAAGGCGTCGCGGCAGGCTGAAGCGGAGTGAGAGCGCGTGGTGACATGTCCTGACGATTCTACGGTGAGGTGAGGCTTATGCCCGCTTCGTGCGATCCGGTGATATTCTGCCGAGGTTGCCCGGGAGCCATCCGTGACACCGGATCCCGTGAGCGATAAGACTCCGTCACAGACCAAGTGCAGGCGTCGTGTCGCGCAGATCGGCTGATGGTGATTGACTGTCTTCCCGGCTCAGCGTTGCGTCGGCGGATCCCGCGCGCGTCTGTAAAAGAGAAAGAATCATCACCTTGATCAAGTATCTGTTGCGCCGCCTGCTGGGATGGGTGCTGATGATCGTCATCGCGACGAACATCACCTACTTCCTCGCGTGGCTGTATCTCGATCCCGAGAACAACTACGTCGGACGTCGACCTCCGCTTTCGCCCGATCAGATCGATGCGCTGCTGAAGCCTCGCAACCTCAGCGAATCGGTCCCCCTGATCGAACGATGGTGGACCTGGTTCTCCAGCATCCTCTTCCGCTGGGACTGGGGAGTCGGCCCCACAGGCGAGTCCGTCAACGAGCAGGTCGCATACCGCGTCTGGATCAGCGCCGAGCTCGTGCTCGGGGCGACGATCATCACGACCATCCTGGGCATCGCCCTCGGTGTCTACACGGCATCCCGTCAGTACAAACTGGCCGACCGCATCGGTCAGGGCACGAGCATCATCACGATGAACATCCCCACGGTCGTTGCGGGATTCGCTCTGGTTCTGCTCGCGATCAACTTCAACAACGCGGTCGGCACGACCGTCTTCTACGTCGTCGGATCCTCCAGTCAGGGGGTCGAGGGATTCTTCCCCGTCCTCATAGACGTCCTCCAACATCTGACGCTCCCCACACTCGGCCTGGTGCTCACGGGCTACGCGTCCATCCACTTCCTGCAGCGCTCGCTGCTGCTCGACAACATCAAGGCGGACTACGTTCGCACCGCCCGTGCCAAGGGACTCACCAAGCAGCAGGCCATCCGCAAGCACGCGCTGCGGACGTCGCTGATCCCCGTCACGACGCAGGTCGCGTTCACGATCCCCGCGGTCTTCACCGGAGCGGTGCTGACCGAGACGATCTTCAACTGGAACGGAATGGGTCGGTACTTCATCCAGACCCTGAACAACAACGACATTCACGGCGTGGTCGCAGTCGCGGCGTTCGGCGCCCTGATGACGGCGATCGGCGCGATCCTCGCTGACGTCGCCGTGGTCGTCCTCGATCCGAGAGTGCGGGTGAGCTGATGTCCCTGGAAGCCATCGGGGTGTCCCCCGAGATCGCCGAGCCGGAGAAGCCGAAGAACCGCAAGCGCACCTCGATGCTGACGCTGTACACGCGTCGGTTCCTGCGCAACCGCGGTGCCTTGATCGGCGTCGTCATCCTCGCGCTTCTGGTGGTGTTCGCGATCGTGGGACCGCTCATCGCTCCGTACTCGCACACCGACCTCGACTTCCTCGCACTGCGCCAGGCTCCCTCGGCCGAGCACTGGTTCGGGACGAACGGTTCGGGCAACGACAACTTCGCTCAGGTCGCCGTCGGTCTTCAGCGCTCCATGATGATCGCTGCCCTCGTGGCCATCGGCACCACGGTCGTCTCTGCACTCATCGGTGCCACCGCCGCCTACTTCGGCGGCCGGTACGAGCGGATCATGCTCGCGATCATCCACTTCATGATGGTGGTCCCGAACTTCCTGATCCTCGCGATGATCTCGAACGACGCCGGCGGGAACTGGCTGGTGATCTCGCTCGTCATGATCTTCGTCGTCGGCTGGTTCTTCCCTGCCCGGATCATCTGGACCCTGTCGCTGTCGATCCGCGAGCGCGAGTACGTGCATGCCGCTCGCTACGCCGGGCTCTCGGGGATGCGGATCGTCCTGCGTCACATGCTCCCGAACATCGGGTCGCTGCTGGTGATCAACTTCACGCTCGGCGTCGTGTCGGCCGTCCTCACCGAGACCGCGCTCTCGTTCCTCGGCTTCGGTGTGAAGCTGCCCGACGTCTCGCTCGGCGCCCTGATCGGCTACGGCTCCAGCACTCTGGTGAGCGCACCGTGGCTCTTCTACTTCCCTGCAGCGGCGCTCACCCTGCTCACCGTCTCGATGGCTCTCATCGCCGACGGTCTGCGCGACGCCCTGGATCCGACCTCTGCGGCTGGAGGTCGCGCATGAGTACTGTCCTTTCCGTCCGAGACCTCAAGGTCAGCTTCCTGTCGGAAGCCGGTCGAGTCGATGCCGTGCGCGGCGTCTCGTTCGACCTCGAAGAGGGTCGCACCCTCGGCATCGTCGGCGAATCCGGTTCGGGCAAGTCCGTCACCTCGCTCGCGATCATGGGCCTGCTCGACGACAACGCCAAGGTCACCGGGTCGATCATCTATGACGGCCAGGAACTGCTCGGCAAGTCCGACAAGCAGCTCTCGGTGATCCGCGGCAACGGGATGGCCATGGTCTTCCAGGACCCGCTGACGTCGCTCACGCCCGTGTTCACGATCGGCGACCAGCTGATCGAGGCTCTCACGGTGCATCGTCGGCTGTCGAAGAAGGACGCCTGGGATCGGTCCGTCGAGTTGCTGAAGCTCGTCGGGATCCCCGAGGCGGAGCGCCGCATGAAGGCCTTCCCGCACGAGTTCTCCGGCGGCATGCGTCAGCGTGTCGTGATCGCGATCGCGATGGCCAACAATCCCAAGCTCATCATCGCGGACGAGCCGACGACCGCACTGGACGTCACCATCCAGGCGCAGATCCTCGAGCTCATGGAGAAGGCGCAGCAGGAGACCGGCGCCGCGATGATCATCATCACGCACGACATGGGGGTGGTCGCCAAGACCGCCGACGACGTGCTGGTGATGTACGCCGGCAAGCCCGTCGAGCAGGCCCCGGTGCGCGAGCTGTTCTACCGCACCCGGATGCCGTACTCGATCGGCCTTCTGGGTGCCATCCCGCGGGTGGACAAGACCGAGAAGGTGCCGCTGATCCCGATCAAGGGCAACCCCCCACTCCTGATCAATCTGCCGGATGCGTGCCCGTTCGCGGCGCGATGCCCCATCGCGATCGACGCGTGCCTGCAGCGCGAGCCCGATCTGCTCCCCATCTCCACCGAGGGTCACTCCGACCACTCCGTCGCCTGCATCCGCGCGAACGACATCGACGACGACGGACGCATCGGCGGGCTCCCCGTCTTCCCCATCCCGGAGATCCCCGAGAGCGGGCTGGCGAAGGTGCCCCGCGAGGATCGTCCCATCACCCTCGAGGCGGTCAACCTCAACAAGACCTTCCCCCTCATGAAGGGTGCGCTCTTCAAGCGCAAGGTCGGCGAGGTGCACGCCGTCAAGGGGATCAGCTTCGACATCCGCCAGGGCGAGACCCTCGCGATCGTCGGCGAGTCGGGCAGCGGGAAGACGACGACGCTCCTCCAGATCATGGATCTCGTCGCCCAGGAGGACGGCGACATCCGCATCGGCGGCACGAGCGTCGCTGACATCAAGAACCGAGCGGAGGAGCGAAAGCTCCGTCGTGATCTTCAGATCGTCTTCCAGGACCCGATGGGGGCGCTCGACCCTCGCATGACGGTCTGGGACATCATCGCCGAGCCGATGCTCGCGATCGGCATGAGCAAGGACGACGTGTTCGATCGCGTCGAGGAGCTCATGGGTCTCGTGGGTCTCGACCCGGCGCACAGCGACCGCTTCCCCCAGGCGTTCTCGGGTGGTCAGCGTCAGCGCATCGGAATCGCACGAGCACTGTCGACCAACCCGAAGATCGTGGTGCTCGACGAGCCCGTCTCGGCTCTCGACGTCTCGATCCAGGCCGGCGTGATCAACCTGCTCGACGAGCTGAAGGCCAAGCTCGGGCTGTCCTACCTGTTCGTGGCGCACGACCTCGCCGTCGTACGCCACATCGCCGACCGGGTCGCAGTGATGTACAAGGGCTCGTTCGTCGAGCACGGAGACGTCGATCAGGTGTTCGACGATCCGCAGCACCCCTACACGAAGGCGCTGCTCTCGGCGATCCCGATCCCCGACCCCGACATCGAGCGCACGCGCGAGCGGATCATCCTTCCCGTCGAGGGTTTCGACGCAGAGGCCATCGCCGTCAGCTGACCTGTGTACCGATGTGCACAGTCCGATAACGGTTCCGTGTCACTGGGGTTTCGCCCGAGAGTTGCGGGGTTAGTCTGCCCCTATCCCAAGTAAGGCCGACAGGCACTAAGGAGTACCATGAAACGGCATCAGAAGCTGATGGGCATCGCTGCTCTCGGCGCCGCCTTCGCCCTCGTCATGAGCGGGTGCGCACCGGCAGGCAACGGCGGCGGCAACAGCGGTGAAGGCGAAGCTCAGACGGTCGAGGGCGCGGACTACAACCCGCAGCCCCGTGAGAACCTCGCAGAGGGCGGCGAACTCCGCATCCCCGTCTCGAACATCGCCGAGCAGCTGAACTACTTCCACAGCGACGGTGACGCCCGCGTCACCCAGATCGGGACGTGGTTCCGCCCCCAGATCCTGCTGATGGATCCTGACGGCACCGTCAAGAAGAACGACGCATACCTCGACGACTACTCCTTCGGTGTCGAAGACGGCAAGACCGTCCTGCACTTCAAGGTCAACGAGAAGGCTGTCTGGAACGACGGCACGCCCATCGACGTCACCGCGTTCAAGGCCACCTGGGAAGCCCAGAGCGGCGAGAACGAGGAGTACCAGCCCAACGCGACCGACGGCTGGAAGGAGATCGAGTCCGTCGAGGCCGGCGAGAACGACCGCGACGTCATCGTGACCTTCAAGGGCGAGTTCGCCTGGCCCGAGATGGTCTACTCGCAGCTGCTGCACCCGGCCGTCAACACGCCTGAGCTGTTCAACACGGCGTTCCTCGGCGACTGGCACCCGGAATGGGCCGCAGGCCCCTACACGGTCGACAACTTCGACAAGACCGGCGGCGTCGTCACGCTCGTCCCGAATGAGAAGTGGTGGGGCAACGCCCCGCTGCTCGACAAGGTCTCCTTCATCCAGATGGAGCCGACCGCGGCGGTCAACGCACTGCGCAACGGCGAGGTCGACATGGCCGAGACCGGCAGCGCCGAGCTGCTCGCACAGGTCGAGGGTCTCGAAGGCGTCAAGACCTACAAGGGTCAGGCGACCGCGAACGCGATCTTCACGCTGAACTCGACCAACCCGGTGCTGTCCGACCTCGAGGTCCGCAAGGCCGTGTTCGAGGCGATCAGCATCGAGCAGGTCAAGGACATCGTCTTCAACGGTCTGAACTACACCGAGGAGCCCGCAGGGTCCCTGACCCTCTTCTCGTTCCAGCCTGACTATGTCAACGCGCTGGAGGAGGCCGGCCGCAAGGACGGCGACACCGAGGGTGCCAACAAGCTCCTCGATGAGGCCGGCTGGGTCGCCGGTGCCGACGGCATCCGCGAGAAGGACGGCCAGCGCCTGTCGCTCGTCTTCCCCGTGCACTCCGACACCGAGACCGCGCGCGCGCGTTCGCTCGCCGTTCAGGCGCAGCTGAAGGAGGTCGGCGTCGAGGTGACGATCGACACCCGTCCGTCCGCCGACTTCGCCGAGGACTACACCACGCAGAACGGTGACATCTTCTTCCTCAACTTCACCTCGTCCGACCCGTTCGGTGCCGCCTGGTTCTGCCAGCTGTACTGCTCGGACAGCGGCCTGAACCTGTCGGGCACCGGCACCGAGGAGATCGACACGATGATCCACGAGGAGCTCGAGACGATCTCCGACCCGGTCGAGCAGACCAAGAAGGCCATGGAGATGGAGTCCGAGATCTTCGCGAAGACCTGGGGCATCATCCCGGTCCTCAACGGCCCGGAGATCTGGACCGTCAAGGAAGGCCTCGCCAACCTCACGCCCGAGCCCTACGTGGGTCTCGACCTCTTCGGCATCACGCCGGTGGAGAACGTGGGATACGAGAAGTAATCCATTCGGAGCCTGACTCGTCAGAGCTTCGCAGCGGGGTCGGTGGTCCATCCACCGGCCCCGCTTTTCTCTATGCTGAACGCGTGAGCGTCCAGATCGTCTTCGTGCACGGCATCCGTACGTCCGCGACGATGTGGCGGTCGCAACTCGCCTTCCTCGAGGAGCAGGGCATCGGGGCCGTCGCTGTCGACCTTCCCGGGCATGGCACCCGGATGGAGGAGGACTTCACCCTGCACGAGGCGCTCCACACCATCGACGTCGCGGTGCGCGACGCAGCGACGCGAGGTCCCGTGCTGCTCGTCGGGCACTCGATGGGCGGCCTGCTGACACTCGCCTACGTCGGCGGAGCGGAGGCACCGAGGGTCGCGGGGCTCGTCGCCGCGTCGTGCACGTCGCTCCCCCGAGGCGCCGGTCTCGCGGCGTATCGCGCGATCGCGCGCGCCGTCGATCGGCTGCCCGATCGCGGGATGTGGATCACGAAACGCATCCTCGAAGCGACGATCCCCGAAGAGACGCGCTCCGATTTCGCCGCCGGCGGCTATGCGCTGGACACCCAGGACACGGCACTGCGAAATCTCGCCACGCTCGATCTCGCGACAGCGGTCGCCCGCATCCGCGTGCCGCTGTGGTTCGTGAACGGACAGTGGGATCAGCTGCGAGTCAACGAGGCCCTCTTCCGACGGCTCGCGCCTCACGCAGAGCTCATCGTCGTGCCGCGCACCACGCACCTCGTCACGGCGATGCGTCCGCAGATCTTCAACGCCGTCCTGCGGTTGGCCGTCGCGACCATCGAATCCGATGCTACGGGTGAGGCCGCGGCTCCCGCGCCGGCTGCCTCGCCAGAGCCGTGAGCGCACCGCCCACGAGCGACAGCACGGCGGCTGCTGCGAACACCAGCCAGAATCCCCCGACGAGCGCGACGAGCCCCGCCCCGAGCACCGGGCCGATCAGCTGGCCGAGTGCCGCCGTGACGTAGACGATGCCGAGGTCACGGGCGTGGTCCCTCTCGCCGGGCAGCAGGTCGGCGGCGAAGGCGAGCCCGACGGTCGAGAACGCGCCGTAGCCGAGCCCCATGAGCGCGGCGGCGACCATCGTCGCCTCGAAGGTCGGCACGACGGCGATCACGACGCCGGAGGCCGCCTGCACCAGGGTCGCCAGGATCGTGAGGGAACGCCGGTTGCCCGTGCGATCGGAGAGCACACCGGTGAACACCGATGCGAGCACCACGAACAGCGTGTAGACCACGATCAGGAGCAGCAGGTTGTCCTGCGCCACCGTCGTCTCCTGGTGCAGACCATGGAGCAGGAAGAAGAGGAACAGTGCGGTGCCGAGCGCGTTGCCGATGTTGGTCACGAGCCGGCCCGACAGCATCCAGGTGAAATCCCGATCGCGCAGCGATGCCAGCAGATGACGATCACGCGTCACCGGAGTCGCGTCGACGGCCGCGGGCGGATCGGGCAGAAGCAGCGCTGCACCGATTCCCACCGTCGCGATGATCCCGGCGAGCAGCAGGTACCCCTCACGGATGCCGAGCCCGAGGAGCACCACGAGCCCGACGCCGAGCACGATGCCCACCGCCTGACTGGAGCCCACGGCGGCGGATGCGGCGCCACGCTGCGTCGGAGGAAGCTGGTCCGCTATCAGTGCGGTGAAGGCGGCCGACGACACCGCGACGCCGATCGACACACCGACCCAGGCTCCTCCCACGGCCCAGGGCCCCTCACTGAAACCGGTCACCACGAGGAACAGCGCGGTGACGAGCACGCCA
The DNA here is from genome assembly GCF_918698045.1 of Microbacterium sp. Bi98. NCBI lineage: Bacteria > Bacillati > Actinomycetota > Actinomycetes > Micrococcales > Microbacteriaceae > Microbacterium > Microbacterium sp. Bi98. Next base: position 191,969 of record NZ_CAKKLK010000003.1, on the reverse strand, counting down.
CCGATCGCCCATGGTCGCCGACGCCGCCGTCCGACGGCCGCGCGATCCGACAGCGCCCCGGCCAACGGGCCCGCGACGATCCCTGCGAGACCGCCGATGCCGAGCACCAGCCCGGACGAGATGACGCCGGGTATCCAGTCCTTCTCAGACGTGTTCAACTGCAAGGGGAGGAGCAACTGGACCGGAGTGAGCTGCACCGTCCAGATCGCCAGCCAGGCGAGCGTGAAGACGGTCATCCATGGCGGTCCGACTCTCCGCAGAGCGGACACCGGCGATCCGGATGGGAGGGCGGGGCTCATGTCGCTCCTTGACGTCGGGGTCGCGACGCGAGTGTCGGGATACTGATGATTGTGCACCCACACGCACCGACACCGCATCAGTGACGAGGACACCTCGCTCGTTTAGGGTGAACCGCCCGGATGCTGGTAGAGTTGGTTCTTGGCTTGCGTGTGGGTTCTTCCCTCACGACCGCCGAGTGGAAGCCCTCTTCTTCTGCCGGCATTTCCTAACAACTCCGTACAGAAAGCGTCCACACGTGGCAAACATCAAGTCGCAGATCAAGCGCAACAAGACCAACGACAAGGCTCACGAGCGCAACAAGGCCGTGAAGAGCGAGCTGAAGACGCACATCCGCGCGACCCGCGCCGCTGTCGTCTCCGGTGACAAGGCTGCAGCCGAGGCTGCTCTGAAGGCTGCCTCCCGCAAGCTCGACAAGGCCGTCAGCAAGGGTGTCATCCACCAGAACCAGGCTGCGAACCGCAAGTCCTCCATCGCCAAGCAGGTCTCCGCTCTCTGAGCCGATTCCACGCCTGACGGTGTGACAAGAGCCCGTCCCGTTCGCGGGGCGGGCTCTTTCGCGTGCTCGGAACCGTGTGTGCCAGCGATCTCGACGGACGAGGCAGCTGCCGCGCGTCAGACCGCGCTCACTCGCCGAACGGCTGGCGGGTGGCGATGACGGTGAGCATCCGCTCGAGAGCGAAGATCGGGTCGCGGGCGGCACCCTTGACTTCGGCATCGGCGCGCGCCGTCGCCTGGATGGCCATTCCCAGCGAACGCTCGTTCCATCCGGCGAGGTCGCGTCGCGCACGGTCGACCTGCCAGTCCTTCATTCCCAGTCGCTGCGCGAGCTGACGGCTCGGCTCGCGGTTTCCGGCGACGCGCGCCATGGTGCGCAGCTTCATCGCGAACGCCGCGACCATCGGCACGGGGTCGGCGCCGGAGGCGAGGGCATGGCGCAGGGCCACGAGAGCCTCGCCATAGCGTCCGGCGATCGCCGTGTCAGCGACGATGAAGGCAGAGACTTCGACCCGCCCGCCGTAGTACTTGGTGACGACTTCTTCGGTGACATCGCCCTCGACGTCGCCGATCAGCTGCTGGCATGCCGCCGCGAGTTCGGTGAGATCATCGGCGAAGGCCGAGACCAGAGCGCGCAACGCAGGCGGGGCGATCCGCTTCTTCGCCGCAGAGAACTCGCCGGCAGCGAAGTCGACGCGGTCGCCGTCGCGCTTGATCGCAGGGCACGGGATCTCGATGCCGTCGCCCGTCCCGGCGCGCACCGCATCGAGCAGCTTCTTGCCGCGGACGCTGGCCCCGGTGTGGCGCAGGATCACTGTCGCACCCTCCTGCGGGTGGTCGAGGTAGGACACAGCCTCCTGCAAGAAGGCATCCGAGCACTTCTCCACCCCCGACACGCGCACCAGCCGGGGTTCCCCGAACAACGACGGCGAGGTCAGCGCGAGGAGGGTCCCGGGCGCGTAGTCATCAGCGCGGACATCGGTCACCTCGAGCGCGGGGTCTTCGGTGCGGAGGTAGTCGCGGACTCCGGCGATCGCGCGCTCTGCGCAGACCTCCTCCGGGCCGAACACGAGCACCACCGGCGCCGGACGCGGATCGCGCCACGACACCTGCGGGACCTTGGCTGCCTTGGTCCCACCGCGGGAAGGAGTACGAGAAGCAGCCATGTCTCCAGACTACCGGGGGCCACAGACGTCGACCCCGTCGTCAGGGTGGCTGCTTCTCGGCCCACAGCTGAAGCTCGTCCCCCGCGAGGCCCACGAGGAGACGGCCCTGCTGGTCGGTCCGCAGCACTCGCGCACCGGCAGCTTCGAGCGATGCCAGAGTCTCCGCTCGCGGATGCCCGTAGTCGTTGTCGACGCCTGCGCTGAACAGCGCGACACTCGGGTGCAGGTCCTGATAGAGCGGGAAGTCCTGGTCGGCGCTGCCGTGATGGGCGACTTTGACCACCGCGTAGCCGCCTCGGAGATGCGCGGTGCGTTCCAGCATCCGCTGCGCCTCCCCCGACAGGTCGCCCAGGAAGAGCGAGCGGGGTACGCCGCCGCCACCTATCTCCAGAACCACGCTCTGGTCGTTGCCCGGCGGGAACGCCTCCGACCCACGCTGCGGCCACAGCACCTGCCAGGACGCCGCGCCCAGGTCACCCCGCATGCCCGCTGCCGCCTGACCGACCGTCGCACCGCCGTCGCCGAGGTGCTGCAGCATCCGCTCGTCACCGCTCTCCCCCGGTGGCCCGTGCAGCACCGCCTCGACTCTCCCCTGAACAGCCTCGACCCCGCCGACGTGATCCAGATCGAAGTGCGTGAGCACGAGCAGATCCACGCGTTCGACACCGAGTTCGCGCAGACACGAGGCGAGCAGCTCTGGTTCCGGCCCGGTATCGATCAGTGCGATCGCCCCCTTCGAGCGCACGACGAGTGCGTCTCCCTGGCCCACATCGCAGGCGGCGACCGACCATTCGTCCGGAGTGGTCGCGGTCGCCAGCGGACCGTTGAGCACCACATGCGCACCGCCCAGGGCGAGCGCGACTGCCAGCACGGCCGCTGCGACACCCCTGACGACCGGCACCGCGCGGTACCCATCGGCGAGAATCACCCCGATCGCCGCGCTCACGACGCCGACCAGCACGGCGCTGGCGATGCCGGGCACCATGGCGATCTGAGCGAACGGCAGCCTGGCCGTGATGCTGGCCGTTTGCGCGATCCACGCGGCGGGCAACCATGCCGACGCCGCCAGAAGGTCGGCGAGAACGCCCACCGGAGCGGCGAGACACGCGAGGAGGCCGATGACAGTGGCGATCGGCGCCGCGGGCGCAGCCAGCAGGTTCGCCACGAGCCCCACGAGAGACTGCTGCTCTGCGAAGAGGGCGATGACGGGGCCGCACACGAGCTGTGCGGACGTCGGCACGGCGATCGCGAGAGCGAGAGGTTGCGGCATGAATCGCGCGAGTCCGCGGGTGAGCGACGGCGAGAGCAGGATCAGCGCACCCGATGCGGAGACCGAGAGCGCGAATCCCGCAGTCGAGGCCAGCCACGGGTCGGCGATCAGGATGCCGCTCGCGCTGAGCGCCAGCATCCCCGCACCCGCGCTCGGCCGCCCGAGAAGCAGTGACAGCATCGCGACACCCGCCATGACCGCCGCCCTGACCACGCTGGGTTCCGGCGTCACGAGGACGACGAAGCCCGCGAGACCGAGAGCGGCCGCGACGACTCGAGTCCCCCGTCCGGCGCCGCACAGCGCAGCCAACCAGAACACCGCCCCGACGACGATGGCGCAGTTCGCTCCGGAGACCGCCGTCAGGTGGCTGAGACCGCTGGTGCGCATGTCATCGTTCAGCTCGGTCGACACCGCGCGGGTGTCGCCGACTGCGAGTCCGGGAAGCAGGCCCGCTCCGGGCTCGGGAAGTCGCTGCGCCCGGTCGATGAAAGCGCTGCGCAATCCGGCCGCGACCGCGAAGACCCCGGATGCCGGCTCCTCGACCGACGCCTCGCTCGCGAACACGACGAGCGCTGCCCTCTCCCCCGGATCCGTCGCCGCCGCCTCGCCCTTCACCCGGACTGTGGCGCCGAGATCGAACCCGCCGGCCGGGTCGATGCCGATCCGCACCGGAGCCGATGCCGCCCGCACCGACCCCGGCGACCCGATGCCCGTGAGCTGCACCTCCATCCACAGGCGCCCATCCCGACCGACCGACGCCGAGGTGCTGACCTCCCCCGTCACCTCGACCACACGTCCGTCCCACGACGCGGCGCCCTCGCGCGCCGGTGTCGCGGCAAGAGCAGTGACGGAGACAGCGGCGATCGCGGCGAGCATCACGAGCACCACCCCGGCCATGGACGCCGCGGCGGACGACCGCCGCAGCATCCACAACAGCGACGCCGCCGCCCCCAGCACGCCACCGAGAAGGCACCACTGCGCAGCTGGAGGCACGAACACGCAGACCAGGGCGAACGCCCACACTCCGCCCGCGATCGGCAGCAGACGCAGATCCCGGCTCATACCCGCGCGTCATCGCGCGGTCGAACCCGCGGGTCGCATCTCATCGGCAGCCGGTGCATCAGGACAACGTAGCGGCGTGCGACCACCTCGCAGCGCAACCGCGCCCCGGTCGGTGGACAACACATCGATGCCGACGCGGCGTGCAGGAGCGCCGAATGCGAAGCGATGATCTCTGCGTGAGGACCGCGGGCACTTCGATTCACCGACCGCGGGCCGTTCCGACAGCCGACACCGTCCACCACACCGAGCGACTCAGGCATACTCGGGGAATGGTCGACGTACGCGACATCGCAGAGCACCAGCCCAGTCACCTGACTCTGGTGCGGAACTTTCTGGCGCGCCGAGCAGAGGTCATCGCGAATGCATGACGTGATCGTGATCGGCGCCGGCCTCGCAGGGCTCCGCTGCGCGGGACTGCTCTCCGCTCACGGACTCGACGTCGTCGTCCTCGAGGCCGCGGATGCGGTCGGCGGACGCCAGCGCACCGACATCATCGACGGCTTCCGGCTGGACCGCGGGTTCCAGGTCCTCAACCCGGCCTACCCGGCACTTCGGCGCAGCGTCGATCTCGACGCACTCGCGCTCGGGAGCTTCCCTGTGGGCGTGCGGGTGCGCACGACGGACGGGGTGGCCGAGCTGCGGCATCCGCTTCGGCATCCGCTGTCGATCGTCACGTCTCTGCGCAGCGACCTGGTGAGCGGTCGGGATGCCGTCGCGCTGGCACGCTGGGCCGCGCCGGCACTGGTGCGTCCGCTCTCGCATCTGGCTCGGAACGATGCCACCATGCGCGAGGGATGGGATGCCGCGGGGCTTCGTGGCCCGCTTCGCACCGCTGTACTCGAGCCGTTTCTCGCCGGGGTTCTGGCGGAGAGAGGCGGCGAGACATCGAACGCCTTCGCGCGACTGCTCGTACGCTACTTCGCGCTCGGCCGACCCGGGCTTCCCGCACAGGGGATCGCCGCTGTCCCCGAGCAGCTCGCCGCGCACGCGCGCGCGGCGGGTACTGACATCCGTCTCGGCGCGCGCGCGGGAGGCATCTCAGCAGGAGGAGAGGAGATCACGGTGGGGCTGAGCGACGGCGACTCCGTGCGAGCGGCTCGGGCGGTGGTCGCAGTCGGCGCCGATGCCGTCAGCGACCTCACCGGTCTCGCCCGTCCGGTCACGAGAGGTCTGCAGACGTGGTGGTTCGCCGCCACTGAACCTCCCAGCAGATCCGCACTGCTCACCGTCGACGGCCGAGGTGGAGGCCCCGTCGTGAACACCGTCGTGATGACGCACACCGTGCCCTCGTATGCGCCGGCCGGACGTCACCTCATCGCCGCGACCTGCCTGCTGCCGCGTGGCGGCGCATCCGCCGACGAGTTCGACGTGCGCCGCCACCTCGAAGAGGTCTGGGATACGGACATCAGCGCGTGGCAGCTGATCCGGCGCGACGACATCGTCGACGCGTTGCCTGCCCAACCGGCACCGCTCGGCCCACCGCGATCGCCGCGCTACGCCGAGCGGCTGTATGCAGCCGGGGATCACAGAGACACCGCGTCGATCCAAGGCGCCCTCGCTTCCGGCGAGCGTGCCGCACGTGCCGTCCTGACCGACTCGGGGGCGTCGAGAAGCGGCACGTCGCTGCACAGCTGACGACGCTCGGACTCAGGCGAGAGAGAGACAGCGCCCGCAGACCGCGCATCACACCCGCACACCGTCGCGGATGCCGGCGAGCAGCTTCTCTCCGATGCCGCGGACCGACAGCAGGTCATCGACCGATGTGAACCGACCGTTCTCGTCACGCCAGGCGATGATCCGCTCGGCCAGGGCGGGGCCGATGCGCGGCAGAGTCTCGAGCGCCGCCTGATCTGCGGTGTTGAGATCCACCAGATCGTCCGCGGGCGCGCCTGCTCCCGGCGGCCCCTCCGCGGCTGCGGCACCCACGACCGGCACGCTGATCTGTTCGCCGTCCGAGAGCACGCGGGCGAGATTGACCGCGGTCAGGTCGGCATCGTCAGTGGTCCCGCCGGCCGCCGCCACCGCATCGACCAGCCGGGAGTCGAGATCGAGGACATAGAGTCCCGGATGCTCGACCGCGCCCAGCACGTGCACGTACAGCTCTCCCGTCGATCCGCCGCTCTCGGCGGCCTCGGTGGCCAACGGCACCGATTCGGTCGGCACGGCCTGCCCCCGCATCAGCCCGAGCCCGACGGCCGCGGACAGCACGACGAGCGCCAGCACGACGGCGGCGCCGACCCCCAGCCGCGACCGGCGGGGCGCCGGTGAGGAAGCGGCGGATTCGGGCATCCCGCAACGCTATGCCAGCGAACGGACGCCTCTCATGCGTCCGGCCGCCCGTCGGGGAGAACCCCCGTGGGCGGCCGGATGTGCAGAGCGGCTGGCGACGCGGTCGGTCAGCCCTTCACGACGATGCTGACGATCTTCGGGGCGCGCACGACGACCTTGACGATCTCGCGGTCGCCGATCGAGCGAATGACCCGCTCGTCGGCACGGGCGAGCGATTCGAGCTCGGCCTCGCCGATGCGCGCGGGCACCTCGAGCTGAGCGCGGACCTTGCCGCCCACCTGCACGACGGCGGTCACGGTGTCCTCGACGAGCAGCGCCGGGTCGGCGGAGCGCCAGGTGACGAGCCCGACGGACGGCTCGTGTCCGAGGATCTCCCACATCTCCTCCGCGGTGTGCGGGGCGATCAGATCGAGCATCACGGCGACGGTCTCGGCCGCCTCACGCACCGCCGGATCAGCGGCGCCTGCGGCACCGTCGATCGTCTTGCGGGTGACGTTGACCAGCTCCATCAGACGCGCGACCAGGACGTTGAACTTCGTCTGCTCGACGAGCCCAGGAGCATCTGCCAGCAGCTTGTGCGTGGCTCGACGCAGCGCCGCATCTCCGCCCGCGAACACGACGTCGACAGGAGAGGACACCTCGTGGGCGATGCGCAACGCGCGGGCCAGGAACTTCTGCGCACCGGTCGTCGAGACGTCGGCCCAGTCCTTGTCGTCTTCGACCGGTCCGGCGAACGCGAGACCCACGCGCAGCGCATCGGCGCCGTAGGCGTCGAGCTCCTCTTCGAAGAGCACCAGGTTGCCCTTGCTCTTCGACATCTTGGCGCCGTCGAGCAGGACCATGCCCTGGTTGATGAGGTTCGAGAAGGGCTCGGTGAAGTCGATCAGCCCCATGTCGAACAGCACCTTGGTGATGAATCGCGCGTACAGCAGGTGCAGGATGGCGTGCTCGACGCCGCCGATGTAAGAGTCGACCGGCGACCAGCGGGCGGCCTGAGCCGGGTCGAACGCGACCGTGTCGCTGTTCGGCGACAAGAATCGCAGGAAGTACCACGAGCTGTCGACGAACGTGTCCATCGTGTCCGGATCCCGCAGAACGGGGTCACCGCTGGCGGCATCCACCGTGCGGACCCAGCTCTCAGCGGCGCCGAGCGGCGACGATCCCTTGGGCTTGAGGTCGAGCCCCTCGACGCTGGGCAGCTTCACCGGCAGCTGCTCTTCGGGCACGGGGATGATCCGGCCGTCCTCCGCGTGCAGCATCGGGATCGGCGTGCCCCAGAAGCGCTGACGCGAGATCAGCCAATCGCGCAGACGGTAGTTCTTGGCGGCGCGCCCGGTGCCGGACGCCTCGAGCTGCTCGATCGCACGGGCGATCGCATTGCGCTTGGACAGACCGTTGAGCGGTCCGGAGTTGATCATCCGGCCCTCTCCCGTCAGAGCGATGCCGGTGGAGGCGGGGTTCTGCTCGTCGAGCGCCGCGCCGGTGTCGATCGGCACGCCCTCTTCATCGACCTCGATGACCGGCATCGCACCGGTGACCGGCGCCGTCGTGTCGACGACGACCTTCACGGGCAGGTCGAAGGCGCGGGCGAAGTCCAGGTCTCGCTGGTCGTGCGCCGGCACGGCCATGACCGCTCCGTGACCGTAATCGGCCAGCACGTAGTCCGCCGCCCAGACCGGCAGCTTCTCGCCGTTGACCGGGTTGATCGCGTACCGCTCGAGGAAGACCCCGGTCTTCGGGCGATCGGTGGCCTGTCGGTCGACGTCGGTGGTCTTCTGCACATCGGCCAGGTACTTCTGGAATCGCTCGCGCACGTCGGCCGGAGCATCCGCTGCGAGCTCCGAAGCCAGGTCGGAATCGGGGGCGACGACGAAGAACGTCGCTCCGTGCAGGGTGTCAGGACGCGTCGAGAACACGGTGACGGGCTCGTCGCGCCCCTCGATGCGGAAGTCGACGTCGGCGCCGATCGAGCGTCCGATCCAGTTGCGCTGCATCTGCAGCACCTTGTGCGGCCAGAAGCCCTCGAGCTGGTTCAGATCATCGAGCAGCCGGTCGGCGTAGTCCGTGATCTTGAAGTACCACTGAGTCAGCTTCTTCTTCACGACCTCGGCACCGCAGCGATCGCAACGGCCGTCGACGACCTGCTCGTTCGCGAGCACGGTCTGGTCGTTCGGGCACCAGTTGACCGCGCTCTTCTTGCGGTACGCCAGACCTCGCTCGTGCAGCTTCAGGAACAGCCACTGGTTCCAGCGGTAGTACTCGGGGTCGGAGGTGTGCAGCACTCGCGACCAGTCGAACGAGACGCCGTAGTTCTGGAACGCCTGCTTCTGCTGAGCGATGTTCTGGTAGGTCCACTCACGGGGATCCGCACCCTGACGGATCGCCGCGTTCTCCGCAGGCAGTCCGAAGGAGTCCCAGCCGATCGGGTTGAGCACGTTGTGCCCGCGGTGGCGCCAGAACCGGGCCACGATGTCCGAATACAGGTAGTTCTCCGCGTGCCCCATGTGCAGGTCGCCGGAGGGGTAGGGGAACATCGCCAGCACGTAGCGGCGGGGCCGCTTGTCATCGTCGCCGCCGGTGAGGAACGTCTCGTTCTCCGCCCAGTACTTCTGCCACTTGGCCTGGATAGCGTGCGCCGAGGAGGTCTCCTCGGCGACGGGAGAGGTGGACAGGTTCTCAGACAACGAACGCACGACCAATCTGAAGAGAAAAGGGGATCAGTTCAGGATATCGGAAGCCCAGGCCGCGGGCATTTCCACTCCCAGCGCAGCGAGCGGCGCCCGAGCCTTCGTCGCGACCTCGGCGACCTCCGAGGCGGCGACCGATCGCCAGGTGATCCCCCCGCCTGCGCCGACCACAGCGCCCGCACCGTCGATCACGATGCTGCGGATGACCATCGCGAGGTCGAGCGACCCCTCATCGCCGATGTAACCGAAGCACCCGGCGTAGATACCGCGCGGCCCTCCCTCCAGCTCATGCAGGCGCGTCATCGCCGAGAGCTTCGGCGCGCCTGTCATGCTGCCCGCCGGGAAGGTCGCTGCGAGAAGTTCGCTCGCCGTCGTTCCCGCGGCCGCCGTGCCGCTGACGGTACTGACGAGCTGGTGCACCGCCGGATACGTCTCCACGGCCCACAGCGCCTCGACCCGGATCGACCCGGGTCGGCACACCCTCGACAGATCGTTGCGCATCAGATCGACGATCATGACGTTCTCAGCCCGTTCTTTCGGGTCCGCCGCAAGCTCGGCGGCGAGCTCGGCATCGTGCGCGGCGTCTACGCCGCGGGGCCGCGTCCCCTTGATCGGCCGCGTGCGGATGATGCCGCCGTCAGCATGGAGGAACTGCTCGGGGCTCGCACTGAGCAAGGAGCGGCCGCCGATCCGGATGAAGCCGCCATGGTGAGCGGGAGTTGCGGCACGGAGGCGTCGGTACACCGCGACTCCGTCGTGCTCCCCCGGCACGGTGAACCGGGTGGTGAGACAGAGCTGGTAGGCGATCCCCGCTCTGATGAGCTCGCGGCAGCGCTCGATGAGTCCTGCGTACTCCGTCGGAGTGTGTCGCGCCTCGCTACGTACGGACGAGGCAGCACTGAACACCGTCTCCCCGCGCGGCACGGCGGAGGGGGTGACGCGAGCGACGACGGCGCTCCACTCGTCGAGATCGGCATGGGCTGCGGCAACCCAGATGGTGCCGGTCGCATGATCGAACGCCGCGAGCCGGGAGACCCGCAACCAGGCGTCGCCGGGCTCGTCAGCGGCTTCCGATACGGGTGCTCCCGCTGCTCGGGCGCCCGTCTCGTAGTCGTACCAGCCGACCCACCCGCCCCGCAGCGGAGGACCGGGATGCGCGGCAGCCGTGCGGGCATCCATCCGCACTTCACCGGGGAACGACGCCGGATCGCCCGTCCCGACGAAGCTCCATCCCTCCGTCGCATCCGCCCCGGCGTCGAGCCAGAACAGGTCGGCGCACGACCGTTCGAGGGCGAGGAAGAGCGCGTCAGGCGTCACCCGATCGGGCAGGACGCGGGCGCTCAGAGGTTCGGGCACGTTCTCAGCCTAGGCGGCGTGCACTCCCGTATTCTCAAGGGGTGGACGACTTGGTGCCGTGGCTGATCGACTTCATGCGGTCCATCGACCCGATCACTCGCACGCTCGTCGCGGGGCTCGCCGTGATGTTGGAGACGAGCGTCTTGATCGGGCTCGTATTCCCCGGTGACACTGTCGTGCTCGTCGCCTCCATCGGCATCACCAGCCTCCCTCAGGCCGTAGCGATGGTCGTCTCGGTCGTCGTCGGCGCGCTGATCGGCGAGAGCATCGGCTTCTGGCTCGGGCGGTGGGTCGGCCCGCACATCCGTGCCTCCTGGGTCGGCCGACGCGTCGGCGAGGAGAACTGGGTGCGGGCGGAGCGTTACCTCGCCCGCCGCGGCGGCATCGCCATCTTCCTCTCGCGGTTCCTGCCGGTGCTGCACTCCCTCGTGCCGCTGACCGTGGGGATGAGCCATTACTCCTATCGGCGCTTCCTCGCGTGGACGGCGCCGGCCTGCCTGCTCTGGGCGACGGCCTACGTGAGCATCACCTCGCTCGCCGCCGGCAGCTTCGATGAGCTCGCCGACCGGGTGCACTACGCGGGATACATCTTCGTCGGCATCATCGCCCTCTTCCTCGTCGCCGTGTTCGTGGGCAAGAAGGTGATCTCGCGCCTCGAGGCGCGCCATCTCGACATCTCCGACGCGAAGGACTCGACCGACGTGAAAGACTGAAGCAATGGCTTCGTCACCTCCGGCGCCCCGGATCCACTGGTTCGCGCGCCTCGAACACCGCCTCCACGTGTGGCGCGAGGGGCGAGCGCGCCGTCGCGGCCGCACCGCGACCATCCTCCCCTTCCCCGGTTACGGCGGGCCCGGCTGGGTGCGTGTCGTCGGTCGCGTTCTCATCGTCCCTCCCGCACGGAGCACGAAGGACGGCGAACCGGCCAGCGTCCGCGGCTGGCGGAGCTTCGTCGGCATCCCCGTGAGCTTCGCGAAGGTCGCCGTGCAGATCGGCGACTCGGTGCACTATGTCGTCGCCGACCGGGGCGGTGTGATCGATTCGGTCGTGCACGCCGAGCTCGAGCCAGGATGGCAGACCTTCACGTTCTCTGTCGAGGGTCAGGACCCGGTCGAGACGACCGCGTTCATCGTGGCCGAGTCGACCCACTTCGGGGTCGTCTCCGACGTCGACGACACCGTGATGGTCACCGCCCTCCCCCGACCTTTCATCGCCGCCTGGAACTCTTTCGTCGTCGACGAGCACGCGCGCATCCCCGTGCCGGGCATGGCCGTGCTGCTCGATCAGGTGCTCCGCGAATATCCCGGTGCTCCCATGGTCTACCTCTCGACCGGAGCCTGGAACGTCGCCCCGACTCTCCGCCGGTTCCTCGGGCGCCACCTGTTCCCCGCAGGCTCCATGCTCCTCACCGACTGGGGCCCCACGCATGACCGATGGTTCCGCAGCGGGCGCGAGCACAAGCTCACCAACCTGCGTCGCCTGGCCACGGAGTTCCCGCACGTGAAATGGCTGCTGATCGGCGACGACGGCCAGCACGACGAGGCGATCTACTCCGAGTTCATGGATGAGCACCCGGACTCCGTCGCCGGCGTCGCCATCCGTCGGCTGCTCCCGGCCGAGGCCGTGCTCGCCGGTGGTCGCGCGGGCCACGAGCCGCACTCCGACGACGTCGCCCCCTGGGTCAGTGCCGAGGACGGCGCGGGGCTCCGTGACCTGCTCGGCAAAGCCGGCATCCTCCGCTGAGGTGACCATGACGCTGGCGCGGACCGACTGGCTGGAACGCGAACGAGCGCACCAGACGAGAGCCGACGCCCTCACGGCTGAGCATCGGGAACGAGCCGCGCGGGGCGAGAAGCACCCGGTATGGGACTTCCTGTTCACCTATTACAGCTACAAGCCCGCGCAGCTGCGTCGGTGGCACCCCGGCGCCGGGGTCGAGCTCGAGGAGGCCGACGAGCGGCTGACCTGGCGGTGGTACTCCCCCGGCGCGACCAGAGCCGGTGCGGTGCCGGATGCCGCTGCCTTCGCGCGCGAGAAGGCAGACCTCGTTGGCCTCATCGAGCGGATGCTGCGTCGCACCGCCTCTCGACCCGGGCAGTTCGGATGCTTCGGACTGCATGAGTGGGCGATGGTCTATCGAGCGGATGAGCACAGACACGCGGTGCCCCTGCGTCTCGGGCAGGACGCAACGGATCTGGTCGTCGAGAGCCATGACCTCAGATGCACCCACTTCGATGCCTTCCGGTTCTTCACACCCGCGGCCGTGCCTCGCAACCGCACGGAACTGACCCGCGACGAGCAGCCCCTGTTCGAGCAGCCCGGATGCCTTCATGCCGGCATGGACCTGTACAAATGGGCGGTCAAGCTGGGCCCCCTCGTGCCCGGCGAACTTCTGCTCGACACGTTCGAGCTCGCAAGAGACATCCGCCTCCTCGACATGCAGGCCGCGCCGTACGACCTGGCACCGTGGGGTGTCGAGCCCGTACCGATCGAGACGACCGAGGGCAAGGCGGAGTACGTCCGCCGGCAGCGCGTGTTCGCAGAGCGCGGTGGGCATCTGCGCGGCGAGCTGCTGCATGCCTGGCTCGGCTCCACCACCGCCGTCACGCTCGCGGGCTGACCGGCGTGAGCGGGCTGAACGATCAGTCCGCCGGCTCGCACTCCGGGCACGGTGCCCAGTCGGTGGTCGCCGACGTCGACTGCAGGCGCAACGTCATCACGCGGGTGGCCGCGTCGGCGAGCCGATCGGCGGGCAGCACCCCCGCATCGACCGCATCCGCGAGCCCGCGGACGATCTGGCCGGCGGTGTCGGGAGTCGAACCGGCGATCATCAGCACGAGGTCGCTCCCGGCGACGACCGCCGACACGGCGTTCGTCACGGGGTCGGCGTACTCGGGTATCCCCGAGGACTGCAGCATCCCGAGGTCATCGGTCACGATCACGCCGTCGAATCCCAGTTGTTCACGGGCGATCTCGTGCCAGCGCGCCGACAGAGACGCGGGAGCAGGATCGATCGAGGTGTAGGCCAGGTGGCCGAACATCAGCAGAGAGGCACCGGCCTCGATACCTGCAACGAAAGGCACCGCGTCCGTGGAACGCCACTCATCGATGGTCTCGGCTGTGGCAGGGACAGCACTGTGGGAGTCGCCCGGCGCCGCCCCATGACCGGGGAAGTGCTTCAGCGTGGAGGCGATGATCTGCTCTTGCGCCGTGGTGGCGGCAGCGACTCGCTCGGCGGCTGTCTGGGGGTCGGTGCCGAGTGCCCTGCCGTAGATGAATGACGACGGGTCGGACGTCACGTCTGCGACCGTGCCGAAGTTCACGGTGATCCCCGCTCTCGCCACCAGCGCCGCGCGGGCGGAGAAGGCCGACGACGTGTCGGAGACCGGCTGCGATTTCAAGACGGTCGAGGCGGGGAAACCATCGCCGACGAGGCGCGACACGATCCCGCCCTCCTGATCGACCGCCACGAGCGGAGGCAGCGCGGGGTCGACCGTGAGAGCAGACGTGAGGGTCTGGAGCTCGTCGTCGGTCGCCGGGATGTTCGCTCCCATCAGGATGAAACCGCCCAGGCCCTGCTGCATGTAGGCGCGGAGCGCTCCGGCATCCGTCGTCGGGATGTGCCCCATCACAACGCTCGCCGCCCGCTCGACCGTCGTCATCTCGGCGACGAGAGCCTCGGCGTGCTCGCCGATCGCTGGTGAGGAGATCTGCGCATGGGCGAGACCGCCCTGCACCGAGCCGACAGCCGCGGCAGAGGCCGGTCCGGCCGCCGTCGCGAGGGCGACGAACGCCGCGGCACTGACCGCTCCGAAGCGACGTCGCAGCATGAAGTCAGGTGGTGAGAGCGTCGGCGATGGGCACGCCGGAGTCGGCCGTGCCGTTTCCGAATCGGATGGTGCGGCCGAACGTCGAGGGGTTGCCGAGCGATTCTGCGATCACAGCCGCCACATCGGCGCGCGCGACCTCGCCCTTGCCGTCCGGGTCGAGCAGGATGCGGCCCGTCGGCTCATCGAACGTGAGCGTGCCGGGGCCGAGGATCGTACCGTCGAGGTCCGTCGATCGCAGGTGCTCGTCCGCCGCCCACTTCGCATCCGCGTAGGCGAAGAACCCGTCGTCCTCAGCCACTCCGTGATCGGCCTTCGAACCGATCCACGAGACCATGACATAGCGCATGACACCCGCCGCCTCTGCGGCATCCATGGTGCGCATCGCCGCGTCACGATCGACGGCGTACGTGCGATCCGCGGAACCCCCACCGGCCCCGGCCGACCAGACGACGGCATCGTGACCGCGGATGATCTCCGCGAGTTCAGACGTGTCGAGGGTCTCGACGTCGGCGACCAGCGCATGCGCCCCTGTCGCCTCGACCTCCGAGACGTGGTCGGGGTTGCGGATGACCGAGGTCACCTCGTCACCCCGGTCGACGAGAAGAGGAGCGAGAAGCAGTGCGATGCGGCCGTGGCCGCCGAAGACGATGATTCGCGACATGTCTTCACCCTACGCGCCCTCGCCGACGTCGGCTCGGGACGAACGGGCCGAGATCGCTCAGGGGCTCCGGACCGATGCGACGGCCAGCGCCCGCTGGACGCCCTTCGCCGCTGAGCGTCCCGCCCTGTTCGCACCGATCGTGCTCGCCGACGGACCGTAGCCGACGAGCTGGATCCGCGGGTCCTGCACCGCGGTCGTCCCCCGCCCGCCGCGGTCGAGCTGGATGCCCCCGGCCGCGCTGCGGAGGTGCAGCGGCGCGAGGTGCGCGATCGCCGGGCGGAACCCCGTCGCCCAGAGGATGACGTCGACCCGCTCGAAGGTGCCGTCGGCCCAGCGGACGCTGTCCGGCTCGATGCGCGAGAACATCGGGCGGCGAGCAGCGTAGGCGCCGAGCCTCTCCGCCTCCCGTTCCTGCGGCCGCAGCATGAGCCCTGTGACGCTCACCACGCTCTCGGGAGGCAGCCCCTGGGCGACCCGTCGCTCGACGAGCGCGACGGCGGCTGCTCCTGCTTCGGGGGTGAAGTCGTCGCTGCGCCACACCGGCTCACGCCGCGTCACCCAGAGTGTGTCGGTGATCGGCGCCAGAGCTCCGAGGAACTGGACAGCCGACGCGCCCCCGCCGACGACGAGGACGCGCTTGCCCACGAAGTGCTCTGGTCCCGGATAGTCGACCGTGTGCATCTGCTCGCCGACGAAAGTCTCCATCCCCGGGTAGTGCGGCAGGAACGGATGCGTCCAGGTCCCGGTCGCGTTGACGAGCGTCCGACTGCGCCATTCCTGTTCCCCCGCGCGCACGACCAGGAGGCCGTCCTCGTCGACCACCCGGTCGACTCCCACGGGCCGGATCACCGGCAGGCGATGAGCGCGCTCATACGCCGCGAAGTATGCCGGCACGGCCATATTGGCGCGCTGCCCGTCTCGCGGCGGTGGAGAATCCCCCGGCAGCTCCGCCACTCCGTGCACGTCGCGCATCGTCAGAGCATCCCACCGGTGCCGCCATGCGCCCCCGGGCTCGGAGTCCGAGTCGAGCACGACATGACCGATGCCCAGACGGGTCAGATGAAAGGAGGCCGACAGACCGGCCTGACCGGCGCCGATCACGACGCTGTCCAGGATGCTCACGATGATGACAACACCCGCGATCACGCGGTTGTTCCGGGGCGTCAGAGGGCGATCTGGTAGTGCGTGTACCCGGTGTGCGTCGCCACGCTGTCGTAGAGCGCGCGGGCTGTCATGTTGGTCTCCTGCGTCAGCCAGTAGACCTTCTCGCACCCGTTCTCGACAGCCCAGGCACGCACGTGAGCGATCAGCAGCCGCCCTACCCCGGAGCCTCGGGACTCGCCGTCGACATAGAGGTCCTCGAGGTAGCAGTAGGGCGACGTGCTCCACGTCGCCGGGTGCGTGAGCCAGTGCACGATGCCGATCGCGCGCCCGTCGCCGTCGCGCGCGACCGCTCCGTGCAGATCCCGCCCCTAGACGATCCGCCGAAACGACTCTGTCGTGATCTCGTCAGGGAGCTCCGCGCCGTAGAAGGTCAGATACCCGCGCCACAGACCGGCCCATTCGTCGAAGTCGGCCTCTACGGTGGCGGTGATCGTCGTCATGCGGTCAGCCTAATGCGACGCGCCCGGGGGCCCCGCGCCGATTGGTGTTGCGCGCGATCCGTGTAGTACTCTGTTCAAGTTGCTTCGAGCAGTGACGAAGCAGTTCTGGGCCTGTGGCGCAGCTGGTAGCGCACCTGCATGGCATGCAGGGGGTCGGGGGTTCGAGTCCCCCCAGGTCCACCCGATAGAAGGCCCCGCGAGAGATCGCGGGGCCTTCTTCTCGTTCATCCGACACACCGGCGCGCGCGGGCGCCCTCGTCATCGGCGAAGGGCCGCCCATGGCAGAGCGCCAGGGACTTGCCATCGTCCGCTGCGCCGGATAGAAAGGCCAGGCCGTCTTCGTCACCGAGACGGTCTTCGACGAGGTGGAGGACGCACGTGCTGGGACTGTTCCGACGACCGGAGACCATGTCATCGTCTCTGTCAGACACGTCGACCCCGATGACGGAGACGCGGCTGTGGTCGCGGGGATTCGGCCTCGCCGCCACACGGAGTCTGCAGACCCTCTCGGTGCTCGCCCTGGTCGCCATCGGCGTGCTGGTGATCACGCAGCTCTCTCTCGTGTTCATCCCCGTGACGATCGCGCTGATCCTCGCCTCGGCCATCCACCCGCTCGTCGCGTTCATGCGGCGTCGCGGAGTGCCGTCGATCCTCGCCACCTGGATCGCGCTGATCGGCATCCTCGCGATCCTCGGCGGCATCGTCTGGGTGATCGTGCTGACGGTCCGTTCCCAGTGGGACGATCTGATCGAGTCGGCCACCGACGGCGTGACGCAGGTGACGGCCTGGCTCGACACCCTGCCTTTCGACATCGCATCGATCGATCTCGACGAGGTGTGGGCAGGAGTCGGCGACTTCCTGACCAGCGCCTCGTTCGGACGCGGCGCTCTCGCGGGGGTCTCGGCCACTGCGAGCTTCTTCACCGGCCTCGCCCTGATGATCGTCGTGCTGTTCTTCTTCCTCAAGGACGGACCGCGCATCTGGGAGTTCCTGCTCCGTCCCTTCACCGGGAACAGCTATGAGCGTGCGCGCCGCATCGGCGACAAGACCGTCGACGTCTTCGGAGGCTACATCCGCGGCACGTCGATCGTCGCCGCCGCCGATGCTCTCGGCATCGGCATCGGCTTGGCGATCCTGCAGATCCCTCTTGCACTCCCCCTCGCCGTGATCGTCTTCCTGACGGCGTTCATCCCGCTGGTCGGCGCAACCGCCGCCGGGATCCTCGCGGCTCTCGTGGCGCTCGTCACGCACGGCCCGGTGGCAGCCCTCATCGTCGTCGGCATCGTCGTGCTCGTGAATCAGCTCGAGGGCAACTTCCTTCAGCCGGTCGTGATGGCCCGCTCCCTCAAGCTCCACGCTCTCGTGATCCTCCTCGCCCTGACCACGGGCACCATCCTCGGCGGCATCGTCGGCGCGGTGCTATCGGTGCCGATCGCCGCTGTCGCCTGGGGCATCATCACGGTGTGGGACGGCCCGCACACCCCCGCGAAGCCGTTCCGCAAGAAGCGCCCCGAAACGGTGTGACACCGCCGACACGTCGAGTGCCGCAGAATCGTCGCACCGCCGGATACTCCTCCGGACCTCGGTCGTCAACCCACTCCCTGTCGGTGCACGCGCGACCTATCGTGGCGCGCACATCTCACGAGAGGAGTCGATGATGACCAACAACCCGATACCGCCGCTGGTCCCCCGCCCGGACGACGAAGGAGAGATCGACGGCGTGCCTCACCGCGACGTCGACGGCGAGCCCGTTCTCGACACGGATGCGGATGCCGACCAGGTCGACGGCGCCGCGGCCGACCGCCTGGCGTCGGAGAAGCCGCTGGGCGAGGACTCCTGAGTCCTCGCCCAGCACGCCCCTGCGCGGCAGGCCCCTCCCCGGGTCCTGCCGCGCAGCCTGTTCAGGTCGCGAGAAGAGGGGGCAGGTGCGGGATCGCGATGGGCCTCGTCGCCCGGCTCGAATCCTGCACTCGCGTCACCTCTTCGAGAACTTCGTAAGCGGTCGTGTACCGCACTGCCAGAGGCAGGTCGCGAAGCCACACGACCTCGACCTCGGTGTCCGCGTACTCGTAGACGCATGCCACCACGTGCCGCGGATCGTTCGTCTCGTATCGTCGGTCGTTGATCACCCACTCCGACGGTGTGACGCGATGCAGCACGTATCTAGGATCTGGATCTCCGGACATGTGATTCCCTCCAAGACTCTCTCCCCACTCAGATCATCCCCGCTCCGACCGAAAGGTCACAGGGGCTTGACAGCTGAGACGAGAGACTTCAGGGGGGTCACGCCCGAGGGCGGATGGTCAGATCGGTGAGAGCGGCGTCGTCCGGCAGGTCGAGCGCGGTGAGGATCGTCGTCGCGACGGAATCCGCCGTGATGAACCGCTCCGGGTCGTAATCCCGCCCTTCCTGCTGGTGCACTCGCTCCTGCATGGGGGTCGCGGTGCGTCCGGGGTAGATCGATGTGACCCGCACACCATGCTCGCTCTCCTCGGCCCGCAATGCGTCGGCGAGAGCCTTGAGTCCGTGCTTCGAGGCGGCATACGCCGACCATCCGGCGTGCGCGTGCAATCCCGCACCAGAGTTGACGAACACGATCCGAGCGCGAGAGACGCGCAGCACAGGGAGGAGCAGACGGGTGAGCTCGGCAGGCCCCACGAGGTTGACCGCGAGCTGGCGCTCCCAGAGATTCGCCGGAAGGTCGGCCACGGGTCCGAGGTCGACGACGCCCGCCGTGTGCACCAGCGAGTCGATGCGCTCGGGGAGCGCCTGCTTCGACAGTGCCCACGACAGCCTGCCGGGTTGCGCGAGGTCGCCGACGACGGCCGAGGCTCCAGGCAGCGCCGCGGTGATCTCCTTGGCGCGCCCGGCATCGCGGGCGAGCACCACGACCTGATCGCCCCGATCGAGGAGGCGGCGCGCGACGACCGCGCCGATGCCGGATCCGGCGCCGGTGATCAGGTGGACGGTCACGTCAGTCGCGGTCTGCTGCGGCGGAGTCTGCGAGCTCGAACGGCACGACGGGGCAGTCCTTCCACAGACGCTCGAGGCCGTAGTAGACGCGCTCTTCCTGGTGGAAGACGTGGACGATCAGATCGCCGAAGTCGAGGAGAACCCATCGTGCCTCCGCGCGACCTTCGCGGCGGACCCGCTTGTGACCGGCTTCGATGAGCTTGTCCTCGATCTCATCGGCGATGGCGGCGACGTTGCGCTCGCTGTTTCCGGTGACGAGCAGGAAGATGTCGACGAGCGGCAGAGGCTCCGAGACGTTGAGCGCGACGAGATCCTCACCGCCCTTCGAGACGGCGGCGTCGGCCGCGAGCTGGAGCATCTCTTCGGCGGTTTCAGGTGACTGCATCAGAACACATTCGTGGTGAAGGCGACGATCAGGGACACGCCCAGCGCGAGCGCGAGACCACCCGCCACGATCGCGAGGATGAGCATGAGTTTGTTGCCCTTTTCGGGGGCGGGCGGGCGGATGACCTCGCCGGCGGGCTTGATGGTGCTGACGGCCGCGCTGGCGGCGATCGGCGTGGGCGAGGATGCCGGGGGCAGCTCGCCGTCGATGAGCACGGCGTCCACGTCCTTGCCGTCCGTGGTGCCGTGCGCGTGGCCCTGCGAACCGAGTCCCTTGGGAAGTTCGTAGGAACCGGTCACGAGGATCTCTCCCGTGGAGGCGACGGGGCCTGAGAGCGACCCCTCTCCCGGGGAGGGGTTGAAGATGAGGGTGTTCGGAGCGAGATGCTGAGAACCGGTCGAGTCGCCGACGGTCAGCAGCTCGTCGAAAGACGGCGAGAAGGGCTTCCGTGTCTCCGCGTCGTCGCTGAGCAGATCCTGACCGAAGGCGGAGTTGACGACGGGGCGCTCCCCGTCCGCGATGTCGTCGTCGGCGTCGTCCACATCCGCCAGAACGTCGCCTGCGTCGACCTCGTCGGTCGCTTCTGCATCGATTCCGAGCTCCGCGACGGCGGCACTCGTGTCGCCCGCGCCGGAGGTGACCGGCTCGCGGTCGTCGTCCGTCGTGTCGAGGTTCGTCGAGGCGCTGACCGGTGCGGGCAGGTCCGCCGCAGCCGAGTCCTCGTCTTCCTGGTCATCGTCGTCAACGACATCGGAGTCGTGGACATCGGAGTCGTGGACGTCGGAGTCGTGGACGTCGGAGTCGGGAGCGTCGGCTGCCTCAGCCGCGGGGACCTCGACGGGCGGAACCTCGTCGGTCGAGTCCGCATCATCCGCACTGTCCGGCGCGTCGGACTCGTCAGCGTCGCCGACGGGAACGGATCCGGTCATGGAGCGTTCGCGCTCGCGAACCTGGCGACGCGTCAGCGGCGTGTTCCCCGGCTCGGTCTCGCCGCGGACGGCCGGTGCCGACGGTGCAGCGGGTTCGGTCTCGGCGGCGTCCTGCTCCTCGGGCGGCGTTGCGGCGGGCGGAGTCGCGACCGCAGCGGCAGCAGCAGCCTCCTCCGCCGAGATGACCGGTGTGGAGCCGGTCAACCGGATCTCACGCAACTGCTTTCGCGTCAGCGGACCCTGTTCCTGCCGATCCGATGTACTCATGCCTTGCTCCGATACAGATGATGCTTCGCGATGTATTGAACGACTCCGTCGGGGACGAGGTACCAGACCGGCTCGTCGTCACGGACCCGCGCCCGGCAGGCCGTCGACGAGATGGACAGCGCCGGCACCTCCAGTTGGCTGACGTTGTCGCTCGGGAGGCCGTCAGTGCTCAGGACGTGTCCTGGACGTGAGACCGCGACGAAGTGGGCCAACTCCCACAGTTCATCATGGTCCCTCCAACTGAGAATTTGCGCCACGGCATCGGCACCCGTGATGAAGAACAGCTCGGCGTCGGGCCGCTTCTCCTTCAGGTCGCGGAGGGTGTCGATCGTGTACGTCGGCCCTTCACGGTCGATATCGACTCTGCTCACCGTGAACTGCGGGTTGGACGCCGTCGCGATCACGGTCATCAGGTAGCGGTGCTCACTGGGGGTGACATCCGACTTCTGCCACGGGTGTCCGGTGGGCACGAAGACGACCTCGTCGAGATCGAAGGAGTGCGCGACCTCGCTCGCAGCGACCAGGTGCCCGTGGTGGATGGGGTCGAACGTGCCGCCCATCACACCGATGCGCGCCGGACGCGAGGTCGTGTCGTTCATATGGGCCTAGTGGCCGTGCCCTGCCTCGTGGCCGTCCTTGCCGTGCCTCGCGGCCCAGGCGTCAGCCTTGGCGGAGTGACGGTTGGCGACGTTCTTGTATGACAGCGTGACCAGGCCGAGGAAGGCGAAGACGATGATCGCGATGACGCCGAAGATCAGCGTCTCGAGCTGGACATTGCCGTGGTGCTCGGTTTCGGCAGCGACCATCGCGATCTGTGCGACGAGGTTCATCCTGACTCCGTTTCGTGGCTGGCGGGCGTGGCTCACGAAGAGCCACAGCGCCCCCTAGTCTAGCCCTCAGCCGCGCGTCTGCCCTGCCCCACGCGCCAGCCATTTCGTGCTGGTCAGCTCGGAAAGCCCCATCGGGCCCCTCGCGTGCAGCTTCTGCGTCGAGATCCCGACCTCGGCACCGAACCCGAACTCCCCGCCGTCGGTGAACCGCGTGGAGGTGTTCACCATCACGACCGCCGAGTCGACCTCGGCCAGGAACCGCTCCGCGTTGCGCGAATCCGTCGTGATGATCGACTCCGTATGGCCGGTGCTGTAGCGACGGATGTGGTCGAGAGCGTCATCGAGCGTGTCGACGACCTTGATCGCGATGTCGAGGCTCAGATACTCCGTCGCCCAGTCCTCCTCGGTCGCGGGGATCACGTTCGAGACGAGGCCGACCACCATGTCGTCGCCGTGAATGGCCACGCCCTCGCTCTGCAGCGCACTCGCGACCAGCGGGACGAGCCGTGGCGCGGCCTGACGGAGCACGAGGACCGTCTCGACCGCATTGCAGACGCTGGGGCGCTGCACCTTCGCGTTCACGACGATGTCCTGCGCCCAGTCGTCAGGGGCGCTCTCGTCGAGGACGATGTGCACGTTGCCGGCGCCGGTCTCGATCACGGGCACGGTCGCCTCGGTCACGACGGTCCCGATCAGCCCCGCACTGCCGCGAGGCACCAGCACGTCGATGTAACCCCGTCCGTGCATGAGGGCGGTGGCGCCGTCGCGACCGAAGTCGTCGACGGTCTGCACCGCTTCCGCGGTGACGCCTGCCTCCTCGAGTGCCTGGCGCATGATCTCGACGAGCACCGCGTTGGAGTCTCGTGCGGCGCTGCCACCGCGCAGGACCACGGCGTTCCCCGAGCGCAGCGCGAGCGCCGCGATGTCGACCGTGACATTGGGGCGCGCCTCGTAGATCGCCCCGACTACCCCGAACGGCACCCGCACCTGCTCGAGAGCGACGCCGTTCGGCATCCGGTGCCCTCCGACGACACGACCGACAGGGTCGGGAAGAGCCGCCACCTGACGGACCGCAGCGGCGAGGGAGGCGACGCGCTTCTCATCGAGGCGCAGTCGGTCGATGAGCGACTCGCCGATGCCGTCAGATCGACCGCGCTCGATGTCTCGGCCGTTGGCCTCGATGATCGCGGCCGCATTCCCCTCGAGAGCCACCGCGATGGCTTCGAGCGCGCGGGACTTGTCGTCGCTGGTCAGTCTGGCCGTGGCGCGGGACGCCTCTTTGGCACGCTCGAGCCGCACCTGCGGGGTCTGGTCGGTCATCCGCCCAGTCTAGGAGAGCGCGGGCTCGAACCAGGTCCCTATGTCGGCGCCCGCGAGGGCCTTGTCGACGAGGTCGGCGCTGGTCACGAGCACACCGATCCCGGACGCGGCCGCCAGTCGGGCGGCGGACACCTTCGTCGCCGCTCCCCCGGTGCCGACACTGTTGACGACCGTCGAGCCGAACTCGAGGCCTGAGAGATCGGCGTCCGGAGCGACGACGTCGATGGGCTCAGCGGTCGGGTCGGACGGCGGCTTGGTGTACAGCGACTCGATGTCGCTGAGCAGCACGAGCGCATCCGCCTCGATCAGCTGGGCCACGAGCGCGCCGAGGCGGTCGTTGTCGCCGAATCGGATCTCCTGCGTCGCGACCGTGTCGTTCTCGTTCACGATCGGCAGGATGCGAAGACCGAGAAGTCGCTCCATCGCCCGTCGCGCGTTGCTGCGCGAGGTCGGATTCTCGAGATCACCGGTCGTGAGCAGCACCTGTCCCGCGACGATGTCGAAAGGACGCAGCGACTCCTGGTAGCGGTACACGAGGATGTTCTGTCCGACGGCGGCTGCGGCCTGCTGAGTGGCCAGGTCCGTGGGGCGAGCATCGAGACGCAGGAACGGGATGCCCGTGGCGATCGCTCCGGAGGAGACGAGGATCACCTCGGCCCCGCGCGCGTGCGCTGCCGCCAGTGCCTCCACCAGAACGGGGATGCGCCAGGAGGACTCCCCGCTGATCGAGGAAGACCCGACCTTGACGACGATCCGTGAGGCTGTGGCGAGATCCGCCCTCGTGCGGGCGGTCACTCCCCGTCCTCGCGGTAGGCCGCGAGCCGCTGAGCCTCGACCTCGGCGCGAGCCTCGGCCTTGGCATCCATGCGCTCGTAGTAGTTCTCACGACGCTCGGAGGTGGTGCGACGCCCGTTGGGGGCGAGACGCGGGTCGGTGCCACGGGGTGCGGTCATCAGCTCGGCCGCAGACGTCATGGTGGGCTCCCAGTCGAAGACGATGCTGTCGCCCTCGCCGATGACGACCGTCGACCCCTGCACGGCACCGAGGCGGAAGAGCTCGTCCTCGACGCCCAGCTTCTCGAGACGGTCGGCGAGGTAGCCCACCGCCTCTTCGTTCTGGAAATCGGTCTGCTGGACCCAGCGCACCGGCTTCTCGCCGAGGATGCGGTAGACGTTGCCGTAGCTGCCGCCCTCGACGCGGATCTCGAAGCCCTTCTTCGGGCCACGCGGGCGAAGGATGACGCGCTCACGCGGGACCTCGGTCGCGGCGAGCTCGGCACGGTGCTGGTCGACGATCTCGCCGAGCGCGTAGGTCAGCGGGCGCAGACCCTCGTGCGAGATCGTGGAGATGTCGAAGACACGGAATCCGCGAGCCTCGAGGTCGGGGCGCACGAGGTCTGCGAGGTCGCGGGCCTCCGGCACGTCGATCTTGTTCAGGGCGATGAGCTGCGGGCGCTCGAGCAGAGGGGTCTGCCCCTCGGGAACCTCGTATGCGGCGAGCTCTCCCAGGATGACATCGAGGTCGGAGATCGGGTCACGACCGGGCTCGAGCGTTGCGCAGTCGAGCACGTGCAGCAGTGCGGTGCAGCGCTCGACGTGACGGAGGAACTCCAGTCCGAGACCGCGTCCCTCGCTCGCTCCTTCGATGAGTCCGGGGACGTCAGCGACCGTGTATCGCGAGTCCCCTGCCTGCACGACACCGAGATTGGGGTGCAGCGTGGTGAAGGGGTAGTCGGCGATCTTGGGGCGTGCGGCCGAGATCGCGCCGATCAGGCTGGACTTGCCCGCCGAGGGGTAGCCGACCAGAGCGACGTCTGCCACGGTCTTGAGCTCGAGGATGACATCGCCCTCGTACCCGGGGGTCCCGAGCAGCGCGAACCCGGGAGCCTTGCGCTTCGGGGTGGCGAGTGCGGCGTTGCCGAGTCCGCCATGCCCGCCCTTGGCGACGACGTAGCGCTCACCGGGCTCGATCATGTCGATGAGCACCTCGCCGGCCGGGTTCTTCACCACGGTGCCGACGGGAACGGGAAGCTCGAGATCCTCGCCCATGAACCCCGCACGGTGGTCGCCCATTCCGGGGCCGCCGTTTCCGGAGCTGCGATGCGGAGAGTGGTGGTACGAGAGGAGCGTTCCCGTCTGGGTGTCGGCGACGAGCACGACGTCGCCGCCGTCACCGCCGTTGCCGCCGTCCGGGCCGCCGAGCGGCTTGAACTTCTCGCGGTGCACCGAGACACAGCCGTTGCCGCCCTTGCCCGCGCGCAGATGCAGCGTCACGGTGTCGACGAAGCTGACCATGTCTCTCTCCTCAATTGATGCGGCCTGAGATGTGGACTCGGCCGGAAACGCAGATTCGGGACGGGCCGAAGCCCGCCCCGAATCGGATGACTAGTGTCGTGCTGTGATCACTCAGCAGCGGCGACGATGTTGACGACCTTGCGGCCGCCCTTCGCGCCGAACTGGACCGCACCGGCGGCCAGAGCGAACAGAGTGTCGTCGCCACCACGGCCGACGTTCACGCCGGGGTGGAAGTGCGTGCCGCGCTGGCGGACGATGATCTCGCCGGCGAGAACCTGCTGTCCACCGAAGCGCTTGACGCCAAGTCGCTGAGCGTTGGAGTCACGACCGTTACGGGTGGAGCTTGCGCCCTTTTTATGTGCCATGTCCTGGTCTCCTCGGTCTTTACTTGATGCCGGTGATCTTGACGCGCGTGAGCTCCTGGCGGTGGCCCTGACGCTTCTTGTAGCCGGTCTTGTTCTTGTACTTCTGGATGATGATCTTCGGGCCGCGGAGGTTGCCGATGACCTCTGCCGTGACCTTGACCTTCGCCAGCGAATCAGCGTCGGTGGTCACCGAGGCGCCGTCGACGAGCAGCACTGCGGCCAGCTCGATCTTCTCGCCCTGTGCAGCCTTGACACGGTCGAGCTGAACGATCGTGCCGACCTCGACCTTCTCCTGCCGCCCACCGGCGCGCACTACTGCGTAAACCACTTCATACCTGTTTCGTTGGGGAGCTCGCGGCTCCGAGATCTCACGGGAAGACTGTTGCTTGCATGCATCGCGGGGCGACGGGCACGAACGCAAGACTCTCCGCTCCGACCGTCCAGGACGACGCGGCATACGCACCAAGGGACTACTTTACCGGATGCGGGACACTGTGGCAAAACGTGCCGCCCGGTGTGTCCGGTCATAGGCTGAAGGGATGACCGTTCTCGTCGATGACCCCCTGTGGCCTGCGCACGGGCGCCTGTGGGCTCATCTCGTCAGCGATGACACCCTGCAGGAGTTGCACGACTTCGCGAGGGCGCATGACGTGCCCGCGCGCGCGTTCGATCTCGACCACTACGACGTTCCGGAAGAGATCATCCCCCGGCTCCTCGCCGCCGGCGCACAGCATGTCGGCGGCAAGGAGCTGGTCAGGCGGCTGATCGCCTCAGGACTGCGAATCCCCGCTCGCGACCGGCGCTGACGGCTCGGAGTTCACCGAGACGGGCGTGCCTGTGAGGGCAGCCGTCGAGACGCGGCGACGACCGCGACCCTGACCGGGCGCCTTCGGCTCGGGAAGAGCATCGAGCACCGAATCGAGCAGCGCCTCCGCCGGGGACTTCGGCGACGACTTGCGGTCGGATCCACGCTTCTTGCGAGGCTTCTTGGCGCGCTCCTGCGGTGCGGTCGCTTCCGTCGGCTCAGCCACGGGAGCGACGGCCTCTGCCGGCTCGTCGGCATTCGGAGTGCGCGTCGAGGCTGCGATCTGCGCGAGTGCCGACTTCGCTCCCTCGGGGATGCTGTGCGTCGTCACCGCGGCCGGAGCAGCGCTCTGCGACTGACCGTTGCCGCCGCGCTGGCGACGGTTGGACTGAGAGCTGCCGTTCCCGTTGCCGTTGCCGTTCCCGTTGCTGCTGGAGCGGTGCTTGACGACGGGGTCGTGGTGGACGATGACGCCGCGGCCGGCGCATACGTCGCACGCCTCGCTGAACGTCTCGAGCAGGCCGAGGCCCAGCTTCTTGCGGGTCATCTGCACGAGGCCGAGCGAGGTGACCTCGGCGACCTGGTGCTTCGTCCGGTCCCGGCTGAGGCACTCGATCAGGCGACGCAGAACCAGGTCGCGATTGGACTCGAGCACCATGTCGATGAAGTCGACGACGATGATGCCGCCGATGTCACGCAGCCTCAGCTGGCGGACGATCTCCTCGGCCGCCTCGAGGTTGTTCTTGGTGACGGTCTCCTCGAGGTTTCCGCCCGAGCCGACGAACTTGCCGGTGTTCACGTCGACGACGGTCATCGCCTCGGTGCGGTCGATGACCAGCGAACCGCCCGAGGGCAGCCACACCTTGCGGTCGAGCGCCTTCTCGATCTGCTCCGTAATCCGGAAAGCGTCGAACGGGTCGGTCTCGTCCTCATACGACTCGACGCGCTCGAGGAGGTCGGGTGCGACGCTCTCGAGGTAGGCGCGGATCGTGCGCTGCGCGTCCTCGCCCTGGATGAGCATCTTCGTGAAGTCCTCGTTGAAGACGTCGCGGACGATCTTGACGAGGAGGTCGGGCTCGGCGTGCAGCAGTGCGGGTGCCTGCTGGTTCTCGACCTGCTTGCGGATGTGCTCCCACTGGCTGGTGAGCCGCTGGACGTCACGCGTGAGCTGGTCCTCGGTGGCGCCTTCGGCCGCCGTGCGGACGATCACGCCGGAGGACTCGGGCAGGACCTCCTTGAGGATGCGCTTCAGGCGCGTGCGCTCGTTGTCGGGAAGCTTGCGGCTGATGCCGTTCATCGATCCGCCCGGCACGTACACGAGGTAGCGGCCCGGGAGCGAGATCTGGCTGGTCAGACGCGCGCCCTTGTGGCCCACCGGATCCTTGGTGACCTGCACGAGGACGCGGTCGCCCGCCTTCAGCGCGAGCTCGATGCGACGCGGCTGGTTGCCGGTCTCGACGCCGTCCCAGTCGACCTCACCGGAGTACAGCACGGCGTTGCGGCCGCGGCCGATGTCGACGAACGCCGCCTCCATGCTCGGCAGCACGTTCTGCACGCGACCGAGGTAGACGTTGCCGATCAGCGATGCGTCCTGGTTGCGAGCGACGTAGTGCTCGACGAGCACGCCGTCTTCGAGGACGCCGATCTGCGTGCGGCCGTTCTTGGAGCGGACGACCATCTTGCGGTCGACCGACTCGCGACGTGCGAGGAACTCCGCCTCGGTCACGACCGGGCGACGACGACCTGCGTCACGTCCGTCGCGGCGGCGCTGCTTCTTCGCCTCCAGGCGCGTGGAGCCCTTGATGGCCTTCGGCTCGGTGATGTACTCCACGACGCGCTGACGGGGCTGGCGCGGTTCATCGCGCTGCTCCCGCGGCTCACGCTGATCGCGAGTGTCGAGGTCGTCCGAACCGCCGCGACGACGACGGCCGCGGCGACCGGCCGGCTCGTCCTGCTCGCGGTCGGCGATGCGGTCGAACACACGCTCACGACCCGTGCGCGCAGGAAGCGGCAGGACCTCGGGTGCGTAGAAGTGCAGCTGGGTCGAGACCTGCGAGACGAAGACCTCGGGGAGCAGCCCCAGCGAGACGGCGGTGAGGGGCTTGGGCTCCTCCGGCTTCTCGGGTGCGGTCTCGGCAGCGGGCTTCTCGGCAGCGGGCTTCTCGGCAGCGGGCTGCTCGGGTGCGGCTTCGACAGCGGGCTGCTCTGCAGAGGCGTCGGGCGCGTCCTGCGACGGAGCCTCCGCAGCAGCGGCATCCTCAGCAGGAGCCTCCTCAGCAGGAGCATCCTCAGCAGGAGCCTCCTCAGCAGGAGCATCCTCAGCAGGAGCCTCCTCCGCAGGAGTCTCCTCGGCCGAGGCGGTCTCGCTCGTCGAACCCTCGCCGTCGGCCGGAGCGTCGGATGCTTCAGCCTCCGGAGCGTCGGCGACTACCTCTGCGGGCGCGTCAGCATCCGCAGTGAAGTCGAGGGTAGGGGCGTCGTAGTCATTGTTCTCATCGGCCATCTCTGGCTTGCTCCTCGCGCGGACACTTCGTGTTCCGCTAACTCTCATGCGACACCCGCAGGTGTCGCGAACTCATTCGGTGTGCGACCGGCCCATGGCTCTGATCACGAGGGGCATACGGCCCCGAAGTCTGCGTCGATGCGCGCCACGACGGGGTCGAGCGATGCATCACAGGCCATTATCGCACCAAGTGCCCCGGTTCGCGGCATCCTCGCGACTCCGGGTCGTTTTCTCCGGCGCGCTCACGCCCGATACATAGCGATCGCTGAGAGAATCCACACATGAGCGAGCAGCGCACCCGCCCCGTCGTCTATGCCGTGTGGTTGATCATCGCGAGCGTCATCGGCTGGTTCGCCGCCTTCCAGCTGACGGTCGAGAAGTTCGTGCTTCTGGAGAACCCGACCGATGCGCTCGCCTGCGATGTGAGCCCCTTCATCCAGTGCAGCAAGAACCTGGGGTCCTGGCAGGGTGAGATCTTCGGCTTCCCCAACCCGCTGCTCGGACTGACCGGGTGGATGGCCCCGTTGGTGATCGGCGTCGCGATCCTCGCCGGGGCGAGGTTCCCGCGGTGGTTCTGGGCGGCCTTCGGCGCGGGGATCACCTTCGCCTTCGGACTCGTCTGCTGGCTCATCGGCCAGAGCCTTTACGCCGCGAACCTCGGGGTTCTGTGCCCGTGGTGCATGGTGACGTGGGCAGTGACCATCCCGACCTTCTTCGCGACGATGCTGCATCTGACCCGCAACGGCACCTTCACACGGAACGAGAAGACCCGGGAACGCGCCGACAAGCTGATGGTATGGGTTCCGCTGGCCACCATCCTGGCCTACGCGGTCATCATCATGATGGCGCAGCTGCAGGGCCTGGACTTCCTCGGCGAGATGGCGCGCATCATCTTCTGACCCCGCCCGGACATGACGAAGCCCGCCGCACGATCTCGTGCGGCGGGCTTCATCGTGTGCGGATCGGTCAGTCGAACCAGATGCCGAGCTCGCGTGCGGCCGACTCGGGGCTGTCCGAGCCGTGCACGAGGTTCTGCTGCACTTTGAGACCCCAGTCGCGGCCGAAGTCGCCACGGATCGTGCCGGGCGCGGCGGTGGTGGGGTCGGTCGTGCCGGCGAGCGAGCGGAAGCCCTCGATCACACGGTTGCCGGCGAGGCGGATGGCGACCGACGGGCCCGAGAGCATGAACTCCAGGAGCGGCTCGTAGAAGGGCTTGCCCTCATGCTCCGCGTAGTGCTCGGCGAGCAGGTCGCGGTCGGGCTCGACCAGGCGGATGTCGACGAGGGCGTAGCCCTTCGCTTCGATGCGCGCCAGGATCGTGCCGGTGAGGCCGCGGGCGACACCATCGGGCTTGACGAGGACGAGGGTTTCTTCGGTGGCCATGTCATTCACTCTCTGTCTGAGTCTCAGTCGTGGGCCCGTCGGGACGTCGTGCGTCCAATCGGGCCCCCATGATCGTCGCATACCCCCACATGCCGCCGAAAACCACGACG
Organism: Microbacterium sp. Bi98; assembly: GCF_918698045.1. Lineage (NCBI taxonomy): Bacteria > Bacillati > Actinomycetota > Actinomycetes > Micrococcales > Microbacteriaceae > Microbacterium > Microbacterium sp. Bi98. The sequence continues at coordinate 161,085 of NZ_CAKKLK010000003.1, read as the reverse complement.
ACGAGCAGGATCGCGGGGACCAGGATAGCTGCCAGAGCGATGACGACCTGCAGGACCCAGCCCGCCGTGATCGCCCACGGCTTCGTGATCATGCCGGCGAGGGCGAGGCAGGCGAGCCCGACGACGGCACCGCCGACGATCCCCCACCATTGCGGGATGCCTGCGGGCAGCGTCTTCAGACCGAAGACCGTGAGCCCCGCGAGGAAGACGACGATGGACTCGAAACCGAGCACGATCGGCGCCAGCTTCTGCACCAGAGTGCGTGGGGGACGTGGCGGACGGGCCGGGCGGGATGCAGCGGTCACGCGCGCCATCCCGACTTCCAGTCCTCTTCCTCGGCGAGAGCGATCGCCTCACCGGCGAGCACGACCGAGCCGGCGATCACGACGGCCCGGCGATCCGATGACGCCGCCCACTCGCGCGCGGCGTCCGCTGCCTCGGCGAGCGTCGGGTGCACCGTCGCGCGCTGTCCCGTCGACTCGACGAGATCGGCGATGAGATCCGCGTCGCTCGCACGGTCGGACTCGGGCGCCGTGACGAACACATGGGCCGCCGCGGGTGCGAGCTTCGAGACGATACCGGCGGCATCCTTGTCAGCGAGCACGCCGAGCACCACACCCCACTCGTCGAAGTCGAAGCTGTCATCCATCGCCTGCACGAGCGCGGCTGCGCCGTGCGGGTTGTGCGCAGCATCCACGATCACCGTGGGAGCGACGCCCAACAGCTGAAGTCGCCCCGGCGAAGTCGAGCCCTGCAGGCCCTCCGAGATGATGTCGGCGGCGATCGGCTGCTGCGCCCCGCCGATGAGCGACTCCACGGCTGCGACCGCGAGAGCCGCGTTGTGTCCCTGGTGCGCTCCGTACTGGGGCAGGTACTCCTCGACATACGCTCCGGCGAGACCGCGGATGGTCAGCAGCTGTCCGCCGACGGCGAGCTTCTGCTCGGCGAGTCCGAACTCCTCCCCTTCGAAGGCGATCGTGGCATTCCTCTCGGCAGCGACACGGCGCAGCACCTCGGCGGCCTCCGCGGGCTGCTGGGCCGACACGACGGCAGCGCCCTCCTTGATGATTCCCGCCTTCACGGTCGCGATCTCGGCGATCGTGCCGCCGAGACGATCGGCGTGGTCGATGTCGATGGGCGCGAACACCGCCACATCACCGTCGGCCGTGTTGGTCGAGTCCCACTCGCCGCCCATTCCCACTTCGAGGACGAGCACGTCGACCGGGGCATCCGCCACCGCCACGAAGGCGAGCACGGTGAGCAGCTCGAAGAACGTGAGCGGCTCCTCACCCGCTGCCTCGAGCTCGGCGTCGACGATCTCGACGAACGGTTCGATCTCGTTCCAGGCGTCGACGACGGCGGCATCCTCGATCGGCTCTCCATCGATCACGATGCGCTCGGTGAAGCGCTCGAGGTGCGGACTGGTGAAGAGGCCCGTGCGCAGCCCGTGCGCGCGCAGCAGGGTCTCGATCATGCGAGCGGTCGAGGTCTTGCCGTTCGTACCCGTGATGTGCACGACGCGATACGTGCGCTGCGGATCGTCGAGATACGCGAGGATGCGCGCTGTGCGCTCCTTGCGCGGCTGCACCCAGCGCTCCCCCGCACGACTCAGCAGCTTGTCGTAGACGGCATCGGCCTTGTCGCGTGCGCTCATTCGGCGGGCTCCTTCGTCGTGACGTCGATCGTGACGATGATCGGGCGTTTGTCGGCGCCCAGGGCGGTCGCACCACTGCGGAAGACGCCGTCGCCGGGGCTGGTGACCTCCTGCACGAGGGTGTCCATGTCGTCGGTCGCCTGCACCGCGAACGCGACGGCCAGGGTCTCCCCCGCGATCAGGTCCGCATGCGCCTGCAGCGCCTCCGCATCGGCCGGGCCCACGTTCAGTGCCAGAACGATGCGGTCGCTCACATCGAGGTCCGCATTCTTGCGGGCCTCCTGCACGACGCGGATGGCGTCTCTCGCCAGTCCCTCGGCTTCGAGCTCAGGAGTGGTCGTCGTGTCGAGCAGCACGAATCCGCCGCTCGGCACGATCGCGAGCGCCTCCCCCTCGGGCCGGCCGGTGGTCTCGAGCACGAGGTCGTACTCGCTCGGCTCGAGCACGATGCCACCCGCGGTCACGACGCCGTCGACCTCCGACCAGTCGCCGGACTTCGCGGCCTTGATCACCGTCTGCACGTTCTTGCCCAGGCGCGGACCCGCCGCACGGGCGTTCACGCTCAGCCGGTGGCTGATCCCGTATCCGCCGGCGGTCGTGTCCGACTGCTGGACGAGCTCGACCGACTTGACGTTGAGTTCCTCGCGCAGGATGTCCTCGAACTGGCCGAGCGTGGCCGCCAGAGGTGACACCACCGTGAGGCGTGCGAGTGGCAGCCGCACACGGAGCTTCTCCTTCTTGCGCAGGGCGTTGCCGACGCTCGACAGCTCGCGAACCGCATCCATCGCGTCGCGGATCTCGTCCGCCGCGGGGAACGCGGTGTCATCCGGCCAGTCCTGCAGGTGCACGCTGCGTCCGCCCGTGAGCCCCTGCCACACGCGCTCGCTGATGAGCGGCACGAGAGGCGCGGCGACCCGGGTCAGCGTCTCGAGCACCGTGTAGAGCGTGTCGAAGGCGTCTGTGCTCGACCCCTCCCAGAACCGGTCGCGCGAGCGACGGATGTACCAGTTGGTGAGCACCTCGGCGAAGTCGCGCAGACGCGCGGACGCGGTCGTGGAGTCGAGACCCTCGAGGTCCGCTCGCACCTCGCGCACCAGGTCGCCGAGACGAGCGAGGATGTAGCGGTCGAGGACGTCAGTCGAATCAGTGCGCCAGGTCGCCTCGTATCCGCCGGGCTTCGCCGCGTTGGCGTACGTCGCGAAGAAGTACCACGAGTTCCACAGCGGGAGCAGGAACTCGCGCACGCCCGAGCGGATGCCCTCTTCGGTCACTGCGAGGTTGCCGCCGCGCAGCACCGAGCTCGACATGAGGAACCAGCGCATCGCGTCGGAGCCGTCGCGGTCGAGCACCTCGGAGACGTCCGGATAGTTGCGCAGCGACTTCGACATCTTGTAGCCGTCGTTGCCCAGGACGATGCCGTGGCAGCTGACGCCCGTGAACGCCGGTCGATCGAACAGCGCCGTCGAGAGCACGTGCATGACGTAGAACCAGCCACGCGTCTGCCCGATGTACTCGACGATGAAGTCGGCGGGCGCATGCGTGTCGAACCACTCCTGGTTCTCGAACGGATAGTGCACCTGGGCGTACGGCATCGAGCCGGAGTCGAACCACACGTCGAAGACGTCCTCGATGCGGCGCATCGTGCTCCGGCCGGTCGGGTCATCGGGGTTCGGACGGGTGAGGTCGTCGATGTATGGGCGGTGCAGATCGATCTCACCCTCGGGGTTGCGCGGGAGCGTGCCGAAGTCGCGCTCCATCTCCTCGAGCGAGCCGTAGGCGTCGACGCGCGGGTACTCGGGGTCGTCGCTCTTCCAGATCGGGATCGGCGAGCCCCAGTAGCGGTTGCGGCTGATCGACCAGTCGCGCGCGCCTTCGAGCCACTTGCCGAACTGGCCGTGCTTCACGTTCTCGGGCACCCAGGTGATCTGCTCGTTGTTCGCGAGCAGGTCGTCCTTGATGTCGGTGACGCGGATGAACCAGCTGGACACGGCCTTGTAGATCAGGGGATTCCGGCACCGCCAGCAGTGCGGGTACGAGTGCACGTAGCTCTGCTCGCGCAGGAGGCGCCCCTCGGTGCGCAGCAGGCGGATGAGCGGCGTGTTCGCGTCCATCCACAGCTGCCCGGCGACGTCGGTGACGTTCGGCAGGAATCGTCCGCCATCGTCGAGCGACAGGATCGTCGGGATGCCGGCAGCACCGGCCACCCGCTGGTCGTCCTCACCGTAGGCAGGAGCCTGGTGGACGATGCCGGTGCCGTCGCTGACCGTGACGTAGTCGTCGACGAGGATGCGCCAGGCGTTCTCCGTGCCGTAGGTCTCGGCGTCGGCGTAGTAGTCGAAGAGCCGGTCGTAGGTGACGCCCTCGAGCTCGGCTCCGCGCACCGTCGCGTCGACCGCGGCGAGCGCCTCGTCGAGGCTCTCGTATCCGAGCTCCTTGACGTAGCCGCCGAGCAACTCACGCGCCAGAAGGTAGCGGTGGGCCGAGGCCTCGACGGCGGCATCCGTCGTTCCCGCGACCTGGTGCACGTCGGCAGCTCCTCCGGGACCGGCGGGCAGCACGACGTACTCGATGTCGGGGCCGACGGCGAGCGCGAGGTTGGTGGGCAGGGTCCAGGGTGTGGTCGTCCAGGCGAGTGCCCGCACGGCGGTGAGACCGAGGGCCTCAGCCTTCGCACCGGTCAGCGGGAACGTGACGGTGACCGACGGGTCCTGACGGTTCTGGTACACGTCGTCGTCCATGCGCAGCTCGTGCGCCGACAACGGGGTCTCGTCGCGCCAGCAGTACGGCAGCACGCGGTATCCCTCGTAGGCGAGTCCCTTGTCGAACAGGGTCTTGAACGCCCAGAGCACGCTCTCCATGTAACCGAGGTCGAGCGTCTTGTATCCGCGCTCGAAGTCGACCCAGCGAGCCTGACGAGTGACGTAGTCCTGCCACTCATGTGTGTACTTGAGCACCGAGTCCTTCGCCTTCGCGTTGAAGACGTCGATGCCCATCTCCTCGATCTGGCTCTTCTCGGTGATGCCGAGCTGCTTCATGGCCTCGAGCTCGGCGGGCAGACCGTGGGTGTCCCAGCCGAAGACACGATCGACCTTCTTGCCGATCATGGTCTGGAATCGCGGGAAGACGTCCTTGGCGTAGCCCGTGAGCAGGTGCCCGTAGTGCGGCAGGCCGTTGGCGAACGGCGGGCCGTCGTAGAAGACCCACTCGTCTTCGCCCTCGCGCTGCTCGATCGAGGCGCGGAAGGTCTGATCGGTCTCCCAGAAGTCGAGCACCTCGCGCTCGATCTGAGGGAACCGAGGGCTCGGGGCGACGGAGGCAGCCTGGTCGGCGGCGGGGCCGAAGGAGGAACGCGGGTAGGTCATGTCGTCTCGCAGGAGTCGTGGCGGATGCTGCTGCGAGGACGATCCGTCCGGCTTGTCGTTCCGGGGACCGCGGTACCACCTCGCGTGCCGCGCCTCACGGCGGAGCCACTCTCACTGCGGCTGTGACGGGCCTGCCCCGCTCGGTTCTACTGAGTCCGCCCTCGCGAGCCGACCGTTCTTCCGAGAGCTCCCCGGTGATGTCCGGATCACAGCTCTTGTCTCCCATTGTACGCGCGGTGCGGCGCGTGCGCCTCCTGCCTCCTGAGCGCGGCCGAAGTCCGTGCGCGCTTCCGACGTCGGTTCTGTCTTCGGGGCCCGCGCCCCCGTCGGCCGAATGCACCTCCGTCGGCCAGTCTCCGGGAATTCGGCCGAGGTACGACCATCTGTCCGACGGTGCGAAGCGTCTGAACGGCGGGTCACTCACCCCGCGCGGTGCAGTCCCTGCGCGACCGCGCGCATGATCAGGTCCTGCACGATGTGCCAGTCGAACATGACGTGCGTGTACGACACGCGCATCACGTGATACCCCATCAGCCGCAGTTCGGCATCGTGCCGGATGTCTTCGGATCGCTGCGCACCGACGTGGTGGGCCCCGTCGATCTGTACGACGAATCGGTCGCCGATCAGAGCGTCGACGCGGTGGCCCGCGATCCAGATCTGCACGCGGATCGGCTCTCTCAACCACCGCAGTCGCGCACGAAGGTAGGTCTCCAGCCCCGCATCGGCGAAAGGAGTGGCCCGTTCGAGAATCAGCCGCGCCGCCGGCTTCCACGAGTATCCGCGCAGAGCTTCCATCGTGACGAGCGACTTGTTGAGCGCTGACTCCCAGGTCGCGAGCGCCCGCTCGAAAGGCTCGCACTCAGCGATGTACGCCAGCACATTCTCGATCGGATCGACGAGCACATCCGGATGACGCGGCACGATCGGACTGCCCCAGTGCACCTGCGCGTCGACACGTCGCCTCCCCGCGGCGTTCGGCCCGACGGCGACGTGTGGCTTGCCCGAATCGTCGTGCAGCCAGAGACCGAGCCGAGCGGCTTGAGTACGGCAGGTCAGCACGACGCCTCGGCGCGCCGCGCTGATCAGCATCCCGTCGGCGGAAGGCACCGCGAGCCATCCTCGTCGCGGCCGGATCAGCACACCGCCTTCGACCGCCGACGCGACCAGGCTCCGAGCGAATCCGCGCTCTTGGATGACGGTGACACGCACGACGCCGCCGAGCTCCGTCATCGTCGCAAGCAAGTCCTCTGACGTTCTCCGCACCCAGCCAGTGTGGGACGTATCGCGTGCGCGTCGCCCCCCGTTCCAGGCTTGTGCGCACAACGGCGTCTCGTGGCGTTCTGTGCAGGAGCGGTCGAGGCGTCCGCAGACGTCGCTCGCTCGCCACTCTCGTGCTCCCACTCTCGCTCGGCCGAATCCACCTCCCTCGGTCCGATTCCGCGCGATAGGCCGAGTGAAGCGCATCCGGCCGAGGAAGGCGCGGCCGAACCGAGGAAGGAGCAGCTGAACCGAGGAAGGAGCAGCCGAACCGAGGAGTGTCTCACCCACCCCCTACCCTCGAAGCATGGCCCGCTCCCCCGAATCCCCTGCGGCTCCCCGCGTTTCGCCTCCCGACCTTCCCCTCGAGTTCGAGTCGGCGACGGCTCGGCGCAGCGCCGACCTGCTGGCGGCACAGCTCGATCTCGAGGTCGCAGCCGATCTCGCCCACGCCTCACTCGAGCAGTGCACGATCACGGCCGACGCCGACAGTGTCGATCTGACCGGAGCCACCCTCATCGACGTCGACATGACGGGTGTCCGCATCGCCTCGCTCAAGATGCGGGATGCCGGCATCCGTCGCGTGCGCATCAGCGGCGGACGCATCGGCACGCTCGATCTGAGCAGCGCCCGAATCGACGAGCTGGAGCTCCGCGACGTGCGGATCGACTATCTGAACCTGGGGGCGTCGAAGGCCACGGACATCGAGATCACCGCGTGCAGCATCCGGACGATCGACATGCCCCAGGCCGAGCTCACCCGCGTGCGCTTCACCGACACGCGCTGCGACGAGGTGGACTCCCGCGGCATGCGCGCCACGCACGTCGACCTGCGCGGGCTCGACGCCTCGGCGTTCCTCGATGCGAACAGCCTCCGCGGCACGACCCTGAGCAGCTTCCAGGTGCAACAGCTCGCACCGGTACTCGCGGCGGGGATCGGCATCCAGGTCAGGGACTGACGGGCCGGTTCGCGTCGAGCAGCTCCTGAGTGAACGGATGCTGCGGCGATTCGAACACGTCCGTGACTGCACCCTGTTCGACGATGACGCCGTCCTGCATCACCAGCACGTCGTCGGCGACCGCCCCGACGACATCGAGATCGTGCGACACGAAGATCATGGTCAGCCGACGCTCGCGCTGCAGCCTCAGCAGCAGCTGGATCACGCGCTCACGCACCGACGGATCCAGAGCCGACACCGGCTCGTCCAGCACGAGCACCTCGGGCTCGGCAGCCAGTGCCCGAGCGATGGCGGCACGCTGTCGCTGCCCACCCGACAGCGCGGACGGCCGCCGGGTCGCCAATACGGGGTCGAGGTCGACCTCGGCGAGAAGCTCGGACACCCGCGCGGCCCGCAGCGCCCGAGGCACGCCGCCCGCGGCGAGCGCCTCCCTCAGCGACCGCCCGATGCTCCATCGGGGATCGAATGCGCCGAGCGGATTCTGGTGCACGAGCTGCACGCGGTGCTCGCCGATCCAGCGCAGGCCGCCGTCGTCCGGCTGCTCGACGCCGACGATCATCCGGGCGAGCGTCGTCTTGCCCGACCCCGATTCCCCGACGATGCCGAGTGTGCGTCCCTGATGCACGGCGAACGACGCGTCGTTCACGGCGGCGATCTCCTCGTATGTCCTGGTGACGCCTGTGGCGACGAGCACGGGTGTCACGTCGTCGGTAGAGGTCACACGCGGCTCGTGCATCGTCGCGGCGATCAGCTGTCGGGTGTACGCGTGCTGCGGCTTCTCGAGAACCTCGCCGACGGGCCCGGACTCGACGACCACGCCGTTGCGCATCACCAGCACGCGATCGGCGATGCGACGGACGGCCGCGAAGTCGTGGCTGATGAACACGATCGCGGTGCCGGCGTCGGCGATGTCGCGGAGGAGTCCGAGGATCCTCGCCTGCACCGTCGCATCGAGAGCCGTGGTCGGCTCGTCCGCGACGAGGATCGCGGGTTCGGCCGCGATGGCCGAGGCGATCAGTGCCCGCTGCCTGAGTCCGCCGGAGAGCTCGTGCGGGTACTGCCGCGCTCGGCGGGCGGCGTCCGGCATCCAGACGCGGTGCAGCAGCTCCTGCACTCTTTCGCGCAGCGCCGCTCGTCCGGACCTGAGGCCGTGGAGACGCAGGGGTTCGGCGATCTCCGATCCCACCCGTTGCAGCGGATCGAGCGAGACGAGGGCATCCTGCGAGACGAGCGCGATGCCCGCGGCGCGCAGAGACCGCCAACGCCGCTCGCCGAACCGCGCGACATCCGTCCCGTCGATGATGAACCGTTCGAACCGCACCCGTGCGTCTGCGGGCGTCAGTCCGAGAAGTGCCCGCGCGGTGAGCGACTTGCCCGCGCCCGACTCACCGACGATGGCGACGCACTCCCCTCGCGCCACCGACAGCGACACCCCGTCGACGACGGGCGTCCCACCGAAGTCGATGCGCAACCCCTGCAGCTCGAGCGCTTCCGTCACGACGTCCGCCCCTCTGCTCTGGCACGCAGCACGCGGCCGACGATCGTCGCCGCGATCACGGTGACGGTGATCGCGATGCCGGGGAACACGGCGATCCACCAGGCCTGTCCGAGCACGTTGCGTCCTCCGGCGAGCATGAGGCCCCACTCGGGAGTCGGCTCCGATGGGCCGAGACCGAGGAAGCTGAGTCCGGCGGCCGCGAGGATGCTCGAGCCGATGCCGATCGTCGCGAGCACGCTCAGCGACCCGAGCACACCCGGCACGACATGCCGGACGAACGCGGGCACAGGGGGGACGCCGAGGATCCGGGCGGCCTCGACGTGCTCGGCGCTGCGGAGGGTGCGGGTCTGCACCCTCGCCAACCGGATGTAGACGGGGACGGCGGCGAGCGTCACGGCGATCGCGATGTTGACCGGTCCGGGCCCGAGCACCGCCACGACCACGAGCGCGACCAGGAACTCGGGGAAGGCCATGAGCACATCGTTCACCCGCATGAGTGCCGCGTCGACTCCCCGCGGGGCGAGGCCGGCGAGCGCACCGATGAGCAGCCCCACGGCGAGCGCGATGCCCGTGGCGAGCAGGCCGATGCCGATCGAGCGCCCGGCCCCGTAGAGCACGCGCGAGTAGACGTCACGCCCGCTCTGATCGGTGCCGAACAGATGCTCGGCGCTGGGCGGCAGAAGCGATGCGCGCACGTCGGTCTGAAGAGGGTCGTGCGTGGCGAGGACAGCGGGGAAGGCCGCAGCGAATGCGAGCACCAGCAGCACGGCCACGGCGCACCAGAGCAGCACGGTCTGCGCGCGCTTCATCGCCTTCCTCCCCGCCCGGTGCGCAGCCGAGGATCGATGAGCGGATGCAGCAGCTCGATCACGAGGTTCACGATCACGAAGACGATGGCACTGAGCAGGATGATCCCGGTGATCACCGGCAGATCGCGGTTCGTGATGGCCGCGAGGGTGACCCGGCCGAGGCCCGCCCTGGCGAACACGGTCTCTACGAGCACCGCTCCTCCGAGCACCGATCCGGTCAGGTAGGCCGCCAGGGTCACGGCATTCGCGGCACCGTGTCTCAGCCCGTGACGCAGCGTGAACCAGGATGGGCTCGCACCCCGCGCCCGCACGGTCTCGGCGAACGGCATCCGCTCGGCCTGCACGAGTCCATCCCGCAGCACCTGGCTGAGCAGCGCCGCCACGGGAAGCGCGAGCGTGATGGCCGGCAGCACGATCGTCGCCGGATTGCGGGCACCCGAGACAGGGAACCACCCCAGTCCGAATGCGAAGACGCTGAGCAGGATCAGTCCGATCCAGAACACGGGCGACGACAGGATGACGAGCTCGATGCCCGCGGCGACGGCTCGTCCTGCCTGGCCTCGCACCAGCAGGGCGACGGCGAGCGCGAGCAGTACGGCGATCACGAGAGCCAGCGCCGAGAGCTGCAGCGTCGATCCGAGCTGACGGCCGATGACCTCGGTCACCGGCATCCGCAGCTGATACGACTCGCCCAGGTCTCCCCGGGCGAGCTGACCGATGAAGGTCAGATACTGCTCGAGCGGGGGTCGATCGAGGCCGAGCTCCGCACGGATGCCGTCCTTGACCGCCTCGCTCACCTGAGCCTGCGGCCCGAGCATCACCGAGACCGGATCGCCCGGGATGACGCGGAACGCCAGGAAGACGAGTGTCGCCGCGCCCCAGAGCACGATCACGACGGATGCCGCGAGACCGGCGATCCGGATGAGCGCTGCCTTCACCGTTGGCGCCCTCTCGACGATCTCTGAGCACCCTTCGGCACGCGGCGCTCGCTCACGAACGATACCGCAGCGATATGCCCAAGGGGGCTCGACGACTCAGCGGTCAGCCGACGCTCACGTCGTAGAACAGCGGACGTCCGTACAGGTCGTAGTCGAGACCGCTGACCCGCTCGCCGACGGCGGTGATCGCCGAGGGGCTGTAGAGCGGGACGATGGCCGTGTACTCCGCATTCCACTCCTGCAGCTGCGTGTAGATGCTGTTGCGCTCGTCCTGATCGCTGGAGGCGACGGCCTGGTCGAGCAGAGCGTCGATCTCCGGATCGGTGACCTGGGAGGCGTTCTGGAACCCCTCTGTGTGCAGGTGCGCACGGAGGAAGTCGGGGTCGACGCCGGAGAATCCCCAGTCCGTCAGGTCGAAGGTCTTCGGACCGTACTGCTCGTTGTAGGCGCCGGGCTCCAGCACCTCGCGCACGACCTCGAACCCGATCCCCTTGAGATCCGACTGGATGGCGTTCGCCAGGGCGGCCCGGTCGTCCGGCACCGGGGTCCATGCGATCCACCGCGCAGACAGGCGCTTACCGTCCTTCATGCGGATGCCGTCGCTGTCGCGCTCCGTCCAGCCGGCCTCGTCGAGGAGAGCGTTCGCCGCTGCTGCATCGAAAGGCCAGCTGTCCTCGAGGGAGGCGTCGTACCCGGGAGTCGTCGAGCCGAGCACGCTCCATGCTCGTGGGAACTGCCCGAAGAAGATCTCCTCGACGGCGGCGTCGACGTCGATGCCCCGAGCGAATGCCTGGCGCACCTTCTCGTCGGCGAAGACACCGTACTTCTCGTTGAGGTACAGCGAGTACGGCAGGCCGGGGTACTCGACCGAGTCCACGGTGATGCCGTCGCCGAGATCTCCCGCGAGGTTCGGGGGGATGTTGCTCGCGAGGTCCGCCTCGCCGCTCTGCACGACGCCCGTGCGCACGGAGGCCTCCGGCTGGATCTCGACGCGCAGCGTCTCGACCTCCGCCGCATCCTCGCCGTGCGGCCCCCAGGCGTAGTCATCGTTCCGGGTGTACACCAGCTCCTGATCGGGCGTGTACTCGGTGAGCACGAACGGACCGGTGCCGACCGTGACATCGGGCCCTCCGGCCTTCAGCTGGTCGGCGGACTCCGCCAGCACGGCCGGTGAGTAGAACCCGAGCTGCGGCGTGCTGGCCGCCTGCAGGAACGGCGCGTACGGCTGGGTGAAGCTGACCGTGACGGTGTGCTCGTCGACAACCTCCGTACCCGCGTAGAAGTCTGCTCCGAGCATCGACGCCGCCTGCGCCGACTCCGTCTCGGGGTCGACGATGCGGTCGAAGTTCGCCTTGACCGCCTCGGCGTCGAAGACCTCGCCGTCGGTGAACGTCACGTCGTCACGGAGGACGAAGGTGTACTCCGTGCTGTCGTCGGAGACGGTCCACTCCTTCGCCAGCCAGGGGCTGAACGAGCCGTCGTCCTCCTGGAAGACCAGCGAGTCGAGCACTGCCCGCTGCACCATGCCGGAGACGTCGAGCTGGCTCACCTGCGGATCCATGTGCCCGGCAGAGAGGTTCGCGCCCTCGATCGACCAGACGAGCTCTCCGCCGTCGGACTCGGAGGACGGCGCGGCGCAGGAGCTGAGCAGGAGGGCGCTCACGGCGACGGTGGCACCGAGCGGGATCGCGCGGCGCAGGAAGGTGGTGGGCATGCTGTTCCTCGGGAGGGAAGGCGAAGGGACGCGGACGCGTCGTTTGTTGGACTGGATCCAATTCTAGAGCGTCCTCTTCACCCCCGGCGCTGCGCGGCAGGACCGGAACTCTGCACTGCCGCGGGCGATTAGACTGTGGGACACAATCCACACTCAGGCACGCTCACACAGTGCCGCATACATCGCTCGAGGAGAACCTTCATGTCCGCTATTCCCGACAAGCCCGCACTCGAAGGTCTCGAAGCGAAGTGGGGTGAGACCTGGTCCGAGCGGGGCACGTACCTGTTCGACCGCATCCGCGCCGCGGAGTCCGGCCGCGAGGGCGTCTACTCCATCGACACTCCCCCGCCGACCGCATCCGGAAGCCTGCACATCGGGCACGTCTTCTCGTACACGCACACCGATGTCAAGGCGCGCTTCGAGCGCATGCGCGGCAAGAACGTGTTCTACCCGATGGGGTGGGACGACAATGGACTGCCCACCGAGCGCCGCGTGCAGAACTACTACGGCGTGCGGTGCGACCCGACGCTCCCCTACCAGAGCGACTTCACCCCGCCGTTCGAAGGCGGCGACAACAAGTCCAGCCGCGCTGCCGACCAGGTGCCCATCAGCCGCCGCAACTTCATCGAGCTCTGCGAACGTCTGACGATCGAGGACGAGAAGCAGTTCGAGGCGCTGTTCCGCCAGCTCGGCCTCTCGGTCGACTGGACGCAGACCTACCGCACCATCTCCGACGACACGATCCGTCAGAGCCAGCTCGCATTCCTGCGCAACCTCGAGCGCGGCGAGGCCTATCAGTCGCTCGCTCCGACGCTGTGGGACATCGACTTCCGCTCGGCGATCGCCCAGGCCGAACTCGAGGATCGCGACCAGCAGGCCGCGTACCACACCATCGACTTCCCGTTCGCCGACGGATCCGGCTCGATCACGATCGAGACCACCCGCCCCGAGCTGCTTCCCGCGTGCATCGCGATCGTGACCCACCCCGAGGGCCCGCACAAGCACCTGATCGGCACGAAGGTGCGCACGCCCTTCTTCGGCGCCGAGATCGAGATCCACGGCCACCACCTCGCACAGCCCGACAAGGGCACCGGCGCCGCGATGGTCTGCACCTTCGGCGATGTGACCGACATCATCTGGTGGCGCGAGCTGCGCACGGCGGCGGGCGACCACCTCCCGAACATGACCACGATCGGCCTCGACGGACGCTTCCTCCCGACGGCGCCGTCGATCGTCGCCGACGCCGACGCGATCGACTGGTACACCGCCGAACTCGCGGGCAAGACGGTGTTCTCCGCGCGCAAGGCGATCGTCGAGAAGCTGCAGGAGACCGGAGACATGACGGCCGTCGGCAAGCCGTTCAACCACGCCGTGAAGTTCTTCGAGAAGGGTGACCGCCCTCTCGAGATCGTCTCGACCCGCCAGTGGTACATCCGCAACGGCGCACGCGACGCGAACCTGCGCGACGAGCTGCTCGAGCGCGGCACGCAGCTGGCGTGGCACCCGGACTTCATGCGGGTTCGCTACGAGAACTGGGTCGGAGGTCTGACCGGAGACTGGCTGGTGTCGCGTCAGCGCTTCTTCGGCGTGCCGATCCCGCTCTGGTACGGCCTCGACGAGAACGGCGAGCGCGACTACGACCGCGTGATCGCTCCCGATCACGCCAGTCTCCCCATCGACCCGACGACCGACGTGCCGGAGGGATACACCGAGGATCAGCGCGGCGTGGCCGGTGGTTTCGAAGCCGAGGCCGACATCCTCGACACCTGGGCCACCTCGTCGCTCACTCCGCAGCTCGCCGGTGGATGGCAGCGCGACGAGGAGCTGTGGCAGCTCACGGCACCGTTCGACCTGCGCCCGCAGGGACAGGACATCATCCGCACCTGGCTCTTCTCGACCATGCTGCGCTCGACCCTCGAAGACGGGCGCTCGCCGTGGCGCAACGCCGCGATCTCGGGCTTCATCGTCGACCCCGACCGCAAGAAGATGTCGAAGTCGAAGGGCAACGTCGTCACGCCGGCGGACATCCTCGAGACCCACGGATCGGACGCGGTGCGCTACTGGGCCGCCTCCAGCCGCCTGGGAATGGATGCCGCCTTCGACCCGCAGAACCCGACGCAGGTCAAGATCGGCCGCCGACTGTCGATCAAGGTGCTCAACGCGGCGAAGTTCGTGCTGTCGTTCCCGGTGCCCGAAGGCGCCCAGGTGACGCACGCCCTCGACGCCTCGATGCTGACAGGCCTCGACGCCGTGATCGCCGAGGCGACCAAGGCGTTCGAGAACTACGACCAGGCCAAGGCGCTGGAGGTCACCGAGGCGTTCTTCTGGACGTTCTGCGACGACTACCTCGAGCTCGTCAAGGAGCGCGCCTACAACCAGAACGACGTGGGCCAGGCCTCCGCGGCACTCGCACTGCGCCTGGCGCTGTCCACGCTGCTGCGCCTTCTCGCGCCGATCCTCTCGTTCGCGACCGAAGAGGTGTGGTCGTGGTTCGAAGAAGGCTCGGTCCACACCGCCGCGTGGCCGGAACCTCTCGGCATCGACGGTGACACGGCGGTGCTGTCGGCCGCGAGTGAGGCACTGATCGGCATCCGCCGCGCCAAGACCGAGGCGAAGGCATCGCAGAAGACTCCGGTATCTCGTGCCGCGATCGCGGCGCCCGCCGCCAAGCTCGACGCACTCCGCGCCGCAGCCGAAGATCTCAAGGCCGTCGGCCGCATCGCCGACCTCGAGTTCACCGAGGCCGACGAGTTCGCGGTCACCGCGATCGAGCTCACTCCGGTCGAGGGGGCATGATGCAGCTGGGTACGCGGTGGGCCACCGGCTCGGAGCCGCCGGCATCCGTTCCCGCCGCGCTCCGGCCGGCGATCGCCGAGGTCGAATCCCGCGGCCTCACCGGACACTGGACGCTCACATGGCTCGAGGGCCGTGCGATCGCCGAGCTCGATGCGGGCTGGGAGGTCGTGCAGACCGGGGCCGGCGACGTGATCGCCCGCCCGTTCGAGGACTGACGAACTCTGATCAGAAAGCCCCCTGTCCGGAACTCCAGACAGGGGGCTTCGCTGCGTGTGGCGATGTCATCGACGCGGCAGGCCGAGCTGCGCGAGCATGTGGTCGACGGCGTGGGGATCCTGGCGTCTGGTCTGCTGCTCGCGCAGGAGATCCAGCGCGAGCGTCCGCCTCTCGGCCCGACGTTCGATGCGATGTTCCACGAAGGCCGTGAGCAGCCCGGCGAGGCCGAGCAGCCTGCGCTCAGTGCGCGTCGGGGCGACGAGTCGGATGGTCGCGCTGGTCATGATTCCTCCGTCTTCGAGTCGGCGGCATCCGCGAGCACAGCACCGGAGGCCGGCAGGTCGAAGAGCTCGGTGCGCAGCGACACCCGGCGCACATCCGGCCCGGTCTGGCCGCGGAATCGCTCGACCGCGCTGTCGACCACCGCCATGAGCTCATCCTTGAGACCCGCCATCTGCGAGGGGGTCATCTCGAGCAGAGTCGTGGCGATCAACCCGGTGTCCTTCCAGCCCTCGGGCACGTCCGTGTCCGGCCGATTCACGTAGGACATCAGGGTCTCGTGGCGAAGTCGGAAGAACTCGGACGAGACGATCTGCGCCGCGGCTCGATTCGCCGGTGACATGCTCTGACTGGGACCGGGGATGTCGATGCGTCCTTCGGGAAGCTCCCACCAGCGCTCTCGGGCCGTGCCGCGGCCCTCGACCTCGTGGATGAGGTCGTGCGCCGAGAGCGTTCGCAGGTGATAGCTGGTCGACCCGGACGTCTCGCCCAGCATCGAGGCGAGCGAACTCGCCGTCTGCGGCCCGTGAGTGCTGAGCAGGTCGAAGATCCTCACACGCAGCGGGTGAGCGAGGGCTTTGAGCGCCCCCGCGTCGAGGCGTCGCAACTGCAGTTCGTCTTCCATACCGTCGACGGTACTCTTGCAAAGACTTCTTTGCAAGCTAATCTTTGCAAATTAACCTTTGCACGCGTCTGCGTCATACGGCCAGAGCCCGTGCCGTCACGGACGCCGCCGCCGGGAAGCGAGTCCCTGTAGCGGGTGATGGCTAGGCTCAGAGGATGACCGACGTCGCGAATCCCCTGCTTCAGCCGTCCACGCTCCCCTACGGTCTTCCCGACTTCGCTGCCATCAGGCCCGAGCACTACCTGCCGGCATTCCAGGCCGCGTTCGACGAGCACCTCCGAGAGATCGCCCGGATCACGATGGTGCGCTCGATGCCCACCTTCGAGAACACGATCGAGGCGCTGGAGCGCTCAGGAGAGCTGCTCGACCGCGTCGCGCATGCGTTCTACACCGTGACCTCGGCCGATGCGACGCCGGAGATCCAGGAGATCGACGAACAGCTCGCTCCTCTCATGGCGGCCCATCAGGATGCCATCACTCTCGACGCTGCGCTGTACTGGCGCGTCCAGCAGGTGCACTCGCACCTCGACGATCTCGAGCTCGATGATGAGCAGCGGTACCTCGTCGAACGGCACCACCGCGAGATGACCCACGCGGGCGCGGCCCTCGGCGACGAGGCGAAGAGCAGACTCACCGCCCTGAACCAGCAGCTGTCGACGCTGAACAACACCTTCGAGCGCAACCTCCTCAACGACACGAACGACCTCGCGGTGGTGTTCGACTCGCCGGAGGAGCTCGCGGGCCTCAGCAGCGGTGAGCTCTCCGCAGCGGCTCGCTCGGCGGCGGATCGCGGCCTCGACGGACGCTTCGTCATCTCCCTCCCGCTGTTCACCGGGCATCCGTACCTGGCGCAGCTCCGCGATCGCGAGTCGCGTCGCCGCATCCTGGCGGCCTCGCAGTCGCGCGCGTCGCGTAACAACGGGAACGACAATCGTCCCGTGCTCGCCGAGATCGTGCGCCTCCGCGCCGAGCGCGCGGCACTGCTCGGCTATGCCTCGCACGCCGCGTACGTGACGGCAGACGAGACGGCCGGCACGCCGGACGCGGTCGAGCGGATGCTGCGCGATCTCGCGGCGCCATCTGCACGCAACGCACGAGCCGAGAAGGAAGCCCTGCAGGCGATCGTCGACGAGACCGAGGCGACGCCCTTCGCGGTCGAGGCGCACGACTGGGCTTTCTACACGGAGAAGGTGCGGACCGCCCGATACGCGATCGACACGAGCGTGCTCCGTCCGTGGTTCGAGGCCGAGCGGGTCCTGAAGGACGGCGTGTTCTTCGCTGCGACGAAGCTCTACGGGGTGACGTTCACAGAGCGCCGGGACCTCCGGGCCTACCACCCGGGTGCGCGTGTGTTCGAGGTGAGGGACGCGGACGGGAGCGCGGTCGGACTGTACGTGCTCGATCTCTACACCCGCGACTCGAAGCGCGGTGGCGCCTGGATGAATCCGATCGTGAGCCAGTCGCGCCTGCGCGGGACGCTGCCCGTGGTGGTCAACAACCTCAACGTGGCGCTCCCCGGAGAGGGAGAGCCCACGCTGCTCACCCTCGACGAGGTCACGACGCTCTTCCACGAGTTCGGCCACGCTCTGCATGGCCTTTTCGCCGTCGTCACCTACCCGCACTTCGCCGGAACGAACGTCTTCCGCGACTTCGTGGAGTTCCCGAGTCAGGTGAACGAGATGTGGATCCTGTGGCCCGAGGTCCTCGACAACTATGCCCGGCATCATGAGACGGGAGAGCCGCTCGACCCCGCGATCGTCGAACGACTGCGCGCGACGGAGACGTTCAACCAGGGCCACGACACGAGCGAATACCTCGCAGCCGCCTGGCTTGACCAGGCATGGCATCGCGTGAGCACGCAGACGGAGATCCTCGACGTGGCCGACTTCGAGGCCGCCGCCCTCGCCGACATCGGACTCGACGATCCTGCCGTGCCGACCCGCTACTCGTCGACCTATTTCGCACACGTCTTCTCGGGCGGATACAGCGCCGGCTACTACTCCTACATCTGGAGTGAGGTTCTCGACGCGGACACCGTCGAGTGGTTCCGCGAGAACGGCGGACTCACCCGCGAGAACGGCGACCGGTTCCGCTCCCGTCTCCTCGGCGTCGGAGGGTCCAAGGATCCGCTCGACGCCTACCGCGATTTCCGCGGGCGCGATGCAGAGATCGCACCGCTCCTGAAGCGGCGCGGACTCGAGGCGTGATCAGGTCGCACGCCACGTGACCTCAGCGGTCGAGCAGCTCCATCGCCTTGTACCAGGTGAGCTGGTGGTAGCTCTGCGCGAGGTGATCGCCGAGGCCGTCGAGAGACACGACGTGCACGGCGATCGCCTCGCTCTCATCGAGCGACTGCTCGGTGACTCGCACGCAGCCCCGCGCGAGGAAGTGATGCACCCGGTTGGTGTGGCTGCCGAAGTTGGCCCAGGTGGGACCGAGGTCGATCATCTCGTCGGGCTCGTACCCGGTCTCCTCGCGCAGCTCGCGGATCGCGGCCACTTCCGGTGACTCGCCGGCCTCCACACCGCCACCGATCGTCCCGACCGCGACGATTCCTGCACCATGGCGATACTCGTCGACGACGATCGCGTGGCCATCCCGATCGACGGCGAGCACCGAGATCCAGTCGCCGTATTCGAGCACGTAGTACGGAGCGATCGAGTGTCCTCGCTCGTCGACGCAGTCATCCGCGCGCACGCGGATCCAGCGGTCTGCATGCACCAGCTCGCTGTCGACCACCCGCCAGGGCGAGGGAGCGGAACTCACGCGCTCTTGCGCTTGCGCTCCATCACGATCGTCGGCGGAGCGCCCTCGTCGACGGCCGCCTGGGTGACGATGACCTTCGCGACGTCTTCGGCCGAGGGGATCTCGAACATGATCGGACCGAGCACGTCTTCGAGGATGGCCCGCAGTCCGCGAGCGCCGGTCTTGCGCTCGACGGCGAGGTCGGCGATCGAACGGAGCGCGCCCTCTTCGAATTCGAGCTGAACGCCGTCGAGTTCGAACATGCGCTGGTACTGCTTGACGAGTGCGTTGCGCGGACCAGTGAGGATGTCGATGAGCGCATCCTGGTCGAGCGGAGACACCGATGTCACGACCGGAAGACGACCGATGAACTCGGGGATCAGACCGAACTTGTGCAGGTCCTCCGGAAGCACCTCGCTGAACAGGTCGAGGTCCTTGCCCTTGTCGTGCAGCGGAGCACCGAAGCCGATTCCGTGCTTGCCGACGCGTGCCGACACGATGTCCTCGAGGCCCGCGAACGCGCCCGCGACGATGAACAGCACGTTGGACGTGTCGATCTGGAGGAACTCCTGGTGCGGGTGCTTGCGCCCACCCTGCGGGGGCACCGATGCGACCGTTCCCTCGATGATCTTCAGCAGGGCCTGCTGGACGCCCTCACCTGAGACATCGCGGGTGATCGAGGGGTTCTCCGCCTTGCGGGCGATCTTGTCGACCTCGTCGATGTAGATGATGCCCTGCTCTGCGCGCTTGACGTCGTAGTCCGCCGCCTGGATGAGCTTGAGCAGGATGTTCTCGACATCCTCGCCGACGTAGCCGGCCTCGGTGAGCGCCGTGGCGTCCGCGACAGCGAACGGCACGTTGAGCTTCTTCGCGAGGGTCTGGGCGAGGTAGGTCTTGCCGCATCCGGTCGGCCCGATGAGCAGGATGTTGCTCTTCGCGATCTCGACGCTCTCGGCCTTCTGCTCGGCCGTCTGGAGGGTACCGTGCGCGCGGATCCGCTTGTAGTGGTTGTACACCGCGACGGCCAGTGCCTTCTTGGCTGGCTCCTGTCCGACGACGTACTCCTCGAGGAAAGAGAAGATCTCGCGCGGCTTGGGGAGTTCGAAGTCCGCCGTGCCGTCGGCGGAGGACTCGGCCATCCGCTCCTCGATGATCTCGTTGCACAGCTCGACGCACTCGTCGCAGATGTACACACCGGGTCCTGCGATGAGCTGCTGCACCTGCTTCTGGCTCTTTCCGCAGAACGAGCACTTGAACAGGTCAGCGCTTTCGCCGATACGGGCCATGCGCGTCCTCCTAGGGGGATCCTGAGATCGTCTACTGAGCCTAACCGCTGCATCCGACACCGGGACGCATTGGCGCGGCGTCGTACATCTCGAGTCCGTATCGCCCGTCCGCGTCTGCTCCGCCCAGACTCCGCGCAGAGCATCGGAGGGCACGTTATCTGCGCCAGGCGAAATAGCCCGTCACCGAAGGCGAAGGGATATCAGTGCGACCCTGTGCGATGTAGTGCGTCTCGACGGCAAGGACCTGGCCACTGTCCGTGGCGACGCGGGTCCTCCCCGAACCGAATGCCGTGGGCTAGCATGCGCGCGTGCTGCTGCTCGAAATCATCGGTCTCGAGAGAGAACGCGACGTCGCCAGCGGCTTGGCGGCCAGCTCGCAGGGGTTCCCGCACCATGCCGTCATCGCACGATCAGGAGTTGCCGGGTCTCTGATCGGCAGTGCCGGTCCACTCGAACGATGCCGAATGCTGAGAGCCCCGTAGCTGATGCTGCGGGGCTCTCGTGCGCGCGGGGGGGGCGGATTCCGCCGACGCTAGACCAGGCTCTTGGTGTGCCAGACGGTCTACGTGTTTCCAGGCTCGGTCAGGTCACCCGTGGCCATGCAGAGCTGCATCGCCGGAAGCACGACGTCGACGATCAGGTCAGCGATCTCGACCGCGAGCTCTCGGTGCCCCCTCCCGCTCGCATCGAGCGACCACCAACGGTCCTGGCCGTCGATGAGTTGCCCTGCTCGCACCTCCCAGAACTCTCCTCTGCGCCCGTATCCGACGTTCGGCGACGGCTTCGCCGGATAGTGTCGCTCCGCGCGCACCTGGTTCCAGAAGGCTTTCGGGATCACCTGCGCGTTGATCGTCAACCTCGACCGACTGCTCGTACTCGCAGTCGACGTCTGAATACCGACCTGAGCGAACCAGTCGGCATCGGGGAACACGAACGTCCGCTCCGTACCTCGAAATTCCGCCG
Organism: Microbacterium sp. Bi98; assembly: GCF_918698045.1. NCBI lineage: Bacteria > Bacillati > Actinomycetota > Actinomycetes > Micrococcales > Microbacteriaceae > Microbacterium > Microbacterium sp. Bi98. The sequence continues at coordinate 139,985 of NZ_CAKKLK010000003.1, read as the reverse complement.
CCCGCAGAATCGGCGCGACATCTTCTCGCAGCATCGAACGCAGCTGCTCTTGCGCAGTAACCATCGCTGAGGTCACGACTCAAATCAGACGAGGCTCTTGGTGTGCCAGACGGTCTTGACCTCGGTGAAGGCGCCGATGCGCTCCGGAGACGCGGTGACCGCGCCGGGAGTCAGCACGCGCTTGAGCGTCTCGGCGGCGGCGATCTGCATGTCGATCCACTCGAGATCGCCGGCACCGGCCAGATCGAGCGCATTGACGTCCTGGTGCGAGGCGAGCCAGGGCGCCATCTCGGCGGGAGACCCGGTGAGCACGTTGACGACGCCCCCGGGCACATCGCTCGTGGCGAGCACCTCAGCGAGGCTGATGGCCGACAGCGGGAACCGCTCGCTCGCGATCACGACGACCGTGTTGCCTGCGACGAGCGCAGGAGCCACGACCGAGACAAGACCGAGCAGCGCGGAGTCCTGCGGTGCGACGATCGCGACCACGCCGGTCGGCTCCGGCACCGAGATGTTGAAGTACGGACCCGAGACCGGGTTCGCGTTGCCCGCGACCTGCGCGTACTTGTCGCACCAGCCGGCGTACCAGACCCAGAGGTCGATAGCCTCGTCGACCTGCGCGGCGGCGGCGGACGTGGAGACGCCCTCCTGCGCGGCGATCTCGTCGATGAACTGCGCGCGGCGACCCTCGAGGACCTCGGCGACCCGGTACAGCACCTGCCCGCGGTTGTATGCGGTGGCGCCGGACCACCCCTTCACGGCGGCACGTGCGGCCACGACGGCATCCCGTGCGTCCTTGCGCGAGCCCTGGGCGGCGTTCGCGAGGAATGCCCCCTTCGCCGACAGCACCTCGTAGGTGCGGCCGGACTCGCTGCGCGGGAAGGCGCCGCCGATCGCCAGCTTGTAAGTCTTCGGAACGGTCAATCGCTTGCTCATGCGGAGGCCCCCTTCAGGTATGCGGTGAGACCCTGACGTCCGCCTTCACGGCCGTATCCGGACTCCTTGTAGCCGCCGAACGGACTAGACGGGTCGAATCGGTTGAACGTGTTCGCCCAGATGACACCGGCACGCAGACGGTCGGCGACCGCGAGGATGCGCGAGCCCTTGTCCGACCAGATGCCGGCGGAGAGGCCGTACGGCGTGTTGTTCGCCTTGGCGATCGCCTCGGCCGGCGTACGGAACGTCAGCACCGACAGGACGGGCCCGAAGACCTCGTCGCGGGCGATGCGATGCGACGCCTCGACACCGGTGAAGATCGTCGGAGCGAACCAGAACCCCTTGTCGGGGATCGCGCAGTCCGCGGTCCAGCGCTCTGCGCCCTCGGCCTCGCCGATGTCGCTCAGCTCACGGATGCGGGCGAGCTGTGCCGCCGAGTTGATCGCGCCGATGTCGGTGTTCTTGTCGAGCGGGTCGCCGAGGCGCAGCGTCGACAGGCGGCTCTTCAGGCGATCGATGACCTCGTCATGGATCGACTCCTGCACGAGCAGTCGGCTTCCGGCGCAGCACACATGCCCCTGATTGAAGAAGATGCCGTTCACGATGCCCTCGACGGCCTGGTCGATCGGCGCGTCATCGAACACGATGTTGGCGGCCTTGCCGCCGAGCTCGAGCGTGACCTTCTTGTCGGTCCCCGCGACGGCCCGTGCGATGTCGCGGCCGACACCGGTCGAACCCGTGAAGGCGACCTTGTCGACGTCGGGGTGACGCACGAGCGTGGCCCCCGTGGAACCGGCACCCGTGATGATGTTGACGACACCGGCCGGCAGATCCGCCTGCTGCAGGATCTCTGCGAAGATCAGCGCCGTCAGCGGCGTGGTCTCCGCAGGCTTGAGCACCACGGTGTTGCCTGCCGCCAGAGCAGGAGCGAGCTTCCATGCGAGCATCAGCAGCGGGAAGTTCCAGGGGATGATCTGCCCGGCCACGCCGAGCGCACGCGGGTTGGCGCCGAGTCCGGCGTAGTCGAGCTTGTCAGCCCACCCCGCGTAGTAGAAGAACCAGGAGGCGACGAGAGGCACGTCGACATCGCGGCTCTCCTTGATCGGCTTCCCGTTGTCGAGGCTCTCGGCGACCGCGAGCTCGCGAGCCCGCTCCTGCACGAGACGTGCGATGCGGAAGAGGTACTTGCCGCGATCGCGGCCGCTCATCTTCGACCAGGTCTTCTCGTAGGCGCGACGCGCGGCGGCGACCGCCCGGTCGACGTCCGCGTCGCTCGCCGAGGCGATCTCGGCGATGTGGCTCTCGTCAGCCGGCGAGATCGTCGCGAAGCTCGAGCCCGATCCGTCGACGAACTCGCCGTCGATGAACAGTCCGTAGCTGTCCTTGAGGTTGAGTACTGCCTTCGACTCCGGTGCCGGAGCGTATTCCAGGAATGACATATGCGGGCTCCTAGTCGATCGTGACGTAGTCGGGGCCGGAGTAGTGGCCGGTGGTGAGCTTCTGGCGCTGCAGCAGCACGTCGTTCAGCAGGCTCGAGGCGCCGAAGCGGAACAGGTGCGGCTGGAGCCATTCCTCCCCCACGGTCTCGGCGACCGTCACGAGGTACTTCACCGCATCCTTCGACGCGCGGATCCCGCCGGCGGGCTTGACGCCGATGCGCTCTCCCGTACCCCGGTGCCAGTCGCGCACTGTCTCGAGCATGAGCAGCGTCGTCGGCAGCGTCGCCGCCGGCTGCACCTTCCCGGTGGAGGTCTTGATGAAGTCGCCCCCGGCGAGGATGCCGAGCCACGATGCGCGCTTGATGTTGTCGTAGGTGTTGAGCTCGCCGGTCTCGAGGATCACCTTGAGCGAGGCGTATGAACCGTCGGCACGACGGCATGCCTCTTTCACCTGGGCGATCTGGTCGTACACGAGTCCGTATCGGCCCGAGAGGAACGCTCCTCGGTCGATGACCATGTCGATCTCGTCGGCGCCGGCCGCGACCGCTTCGGCGGTGTCGGCCAGCTTGATGGCCAGCGAAGAACGTCCGCTGGGGAACGCGGTGGCGACCGCGGCGACCGAGATGAGTCCGTCGTCCGGATCGCCGTGCAGAGCTCCGAGCGCCTCGACCGCGTCGCCGACCATGTCGCCGTACACGCAGACGGCGGCGACCCGGGGGGTCGTCGGGTCGGCGGCATCCGGATTCTTCGCCTTGGCGACCAGCGAGCGCACCTTACCGGGGGTGTCGGAGCCTTCGAGGGTGGTGAGGTCGATCAGCTTGATGATCGTGTCGAGTGCCCAGGCCTTCGACGTGGTCTTGATCGAACGCGTGCCGAGTGCGGCCGCGCGCTGCTCCAGGCCGACGGCGTCGACACCCGGGAGTCCGTGCAGGAACCGGCGGAGCGTGGCGTCATCCGGCTCACCGCCGAGAACGTCCACCGCCGATCTGCGGCTGAGTTCTTGGGTCGTCATCGTTCCTCCAACAATGCTCGTGCTGTGGTCTCATCTGTCACCAGAACGCTGCACAGGCCGCTGGTCACGACTGTGCGCGCGATGTCATGCTTGGCGTCACCGGCGGTGACGAAGATCGAGCGCTTCGCGGCGCGCAGGCGCCCGAGGTCGACTCCGACCGTCCGGGCGTCGAGCTGCGGGTCGACGATGTTGCCGTCGGCGTCGATGTACCGCCCGAGGACGTCGCCTACGGCACCACGGCGCGCGAGCTCTTCGACATCGGATGCCGAGAGGTAGCCGTTCTCGACATGCGCGGAGGTCGCATCGCAGGGCCCCGCGGTGAACAGGAACGCCTGCGCTTCGGCCGCTTCGACGAGGACGGCCGCGACGGTGCGGTCGGCTTCGATCGCCTGCTTGGTCTCGACGCGTTCGAGGATCGCCGGGCTCGGCAGGAGGGACACGTGTCCGGATGCACGCTGGGCGATGGTGACGGCGAGGCCCGCGGCTCCGCCCGAACGGCGGTTGAGGCTCACTCCCCCGTTGAGCTGCACGACGGTGACGCCGGTCGCCCATCCTTCGGGCAGCGACTCTGCGACGGCGCGCAACGTACGCCCCCAGCTGACGCCGAGCGTGCGGGGCACCGGCCGCATCGCAGTGAGGTAGTCGGCCGCGGCCTGGGCGACCCGCTCGAGGGTCCCGTCATCGCCGTCCGGGGAGGGAACGACGACGGCAGCCGTGAGGCCATGGCGTTCGACGAGCTGGCGCTCGAGTCCGAGTCGGCGCGCACGCGGGTGCACGATCTCGATGCGGACGATGCCACGCTCTCTGGCCTGTGTGAGAAGGCGCCCCACCTTCCAGCGGGACAGCTTGAGGAGGGCGCCGATCTCGTCCTGCGTCTTGTCCTCGTCGTAGTACAGCTCGGCGACGCGGACCATGATCAGTTCTTCTTCCATGGCATCCTCCTTCCGTCTCCAGCATACGTCCGTAGCACCGTTCGCGCACCTTGATGCTCATATGAGCATTGACGCTTCCAGTGTTCGCACATTCGCCGGAGACGACGAAAGGACGCCGACCCTGAAGGGCCGACGTCCTCTCACCATGTAGATGCGATCACATGCGCTTGCGCGAGGTGAGCACCTGGTCGACGATGCCGTAGTCCAACGCCTCAGCGGCGGACAGGATCTTGTCACGGTCGATGTCGCGGTTGACCTGCTCGACCGACTTGCCCGTGTGACGAGCCATGGTCTCCTCGAGCCAGGTGCGCATGCGCAGGATCTCGGCCGCCTGGATCTCGATGTCGGATGCCTGGCCGTGCCCCGCCTCGCCCATCGCCGGCTGGTGCATGAGCACACGGGCGTTGGGCAGAGCCAGGCGCTTGCCGGGGTGACCGCCTGCGAGCAGCACCGATGCGGCCGAAGCCGCCTGGCCGAGCACCACGGTCTGGATCTGCGGAGCGACGTACTGCATCGTGTCGTAGATCGCCGTCATCGCGGTGAACGAACCACCGGGCGAGTTGATGTACATGGTGATGTCACGCTCGGAGTCCTGGCTCTCGAGAACGAGCAGCTGCGCCATCACGTCGTCGGCCGACGCATCGTCGACCTGGACGCCGAGGAAGATCACTCGATCTTCGAACAGCTTGTTGTAGGGGTCCTGGCGCTTGAAGCCGTATGCCGTGCGCTCCTCGAACTGAGGAAGCACGTAGCGGCTGGAGGGCAGATCGCCGGCAGAGCGGAAGGTGGGTGCGTACATGAGAGTCCTTTCGCTTTCCGTTACTTGATGTCCTGGTCGGTTCCGCCGCCACCGATGACGTCGGTGGCCGAGTCGCGGATGTGATCGACGAAGCCGTACTCGAGCGCCTCGTCGGCGGTGAACCAGCGGTCGCGGTCACCGTCTTCGTTGATCTGCTCGACCGACTTGCCGGTCTGCGCCGCGGTGATCTCGGCGAGGCGGTTCTTCATCGAGGTGATCAGCTGCGCCTGCGTCTGGATGTCGCTCGACGTTCCGCCGAAGCCACCGTGCGGCTGGTGCAGCAGCACGCGGGCGTTGGGCGTGATGTAGCGCTTGCCCTTCGTGCCCGCGGTCAGCAGCAGCTGACCCATCGATGCGGCCATGCCGATGCCCACGGTGACGATGTCGTTCGGGACGAACTGCATCGTGTCGTAGATCGCCATGCCCGCGGTGATCGATCCACCGGGCGAGTTGATGTAGAGGTAGATGTCCTTCTCGGAGTCCTCTGCGGCGAGAAGGAGGATCTTCGCGCAGATCTCGTTCGCATTGTCGTCGCGCACCTCCGATCCCAGCCAGATGATGCGGTCTTTCAACAGTCGGTCGAAGACGCTCGTAGCGAGGAGGGGTTCTGCAGCCATGTCAGCTCCTGATTCCGTGTTTCAGTGATTCGAATCTACCGGCGACAACGCAGCGCTCAGGCCGTGTTCGCCGTCGGCATATCAGGCGTCGAGTTCCGCGATCTCGTGTGCGTACGCGGTCATCGAGCGGTGGTACCGCGGCAGGTGCGGCACGAGTGCGAGGAGAGCGACCGACAGGCCCCGCGCCGGGCGTCCGGAACTCGCCAGGATCAGCGCGTGGACCGTCGCCACGGCATCCCGGTAGGGGCCGTCCGCCGAGAGCTCCTCCTCCGCACGGATGACGGCGAGGGCATCGTCGTACTCGCCCAGATTGCGCAGTGAACTCGCCAGCTGGATCACGCACTGCGGGCGGTGCTCGTCGTCGAGACCCAGTGCGAGCGCACGCCGGTAGAGTTCGACTGCCTCGGCGGGGCGGCCGGCCGAATCACGTGCCCCGGCGCGCTCGAACTCCGCGCGGGCGTCATCGACGCCGCGCTCGGCCGCCAGCGCGTCGATCCGGGCGATCGTCTGGTCTCCGACCTCTTCGCCGGACGCGTCGTCCCACACCTCGTCGATGCGTTCGTCCCAGGTCTTCATGGTCTCCTCGTTCATCTGCTCTCCCACTGACGCGAAAGGGGCGGATGCCGCAGCATCCGCCCCTCATGAGATCGTGTCCGATCACTCCGCCTTGTCGGCAGCCTTCTTGGCCGGAGCCTTCTTGGCTGCGGGCTTCTTCGCGGCGGGCTTCTCGGCTGCCTCCGCGTCGTCGGCCTTCTTCGCGGGCGCCTTCTTCGCAGCGGGCTTCTTCGCTGCCGGCTTCTCAGCGGCGTCGGCGTCGTCGGCCTTCTTCGCGGCAGCCTTCTTCGCGGGAGCCTTCTTGGCCGGCTTCTCGTCGGCAGCCGTCTCGGACTCGGCCTCGTCGTCGGTCACGACGAAGTCGGACAGATCGACGGGCTTGCCGTTCGTGTCGACGACCTTGACCTTGCCCAGGGCGATCGCGAGGGCCTTGTTGCGGGCGACCTCTCCGACGAGCGCCGGAAGCTGGTTCGACGACTGCAGAGCCTCGACGAACTCCTGGGGAGCCATGCCGTACTGCGAGGCGGACTGGATGAGGTACTGCGAGAGCTCCTCCTGCGAGACCTGCACGTCAGCCTGCTCGGCGATCGTGTCGAGCAGAACCTGCGTGCGGAACTGCTTCTCGCTGGCCTCGGTGACCTCGGCGCGGTGCACGTCGTCCTCGAGGCGGTTCTCACCCTCGAGGTGGTTGTGCACCTCGTCCTCGATGAGCTTCGGCGGCACGGGGATCTCGATCTGCTCGAGCAGCGTCTCGATGAGCTTGTCGCGAGCCGCGGAACCCTGAGTGAAGACGCCCTGCTGCGAGACGCGCTCGGCGAGGCTCGCGCGGAGCTCGGCGATCGTGTCGAACTCGCTCGCGATCTGCGCGAAGTCGTCATCGGCCTCGGGGAGCTCGCGCTCCTTGACCGCCTTGACGGTGACGGAGACCTCAGCCTCGGAGCCGGCGTGGTCGCCGCCCACGAGCGCAGAGCGGAACGTGGTGTCCTCACCGGCGGTGAGGGATTCGATCGCGTCGTCGATGCCCTCGAGCAGCTCACCCGAGCCGACCTCGTAGGAGACGCCCTCGGCGCGGTCGATCTCCGCACCGTCGATCGTGGCGACCAGGTCGAGCTCGACGAAGTCGCCCTTCGCGGCGGGACGGTCGACGGGAACGAGCGTTCCGAAGCGCGCGCGCAGGTTCTCGAGCTCTGCGTCGAGCGCGGCGTCGTCGGCCTCGACGGCGTCGACCGTCAGGGTGATGCCGTCGAATGCCGGGACCTCGATCTCGGGACGCACGTCCACCTCGATGTCGACCAGGAGGTCGCCCGAGAAGTCCTTCTCGTTCGGCCACTGGGTGATGTCGGCGGCCGGACGTCCGACGACGCGGAGCTTGTGCTCGACGGTCGCGTCGCGGAAGAACTTGTCGAGGCCCTCGTTGACCGCGTGCTCGATGACCGCGCCACGACCGATGCGCTGATCGATGATCGGAGCGGGGACCTTGCCCTTGCGGAAGCCGGGGATCTGGACGTCCTGAGCGATGTGCTCGTAGGCGTGCGCGATGCTGGGCTTGAGGTCGTCAGGGGTGACCGTGATGCTGAGCTTGACCCGGGTCGGGGTCAGCTTCTCGACGGTGCTGTTCGCCATTCTGGTGTGCTCTCCTTGTGATTTCCGCGCTGAATCGCGGCTGTCAGGCCGTTGAAGCCATGTCGGGGCGACAGGAGTTGAACCTGCGACCTCCCGCTCCCAAAGCGGGCGCTCTACCAAACTGAGCTACGCCCCGGGGAATCCGCATGCAGATTCAGCCCCACCGAGTCTAACGGACACGAGCACCTCCGTCAGTCCGCTATGATCGATGAGTCGGCACAGTCCTCCCGGATGCAGCTGACAACGGGGCTGTAGCTTAGTGGTAAAGCCTCTGTCTTCCAAACAGATGATGCGAGTTCGATTCTCGTCAGCCCCTCCACTCGAGAAAGGCCCCCGCGATGCGGGGGCCTTTCTCGTCCCCGGGGGTTCTCGCACCGGACGGCTCACTGATTAGAGTCATCATGAGCCGGTTCCCCACGGAGGTCCCCCCGCATGACTGCATCCGTCGACGTGGCCACCTCCCCCGCCGGAGGCCACGCACTCCCCCCGCACTTCGCCAGCACCGACGACGCAGCGCCGAAGCGCCGAGGACGGCGCATCGGGTTCATGCTGGGCGCTGCGGGAGTCCTGGTCGCGGCGGCCGTCGGCGTGCTCCAGGTCACCGCCAGCCTCGGATACGACGGGGCACGCGCCGAGTTCGACGCAGCGGCGGCCTCGGCTCGCGACAGCGCGACGACGGTCCAGCAGGAGCTCGACACGCTCACATCCGTTACCGATGTCGCTGATCTGCTGAAGACGGCCGATACCGGCGTCCTCACCGTGCCCTCCGCGATGGACGCGCTCACGACGGCGTCGACGGATGCCGATGAAGCAGCCGGCCCGGCGGAGGAACTGCTCACCGAACCGCTGCCTTCGGCGGATTCCAAGCCGTCGGCGTTCTGGGAGCTCTTCGCAGCATCCGATCAGCTCGCCGTCGACGCCGGCGACCTGGACGAGCTGGCTGCCGACCTCAACGCGGCGACACCTGCGATGAGCGCCGCCAGTGCCGAAGTGACCGAGGCCGGCGTGGCCCTCCTGCGCTCGGCGGCCGACGCAGCCCCGGCTTTCGAGTCGGCACACCTCTCGGCCAAGAACGACGCCGTCATCGCCCTGCGCGATGCGGCGTCGCGAGTACCCGACACCATGCTCCTCGATGTGACGGCGGTCGAATCACTGGTGTCCATGCAGGACGCCGCAGGACAGGTCGTGGCGACCGAACAGGCCGAACTCGCCGAGAAGGCGGGACCGCTGCAGGGCGATCGCCTCGAGATCGAGGCGTTCGCCCGGTCGCTCGCACCCGGGGTGCTGCTCGAGTTCGACTGGAACCAGATCGTCAACAACGCCGGTTCCAACGGCAGCATGGGAGGCCTCACGACCTGGTGGTGGGACGATCCCGACCGCGCCGCCATCGAGCTGTCGAACTCGGTCGCCGAGCAGTGGCCGGCGGACCGGAGCAAGGCTCTCATCGCCCACGAGGTCGGCCACGCGATCAGCGTGAAGTGCGAGGACATGTACGACTCGTCGACGCAGGACAGCATCGAGAAGTGGGCCACGGCGTGGGCGATCAGCATGGGCTTCACCGACGATGCCAACGGCGTCTGGGCGTACGGCTACCCACCTCAGTCCTACATCGACGCCGCGTACGGGTGCCGGTGAGCACGTCCGCCTGGTACGAGAGAAGCCGCCGCGATCGGATCGCGGCGGCTTCTGTCAGGAGATCAGATCGAGGTCACTGACCCCGACGCTCACGCAGCTGGGTGAGCGCATCTTCGAGAAGCTGGACGGCTTCTGCGTCGGTGCGACGCTCCTTCACATACGCGAGATGCGTCTTGTAGGGCTCCGGCTTCGCGAGGGCAGGCGGGTTGGCCTTGTCGCGACCCGCCGGAAGACCGGACTGCGGGTGGTCGATCGTCTCGGGGATCTCCTCTTCAGGGAGCCCCGCGGCGAAGTAGCGGACCGTCTCGTTGCCGAGACCGTCCCAGTACGAGACCGCGATGCGGTCGGCGTGGTAGCCGTGGTCCTGCTCGCCCATGGGGCCGGAACCCACTCGGGTCCCTCGGATCGCGTTGCCGCCGGTAGCCATCAGATCACCTCGAACTTCGTGATGAGACCGAGCGCCACGATCGACACGAACCACGCCAGAGCGAGGATGACCGTGAAGCGATTGAGATTGCGCTCAGCGAGACCCGACGAGCCGACAGCTGACGTCATGCCTCCACCGAACATGTCGGAGAGGCCGCCACCGCGACCCTTGTGGAGGAGGATGAGGAGAGTCAGCAGGACGCTGGTTATGCCCAGCACCACCTGCAGGACGAACTCGAGAATTTCCACGAGGAAGAGCCTTTCGCTGGGGCAGGATTGCCCCGGTAACGGTCAAGTATACGGTGCGGCGGGGCCGGAGCCCCGCCACACTCACACGCCGACGTGCTTCTCGAAGCGGATGATCGCCGCGAACTCGTCGACCACGAGGCTCGCGCCTCCGACGAGTGCGCCATCGACATCAGGCTCGCGCATGAAGCTGGCGATGTTGGCCGCCTTGACCGATCCGCCGTACAGGATCCGGGTGCGCGCCGCAGCGTCGTCACCGAGAACCTTGGCGATCACCGTGCGCAGCGCAGCGCAGACATCCTGCGCCTGCTGCGGCGTCGCTGCCTGCCCGGAGCCGATGGCCCAGACCGGCTCGTACGCCACGACGATGTCCGCATCCTTCGACAGACCCTGGAGAGCGGCCTCGAGCTGCCCCGCGGGCACTGCGCTGGCCCCGAACTTCTCGAGGTCCTCAGCCGTCTCCCCGACGCAGATGACGGGCGACAGACCGTGCTTCAGCGCGGCCTTCGTCTTGGCCGCGACGACGTCATCGGACTCCGCGTGGTATTCACGGCGCTCCGAGTGACCGATGATCACGTACTTCGCATCGAGCTTCGCCAGGAAGGCTCCCGAGATCTCGCCGGTGTAGGCGCCGGAGTCGTGAGCCGAGAGGTCCTGCGCGCCGAGGGCGAACGGGATCTTGTCGGCGTCGATGAGCGTCTGCACGCTGCGGATGTCGGTGAAGGGCGGGAAGACCGCAACCTCGACCGAGCCGTCCTCGTGCTTGGCGTCCTTGAGCGTCCAGTGCAGCTTCTGCACGAAGGCGACCGCCTGCAGGTGGTCGAGATTCATCTTCCAGTTTCCCGCGATCAGCGGGGTACGGGTGTTCACACCCATCCGAGCACCTCCAGGCCGGGTAGTTTCTTGCCCTCGAGGAACTCGAGGCTTGCGCCGCCGCCGGTCGAGATGTGACCGAACTGGTCGTCGGTGAAGCCGAGCTGACGCACGGCCGCGGCCGAGTCTCCGCCGCCTACGACGCTGAGGCCGTCGACCTCGGTGAGCGCCTGCGCAACGGCCTTGGTGCCGCCGGCGAAGGCCGGGAACTCGAACACGCCCATCGGGCCGTTCCAGAACACCGTCTTCGACCCACGGATGACCTCCGCGAACCGCGCAGCCGTCTCCGGGCCGATGTCCAGGCCGATGCCGGAGGAGCCGAACGCGGTGCTCTCGATGGCGTCGGCGGCGGTGACCTCGTGCTCCGCATCAGCGGAGAACGAGGATGCGACGACGACATCGGTCGGGAGCACCAGCTCCACACCGCGCTTCTCGGCCTCGGCGATGTAGCCGCGGACCGTCTCGAGCTGGTCCTCTTCGAGGAGGCTGGACGCCACCGCGTGGCCCTGCGCCTTCAGGAAGGTGAACAGCATGCCGCCGCCCACGAGGATGCGATCCACGCGCGGCAGCAGGTGCGAGATGACTCCGAGCTTGTCGCTGACCTTCGACCCGCCGAGGACGACCGCGTACGGGCGCTCGGGGTTCTCGGTGAGACGGTCTAGCACGTCCAGCTCGGCTGCGATGAGTAGACCGGCGGCCGACGGCAGCAGCTCGGCGAGGTCGTAGACGCTCGCCTGCTTGCGGTGCACGACACCGAAGCCGTCGGAGACGAGGACGTCTCCGAGCTCTGCCAGCTGAGCCGCGAAGGCGCCGCGCTCGGCGTCGTCCTTCGAGGTCTCCCCCGGGTTGAACCGCAGGTTCTCGATGACGACGATGCCGCCGTCCTCGAGCGAGGCCACGGCCTCCTGCGCCGACTCGCCGACGGTGTCGCGAGCGAACGCCACCGGCTTGCCGAGCAGCTCGGACAGCCGCTGGGCGACCGGCGCGAGACTGTACTGCGGGTCGGGCGCACCGTCGGGGCGGCCGAGGTGCGAGCACACGATGACGCGGGCGCCCGCGTTGATCAGTGCGTTGAGGGTAGGCAACGAGGCGCGGACACGGCCATCGTCCGTGATGATCCCATCCCGCAGGGGGACGTTGAGATCACAACGGACGATGACGCGCTTGCCCTCGAGCGAACCCAGTGAATCCAGGGTGCGCAGAGTCATGGGAGATGTCTCAGAGACGCTCTGCCACGTACTCGGTCAGGTCGACGAGACGGTTGGAGTAACCCCACTCGTTGTCGTACCAGCTGGAGACCTTGACCAGGTTGCCGCTGACGTTGGTCAGCGTGGCGTCGAAGATCGACGAGTGCGGGTTGTGCACGATGTCGCTCGACACGATCTGGTCTTCGTTGTACTGCAGGAAACCGGCGAGGCGTCCGTCGGCAGCAGCCTTCTTGTACGCCTCGTTGACCTCTTCGACCGTGAGGTTCTCGCGGTCGGTGATCAGCGTGAGGTCGACGATCGAGCCGGTGGGAACCGGAACGCGGTACGACGAGCCGCTCAGCTTGCCCTGGAGCTCGGGCAGAACCTCGCCGATCGCCTTCGCGGCACCGGTCGACGCCGGGGTGATGTTGATCGCTGCGGCGCGTGCGCGACGCAGGTCGCTGTGCGGACCGTCCTGCAGGTTCTGGTCTGCCGTGTAGGCGTGAGCCGTCATCATGAAGCCACGGTCGATGCCGAAGGCGTCGTTGAAGACCTGGGCCAGCGGGGCGAGGCAGTTGGTCGTGCAGGAGGCGTTGGAGATGATGTGATCCGTCTCCGGGTTGTACGTGTCCTCGTTCACGCCCATGACGAACGTGCCGTCGACGCCGGTGCCGGGAGCCGAGATGAGGACCTTCTTGGCCCCTGCCTCGATGTGCTTCTTGGCCAGCTCGGCCTTGGTGAAGAAGCCGGTCGACTCGATGACGATGTCGACGCCCAGCTCGCCCCACGGGAGGCCGGCGGGGTCGCGCTCGGCGAACGCCTTGATGGCCTTGCCGTTGACCGTGATGCTCTCGTCGTCGTAGCTGATGTCAGCATCGAGGACGCCGCCCACGGAGTCGTACTTCAGAAGGTGGGCAAGGGTCTTGTTGTCGGTGAGGTCGTTGACAGCGACGATCTCGATGTCCGCTCCCTGCGCGAGAGCCGCGCGGAAGTAGTTGCGTCCGATACGGCCGAAGCCGTTGATACCGATCTTGACAGACACTCAGGTCTCCCTGTTTCTCGTGCGCTGTGCGCAGCAATCGTGCGTGCGCGGTGCGCGGGGGTTTTTGGCTGAGATGGCGTCCCGACGAGACTTGGCCCGTCGGGACGCGACCCGATTACGACAGTACCAGCAGGCCGTTCGTCTTCTCGCGGGCGACCTCGAAGCGCTGGGCGACGTTCTCCCAGTTGGCGATGTTCCACGCGGCCTTCACGTAGTCGGCCTTGACGTTGAGGTAGTCGAGGTAGAAGGCGTGCTCCCACATGTCGAGCTGGAACAGCGGCACGGTGCCCTGTGCCGTGTTCGACTGCTGGTCGAACAGCTGCTGGATGATCAGGCGCTGGCCGATCGAGTCCCAGCTGAGGACGGACCATCCGGAGCCCTGGATTCCGAGGGCGTTCGCGGTGAAGTGCGCCTGGAACTTCTCGAAGGAACCGAAGAACTCGTCGATGGCTGCCTTGAGCTCGCCCTCGGGCTGTCCGCCGCCGGTCGGCGAGAGGTTGGTCCAGAAGATGGAGTGGTTGACGTGACCGCCGAGGTTGAACGCGAGGTCCTTCTCGAGCTTGTTCACGTTCGCCAGGTTGCCGCTGTCGCGCGCCTCGGCGAGCTGCTCGAGGGCGGTGTTGGCGCCGGCGACGTAGGTCGCGTGGTGCTTGTCATGGTGCAGCTCCATGATCTTGCCGCTGATGTGCGGCTCGAGGGCTGCGAAGTCGTAGGGAAGGTCGGGGAGCGTGTAGGTCGCCATGTCGCTTTCATCCAATCCGCGCCGCGCCGCGGCGCTTGCCGATCCTCTGCGCCGCCGATGTGCGACGTAGAGCGGACGTAACTCATCCTAGTGACGACAACGCGTCGCCGACCCTGATCCTTCCCCCATATGACGAAGCGAGGCGACCCCTTGACAGGGATCGCCTCGCTGATGTCGTTCGCTGTGGTCAGACGTCGAGACCCGCGGGCACGGCTGCTTCCGTTCCCGGGATGCCCTCCTGCTGGGCACGCTTGTCCGCCATCGCCAGAAGACGGCGGATGCGGCCGGCGACGGCGTCCTTGGTCATGGGCGGATCGGCGTGGTGACCCAGCTCGTCGAGGCTCGCGTCGCGGTGCGCGAGACGCAGCTCACCCGCGACCTTGAGGTGGTCGGGCACCTCGTCGGCGAGGATCTCCAGGGCCCGCTCGACGCGCGCGCAGGCGGCGACGGCGGCCTGCGCGGAGCGACGGAGGTTGGCATCGTCGAAGTTGACGAGACGGTTGACGCCCGCACGCACCTCGCGACGCTGGCGCATCTCCTCCCAGGCGACCGCGGTCTTCTGAGCACCCATCTCGCTGAGGATGGTGCGGATCGCCTCGCCCTCACGCACGACGACGCGCGGCATGCCTCGCACCTCGCGCGCCTTGGCGGCGACACCCAGGCGATGCGCCGCGCCCACGAGTGCCATGGCGGCCTCGGATGACGGGCAGGCGACCTCGAGCATGGCCGATCGGCCGGGTTCGCTCAGCGTTCCCGCGGCGAGGAACGCACCCCGCCAGAGACCGGCCACTTCAGCGCGAGAGCCAGTGGTGAGACGGTTGGGGAGTCCGCGGACCGGACGCCGACGCTGGTCGAGCAGACCGGTCTGGCGTGCGAGGGTCTCCCCCGAGGCGATGACCCGGACAGCCCATCGCGCGCCGTCATTCACCGTGCTCGACTGCACCTGTGCGATCTCCGGTCGGACCCCGTAGATCTCGGCGAGGTCTCGCGCGACACGCTGCGCGAGGATCTCGGCATCCACCTCCGCCTCGACGGCGACCCGCCCGGCGATGGAGTGCAGTCCGCCGGCGAACCGGAGGATCGAGGTGACCTCCGCGACACGCACCGTCGGGGGTGCATTACGGATGCTGACCAGCTCAGCCTTGACGTCGGTCGTTAGTGCCACGACACTCCTCTACGCTCACGCGCCGGATCGCGGCGCAAACCTCCAGCCTACTCTGACGGAGGCTCTTGCTATTCCCTGCCGAGGTCCCGGTGACGCACGTTGACGGCCACTCCCGGCACGGAGGCGAGCCGACGGGCCAGCTCCTCCGCCATGGCCACGGAGCGGTGCTTTCCGCCGGTGCAGCCGATCGCGACGGTCGAATGGCTCTTGTTCTCGCGCTGATACCCCTCGAGCACCGGAGTGAGTGCCGCCGAATACGAATCGAGGAACTCGGCGGCGCCCTCGCGTGACAGCACGTAGTCCCTGACGGACTCGTCCTGACCGGTCAGGCCCCGCAGCTCTTCGTTCCAGAACGGGTTCGGGAGGAAGCGCATATCCGCGACCAGGTCGACGTCGGTCGGGAGACCGTACTTGAAACCGAAGCTCATGAGCGTCACACGATGCCTCGCTGCGCCCGCTTCCGAGAAGAGGTCGGAGACCTGGGTGGCGAGCTGATGGATGTTGAGTGCGGAGGTGTCGACCACGAGATCGGCCGATTCGCGGATCGGCGCCAGTCGCTGGCGCTCGACGCGGATGCCGTCGAGCAGAGTGCCGTCCCCCTGCAGCGGGTGGGGTCGGCGAACCGCCTCGAACCGACGCACGAGCACATCGTCCGACGCGTCCAGGAACAGCACGCGGACGGAACCACGCGATCTCAGCGCCCTCGCGACGCCCGGGAAGTCGTCGAAGAGGTTGCGCCCGCGAACGTCGACCACCGCTGCGACCTTCGGCAGAGCGTCACCGCCCATGTCCGTGAGGTCGAGCAGCGGTCGGAGGATCTGCGGCGGCAGGTTGTCGACCACGTACCAGCCGAGGTCCTCGAGTGCGTTGGCTACCGTCGTGCGCCCTGCGCCCGACATGCCCGTGACGATGAGGAACTCGCCTTTGTCCCCGTCAGTCATGGTTACTCCTTCTCCCCCCGCTGGCTCCAGCCTAGCGAGTGGAGAGATGCGTATGGATGTTCTGTGCGAGGACAGGACCGATCCCCTGCACCTCCTGGATCGCCTCCAGAGGTGCGGAGCGCAGCGCGGTGACGGAGCCGAAGTGCTTCAGGAGGACCTTGATCCTCGAGGAGCCGAGGCCTGGCACCTCGGCCAGGATCGATGTGATGTCATTCTTGCGTCGTTTGCGCTGGTGCGTGATCGCGAACCGGTGGGCCTCGTCTCTCAGCCGCTGCAGCAGGTAGAGCGACTCGCTGGTGCGCGGCAGGATCACCGGGAAGTCCTCCCCCGGGAGCCAGATCTCCTCGAGCCGTTTGGCGATGCCGCACACGGCGATCTCGGTGTGCCCGGCGTCTCGCAGTGCCCGTGCCGCCGCTTCGACCTGGGGCTGTCCGCCGTCGACCAGCAGCAGCTGCGGCGGATAGGCGAAGCGCGGTTTGCGCTTGACCTCCACGACGACGTCATCGGACTCGTCTCCCGCCTCCACGGGGACCGCTGCAGATGCGGGCTCATCGATCTCTTCCGGACGATCGAGGTAGGCGAGTCGACGACGCAGCACCTGGTACATCGAGTCCGTATCGTCGGTGGTCTCGGCGATGTTGAACGACCGGTACTGGTCTTTGCGGGGAAGTCCGTCTTCGAAGACCACCATCGAGGCGACGACGTTCGTGCCACCGAGGTGCGAGATGTCGAAGCACTCGATGCGAAGCGGCGCCTCCGACATCCCCAACGCCTCCTGCAGATCGGTCAGAGCCTGGGTTCGTGCGACGTAGTCGCTCGTACGACGGGTCTTGTACCTGATCAGGGCCTGCTGCGCGTTGAGGGTCGCCGTGCGCATGAGATCAGCGCGTTGCCCCCGTTGGGCGATGGCGATCTCGACCTTCTTGCCTCGCCGCTCGCGCAGCCAGACCTCGAGCTCGGCCGCGTCGTCGGGAAGGGTCGGCACGATGATCCGCCGGGGCACATCCTGCGCATCGCCGTACGCGCGCTGCAGCACCTGGTCGACGAGATCGGCTGTCGAGATGTCGATCTCCTTCTCGATCGTCATCGCGCGAACACCGCGGACGCGCCCGCCGCGGATCACGAAGTGCTGCACGGCGGCAGCCAGCTCGTCTTCCGCGATGCCGAAGAGGTCGGCATCCTCGTCGGTCGCGAGCACGAGCGCGCTCTTGCCGAGCACGGCCTCGATCGCGGTGAGCTTGTCACGGTATCTGGCGGCGGCCTCGTAATCCATCGCGGCCGACGCCGCCAGCATCCGTTTGGTCAGCTCTCGGGTGAAGCGCTCATCGCCGCCCGCCATGAAGGCGACGAAGTCGTCGACCATGGCACGGTGCTCCTCGATCGTCACCGTCATCGAGCACGGCCCGCCGCACTTGCCGATCTGCCCGGGAAAGCACGGCCGGCCGGTCTGCATCGCGCGTTTGTAGCTGGAGTCGCTGCAGGTGCGGATCGGGAATGCCTTGACCATCAGGTCGATCGTCTCGTGCACCGCCCAGACCTTGGGATAAGGACCGAAATAGCGGGCACCGGGAATCTTGCGGTTCCTGGTCACGATCACGCGCGGCGCCTCATCACCCAGGGTCACGGCCATGAACGGGTAGGACTTGTCGTCCTTGTAGCGGACGTTGAAGGGCGGATCGAACTCCTTGATCCACATGTACTCCAGCTGAAGCGAGTCCACGTCCGTCGAGACGACGGTCCACTCGACGGACGACGCCGTGGTGACCATCCGCCGCGTGCGTTCGTGGAGCGTGCGCAGCGGAGCGAAGTAGTTCGACAGTCGCTGGCGCAGGTTCTTGGCCTTGCCGACGTACAGCACGCGTCCATCAGCATCGCGGAAGCGGTACACGCCGGGGTTCGTGGGGATCTCACCAGCCCGCGGCTTGTACGGCAGGACGTCGGCCATCAGCTGGCCTTCCGCGCAGAGCGCCCCTCACCCAGGATCTCGGCGAGGAACTGACCCGTGTGGCTGTCCTCGACTCGCGCGATCTGCTCGGGAGTGCCGGTCGCCAGGATCTCGCCGCCGCCCGAGCCGCCCTCGGGCCCGAGGTCGATCACCCAGTCCGCGGACTTGATCACATCGAGGTTGTGCTCGATGACGATCACCGTGTTGCCCTTGTCGACGAGTCCGTTCAGTACCTCGAGGAGCTTGCGCACGTCCTCGAAGTGCAGACCGGTGGTCGGCTCGTCGAGGACGTAGATGCTGCGACCGTTGCTGCGCCGCTGGAGCTCGGTGGCCAACTTGACGCGCTGAGCCTCGCCGCCGGAGAGAGTCGTCGCCGACTGACCGAGGCGCACATACCCGAGCCCGACGTCGACGAGGGTCTTCATGTAGCGGTGGATCGCCTGAATGGGCTCGAAGAACTCGGCCGCTTCCGCGATCGGCATCTCGAGGACCTCGGCGATGTTCTTGCCCTTGTAGTGCACCGACAGCGTGTCGCGGTTGTAGCGCTTGCCGTGGCAGACCTCGCAGTCGACGTACACGTCGGGCAGGAAGTTCATCTCGATCTTGATCGTGCCGTCGCCCGAGCACGCCTCGCAGCGGCCGCCCTTGACGTTGAAGCTGAATCGCCCTGGCTGATAGCCACGGACCTTCGCCTCGGGGGTCTCGCTGAACAGCGAGCGGATGCGGTCGAACACGCCGGTGTAGGTGGCCGGGTTGGACCGCGGCGTGCGGCCGATCGGTGCCTGATCGACGTGCACGACCTTGTCGAGGTTGTCGAGCCCTGACACACGCGTGTGCTTTCCGGGAACCGTGCGGGCGCCGTTGAGCCGCGAGGCCAGCACCTGGTACAGGATGTCGTTGACGAGCGACGACTTGCCCGAACCCGACACGCCGGTCACCGCCGTGAGAACGCCCAGCGGGAAGTTCACGCTGACGTTCTTGAGGTTGTTCTCGCGGGCGCCGACCACGCTCAGCATGCGCTTCTTGTCGAGCTTGCGACGCTTCGCCGGAGTGGGGATCTCGCGCGCACCCGAGAGGTATTCGCCCGTCATCGAGTTCGGCTCGTTCAACAGAGCCGAATACGGACCGGAATGCACGACCTCTCCACCGTTCACGCCGGCACCCGGTCCGATGTCGACGACCCAGTCAGCGGCTTCGATCGTCTCTTCGTCGTGCTCGACGACGATGAGCGTGTTCCCGAGGTCGCGAAGTTTCAGAAGGGTGTCGATCAGACGACGGTTGTCACGCTGGTGCAGACCGATCGACGGCTCGTCGAGGACGTAGAGGACGCCGGTGAGCCCGGAGCCGATCTGCGTCGCCAGCCGGATGCGCTGCGCTTCTCCACCGGAGAGCGACCCGGCGGACCGGCTGAGGTTGAGGTAGGAGAGCCCGACCTGCAGGAGGAAGTCGAGTCGCAGGCGGATCTCACGCAGCACCTGAGCCGCGATCTTCGCCTCACGATCGGTGAGGGTGAGGGTCTCCATGAACGACCGCGCGTCGGCAAGGCTCAGGTGCGACACCTCGGCGATCGAATGCCCGTGCACCTGCACCGCGAGCACCTCGGGCTTGAGTCGGTTGCCGTCGCACACCGGGCAGGGGACCTCGCGGAGGTACTCGCCCCAGCGCGAGCGCTGCGTGTCGGACTCGGCCTGGGCGTACTGCCGCTCGATGTACGGCACGACGCCTTCGAACCCCGATGCATAGCGCATCTCGCGCCCATAGCGGTTCTTGAACTTGACGGTGACCTTGTAGTTGTCGCCGCGCAGGATCGCGTCCTGAACGTCGACGCGCAGATCCTGCCACGGGGTGTCGAGAGAGAAGTTGAGGTCGTCGGCCAATCCCTCGAGCAGCCGCTCGTAGTACTGGAAGAGTCCCTTGCCCTGAGTGGTCCACGGGATGATCGCGCCCTCGCGGATGGAGAGCTCCTCGTCGCCGAGCATCAGGTCGATGTCGACGGACATGCGGGTGCCGAGACCCGAGCAGGCCGGACAGGCACCGAAGGGCGCGTTGAACGAGAACGTGCGTGGTTCGATCTCGGTGAGGGTGAGCGCGTGGCCGTTCGGGCAGGCGAGCTTCTCGGAGAAGGACTGCCACGCGTCGTCGCCCTCTGCGTCGACGTAGTTGATCTGCACCACGCCGCCGGCGAGCCCGAGCGCCGTCTCGACCGAGTCCGTGACTCGACCGAGGATGTCGTCTGCCGCGACGAGGCGGTCGACGACGACGGCGATGTCATGCTTGTAGCTCTTCTTGAGCGTGGGCGGCTCGGCGAGCTGGATGAGGTCGCCGTCGACGATCGCGCGCGAGTAGCCCTTGGCCCCCAGCTCGCGGAACAGGTCGACGAACTCGCCCTTCTTCTGCGAGACGATGGGCGCGACGATCTGGTAGCGGGTGCGCTCGGGCAGCTCCATGAGCTGGTCGGCGATCTGCTGGACGGTCTGACGTTGGATGCGCGCACCGCACTCGGGGCAGTGCGGAATCCCGATCCGCGCCCACAGCAGACGCATGTAGTCGTAGATCTCGGTGATGGTTCCGACCGTGGACCGCGGGTTGCGGTTGGTCGACTTCTGGTCGATCGACACCGCAGGGCTGAGGCCCTCGATGAAGTCGACGTCCGGTCGGTCGACCTGACCGAGGAACTGACGCGCGTAGGCGCTCAGCGACTCGACGTAGCGACGCTGTCCTTCAGCGAAGATCGTGTCGAAGGCCAGACTGGACTTTCCCGATCCGGACAGGCCGGTGAACACGACGAGGGAGTCGCGTGGGATGTCGATGTCGACGTTCTTGAGATTGTGTACGCGGGCACCGCGGACACTGAGTTTTCCTGGGGTTGCAACCGGGACGATAGGCACTGATCAAGTCTACGAGTGGCCACCGACATTGGCTCCGTGAGGGCTCACAGGGAAGCGATCAGTGCTCTCGAGTACCGCGGTTCGCCCGCGTGAGCAGGGTCGCGACGAGTGCGACCACGGCTCCGGCCCCGGCGACAGCGGCCCAGGGCACTGTCGGCAGCGACGCGGGGGTGTCGATGCGCATGACCACCATGACGGCCACGGTGATCGGCTGGGCGATCGCCTGCACGACGATCAGCCTCACCAGGCTCGGACGGAGGACGGTCACGATCACGCGGGAGCCGGCCGGGATCACGAGGGAGAGCGACATGAGGACATGGATCACCTGCACCGCGAGCACAGCGATCATCGCGCGCCCGACGTCGGGCTCCGAGATCAGCATCCCGATCACGAGGCATCCGATCGACCCCCAGGCCGCGAAGGTCTGCGGAAGAGCGGCGGCGATGATCGCCAGGACGACTGCCGCCACCTGCCATCCGAGCAACGGGCACAGCATCGCAGCACCCGCGGCGACGGCGACGACGAGCGCGCCCCTCACGACGAGTCCCGGGACGGAAGGACCCGTCCGTAGCGTGTCGTTCGCTCTCATCGCCCGGCCCTCGCGATCGCACGCATCGCCGAGGACGGGTCCGAGGCCCACGAGACCACGTCGACTCCGGCGCCGTGGAGATCCGCGAACACGTTCCCCCTCTCTGCGAGCACGGTGCGCAAGCCGATCAGCTGCGCACGGGTGAGCCGAGCACGGTCGAGCGGAGGGAGGACATCGACGGCGACGACTCTGTGGCCGCTGGCCCTCCACATCAGCGCGGTCCGAGCGGCGGCGCCCTCGAAGAAGGTCGACAGCACGAAGACCACCGAGCCGTGCGGCACGGGAGGAGTGCGACGGAAAGTCGCGTCGTCTCTCGCCTGGCCCGTCGCGGCGATGGCCGCCACGACCCGTGCCAGGTGCCTCGAGCCGCCGCCGCTCCTCAACGACCGGCCGCCGTGCACGAGCACGTGAAGTGCGACGCGGTCGCCCTCGCCTATGGCCGAGTCGGCGATGGCTCGCGCAGCCTCCCTCGCGAGGTCGAGGGAGGTCACGCCGCTGCGTTCGCGGTCGCCGCTCCCCCACGAGGCGACGACCTCACCCAGATCCTCAGACGTGTCCATGGCGACCACGACCGACGAGTCGCTGAGCGTATTGGTCCGACGGACCATCAGATCGCCTGGCCGACGGGACATCCGCGCCGTCGCCCGCCAGTCCACGCGGCGGAGTTCGTCGCCGGGCGCGAAGGGGTGGATGTCCCGGAAGTCGCCGCCCTGACCCGCCCGACGCCCCTCGTGCGCGCCGTGCGACCCCGTCAGTCGTCGCGGCAGCGGGAGCGCGTCGAGTGATCGGCGGGGCGGGGCCACCTGACGCCTGATGGCGGCGAGGTCCGACGTCGACGAGAGCGCCGCTCCCTCGAAGGAGAACCCCCTCGCTGCCGCCTGGACCGGGATCGTCGGACCGGAGTGCAGGACCTTGCTCCGCGCAGTGAATGTGAAGCCACCGCCGGGCACGATCACGCGTCTGCTGCGACGCTCCGACTGCACGACCACCACCTCGACGGCATCCGCATCGCTGTCCACCGCGATCGATGTGAGCAGCTCGCCATCGCGCCCGGGCACCGGGTCGATCGCGATCTTCGCCACCGCGCCGGATGTGCCCCGCGCGATCGCGAGACCGCTCCAGATGGCCAGAGGAAGCCCCATCGCCACCACGTCGGGTCTTCCCGCGAGAAGGCCGACCGCGGCGAGCAGGGCAGCGCCTCCGATCGCCACGGACAACACAGGACCGCGACGCCCCGCGTCGGGTCCGTCCGTCATCCGAGCACTCCGACGGTCGGCGGAACAGCCACCTGTCCGACGACCGAGCGCACCACATCGGATGCCGACGCGCCCTGGGCCCACGCCTGAGGTGTGAGCGTGAGACGATGCGCCAGCACGGGCACGGCGATCCGCTTGATGTCGTCCGGACGGACGAAGTCGCGGCCATCCAGAGCCGCGAGCGCTCGTCCCAGCAGCAGCAGCCCCAGAGAACCGCGCGGCGACGCACCGACCTCGACGTTGGCCGCGGTCCGGGTGGCGCGTGCGATCTCGACGCAGTAGCGCGAGATGTCCGGGTCGACGTGGATGGCCTCGACGGCCTCCTGCAGGGAGATGAGCTGAGCGGCGTCGATGACCGGAGCGATGTGAGCAGCCTCCTGGCGCCTGCTCACGCGGTTCTCCAGGATGCGGGCCTCGCTCTCCGCCGCCGGATAGCCGACGGACAGCCGCACCATGAACCTGTCGAGCTGTGCCTCGGGCAGCGCGTACGTGCCCTCGTACTCGATCGGATTCGACGTCGCGATCACATGGAACGGCGCGGGCAGCGCGAAGCTGTTGCCCTCGACGGTCACCTGACGCTCCGCCATCGCCTCGAGCATCGCCGACTGCGTCTTCGGCGTGGTCCTGTTGATCTCGTCGGCGAGCAGCAGTCCGGTGAAGATCGGCCCCGGCCGGAAGACGAAGTCCCCCGAGTCCGGAGCGTAGACGTACGACCCCGTGACATCGCCGGGGAGCATGTCCGGAGTGCACTGCAAGCGCCGGAACGACAGCCCCAGCGCCGAGGCGAGGCTGCGCGCGGCGAGCGTCTTCCCCAGGCCCGGCACATCCTCGAACAGCACGTGACCGCCGGCGAGGATCGAGGCCAGAGCGATCTCGACCGGGTCGTCCATGCCCACGACGACTGTTCGCACGGCAGCCAGGATCCGGGCTCCGGTGGCGGCGATCTCTGCGGGGCTCGTCATGGCATCTCCTTCATCGACGCGGCGGCGAGGGCCGCCCGTGGTCGGGGGTCGGTACGTGCAACCGGGGTGACGGTTCGTCCGGCGAGGTGGGATCCAGTCGATCGATCGCGTCCAGCGCCCTCTCGACGTCGACGATCGTCGTCTCCGGTCCCGTCAGGCGCTCCCAGACTCCCGGGTCGATCAGCCGCGGGAGTCGGTCGCGGTGGGCAGGGTCATCCGGATCCACTCCGTGGCGCATCAGCCGCTGACGCAGGATCACCCCGACACGGCGCGTGATCTGCGCTCCCGCGATGCCGGTGTGTGTGTTCAGTGCCCACGCCATGCGAGAGATCTCGGTAGGTCGTCGATCCGGCTCCACGTCTATGCGCGGCGCGTCGAACCCCGGCTCGAGCGGCATCGCGAGCTGCGCGAGCAGACCGACCGCACCGATCAGGAGACCCCATGCGATCACGAACGGCCAGGTGAAGCCGAAGCCGAGGAGCGCCAGAGCGACGAGGACCGCCGCCCCCGCTGCGACCAGCGTTCTGCGGACAGTCACCGCCACACCTCCTCGATGCGTCGCAGGGCCTCTCTCGCCGAGGCCCGGTCGCCCTCGTCGGCCGACCCGGCTCCGAATCGGACGCTCTCGTAGAGACGCAGCAGCGACGCGGCGTCGCCGGCCACCCCGGGCCGCAGAGTGATGATCCGCACCACGAACTCGCCGGGAGTCTCGGTCGCCGCTCGCTTCACCCCTGCGTCTGCGGCACTCTCTTCGAGGCCGATCCACGCGGCGACGATGGCATCAGACGCTCGGGCGCGCTCGTCTATCTGCATGAGCGCCCCGGCGATCCCGCGCTGCATCACAGCGACGGCGATCTCGGGTTCCGGCGCCGAGGTGAGGTGATCGACCTCGGATGCGACCGCCGCCGCGTCACGACGGCCCAGCGGGCGATCCCGCCACGCTCGCAGCAGGGCTCTCGCGGCGATCACGAGGAGCTCGATGAGCCCCGCAGCGACCAGCGCCATGAGGATCACGGCGAGCGTCTGAACGACCGCGGCGGCGGTGGAGTCGATCTCCATCGGCTCGGGAACCCCGGTGGCACCCGGATCACTGGATGGCAGCGGCTCCGCTGTCCCCCGAGGAATCGGCGCGGCGGGGCGGAACGTCGGCGCGCCCTGGATCGCCGCAGCGATCATGGCCACGACGAAGAGTCCCACGACGAGAGTCGAGAGGACCATGCGATCGACGCTCCGGCGCGCAAGACGCGTCTGGGGTTCGCTCGGCATGCCCACACCCTACGGTGCGGTCACTCCATGGCGGGGCGGCGACCCGCGAATGCCGACAACCCGTCGCGCAGTGTGGCTACCTGCTCGAGATCCATCCCCACGGCGGCCATCACCTGTCGAGGAACGTCGAGAGCGCGATCTCGCAGAGCTCGACCCGTGTCCGTGAGGGTGATGTCGAGACGGCGCTCGTCCTCGACGCTGCGTTGTCTGGCGACCAGCCCATCGGCTTCCAGACGCTTCACCAGGGGAGACGCCGTCGCCGGCTCGAGAGCGAGGTCAGCCGCAAGATCGTTCAAGGGACGCGGAGCACGCTCCCAGAGCGCCAGCATCACGAGATACTGCGGATGCGTGAGCCCGAGCGGCTCGAGGATCGGCCGGTAGATCGCCACGACGTTGCGCGCTGCGGTCACCAGGGCGAAGCAGAGCTGATTGTCGAGTTTGAGCAGGTCGTCCGATGCGGTCACGGCTTCGAATATACATTGACCCTAATAGTTAGTACACTAAGCAACATGGCCAGTTCTGACGATCGACCTCCGCTCCGCACTCGGATTCGCGAGGCCGGAGGACTGTACGCGTGGATCAACTCGAATCTGATCCGCTTCGCGGGCCCCGCCTCCGTCGGCCCTTACGAAAAGACTCCCCCGCCGAGCCCGTCCGAGCGGGCGGAGCGCGCCTGCCCGTTGTGCGGTGCGCCGATGAGCGAGCACGAGATCGACCGTTCAGGTCCGAAGACCCTCGTTCACTGCCCCTGACACAGGCTCTCACCCGTCGGCTGAGACTCGCCCTCGCGCGTCAGCGGAGACTCTCGCTCTCAGTCGTCGCGCTGCGCGTCTTGGCGTGCGACGTCGAGCCACGAGGCGAGATCGTCGTCGTCGACGAGCACGCTCGGCGATACATCGAGCCAGCTGGTGCCCATCGTCCGCGCACCCATGACCGCGACCGCCACCCCGGGGCGGGTGATCAGCGAGTCACCGTGCTCGCCATCGACCCGGACGAGCAGAACCCCGCCCGCGCGCGCTCCGACGAGGATGTGCCCATCGAGGAGGAAGGCGCGCGTGCCGAACATGCGCTTCTCCTCGACGTTCTCATCGAGTGTGAGGAGCGCTCGCACTCGATCGGCGAGCTCCTCGCCCGCTGCATCCATCCTGGTGCCTCCGAGCTTCTCAGGCGTGGCCGGCCTTCTCCATCGCGCGCAGTTCCTTCTTCATGTCCTGCACCTCGTCGCGCAACCGCCCGGCGAGCTCGAACTTGAGCTCGGCGGCAGCCGCGAGCATCTGATCCGAGAGGTCCTGGATCACCGCTTCGAGCTGCTGAGCTCCTTCTGCGGCGATGCCGGTGCGCCGCAGGTTCGGCGTCGGCGACTTGCCCTTGCCGGTCGCTCTCCCGCGCCCGGACATCATCTCAGCGGTGTCGGCGCCCTCACGCGCGAGCACCTCGGTGATGTCGGCGATCCGTTTACGCAGCGGCTGGGGGTCGATACCGTTCTCGAGGTTGTACGCGACCTGCTTCTCGCGGCGGCGATCGGTCTCTTCGATCGCCTTCGCCATCGAGTCGGTGATCTTGTCGGCGTACATGTGCACTTCGCCGGAGACGTTTCGCGCCGCGCGACCGATCGTCTGGATGAGCGAGGTGCCTGACCGGAGGAAGCCTTCCTTGTCGGCGTCGAGAATCGCGACGAGGGACACCTCAGGCAGGTCGAGCCCCTCTCGGAGCAGGTTGATTCCCACGAGGACGTCGTACACCCCGGCACGCAGTTCGCTGAGCAGCTCGACCCGTCGCAGAGTGTCCACGTCCGAGTGCAGGTATCGCACGCGTACGCCGTGCTCGCCGAGGAAGTCCGTGAGCTCCTCGGACATCTTCTTCGTGAGTGTCGTGACGAGCACACGCTCGTCACGCTCGACCCGAAGCCGGATCTCCTCGAGGAGGTCGTCGATCTGCCCCTTCGACGGCTTCACGATGATGTGCGGGTCGACGAGTCCGGTCGGGCGGATGATCTGCTCGACCACGCCGTCGGCGATCCCCATCTCGTACTTGCCCGGTGTCGCAGAGAGATAGACGGTCTGTCCGATTCGGTTCTTGAACTCGTCCCAGCGCAGCGGCCGGTTGTCCATCGCGCTCGGAAGCCGGAAGCCGTGCTCGACGAGCGTGCGCTTGCGGGAGGCGTCGCCCTCG
The DNA here is from genome assembly GCF_918698045.1 of Microbacterium sp. Bi98. Taxonomy (NCBI): domain Bacteria; kingdom Bacillati; phylum Actinomycetota; class Actinomycetes; order Micrococcales; family Microbacteriaceae; genus Microbacterium; species Microbacterium sp. Bi98. The sequence continues at coordinate 112,737 of NZ_CAKKLK010000003.1, read as the reverse complement.
TACATCGCACCGATCTGCGGCACCGTCACGTGCGACTCGTCGATCACGAGCATGAAGTCGTCAGGGAAGAAGTCGAGCAGCGTGTGCGGCGGCTCGCCGGGCTGGCGCCCGTCCATGTGCCGGGAGTAGTTCTCGATGCCCGAGCAGAACCCGAGCTGCTGCAGCATCTCGAGGTCGAACGTGGTGCGCATCCTCAGGCGCTGGGCCTCGAGGAGCTTTCCCTGACGCTCGAACTCCTTGAGCCGCTCTTCGAGCTCGTGCTCGATCGTGCCGATGGAGCGCTGGATCACGTCGGTGCCGGCGACGTAGTGCGAGGCGGGGAAGATCGGCACGGAGTCGAGCTTCTCGATCACCTCTCCGGTGAGCGGATGCAGCGAATAGAGCGCTTCGATCTCATCGCCGAACAGCTCGATGCGGATCGCGTGCTCCTCGTATACGGGGATGATCTCGATGGTGTCTCCCCGCACGCGGAAGTTGCCTCGGGAGAAGTCGACGTCATTCCGGTTGTACTGCATCGAGATGAACTGTCGGATCAGCGCGTCCCGGTCGTAGCGCTCCCCCACCTGGAGCGCGACCATCGCCCGGAGGTACTCCTCCGGCGCACCCAGACCGTAGATGCAGGAGACCGTCGAGACCACGATCACATCCCGACGGCTCAGCAGCGAGTTGGTCGTCGAGTGGCGAAGACGCTCGACCTCGGAGTTGATCGACGAGTCCTTCTCGATGAAGGTGTCCGTCTGCGGGACGTACGCCTCCGGCTGGTAGTAGTCGTAGTAGGAGACGAAGTACTCGACGGCGTTGTTCGGCATCAGCTCGCGGAACTCGTTGGCGAGCTGCGCGGCGAGAGTCTTGTTGTGCGCGAGGACGAGCGTCGGACGCTGCACCTGCTCGACCAGCCAGGCGGTCGTCGCGGACTTTCCGGTACCCGTGGCACCGAGCAGGACGATGTCTGTCTCGCCGGCGTTGATGCGCGACGCGAGCTCGGCGATGGCCTTCGGCTGGTCGCCGGCGGGCGCGTATTCGCTGATGACCTCGAAAGGACGGACGCTGCGCGTGGTTTGCATACCTCCAGCGTATGCCGGGCCACCGACATCGGGGCCACGAGAGCCCCCAGCGGAATCCCTGCCCGTCAGTCAGTCGACCGCGTCCACACGTAGGGAGTGGTGGTCGTGACCGTGACGAGCCCGGCCCGCTCGAGGATCGGCCGCGAGAACTCCGTGGAATCCGAGTGCAGATACACCTTGCCGAGGGCGAGGGCGGATCGCGCCCGCTGGGCCGTCAGAGCCCGATAGACGCCGCGGCCCCGCCACTCGGGCAGCGTCGCACCTCCCCACAGACCGGCGAATCGCGTGCCCGTGACCGGTTCGAGCCGTCCAGCGCTGATCACCTCGTCTCCGGCGACGGCGGTCCACAGCTCCACCGTGTCGTCCTCGCGGATGCGCTGCAGCGTCGTCTCGACCCGCACCCGCCACCGGGGATCGCCGAACACCCTGCCCTGCATCTCCTCCATCGCGAACACCTCGGTCTCCGTTCGCGCGCGCCGAAGCTCGACTCCGGCGGGGAGCGACACCGGCTGGGCGAGCAGCTCCGCCTCGCCGATCATCACCGACTCCGTCTCCTCCGGCACGAAGCCTCGGCTTTCGAGAGTCCCGCCGAGCCCCGGTGCCCGGTCATGCCCGCGCGTCTTCCACTCGATCGAGTCGATGTCGCTCCGCCTCCCGAAGTGCGCGAGCGCGGCATCGACGAGCGCCTCGATGCCGCCCTGATCGACCCCGCCGAGATCGGCGTAGGACACGAACCCGCGCCCGCCCGGAAAGGCGGCGAGACGCAGCGGTCCGTGCGTCGCCACATCGAGGGCATGCACCACTTCCGCATCCGTGCGCAGCTCGTGGTCGTACGCTGCAAGATGCCTCATGCGCATGGTGCTGGTCCTTCGGGTCGGTCGCGCCGACGAGCGGCTGCGCGGCGGTGCCGCCTCGCGATCATATGCGTCCAGTCGGCGACGACCGGAGCGCGCGCGCCGCGAGTGCCGCCGACACCGCGCACATCGTGATGATCGCGCCCACGAACCACGCCCAGTCCGCCCTGCCGAACACGATTCCCAGCGCCCATCCGAACAGGCTCGAGCCCGCGTAGTAGCCGAAGTAGTAGAGCGACGATGCCTGCGCACGACTGTCCGGCGTGGCAGCGGCCGGAGCCCACCCCGACGCAACCGCATGTGCGCCGAAGAAGCCGCCCGTGAAGAGCAGCAGTCCGAGGACCACCGGCAGCGCGGCCTGGCTGAGCATGGCGAGCGCTCCGATGCCCATCATCGCGATCGAGCACAGCAGCACCGGGTACCGACCGAAGCGAGATGCGAGAGCACCGGCGGTCGGTGACGAGACGGTGCCCGCGAGGTAGGCGAGGAAGAGCAGGGTCACCAGCCAGCTCGGAAGAGAGAACGGCGCGTCGATGAGGTGGAATCCGAGGTAGTTGTACACCGCGACGAACGCCCCCATGAGAAGGAAGCCCTGCGCGTAGAGGGCGAGTTGCGGTGCGGAGCGCATCGGCGACACGAGACGCGCGAGCATCCCGCTTGTCGCACCCTGGCGAAGCCGACCGGGCACGAACCCCCGGGCCTTCGGCGTCAGCCAGAGGAAGAGAGCGGCCGCCATCGCGCAGACACCGGCCACGACCCAGATTCCCGCACGCCACCCCCACTGCTCGCCCGCCAATCCGGACACGACGCGACCGAGCAGACCACCCACGGTCGTCCCGGCGATGTAGCTCCCCGCGGCCGCCGCGGCATGCCGCGCACTCACCTCCTCGCTGAGGTACGCGAGCGCTACGGCCGGCACGGCGCCGAGTGCGATGCCCTCGAGCAGGCGCAGCGCCAGCAGCATCTCCATGCCGGTGCTGAGCGGAGCGACCAGACCCAGAACGGTAGCGGCGAGGATGCCGGTCCCCATCGCCGGCACTCGGCCGATGCGATCCGCGACCATCGACCACGGGATCACCGCCGCCGCGAGACCGAGCGTCGCGGCCGATACAGCGAGTGCCGCGGTGGCAGGCGTGATCCCGAGATCGGACGAGAGCTGCGGCAGAACGGCCTGCGGCGAATAGAGCTGGGCGAATGTCGCGATGCCGGCGAAGAAGAGCCCGACGATGAGACGCCGATAGGCAGGGGATCCGGGTGCGTGACCGGTGAAGGTCACGACGAGCGGATCCGCTCCCACAGGGCATCGGTCTGCAGCATCGTCTGCTCCAGGGATCCGGATGTGTCGACGACCTCATCGGCGATCGCCAGCCGACGCTCGTCCGAGACCTGCGCATCGATCCGCTCCTGCGCAGCCTGTTCCGCCATGCCGCGCAATTCCACGAGCCTCCGTCTGCGCTCCTGGGCAGGCGCATGGGCGACGACGATCAGGTCCCAGGGGTCATCGACGCGCGCCTCGACCAGAAGGGGCACGTCGTACACGACCACACCGCCCGGTTCGGCGGCCGCTGCCGCCTCGAATCGTCGCTGCGACTCGGCACGGACGGCCGGATGCACGATCGCGTTCAGTCGTGCCAGCTGCTCCGGATCGGCGAAGACCTTGGCCCCCAGGGCGGCGCGGTCGAGTGCGCCGTCCGCCGAGATGACGTCCGCGCCGAAGGCATCCTCGATCCGAGCCAGAACCTCGGAGCCGGGCGACTGCACGTCGCGGACGATCTGATCGGCGTCGACGACCACCGCGCCGAGCTCTGCGAGTCGTCGTGCGATGGTCGACTTGCCCGAGGCGATGCCGCCGGTGAGCGCGATGAGAGGCATCTCGCCAGTCTAAACGGGGCTGAGATCGTGGATCAGCGGGCCAGCAGCTGCCGTCGCGAGCTGATGACGCCGGTGTCGAAACCGGCCAGGTGGAGGCCTCCGTGGAACCGGGCGTGCTCGATCTTGATGCAGCGATCCATCACCACGGAGAGCCCTGAGCCTTCGGCGATCGCCGCGGCATCCTCATTCCACGATCCCAGCTGCAGCCACAGGGTCTGCGCCCCGGCTTCGATCGCCTCCTGGGCGACGCCGGGCAGGTCGTCATGGCGGCGGAAGACGTCGACGATGTCCGGAACCACGGGCAGGTCGGACAGTGAGGAGTAGACCGGCTGACCGAGGATCTCCGATTCCCGCGGGTTGACGAGATAGACGTCGTATGCGGTGCTGGAGAGCAGGTACGTCGCGACGAAGTACGAGGCGCGCGCGGGATTGTTCGACGCGCCGACGATGGCGACCGACTTCGCGCGTCGCAATATGCCGAAGCGCTGCTGCTGGCTGGGGCCCTCCCAGGTCCGATCCGGGTGCGCCGGCGCGGATGCGGGCAGGGCGCAGGCCGCAGAATCCTGGGCGGTCGGCAGCGCGCAGGCGTCGGCGCCGGTGGTCTCGATTCCGCTCATCGAGTGGCTCCTGTCGCTGTCGTGAGGGCCTGGTCAAGATCCCAGATGATGTCTTCTGCGTCCTCGAGGCCCACCGAGATGCGGATGAGGTCAGGTCGCACGCCCGCCGCGACGAGCTGCGATTCCGTGAGCTGACGGTGGGTCGTCGATGCCGGGTGGATGACGAGCGTGCGCGCGTCCCCGATGTTCGCGAGGTGCGATGCCAGCTGAAGATTCTCGATGAGCGTCTCGCCCGCCGAGCGACCGTCGTCGGCCTTGACCCCGAACGCGAACACCGAACCAGGACCGAGCGGCAGATACTTCGCTGCGCGCTCGTGGTGCGGATGATGCTCGAGACCCGCCCACGTCACATACTCCACCCGGGGGTCGGAGTCGAGCCATTCGGCCACGATCCGCGCGTTCGCAAGGTGCGCATCGATCCGCTGCGGCAGCGTCTCGACTCCCTGGAGGAGGTTGAACGCCGACTGCGCGCTCAGCGCCGGGCCGATGTCACGCAGCTGCTCGGTGCGGAGCTTGGTGAGGAAGCCGTATTCGCCGAAGTTGTCCCACCACTTGATGCCGCCGTACGACTCGACCGGCTCTGTCATCTGCGGGAACCGGCCGTTGCCCCAGTCGAAGGTGCCCTTCTCGATGACGACGCCGCCGAGCGTCGTCCCGTGTCCGCCCAGGAACTTGGTGACCGAATGGATGACGATGTCCGCGCCGTGCTCCAGAGGGCGCGCGAGGTACGGGGTGGCGAGCGTGGCGTCCACGACCAGCGGCACACCTGCGGCGTGAGCGACCTCGGCCAGCCCCTCGATGTCGGCGATCTCACCCGAGGGATTGCCGATCATCTCCACGTAGACGACCTTGGTCTCCGGACGGATGGCGGCGGCATAGTCGGCGGGATCGGTCGACGCGACGAACGTCGTCTCCACGCCGAAACGACGCAGGGTCACGTCGAGCTGGGTCACCGTGCCCCCGTACAGCTGCGCCGCGGCGACCACATGGTCGCCCGCTCCGACGAGCGCCGCGAACGTGATGAACTCCGCGCTCATCCCCGAGGCGGTCGCGACCGCGCCGATGCCGCCCTCGAGCGAGGCCAGGCGTTCCTCGAGCGCGGCGACGGTGGGGTTGCCGATGCGCGAGTAGATGTTCCCGTACTTCTGGAGGGCGAAGAGGTTGCCGGCGTCCGCCGCGTCGTCGAACACGAACGACGTCGTCTGGTAGATCGGCACGGCCCTGGCGCCGGTCGCTGCGTCGGGAGTCCCGCCGGCATGCAGCGCCCTCGTGCGAAACCCGAAGCGATGTTCTTCCGTCATGATGTCCTCAGTTCAGCGTTCTCGAGCACGGCGGCGATCTCGCCGACGGCCCACGGATTCTGCAGCGATGTCGTGTCTCCCAGCGGAGCTGGGGCTCGTCCCGAGCGACGATCCTGCTCGGCCTCCCACAGCTGGGCGAGAAGTCGGCGCATGATCTTTCCCGAGCGGGTCTTCGGCAGGTCGGCGACCACGACGATGTGCTTCGGCTTGGCGACAGGACCTATGGCAGCCGCCACCTGCGACCGCAGCGCGGCGACCGACACCTCGGATCGTCCGGAGGGAGTCACGAAGGCGACCACCGCCTGGCCTGTGATGGGGTCTGCGACGCCGGCCGTTCCCGCTTCGCCCACCGTCTCGTGCGCCACCAGCGCCGACTCGATCTCGATCGTGGACAGCCGGTGGCCCGACACGTTCACCACGTCATCGAGCCGCCCCAGGATCCAGATGTAGCCGTCGGCGTCTCTCGTCGCACCGTCGCCCGCCACGTAGTAGCCGCCGTGTTCGCCGTGCCCGGCGTAGGCGGACCAATACGCATCGCGGTAGCGCTGAGGGTCGCCCCACACCGTCCTCGCCATACCCGGCCACGGGCGGCGCACCACGAGCGTGCCCGACCGGCCGGGAGCGACCTCGTGGCCGTCCGCGTCGACGACCGTCGCATCGATGCCGGGCAGCGGCACGGACGCGGACCCCGGCTTGAGGGTCGTGACCCCGGGCAGCGGCGCGATCATCGCCGCCCCGGTCTCGGATTGCCACCAGGTGTCGATGACCGGCAGCTCATCGCGCCCGAAGTTCCGGCGGAACCAGATCCAGGCCTCCGGATTGATCGCCTCGCCGACGGTCCCGAGCAGACGGAGGGTCGAGAGATCGTGACCCGACGGGAGTTCGGGCCCGAACCAGGTCATGAAGGTGCGGATCAGCGTCGGCGCCGTGTAGTACACCGTCACGCCGTACCGCTCGATGATCTCGAGATGACGTTCGCGATCGGGGGTGTCCGGCGTTCCCTCGTAGATCACCTGGGTCAGCCCGTTGGAGAGAGGCCCGTAGATCTCGTAGGTGTGAGCGGTCACCCACGCGAGATCCGCCGTGCACCAGTGCACGTCGTCGGGCTTCGCGTCGAAGTGCGCCCAGTGTGCCCAGCTCGCATGCGTCAGGTAGCCACCGGAGGTGTGCACGAGGCCCTTGGGCTTTCCGGTGGTCCCCGATGTGTAGATGATGAACAGCGGATGCTCGGAGTCGAACGCCTGCGCGATGTGGTCGGACGAGGCTGTGCCGACCGTGTCGTGCCACCAGACGTCTCTGCCGTCGGTCCACGGCACGTCCTGGCCGGTGCGCCGCAGGACCAGCACATGCTCGAGGTCCGGCAGATCCGCTGCGGCGATGTCGGCCGTCGACTTCACCTCGGTCGCGGTGCCGCGGCGGAACTGCCCGTCGCTCGTGACGAGCAGCTTGGCGCCGGTGTCGATCAGACGGAAGCGCACCGCTTCGGCCGAGAAGCCGCCGAACACCAGTGAGTGCACGGCGCCGATCCGTGCGCATGCGAGCGTGATCACGACCGTCTCGATCAGCACGGGCAGGTAGACGACCACCCGGTCGCCCGGTTCGATGCCGAGCGCGGTCAGCGCGTTCGCCGCCTGCGAGACGCGACGCTGGAGGTCCGCGTACGTGACCGAAGCCCTGTCCCCCGGCTCTCCTTCGAAGTGGAGGGCGATCTTGTCCCCGCGCCCGGCGTCGACATGACGCTCGACGCAGTTGTACCCCACGTTGAGGCGCCCGCCCACGAACCAGCGCGCCGCCGGGACGGCATCGCCCGCAGGCGGATCCCACTCGTGGGCCGTGTGCCAGTGCTCTGCCCAGTCGAGTCGGGACGCGGCCTGCTCCCAGAAGGCCGTGGGATCCGCGGCGGCCCTCGCATACGCCTCATCGGCGACGTTCGCCTGAGCGGCGAACGCAGCAGGGGCCGGGTACGCACGGGTCTCGTGCAGGCGCGCCTCGGTCATCGTCACATCCACCGACGGAGCAGGTACTTCTCGACCACCACGAGGATCGCATTGGTGATCGTGCCGAGCAGCGCCAGCAGGACGATCGAGAGGATGATCCGATCGACGCGGCCGCTGTTCTGCGAGTCGGTCAGCAGGAAGCCGAGTCCCATCGACGACGCGATCAGCTCGGCGGCGACGAGGAACAGCCACGCCTGCGCGAGCGCCAGCCGGAGCCCCGCGGCGACCGACGGCACGACGGCCGGCAGCTGCACCGTGCGGAAGAGAGACCATCCGCGAAGACTGAACGAGCGTCCCGCCTCTACCAGCTGCGGGTCGACGTGGCGGAGTGCGGACGCGACAGTCGTGTAGACCGGGAAGAACGCGCCGATGGCGATCAGCGTCACCTTGGATTCCTCGCCGATCTGCATCCACAGGATCAGCAGCGGCACCCAGGCGAGCGACGGCACCGCTCGGATCGCGGAGAGCGTCGGACTGAGCAGCACGTCGCCGACCCGTGACAGACCGACGATGCCGGCCACCGCGAGTCCGATGACAGAACCGACCGCGAACCCGAGCAGGACCCGTTGCACCGAGATGGCGACGTGCGTCCACAGCGTGCCGCGCTCGGCCAGCTCGACCCCCGCGGTGAAGACGGATGCCGGCGAAGGGAGCAGGTAGGGCGCGACGAGCCCGGTGGTCGTGACCAGCTGCCAGGCACCGACGATGATGAGCGGAAGCAGCAGTCCGCCGACGAGACGCACCGCGGGTCGATCCCAGGCATGACGGGCACCGGCCTCGTCACGACGCCGGACTCCGCGCGCCGCGTCGATCGCATCCTGCGCATCCGCGGGCACCACCACGCGCTGGTCGGGAGTGATCACTCGCCGCCGACCGCCTTCTCGGCGAAGGTGGCGTTGATGAGGGAGTCGAGAGCCTTCTCGACCGAAGCCTCGCCACCCTGGACATCTCCGGATTCGACCAGCACCGGCGCGATCTTCTCGAGCACGGCGATCTGCGCCTCACCGGGGATGCCGCTGACGTCGAGGTTCGACCGCTCCTCGATGACGGTCGTCGCGACCGCGGGGTCGATCCCTGCGACCTCGGCGAGCAGCGCCGCGGTCTCGTCGGGGTTCTCGAGGGCCCACTCGCGCGCCTGCTCGTATGCGTCGACGACCGCCTGCGCGAGGTCCGCGTGGTTCTCGATGAAGTCCTCGGTGGCGTTGAGGAAGCCGTAGGTGTTGAAGTCCACGTTGCGGTAGATGAGCTCATCGCCCGATTCCACCTCGGCCGCGGCCATGATGGGATCGAGGCCCGCCCACGCGTCTACCGAGCCGCTGTCGAGAGCGGCACGGCCGTCGGCGTGCTGGAGGTTCTGGACCTCGACGTCGTCGACCGAGAGGCCTGCTTCCTCAAGAGACTGGAGCAGGAAGAAATAGGGGTCCGTTCCCTTCGTCGCCGCGACCGACTTGCCCGCGAGGTCCTCGACCGAGGTGATGTCGCTGTCGGGGCCGACGACGATCGCCGACCATTCGGGCTGCGAGAAGATGTCGATGACCTGGATCGGTGAGCCGTTCGATCGGGCGAACAGTGCCGCCGAGCCGGCCGTGGAGCCGACGTCGATCGAGCCGGAGCGCAGCAGCTCGTTCGCCTTGTTGGATCCCGCGGACTGCACCCACTCGACCTCGACGTCGTCGCCGAGGATCTCCTCGAGGATCCCCTGGTCGCGGATCACGAGGCTGAGCGGGTTGTAGGTCGCGAAGTCGATGGACAGAGTGTCCGCCGACCACTCCCCCGAGGCTGCCGCGTCGTCGGACGACGAGTCCGAGGCGGTGGCGTTCTCACCGGCGACGCAGCCGGTGGCGACGAGCATCATCGTCCCTGCGATCGTGATCGCGGGGATGATTCGTCGGGTGATGGTGCTCATCGGGTCTCCTCGGTGGCGGTGCGGTGGTGGGTGTCCACGCCGAGTCCTTCGAGGAGCTCTGCGCGGAGGTCGGCGAGACCGCGATCGGCGCGGTCCCGGGGTCGGATGCCGGGGACGGTGATCGCGCGCACGATGGACGGCGCTTCCGTGTCGGCGTCGCCGAGCGTGCGCAGCAGCAGCACACGATCGGCGAGATAGAGGGCTTCTTCGACATCGTGCGTGACGAGGAGCACGGTGGTCGGCTCAGCCGCATGGATCTTGAGGAGCAGATCGTGCATCCGCAGGCGGGTGAGCGCATCGAGCGCACCGAACGGCTCGTCGAGCAGCAGCACGCCGGGATTGCGAGCGAGGGCGCGTGCGAGCGAGGCGCGCTGCGCCATGCCACCCGACACTTCGCGTGGCCGCTGATCAGCGGCCTTCTCGAGGCCGACGAGCTCGATGAGCTCCCGCACACGTTCCCGGCCTTCGCGGCGCGCGGTGCCACGGGGCAGACCGAGTTCGATGTTCTGGGCGATGGTCCGCCATGGCAGCAGGCGGGGCTCCTGGAACGCGACGGCGGTGCGCTCGTCGACGTCGGCCACGCGCGTGTCCTGGATGCGGATGCTGCCGCCGGTCGGCGCATCCAGTCCCCCGACGAGCCGCAGCAACGTCGACTTGCCGCACCCGGAGGGACCGACGATGGCGATGATCTCACCGGCGGCGACGTCGACGTCGACCGCGCGGAGGACGTCGCGCCGGCCGCGGGAGAGCGTGAAGCTGCGCTCCACCCCCTGCAGGCGCACCGGCTGTGCGGTGCCGGCGATCGCCGACGCGCCGGCCGTCGAGGGCGCCGAGAGCAGAGAGGTCATGTCCCCATGCTGTCCAACCCGCCGGAATGTGACGAATGCGAGCGTAATGATCGGTCATGGAGATCCGAGGACGCGTCGAGACGCAGAACGGGCCGCCATCCCGAAGGATGACGGCCCGTTCAGAGCGTGATGCTTAAGCGTTGCCGCCCGAGAGCTTCTCGCGGAGAGCCGCGAGAGCCTCGTCATCCGCGAGCGTGCCCGCGCCTGCGGCCTCGCTCGAGAAGACCTGACCACCGAAGTCGTCTCCAGCGGCCGCCTCGGCCTCGGCTGCCTTGGCAACCTGAGCCTTGTGCGCCTCCCAGCGAGCCTGGGCTGCAGCGTACTCCTGCTCCCATGCCTCGCGCTGGGTGTCGAAGCCTTCCTTCCACGCACCGGTCTCGGGGTCGAAGCCCTCCGGGTACTTGTACTCGCCGGCCTCGTCGTACTCGGCGAGCATTCCGTAGAGCGCCGGGTCGAACTCGGTGCCGTTGACGTCGACTGCCTCGTTCGCCTGCTTCAGCGAGAGCGAGATGCGACGACGCTCGAGGTCGATGTCGATGACCTTGACGAAGACCTCTTCGCCGACCGACACGACCTGCTCGGCCAGCTCGACGTGCTTGCTGGAGAGCTCGGAGATGTGGACGAGGCCCTCGATGCCGTCTGCGACGCGAACGAACGCACCGAACGGAACGAGCTTGGTGACCTTACCCGGCGTGACCTGTCCGATCGCGTGGGTACGGGCGAAGACCTGCCACGGGTCCTCCTGCGTAGCCTTCAGCGACAGGGAGACGCGCTCGCGGTCGAGGTCGACCTCGAGGATCTCGACGGTGACCTCCTGGCCAACCTCGACGACCTCGGAGGCGTGCTCGATGTGCTTCCAGGACAGCTCGGAGACGTGCACGAGGCCGTCCACGCCGCCCAGGTCGACGAATGCACCGAAGTTGACGATCGACGACACGACACCCTTGCGGACCTGACCCTTGTGCAGGTTGTTCAGGAACGTGGTGCGCGACTCCGACTGCGTCTGCTCGAGCAGCGCACGGCGGCTGAGCACGACGTTGTTGCGGTTCTTGTCGAGCTCGAGGATCTTGGCCTCGATCTCCTGGCCGAGGTACGGCGTGAGGTCGCGGACGCGGCGCAGCTCGATGAGCGAGGCCGGCAGGAAGCCGCGGAGGCCGATGTCGACGATGAGTCCACCCTTGACGACCTCGATGACCGTACCGGTGACGACGCCGTCGTTCTCCTTGATCTTCTCGACGTCTCCCCAGGCACGCTCGTACTGAGCACGCTTCTTGGAGAGGATCAGACGGCCTTCCTTGTCCTCCTTCTGGAGAACCAGGGCCTCGACCTCGTCGCCGACCTTGACGACCTCGTTCGGGTCGACGTCGTGCTTGATCGAGAGCTCGCGCGAGGGGATGACGCCCTCGGTCTTGTATCCGACATCGAGGAGGACCTCATCGCGGTCGATCTTGACGATCGTGCCTTCGATGATGTCGCCGTCGTTGAAGAACTTCAGGGTCTTCTCGACCGCGGCCAGGAAGTCCTCAGCAGATCCGATGTCGTTGATGGCGACCTGCTTGGTGGCCGGGGCGGTCGTTGCGGTAGTCATGTAGTGGGTTGTCCTTGTGAATGGAGACTCGGGCTGAGGGCTCCGGCCGCGCACGGCCGATCATGAGCTCTGCAGCGATTGATTGGTTTCTGCCTCCCGGGCATGCATAGGCACGCCACGAGTGACAGTCAAGGTTATCAGATCCCGAGACGATATGACGGACTCGATACCATCCGCGTTCGGCGCGCTGACAGACTGTCTGCATGCCCCGCGCCGACAAGCTCCTCCTGCTCGACACCGCAAGCCTCTACTTCCGTGCGTTCTACGGGGTGCCCGACAAGGTCACGGCGCCGGACGGCTCCCCGATCAACGCCGCACGAGGACTCCTCGACATCATCGCGAAGCTGGTGACGCTGTACGAGCCGACCCATGTGGTCGCGTGCTGGGACGACGACTGGCGACCCCAGTGGCGAGTCGACCTGATCCCCAGCTACAAGGCGCACCGTGTCGTCGAGGTCGTGCCCGCGGGGCCCGACGTCGAGGAGGTCCCCGACCCCCTCGAGGCGCAGATCCCCCTCATCCGCGAGACTCTCGCCCTGCTCGGCATCCCGATCATCGGCGTCGCGGAGCACGAAGCGGACGACGTGATCGGCACGCTCGCGACGCACGCCACCATGCCGGTCGACATCGTCACGGGCGATAGAGACCTGTTCCAGCTCGTCGACGACGCGAGGAACGTGCGCGTCATCTATACCGCACGAGGCATGAGCAATCTCGAGATCGTCACGGATGCCGTGGTCGTCGCGAAGTACGGCGTGCTGCCGAGCCAGTACGCCGACTTCGCGACGATGCGCGGCGACGCATCGGACGGACTTCCCGGCGTGGCCGGCGTCGGCGAGAAGACCGCGGCCACGCTCCTGCAGGCCCATGGCGATCTCGCCGGCATCCGCGCGGCTGCCGAGGCGGGTGAGGGGATGAGCGCCGGGGTCCGGGCGAAGGTGCTCGCCGCCGCGACGTACCTCGAGGTCGCCCCCACCGTCGTCGCCGTCGCGACCGACCTCCCGATCACCTCGCCGAGCGACCCGCTGCGTCCGCTCGACCCGTCCGAGGCTGATGCTGCGACCGCACTGGCTGAGCGGTGGAACCTGGGCGGCTCGATGACCAGGGCCGTCGCCGCGATCGCGACGATCGACGCCTGACTCAGCTCGCCCAGGCCAGCAGTCGGTCGAGACCCCAGGTCGTGATGATGCGGGAGGCAGGCACCCCCGCCTTCTCGGCACGCTCGGCACCGTGATCGAGGAGCGAGAGCTGACCCGGTGCGTGCGCATCCGAGTCGATCGAGAAGAGGCAGCCGGCCTCGAGGGCGAACGCGATCAGATCGTCGGGCGGGTCCTGACGCTCCGGCCGGGAGTTGATCTCGACCGCGACGCCGTTCTCGGCGCATGCGGAGAAGACGGCACGGGCATCGAACTGCGATTCCGGACGAGTGCCTCGGTCCCCCTGCACCAGCCGTCCGGTGCAATGCCCGAGCACGTTCACGCGCGGGTGGCTCACGGCGGCGATCATCCGTGCGGTCATGGGCCGGGCGTCCATCCGCAGCTTCGAATGGACGGATGCGACCACGATGTCGAGCTCCCCGAGGAGGGCGTCCTCCTGATCCAGCGCGCCGTCTTCGAGGATGTCGACCTCGATCCCCGCCAGCAGCGTGAACCCGTCACCCGATTCCGCCCTCACGAGCGGCATCTGCTCGCGCAGCCGCTCCGCGGAGAGTCCGCGGGCGACCCGCAGACGCGGGGAATGATCTGTGATCGCCTGATACTCGTGACCGAGAGCCCGCGCCGCTGACGCCATCACGCCGATAGGCGTGGTTCCGTCCGACCAGTCGGTGTGCGCGTGCAGGTCCCCTCGGAGCTTCGCTCTCAGGGCCGACACGCGCTCGGGCTCCACGTCGCCTCGGAGCTCCACGAGATAGTCGGGAACCTCTCCGCTCTGCGCCTGTCGGATGACTCCGAAGGTCGATTCGCCGATCCCTTTCGCCGCGCGCAGCCTCGTCGGATCCGAGCGCACGTCCTCCGGCAGGTGCTGCAGGGTCGCAGCTGCCTGACGGAAGGCCTTCGCCCGGTACCGCGACGCGCGTTCCCGCTCCAGCAGCGAGGCGATCTCGAGCAGGGCGGCGATCGGGTCCATCACATCTCCTATGCGGATGCCAGCTCGCGGCTGACGCCGATCCATTCGTCGAGCTTCGCTATGGCGCGACCGTCGTCGACCGCCGCGGCTGCCCGCTCGTAGCCCTCGCGGAGACGCTCGAGGATCGGTCGCTGTACCTGAGTCGCGTCCTGGGACAGCTCGAAGGCGACGATCCCGGCCGCCGCGTTGAGGAGCACGATGTCTCGCACCGCGCCCGTCTCCCCCTCGAGCGTCCGGCGCAGCACCGCCGCGTTGTGGTCGGGCGTTCCGCCGATCAGATCCGCGAGGTCCGCGATCGGGATCCCGAGATCTCGAGGATCGAGATCGTGCTCGTGGATGTCACCGCGCGTGACCTCCCAGATGCGGCTGTGCCCCGTGGTCGTCAGCTCGTCGAGTCCGTCGTCTCCGCGGAACACCAGGGCCGTGGCGCCCCGCGTCCGGAACACTCCCGTGATGAGGGGGACGCGCTCGAGCTGCGCCACCCCGACGGCGTTCGCCTCGGCCCGAGCCGGGTTGCAGAGGGGGCCGAGCATGTTGAAGACGGTGGGGACGCCGAGTTCGGCACGGACGGCGCCCGCGTGCTTGAACCCGGGGTGGAAGGCGCCCGCCCAGGCGAACGTGATGCCCGTGCGGTCGAGGATCGACGACACCGCCGCGGGATCGAGGGTGAGCTCCAGCCCGAGCGCGCTCAGCACGTCGGATGAGCCGGAGGCGGAGCTGGCTGCGCGGTTGCCGTGCTTGACCACCGGGATGCCGGTCGCCCCGATGATGACCGCCGCGGTGGTCGACACGTTGACCGTGCCGACACGGTCACCGCCGGTGCCGACGATGTCGAGGACGTCGGGCGACACGGGCAGCGGGACCGCCGCCTCGAGGATCGCATCACGGAATCCGACGATCTCATCGATCGTCTCTCCCTTGGCGCGGAGGGCGACGAGGAAACCGGCGAGCTGCGCCTGTGTGACGTCGCCGCGCATGATCTGACGCATCGCCCACGTCGATTCCCAGACGCTGAGGTCGCGACGCTCCAGAAGAGTGGTGAGCACGTCGGACCAGGTCAGGGAATCAGCCATGTGTGCGATCCTATCGGCGCAGGGAAAACGTGCAGACTCTTGCAGAACGGGCGCCGGGCGTCCATCATCCCTCGTTTCCCGCGTATTCACCGAGGATTCGCAGCATTTTCTTAGGGTGCCCTAAGTCGTTCCCGGGCGAAACGAGGGCCTCCGGTGCGAGAATCACGCCCGGAGATCGGCCATAATGGAATGGTGACGACCTCAGCGACGTATGCCCCGGCGGCAAGAACGATCAAGCGCCCCAACCCGGTAGCTGTCGGCACCATTGTGTGGCTCGGCAGCGAGGTGATGTTCTTCGCGGGACTCTTCGCGATCTACTTCACGCTCCGCAGCACCTCCCCCGAGCTCTGGGCCGACCGCACCGAACTGCTGAACGTCCCGTTCGCGTTCGTGAACACGGCGATCCTCGTGCTCTCCTCGTTCACGTGCCAGATGGGCGTGTTCGCGGCCGAGGACCTGCAGCCGTACCGCATCGCCAAGGGACAGAAGAACGGCGCCGGCCGCCGTCGCCTGTTCGGCTGGGGCATGGTCGAGTGGTTCTTCCTCACCTTCGCCCTCGGCGCGATCTTCGTCTCCGGGCAGGTCTGGGAGTACGCGCAGCTCGTCGCAGAAGGCATGCCGATCAGCGCTGACTCCTACGCATCCGCGTTCTACCTGACGACCGGCTTCCACGCCCTGCACGTCACCGGCGGTCTGATCGCCTTCCTCCTCGTCATCGGCCGTGCGTACGCCGTCAAGAATTTCCGGCACAAGGAGGCGACCTCCTCGATCGTGGTGTCCTACTACTGGCACTTCGTCGACGTCGTCTGGATCGTGCTGTTCGTCGTCATTTACTTCCTGAAATAAGAGCGGAGCTGATCCCCGAGATGGCACGAGAGAAGAAGCGCCGTTCGAATGGCCGTCGCAGTCCCCTGGCTGCGGCAGCCCTCATCGGAGCAGGCCTCATGATCACCGGCGCCGTGTACGCCGGAACGTCCGCAGCCTTCGCTGCGACCGACACCCAGACCACCGCGGCGAGCACGCTCACCGTCGAGGACGGCGAGAAGCTGTTCACGGCCAACTGCGCCACCTGCCACGGTCTCGATCTGCAGGGCACGGCGAACGGACCGAGCCTCTACGGCGTCGGCGAGCTCGCGGTCGAGTTCCAGATGTCGACCGGCCGCATGCCGCTGCAGATGCAGGGGCCCCAGGCGCCGCAGAAGGAGCCGCAGTTCACCGAGGAGCAGATCCTCGCGATCTCCTCCTTCGTGCAGGAGTCGGCTCCCGGCCCCACCTTCCCCGAGGACCACATCCTCGACGGTGAAGGCGACGTCGCCAACGGCGCGGAGCTGTTCCGCGTCAACTGCGCGATGTGCCACAACGTGGCGGCCGCCGGAGGAGCACTCACCGAGGGCAAGTACGCCCCCGCACTGACCGAGACCAGCGCGCTGCACATGTACGCGGCCATGGTCACCGGCCCCCAGAACATGCCCGTCTTCGGCGACATGAACCTGTCGGACGAAGACAAGCGCGACATCATCTCGGCTCTGCTCTACCAGCAGCAGTCCGTGCAGATCGGCGGTTTCTCGCTCGGTTCGCTCGGTCCCGTCTCCGAGGGCCTGTTCGTCTGGATCTTCGGCATCGGCGCGCTCGTCGCCATCACCGTGTGGATCACGGCGAAGTCCAACTGACGCTTATTCATCGAAGAGGAACGTACGAGGAGCACCATGGCACACGACGACGACTCGCAGGCTCTTGACAGGGCCTACCAGCCCTCTCCGGGGCTGGGTGTCGCAGTCAGCGATCCCGTGCAGAACCCGGGGCTGCCGCCGCACCGCGCGCGGATGACCGACAAGGACCCGCGCGCTGAGAAGGCTGCAGAGCGCACGGTATACACGCTGTTCTATCTCTCACTGGCAGGAAGCATCTGGGCGGTCGCCGCCTACATGCTCTTCCCCATCGAGAGCGGCGCGCTCATCGACATCCGTCAGAACAACCTCTTCATCGGTCTGGGCATCGCACTCGCGCTGCTCTCGATCGGCATCGGCGCGATCCACTGGTCCAAGGCGCTGATGAGCGACAAGGAGCACATCGAGCACCGTCACCCCACCCGGGGCAAGGACTCGACGCGAGAGGCCGTCGTCGAGGCGTTCGCCACGGCCAACGAGGAGTCCGGTTTCGGACGACGCACGATGATCCGCAACTCGCTGTTCGCGGCGATCGTGGCCTCGATCATCCCCGGTGTCACGCTCTTCCGCGGTCTCGCTCCGCACAGCACGCCCGACGACCCCACCGCGGGCGATCCGGTCACGCTGCTGAAGCACACCATGTGGGAGAAGGGCCAGCGTCTCGTGCGCGACCCCGACGGCACCCCGATCCGTGCAGCGGATGTGACCCTCGGATCCGCATTCCACGTGATCCCCGAGGATCTCGCAGAGCTCAGCCACCACGACGGCTACCTCGAGGAGAAGGCCAAGGCCATCGTGCTGATGATGCGCCTGCGCCCCGAGCAGCTCATCGAGGCCGAAGACCGCAAGGACTGGTCGTACGACGGCATCGTCGCGTACTCGAAGGTCTGCACGCACGTCGGATGCCCGGTGGCACTCTACGAGCAGCAGACGCACCACCTCCTCTGCCCCTGCCACCAGTCGCAGTTCGACGTCACAGATCACGCCAAGGTCATCTTCGGACCTGCCGCGCGTCCGCTGCCGCAGCTGCCCATCACCGTCGACGACGAGGGCTACCTCGTCGCACGCAGTGACTTCACCGAGCCCGTCGGCCCGAGCTTCTGGGAGCGCCATTGAGCACCGCAACGCTGTCCAAAGAGGACAAGGACAACAAGGCGCCTCTCGGCGGCCGATTCGTCGGCGCCGCGTCGAACTACATCGATGAGCGCACCAGCATCTCCGGCTTCGTCAAGGAGCTCGGACGCAAGATCTTCCCCGACCACTGGTCGTTCATGCTCGGTGAGATCGCGCTGTGGAGCTTCGTGGTCGTGTTCCTGTCCGGAACCTTCCTGACGTTCTTCTTCCAGGCCTCCATGGTCGAGACGCACTACACGGGCGCCTATGCTCCGATGCGCGGCATCGAGATGTCGGCGGCACTCGAGTCGTCGCTGCACATCTCGTTCGACCTCCGCGGTGGTCTCCTGGTTCGCCAGATCCACCACTGGGCCGCACTCGTCTTCGTCGCGGGAATCGGCGTGCACATGCTGCGCGTGTTCTTCACCGGCGCATTCCGCAAGCCCCGCGAGCTCAACTGGGTGATCGGCTTCGTGCTGTTCGTCCTGGCGATGGCCGAGGGCTTCACCGGATACTCGCTTCCCGACGACCTGCTCTCGGGCAACGGTCTCCGCATCATCGACGGCATGATCAAGGGCATCCCGCTGATCGGAACCTGGACCTCGTTCCTCCTCTTCGGCGGCGAGTTCCCGGGTACGGACATCGTCGGTCGCCTGTACACGCTGCACATCCTGCTGCTGCCGTTGCTGGTGATCGGCCTCATCGCCGTGCACCTCATGCTGATGATCGTCAACAAGCACACGCAGTTCGCCGGCCCCGGCCGCACGAACGACAACGTCGTCGGCTACCCGATGATGCCGGTGTACATGTCGAAGATGGGCGGCTACCTGTTCATCGTCTTCGGCACGATCGTGCTGATCGCGACGTTCTTCCAGATCAACCCGATCTGGAACTACGGCCCGTACGACCCCTCCCCCGTCTCCGCCGGTACTCAGCCTGACTGGTACATCGGATTCGCGGACGGCGCCCTGCGCCTCGCTCCGTCCAACCTCGACGTGGTCTTCCTCGATCGCACCTGGTCGTTCGGAATCCTGCTGCCGCTGGTCGTCCTCGGGCTCTTCATCGTGCTCGTCGCGATCTACCCCTTCATCGAGGCGTGGATCACGGGAGACAAGCGCGAGCACCACATCGCTCAGCGTCCGCGCAACGCGGCGACCCGCACCGCGATCGGCGTCGCCGGCGTGATCTTCTACGCCGTCCTGTGGGCTGCAGCATCCTCCGACCTCATCGCGACGCACTTCATGCTGACCATGGAGGGCGTGATCCACGCGCTCCAGGCGCTGCTGTTCGTCGGACCGGTCCTCGGCTACTTCATCGCCAAGCGGATCGCCCTCGCGCTGCAGAAGAAGGACCGCGAGATCGTGCTGCACGGTTTCGAGTCCGGACGCATCGTCCGCCTTCCCGGCGGCGAGTTCATCGAGGTGCACCAGCCGGTCGACACGTACGACCGCTGGAAGCTCATCGATGTGGACAACTACGAGCCTCTGGTCGTGCGTCCGAACGCGAAGGGACGAATCTCGTGGACGGAGAACCTCCGTTCTTCCATCTCACGGTGGTTCTTCGAGGACCGGCTCGCGCCGCTCACGCAGGCGGAGATCGAAGCTGCGGACGCTCACCAGCACCACGTCACGGCTCAGAACGATGAGACCGAGGCGGCGGAGATCCAGGGCGCCCATGAGCGCGCCGGCGTCCCCGACGCTCCGATCACCGTCAGCGAGACGCACGTCGACGAGACGGCGAACACTCCCAGCACGGTCATCGCGACCGAGCCGGTGAAGAAGCCTCGCAAGAAGAAGTCCGAGGACGACGAGTAACATCGCCGCTCCCCCGCAAGAAGGCCCTGTCCGTTTCGGACAGGGCCTTCTTCATGTCCGGGAGGCTCTCAAATGAACGTGGAAGGATCGTGCCATGACCTCCGCAGTCCAACTCATCCGATCCGCCGATCTCGCTGCCGCCCCCTATGCCTACGCCGCCACTGCTCCGGCGGGCTCCCGACTCATCTTCCTCGCGGGCGCCTGCCCGCTCGAGGACGACGGAACCACCACGGCCCCCGGCGACTACGCCGCGCAAGCGTCACGTTGCCTGGAGACCCTCGATCTCGCGCTGCGCGCCAGTGGCGCCACGATCGCCGACGTCATCAGCACGCGGGTCCTCGTGGCGTCGTCGTCTCAGGCTGATCTGGTCACTGCATGGAACGTCGTTCACGAGGCCTTCGCGGAGCACGACGTACCGAGCACCCTCATGGGCGTCACCGTGCTGGGGTACGACGACCAGCTGGTGGAGATCGAAGCGGTCGCTGCGATCGCGGAGACGAACCGATGAGCGCTGCGATCAGGCCCGCCACGTCCGAGGATGCGGAGCTCCTGACCGCCATCGAGGCCCAGGCTGACGCTCTCCTGATCGACAGTCTGGGGGCGCCAGTATGGCCTCCCGCTGCGAACGGTGCCGAACGCCTCGCCGAGCCGGGATTCGTTCTCGTTCTGGAAGAGTCAGAGGGCTCCTCCCCTGTGGGTTTCGTCCATGTCCTGGACTCCGACGGTCATGCGCACCTCGAACAGCTGTCTGTCCTCCCCACCGTGGGACGACAGGGATTCGGACGCCGCCTTGTGAGCGCTGCACTCGATGAGGCGCGGGATCGCGGCTACACGCGCATGAGCTTGCGGACCTATGCCGAGATCCCGTGGAACGCGCCCTTCTACGCGTCGTGCGGGTTCCTCGAGAGCATCCCCGAGACGCCGTTCCAGCGCGGCCTGGTGGAGACCGAGGCCGCCCTCGGCCTCGACCGATACGGACGCCGCGTCCAGATGACAGCGGAGCTCTGAGCCTGCACTCCACATTGGCGGAATCCAGTGCGCCGCCGTCCGGATGATGACGGCGGGACCTCGCGCCGTTGCCTAGGCTGAGCGCATGATCGATCGCGCTGACTACTACGCCGCCAAGCTCGCCTACGAGACCGATGCGAGCGATGTGTATGCCGCTCTCCGCTCCGAAGACGACATCGTCATCATCGATGTCCGCTCAGAGGAAGCGTGGGCGCAGGGACGCGTCGCTGGAGCGACACAGATGCACTACAGCGAGATCACGAGCCGCGCTCCTGCCGAGATCCCCCTCGACGCCGCCGTCGTCGTCTACTGCTGGAGCCCGGGGTGCAACGCCGGCGCGAAGGGCGCTCTGGAGTTCGCGAAGCTCGGCTACGCCGTTCGCGAGATGATCGGCGGGTTCGAGTATTGGGTCAGGGAGGGCTATCCCGTGGAGGACGCCGACGGCGTCCACCGTCGGCCTGTCGACCCGCTGACGGGCATCGCCCGTGTCCGCAGCCGCGCGTAGCGACAGGACATGCAGAAAGCCCCTGGGATGGAGATGCCAGGGGCTTTCTGCATGCAGATCAGCGGGCGAAGTTCCCGCGGTAGTACTCGTAGACCCAGCCGACGATCGCGACGACGAAGATCGCCAGGCCGATCGGAAGCAGGAAGTGTCCGACGGCCAGTCCCACGACGAAGACGGCAGCGGAACCCGCGAGGACGATCGGCCACCAGGACCAGGGGCTGAACTCGCCGAGCTCGGGGTCTCCGTCGTCGATGTCGCTCGTGAGGATGTCCTCAGGCAATTCGCCGTTCTGAGCCTTGTGCGTGCGGTCGAGGTAGAACGCGATCATCGCGCCCATGAACGCGGCGAAGAACAGCGCCACGGTGCCGACCCATTCGATCCGCGCGGCGAAATTGTCCGACGGCGTGGCGAGGATGTGCCAGCCGGTGTAGACGACGCCGACCAGGGCGAAGAAGGCGGTCAGGACCCACCAGAGGATGACATTGTCGCGCATGGCTCAGTGGCCCTCTCGCTCGCCGGGCGCAGCGGGCGTGAACTCCGCAGCCTCGGGATGGTTCAGGTCGAACGCGGGACGCTCACTGCGGATACGCGGGATCGACGTGAAGTTGTGACGCGGCGGCGGGCAGGACGTCGCCCACTCGAGCGAAGCGCCGTAGCCCCACGGGTCGTTCACCGTGACCTTCGGAGCCTTGCGAGCCGTGATCCACACGTTCAGGAAGAAGGGCAGCATCGAGGCACCGAGGATGATCGCGCCGATCGTCGAGACCTGGTTGCCCCACGTCCATCCGTCTTCCGGCGAGTAGTCGGCGTAGCGACGCACCATGCCGTCGACGCCCAGCCAGTGCTGGATGAGGAACGTCATGTGGAAGCCGATGAACAGCATCCAGAAGTGCACGTAGCCCAGGCGCTCGTTGAGCATGCGTCCGGTCCACTTCGGCCACCAGAAGTAGAACCCGGCGAACATGGCGAACACGACGGTGCCGAAGACGACGTAGTGGAAGTGCGCGACCACGAAGTACGAGTCGGACAGGTGGAAGTCCAGCGGCGGAGCCGCGAGGATGACACCGGTCAGGCCACCGAAGACGAACGACACCAGGAAGCCCAGTGCGAACACCATCGGGGTCTCGAAGGTCACCGATCCACGCCACAGCGTGCCGATCCAGTTGAAGATCTTCACTCCCGTCGGCACTGCGATGAGCATCGTCATGAGGGCGAAGAACGGCAGCAGCACAGAGCCGGTCACGTACATGTGGTGAGCCCACACGGCGACGGACAGTGCGGCGATCGCGATCGTCGCGTACACGAGCGTCTTGTATCCGAAGATCGGCTTGCGGCTGAAGACCGGGAAGATCTCGGAGACGATGCCGAAGAACGGCAGAGCGATGATGTAGACCTCAGGGTGACCGAAGAACCAGAACAGGTGCTGCCAGAGCAGGACACCGCCGTTGGCCGGGTCGTAGATGTGAGCGCCGAGCACGCGGTCCGCACCTGCGGCGAAGATCGCGGCGGCGAGCACCGGGAAGGCCATCAGGATGAGGAGGCTCGTGATGAGCGTGTTCCACGAGAAGATCGGCATGCGCCACATCGTCATACCCGGTGCGCGCATCGTGATCACCGTGGTGATGAAGTTCACGGCGCCGAGGATGGTTCCGAAGCCCGAGATGCCGAGACCCAGCATCCAGAGGTTTCCACCGGCACCCGGAGAGAAGGACGCACTGGCGAGCGGCTGATAGGCGAACCATCCGAACGAGGCCGCACCCTGCGGGGTGAGGAAGCCGGCGACGGCGATCGTCGAGCCGAAGAGGAACAGCCAGAACGCGAACGCGTTCAGACGCGGGAAGGCGACGTCCGGGGCGCCGAGCTGCAGCGGCAGGATCGCGTTGGCGAAGCCGGCGAACAGCGGTGTCGCGAACATCAGCAGCATGATCGTGCCGTGCATCGTGAAGAGCTGGTTGTACTGCTCCTTGGTCGGGATGATCTGCATTCCCGGAGCGAAGAGCTCAGCACGGATGACGAGTGCCATCACGCCGCCGAGGAGGAAGAACAGCACCGAGGCGATGAGGTACATGTACCCGATCGTCTTGTGGTCGGTGGAGGTGATCCACTTGACGACGATGTTGCCCTTCTGCTCGACACGCGACGAGCTCATGAGAGCAGCCTGACGTGCGGGCAGGGTGGTGGGTCGAGAGCGAGGGGCCTCGTCGGTGCGGGGGGCTTCAGTGGTCGACATGGCTTACTCCTCTCCTTCCTCGGAGGTCGGGGCGGTGGTCCCCGGGTAGTTCGACAGACGGTCGTACGCGTCCGTGATGTCTCCCGTGTTGCCTTCCTCCTCGAGAGTCTGGAGGTAGGCGTCGTACTCGTCCTGCTCGACGACCTTGACGTTGAAGAGCATCATCGAGTGGTACTCGCCGCAGAGCTCGGCGCACTTGCCGGCGTACTCGCCGACTCGGGTCGGGATGAAGGACCAGGAGTTGTCCTTCCCGATGTACATGTCCTTCTTGTACAGGAAGTCGATGATCCAGAACGAGTGGATGACATCGCGGGACTGCAGGTTGATCGTGACCTTCTGGTCGACCGGCAGCACCAGCGTCGGGAGCTGCGCCTGATCGATGGTGCCGTCCGCGTCCGGCTGGGCCTGGATTCCCATCGTCCAGACGGCGTCGGAGTTGTCCTCTTCTTCACCGTCGTACTGGAAGTCCCACGCCCACTGCTTGGCGATGGCCGTGATCTCGACGTCGGGTTCGTCCCACTTCGTCTCGATCGCCGACTGGTCACGCGCGGTGAAGAAGAACATGCCCAGCACGAGGATCAGCGGCACGACCGTGTAGAAGATCTCGATCGGCATGTTGTACCGCATCTGCACGGGCAGTCCGGTCTGACCCTTCCGGCGACGGTAGGCGATCGCGGCCCAGGCCATCAGGCCCCAGGTGATCACGCCGACGGCGAGGAGGACGATCCAGGAGTTGACCCAGAGCGACGAGACGCGCTCGGTCTGGTTGGTGGCCGCAGGCTCACCCTCCACGAAGCCCGGGAGGTAACCGTTCAGCTCAGTGGCAGTACATCCCGCCAGGGCCACGGCTGCCGCTACTCCCAGGGGGAGAGCGGCCCAACGAAGGCGGCGTTTCGAGGGCACGATGCACCTTTCAGATTGCGGACAGGGCACACCCAAGTCTAGGGCAACCTCACACCTGATTCATGCCAACCACGCAGGTTGGCGGAGGGGTTCGGATCAGTGGAAGCTGTCTCCGCAGGCGCAGCTGCCTGCGGCGTTGGGGTTGTCGATCGTGAAGCCCTGCTCCGAGATCGTGTCCTTGAAGTCGATGGAGGCGCCGTCGAGGTACGGGACGCTCATGTTGTCGATGATGACCTCGACGCCGTCGAAGTCGACGGTCTCGTCGCCCTCGAGGAATCGCTCGTCGAAGTACAGCTGGTAGATCAGGCCGGAGCATCCGCCGGGCTGAACGGCTACGCGCAGACGCAGGTCATCGCGGCCCTCCTGCTCGAGAAGGTTCTTGACCTTCGTGGCCGCGGCATCGGTCAGCTTCACGCCGTGCGCCTGGGTGGTCTCTGCCGAAGTCAGTGTGGTGTCGCTCATGTCGCTCCTTGTGACGGGCCGCGCTCGCACGGCTGGTATCTCGATTTTACCCTCAGGCTCGCGGATGCGGCTCAGATGATGATGTCGTTCATGCGCGAGAGCAGCAGAGCCTCGGTCGCGACCGCATGGCGGAACGTGTCGAGGTGCAGCGATTCATTCGGGCTGTGGGCACGCGAGTGCGGGTCCTCGACGCCGGTCACGAGAATCTGCGCATCGGGGAACTCCCGCACCAGATCTGCGATGAACGGGATCGAACCGCCGACGCCGAGGTCGACCGGCGGCACACCGTACCCGTCGCGCATCGCATCGCGGGTGAGGGCGACCGCCCAGCCGCTGGTGTCGACGAGGAAGCCGTTTCCCAGGTCGACGTCGGTGAAGGTCAGCTCCGCACCGAACGGCGCGTTCGCGCGCAGATGCGCCTCGAGGGCGGCATACGCCTCCTCCCCCGTCTGACCTGGCGCGACGCGCGCGCTCACGACCACCGTCACCTCGGGAAGGAGGGTGTTCGACGCCGCGGCGACGCTCGTCGCATCGATCCCGATGACCGTGACCGCCGGCTTGTTCCAGATCCGGCTGAGAATGCTGCCCCCGCCGACCGGAGACGTGCCAGGAAGAAGACCCGCTTCATCGCGGAGCGTCTCCTCGGTGTACTCCGGCGTCGGCGCGTCGCGCTCGGTCATCCCCTCGACGGCGACGGAGCCGTCCTCGTTCCAGAGCGTGGCGAGCATCCTCACCGTGGCCATCATGGCGTCCGGAACCGCTCCGCCGAACATGCCCGAGTGAGACGCATGGTCGAGGGTGCGCACGCGCACGGTGAAGCGCGCGTTGCCACGGAGCGAGACGGTGAGGCCGGGGGTGACCGAATCCCAGTTGCCCGAGTCGGCGACCACGATCGCATCCGCCCGGAGCGCTTCCTTGTAGTCCGCGAGGAACTGAGCGAAGGAGCGCGATCCGTACTCCTCCTCCCCCTCGATGAACATCGCGATCCCGAGCTCGAGATCGTCGCCCACGACCTCGGCCACAGCGCGGATCGCGGCGATGTGCGCCATGATGCCCGCTTTGTCATCGGCGGCTCCGCGCCCGTACAGGCGTCCGTCGCGCACCGTTGGCTCGAACGGCGGCGTCTCCCACAGCGCGTCGTCTCCCGGAGGCTGCACGTCGTGGTGCGCGTAGAGCAGGATCGTCGGCTTGCCGTTGCGCGCAGCACGCGTCGCGAGCACGGCAGGCTGCCCGTGCTCGGCGGTGCCGGGGATCGCGGCGCGCAGCACCCGCACGTCGTCGAAGACCCCCGTCGCCGTCGCGAGCGCGGCGACCGCCTCCGAGCTGCGTTCGAGCTGCGTCTGGTCGAACGCGGGCCAGGCCATGCCGGGGATGCGGACGAGTGCGCCCAGGTCGCTCAGCGCGGCCGGGAACCCTGTGGCTGCGGCCTCGAGGACGGCCGGCTCGCGTTCGCTGGACAGATTCTGGTCACCGGGCTGGGCAGGAGATGTCATGCGAGTAATCTTAAGGTGATCCGCCTTCACTGAACCGAGGAACCTCGTGGCCACTACCCCTGTCCCCCCTTCGACGAACGACGACGCCGCCGAGACGACCGCGTCGGGCAAGGGACGCGCGACGCCGACCCGGGCCGAGCAGGAAGCGGCCCGCCGCCGTCCTCTGGTCGCGAACACCAAGGAGGCCAAGGCCGCAGCGCGCGCCGAGCTCAGCGAGCGACGCAACCGCGCGCAGGCCGGTCTGGCGGCCGGCGAGGAGAAGTACCTCCCGGCTCGCGACAAGGGCCCGCAGCGCCGCTGGGTCCGCGACTACGTGGACGCCGGATGGCACCCCGCCGAGTTCGTGATGGGCGTCATGGTGCTCGTCATCCTCATCTCGCTCCTTCCGGCCAACCTCGCCATCGGCGGCTTCGCGATCGCCGGCTGGGCGTACCTGGTCATGATGGCGTACCTGATCCTCGCGATCGGCGGCATGATCCTGCTGGGGATGCGCGTCAAGCGCAAGGTCGCCGCGAAGTTCGGCAAGGACCGCATGGAGCGCGGTCTCGGCTGGTACGCCGCGATGCGGTCGCTGCAGATGCGGTTCATGCGTCTGCCGAAGCCGCAGGTCAAGCGCGGCGACCGCCCCGCCTGATCCCCTGAATCATCGAGAGAGGCGCCTCGTGCTCTATGAGCACGAGGCGCCTCTCTTGTTCGTACGCGCAGCTTCTCAGCGTGCGACGAGGCCCCGGTTGATCTCGCGTCCCCAGAACGGACCGCGGTACAGGAACGCCGTGTAGCCCTGCACGAGCGTCGCGCCCGCTTCGAGTCGCTCCTGAACGTCCGCGGGCGTCTCCACTCCCCCGACGGCGATGACGCAGAACTCGGCGGGCACGGTCGAGCGAACCAGACGCAGCACCTGAAGCGAGCGCTCCTTGAGGGGCGCGCCGGAGAGGCCGCCCGCTCCGATGGCCGCGACCGTCGCCGCGTCCGTCGTGAGTCCATCCCTGCTGATCGTGGTGTTGTGCGCGATGATGCCGGCGAGGTCCTCGTCGACGGCGAGCTTCGCGATCGCGGCGATCTCGTCGTCAGCCAGATCGGGGGCGATCTTGACGAGCAGCGGAGTCTTTCCGGATGCCGCGCGCACCGCCCGGAGCAGCGGAGCCAACGTCTCCACCGCCTGCAGTCCCCGAAGACCCGGGGTGTTCGGGGACGAGACGTTGACGGCCAGGTAGTCGGCCAGCGGGGCCAGCCGCGTCGCCGAAGCGACGTAGTCGGCAGTGGCGTCCTCGACGTCGACGACACGGCTCTTGCCGATGTTGACTCCGATGACCGTGTCAGGGGCGCCGCGACGCAACCGCGCGAGGCGCCGGGCCGCGGCATCCGCGCCCTCGTTGTTGAATCCCATGCGGTTGATGACCGCACGATCGGCGATCAGCCGGAACAGTCGGGGCTTCGGGTTGCCCTCCTGCGGGATCGCGGTGACGGTGCCGACCTCGACGTGGCCGAAGCCGAGCGCTGCAAGGCCGCGGACACCGATCGCGTTCTTGTCGAACCCGGCGGCGATGCCGAAGGGCGAGGAGAAGCTCAGTCCGAGTGCGTCCACCCGCAGCGACGGGTCCGGCTTCGTCAGTGCCCGCGTCGCCCAGGAGAGCGGCGGCACTCCGAGCACGCGGATCACCGCCATACCGGCGTGGTGGGCGAACTCGGGGTCGAAGCGCGACAGGACAGCGCGAAAGAGCAGCGGATACATCCCTGCCAGATTACCGGTCGGCAGGCTCCGGCTTGACGTGGTCGGCACGCAGATCCGTGATGGCGCTCTCGAAATCCTCGAGCGAGTCGAAAGCCTGATACACGCTCGCGAACCGCAGGTATGCGACCTCATCGAGGTCGCGGAGGGGTCCGAGGATGGCCAAGCCGATCTCGTTCGTATCGAGCTGCGAGACACCTGTCTGCCGCACGGCCTCCTCGACACGCTGAGCGAGGACCGCCAGATCGGCCTCGGTCACGGGGCGCCCCTGACACGCCTTGCGCACGCCGGAGATCACCTTCTCGCGACTGAACGGCTCCATGACGCCCGAACGCTTGATGACGTTGAGGCTGGCCGTCTCGGTGGTCGTGAAACGCCCGCCGCACTCAGGGCACTGACGACGGCGCCTGATCGAGAGACCGTCGTCGCTGGTGCGGGAATCGATGACGCGAGAGTCCGAGTGACGGCAGAAGGGGCAGTGCATCTGACCGATCCTACGCGGTGAAACGCGCCTCGATCGCCTCGCCATGCGCGG
Source organism: Microbacterium sp. Bi98 (assembly GCF_918698045.1). Lineage (NCBI taxonomy): Bacteria > Bacillati > Actinomycetota > Actinomycetes > Micrococcales > Microbacteriaceae > Microbacterium > Microbacterium sp. Bi98. The sequence goes on along the minus strand of NZ_CAKKLK010000003.1, from coordinate 84,031 downwards.
GGAGCACTTCGGTCTCGGCGAGGGCGACGACCCCCTCACGGACCTCGGCCAGGGCGGCCCGATCGTAGGAGATCACCTGCTGCGGACGAAGGAACGTGTAGGCGCCGAGTCCCGGCGCATAGCGCGCCTGTCCCCCGGTCGGCAGAACATGGTTGCTGCCCGCCATGTAGTCGCCCAGACTCACCGGCGTGTGGTCGCCGACGAACACCGCACCTGCGCTCGTGAAGCTGTCGGCGGCGTCCTCGGCGTCCTCGAGGTGAAGTTCGAGGTGCTCGGGAGCGTACGCATTGCTGAACGCCGTGGCCATGGCACGGTCGTCGACGAGCACGATGGCGGACTGCGGTCCGTCGAGAGCTGCGGCCACCCGGGTCGCATGACGGGTCGCGCCGGCCTGCCGCGCCACCTCTTCGGCGACACGATCGGCGAGCTGAGGCGAGTCGGTGACGAGGACGGCCGAAGCCTGCTCGTCGTGCTCGGCCTGACTGACGAGGTCGGCGGCGATGAGACGCGGGTCGGCGGCGGCATCTGCGACGACGAGGATCTCGGTGGCCCCCGCCTCGGAGTCCGTGCCGACGACCCCGGCCACCGCCCGCTTGGCGGAGGCGACGTAGTTGTTGCCGGGCCCTGACAGCACGTCGACCGGGTCGAGTCCGATGCCGGCGACGCCGTGCGCGAAGGAACCGATGGCGCCGGCACCGCCGATGGCGTACACCTCCGTGATGCCGAGGAGGCCTGCCGCGGCGAGGATCGTGGGGTGGACGCGACCTCCCTGATCCGCCTGGGGCGGTGAAGCGAGCGCGATCTGCTCGACGCCCGCGACCTGGGCGGGGACGACGTTCATGATGACGCTGGACGGATACACCGCCTTGCCGCCGGGGATGTACACGCCCGCGCGGTGCACAGGCTGCCAGCGTTGGGTGATCGTCGCGCCGGCGCCGATCCGGGTGATCCGACGTTCGGGAACCTGGGCTTCGGAGGCGATGCGCACCCGGCGGATCGCCTCGTCGAGGGCATCGCGGACAGCAGGCGCGAGGGTCTCGAGAGCATCGGCGATGTGCTGCGCGGGCACGCGGATCTCATGACCCGTGACACGATCGAAGCGTTCAGCCTGTTCGCGCAGCGCCTCTTCGCCGCGCTCGCGCACGTCGTCGACGATGCGCGTGGCGGTGTCGAGAGCCTCGGCCCGTGCCTGGGTGGCTCGCGGCACGGCCGCGAGCATGTCAGCCGGCGAGAGCGTGCGCCCTCGCAGATCGATCGTGCGCAAGATCAGCCCTTCGTGATGTCTGAGATGTCGTGCAGGTAGCCGATGCGACCGTCGTCGTGTCGGATGACATAGGCGCCACCGCGGTCCTCGATGACGAGCGCCCACGCATTCGGTCCGATTCGGAAGATGACCTCGCCGCGTTCGTCATGCACGTCCCGCTCGGTCGGCGCGAGGATCCAGAAGGGCTGCGGGGTCGAGTAGGCGTCCTGAGGGCTCGTCGCGGCGAAGTCCGAGTCGTGTTCGACGGCGGGGAACGCGGTCGTCTCGGGCGACGAGACATCGCGCGCGGTCGCACCGAGAAGCGACTCGATGCTTCCGGTGTCGGACACGATCTCGGGTTCCTGGCCGCGCGACCGGCGCGAGTACGCCGGGGTGTACTCCTCATCGGAGGTCGTCTCCTCGGTCCCGGTCCCCCCGCCCGACGCGTGGGAGGACAGCGGCACCTGCTCGGCGACATCGAGACGGGCGACCTCATCGGTCGCCTGCTCACGGGACAGTTCGACGTCGATCCCCTCCGCCGAGGGTGTCGTGTAGGCGGTCGGGGCAGCGTCCGTCGCGTAGGCCGTCGGTGCGGCGTCCGTCCCGTAGGCCGTCGGCGCGGCGTCCGTCCCGTAGGCGTCCGTCACGTAGGCCGTCGGTGCAGCGTCCGTCGCGTAGGCCGTCGGCGCGGCATCCGTCGCGGCGGTGTGGGCCTCAGGAGCGACATCGCTCGACGAGGCGGGCGATGCGTACGACGCAGGTCGCAGGTCCGTGTCGGCCGAAGTATCGGCCTCGACGGCGACGGGAGCGTCGGCGCCCGGGGCGGCAGGCTCGGGGCGAGGACGCGCGATGACCGGTCGGACCGGATTGGCGTTGCGGTGCGCGAGCGTGACGAGTCGGCCCTGGAAGTCTTCCTTGAGGCCGGGCACCAGCGGAGCGAAGACCGTGAGGACGACGAGCGCGAGCGCTGCGAGCAGCTGAACGACGCCGTTCCAGGGCAGCCCGAAGACACCGAACTCGATCGCGAACGCGACGGCGTTCCAGAGTGCGCCGAGCCAGAAGACCGCTGAGACGGAGAACGCCACGGAAGCGAACTGGTCGATCCCCAGCGAGCCGACCCGGCGGATGCCGTCGGGTGAGAAACGGCGGAGGACCAGCAGGAACACGGCGACCGTCGGCACGCCGATCGGGAGGACCCACTGGATTCCGGCACCCCAGATGGACGAGTCTCCGACGTACGGGAAGAACGACGCGATGAAGGCGATCAGCCACACGCCGACGATGAGCAGCTCCCGCAAGGTGAATCCGAGGATGCCGTACTCCGGCGTCACCTCATCGTCATAGAGCACGCCGTCGTCATCGGAGAAGTCCTCGTCGAGAGGTGACTCGTCTGACGCCGACGACCGGTCTGCAGCTGAGTCGTCACTGTTCAGGAAGGGTGATTCCGTGCTCATGGGGAGGGTCCTTTCGCCACGGTGCAGAGCCTTAGTCGTCGTGCACCCGAACGCGTCCCGATACTACCCGGTGCGTCCGTGAGGACCCATCGAGCGGCAGCGTCCGCTGGTGCTCAGCCCAGGCAGGTCGGCCCGAGCAGCGATTTGAGATCTCCGAACAGATCGGCCGAGACCTTGACCGGCATCGGCACGTCGAAGACCTTCGCCGTGCCGCCGCGGTGCACCCGCAGCACGACCTCGGTGTCCCCGTTGTGACGGCGCAGCACGTCGGCGAGCTCGTGCATCACCCGCTCCGTCGCCCTCTGCTCGGCGAGCACGAGCGAGAGCGGACCCGCGGCGTCGAAGGAACCGACATCCGGCGCGAACGCCGACTGCGCATGCAGGTTGAGTCCGTCATCACGCTTCGACACCCGGCCGCGCACGGCGAGGATCGAGTCCTGCTGCAGGATGTGCTGGAACTCGGTGTACGTCTTGCCCATGAACATGACCGTCACCTCGCCGTTGAAGTCCTCGACGGTGATCATTCCGTACGGATTGCCACTGGCCTTCGCGACGCGATGCTGCACGCTCGTGACGAGACCGGCGACGGTGACCTGCTCACCGTCCTGCATGTCCTCCGAGTTGATGAGGTTGTGGATCGAGATCGACGCGTGCTTCGCCAGAGGCACCTCGAGCCCGGCCAGGGGGTGGTCCGACACGTAGAGCCCGAGCATCTCGCGCTCGAAAGCGAGCTTGTCCTTCTTGATCCATTCGGGGCGGGCGGGCACCTTGGCAGGCGGCGCCTCTTCCATTCCGTCGTACAGACTGTCGAAGTCGAAGCCGATCGCACCCTGTGCTTCGTTCCGCTTGCGATCCACAGCCGCCTCGACGGCATCCTCGTGGACTTCGAGCAGCGCACGGCGCGAGTCGCCCATCGAGTCGAACGCGCCGGCCTTGATCAGAGACTCGACCGTGCGCTTGTTCGAGACGTGCAGCGGGACCTTCTCGAGGAAGTGATGGAACGAGGAGAATCGCTCATCCTTGCGGGCCGCGATGATGCCCTCGACCACGTTGCTGCCGACGTTGCGGACGGCACCGAGCCCGAATCGGATGTCGTCGCCGACAGCGGCGAAGTACTTGATCGACTCTGAGACATCGGGCGGCAGCACCTTGATGCCCATTCGACGGCACTCGTTGAGATAGAGCGCCATCTTGTCTTTCGAGTCGCCGACGCTGGTGAGCAGCGCGGCCATGTACTCGGCGGGATAGTGCGCCTTGAGGTAGGCGGTCCAGTACGAGACGACCCCGTATGCCGCCGAGTGCGCTTTGTTGAAGGCGTAGTCCGAGAACGGGAGGAGGATCTCCCAGATCGCGTTGACGGCACCGTCGGAGTACCCGTTCGCGTGCATGCCGGCTTGGAAGCCCTCGAACTGCTTGTCGAGCTCGGACTTCTTCTTCTTGCCCATCGCTCGGCGCAGGATGTCGGCCTGGCCGAGCGAGAACCCGGCCACGCGCTGGGCGATGGCCATCACCTGCTCCTGGTAGATGATCAGGCCGTAGGACTCGTCGAGGATGTCGGCGAGCGATTCGGTGAACTCCGGGTGGATCGGTGTGATCGGCTGCTGGCCGTTCTTGCGCAGCGCATAGTTCGTGTGCGAGTTCGCACCCATCGGACCCGGGCGGTACAGCGCGATGAGCGCGGAGATGTCGCCGAAGTTGTCCGGACGCATCAGGCGCATCAGCGATCGCATCGGCCCGCCGTCGAGCTGGAAGACGCCGAGCGATTCGCCGCGACCGAGCAGCTCGTAGGCGCCGCGGTCATCCAGGGCGAGGTGTTCGAGGTCGAGCTCCTCCCCGCGGTTGGTGCGGATGTTGTCGAGAGCGTCCGAGATGATCGTGAGGTTGCGGAGCCCCAGGAAGTCCATCTTGATCAGCCCGAGCGACTCGCAGGACGGGTAGTCGAACTGGGTGACGATCTGGCCGTCCTGCTCGCGGCGCATGATCGGGATGATGTCGAGCAGGGGCTCGGACGACATGATCACACCGGCGGCGTGCACGCCCCACTGGCGCTTCAGACCTTCGAGACCGAGGGCGCGGTCGAAGACCGTCTTCGCCTCGGGATCGGTCTCGATGAGCGCACGGAACTCGCTCGCCTCCTTGTAGCGGGGGTGCGCCGAGTCGAACATGCCGTCGAGAGGCATGTCCTTGCCCATGACGGGCGGCGGCATCGCCTTCGTCAGCCGCTCGCCCATGCTGAACGGGAATCCCAGCACACGCCCCGCATCCTTCAGAGCCTGCTTCGACTTGATCGTGCCGTAGGTGACGATCTGAGCGACGCGCTCGGAGCCGTACTTCCTCGTCACGTAGTCGATGACCTCGCCGCGGCGACGGTCATCGAAGTCGACGTCGAAGTCGGGCATCGAGACGCGGTCGGGGTTGAGGAAGCGCTCGAAGATGAGACCGTGCTCGAGCGGGTCGAGGTCGGTGATCTTCATGGCGTAGGCGACCATCGACCCGGCGCCCGAGCCACGGCCCGGACCGACGCGGATTCCGTTGTCCTTCGCCCAGTTGATGAAGTCGGCGACGACGAGGAAGTAGCCGGGGAACCCCATCTGCAGGATGATGCCGGTCTCGTACTCGGCCTGCTTGCGCACCTTGTCGGGGATGCCGCTCGGGTATCGGTAGTGGAGGCCCGCTTCGACCTCCTTGATGAGCCAGCTGTCCTCCGTCTCGCCGTCCGGCACGGGGAAGCGCGGCATGTAGTTGGCCGCGGTGTTGAATTCGACTTCGCACCGCTCGGCGATGAGCAGCGTGTTGTCGCAGGCCTCGGGGTGGTCGCGGAACAGCTGACGCATCTCTGCGGCGGTCTTGATGTAGTACCCGTCGCCGTCGAACTTGAACCGGTTGGGATCGTCGAGCGTCGAACCGGACTGCACGCACAGCAGCGCCTCATGGGCATCGGCCTCATGCTGGTGCGTGTAATGCGAGTCGTTGGTGCCGACGAGCGGGATGTTCAGATCCTTGGCGAGCCGGATCAGATCGGTCATCACCCTGCGCTCGATGGAGAGACCGTGATCCATGATCTCGGCGAAGTAGTTCTCCTTGCCGAACAGGTCCTGGAACTCGGCGGCCGCCGCACGTGCGGCGTCGTACTGGCCGAGGCGCAGTCGCGTCTGGATCTCACCCGAGGGGCATCCTGTGGTGGCGATCAGGCCCTTGCCGTATGTCTGCAGGAGCTCCCGGTCCATGCGGGGCTTGAAGTAGTAGCCCTCCATGCTCGACAGCGAGCTGAGACGGAACAGGTTGTGCATCCCCTGCGTGCTCTCGCTCCACATCGTCATGTGGGTGTAGGCACCGGAGCCGGAGACATCGTCGCTCTTCTGATCCGGGGAGCCCCATTGCACACGCGTCTTGTCGCTGCGATGCGTGCCGGGAGTCACATAGGCCTCGAGACCGATGATCGGCTTGATGCCCGCGGCGTTCGCCGCCTTGTAGAACTCGAACGCCGCGAAGGTGTTGCCGTGATCGGTCACGGCGATGGCCGGCATGTCGTAATCTGCCGCCGCCTGCGTCATCGCCGCGATCTTCGCCGCCCCGTCGAGCATCGAGTACTCGCTGTGCACGTGCAGGTGGACGAAGGAGTCGGATGCCATGCCTTCGAGTCTACTTTCGGCATCCGACATCGAGCGTCGCCGCACCTGCCGCTCCGGGGTCCCGCATCGCTTCAGGGGAGCGAGTCCACGACGCTCACGGTGAAGACGTGCCTCTCGTCTGCCAGGGAGGCGGGGATCAGCGAAGAGGCGACGTCGAGCACCGCGGTCGTCTCCGTGACGAGCCCCGTGGTCGTGTCGATCGTGATCGAGCGCCGCTGAATCGCTGGCTGACCCGACAGAGCCTCTGTCGACGCCGAGAACCGCAGCGTCGCCGAGGTCGCATCGGCGGACACGATCTCAGACCCGGAAAGCATGCTGAGGGCGTCGTACATCGTCGCCCGCTCAGCCCCCGACCCCATGTTGTACGACAGAAGCTCGATGAGGACCCACCCGACCTTGTAGTCCTGATCGCCCGCGACGATCCCCTGATTCTCTCGGATCCACGCGATGAGCGCCGCCGGGTCCGTGGGCATCGCCGAGAAGAACGCCACGAGCCCGTACCCGTCCGGGGTGGCCCAGGGTGCTGACGGCCCGTTCGAGAAGTACGGATCGCCGCCCGAGGCCATCGCCTCCTTGTGCGCCTGGGCGAGCGCCGCGGCGTCCGGCCCGAAGGTGTCGCTCACTGTCCAGGGCTGATCGGTGGCGAAGAACCACTGCTGCGTCGGGTCGGCCGGCGCATAGGAGTTCCAGGAGGAGCTTCCGCGCCAGGCGTTCTGAGCGTTCGACCGATCCGCCTGATACTGCCCGCCGTTCGGATCGGGCTGGTGATAGACGATCTGCTCCAACTGCGTGTGCACGCGCAGGTACTGTCCCGGTGCCAACGTCAGGCCGGTGAACGACCGAGCCGCAGTCGCGGCGGCGCCGAAGGCCCCCGCAGCCGTCATCGGCTCCTGTGTCGGCGCGGGCGTCGGCGACGGCTTCAGCGTCTGTCCTGGCTCCCGCGTCGGAACGGCCTCGATCACGGGCTTCGGCTGTTCGGTGAGTCCCGTGATCACCAGCACGCCCGCCGTGGCCGCCAGTGCGGCGCCCACGAGCACGCCGGCCACGAGCCGCTTCGGTGCGGCAGGGCGAGCGGACACCGAGGTCTTCCCCGCGGCGATCTCGCTCATCAGTCGAGCGCGGGCCGAGTCGAGATGCGAGTCCACACCATCGACATCCGGCTTGGTCTTCTGAACCTTCTCAAACACGTCCACGGACTTCTCCTTCCTGCTGCATCTCGAACGAACGGGCCTTTCGCGCCGGATCGAGTCGCGTGCGAACGCGATTCAACCGGGAGCGCACGGTGCCCCACAGGCACACCGAGACTCTCCGCGATGTCTTCGTAGCTCAGCCCCTGCCAGGCGTAGAGCAGAAGCGTCTCCCGATCCTTGGGCGACAACGCCGCGATCTTCTGCCGCAGGGCACGCACTTCGCGCTCGGCGTCCACGCGCCGCATCGCGTCATCGAGTCCACCGAGCGACGTATGGTCCTCCCCGACGACCGCGGCGAACGAGCGCCAATGCCGTGCCTCGACGGCTCTGTGCCGACGGATGAGCCGCGAGGCGATTCCGAGCAGCCAGGGAGAGGCTGAGTGCTTGCTCAGGTCGAAGTCCCCTCGACGGCGGAAGGCGACGAGAAAGGTCTCGCTGAGCACGTCCTCGGCGGCATGGGCACCCACCCGATATGTCGCGAACGCGTTCACCGCACGTGCATGTCGGTCGAACAGCTCGGCGAACGCCTCAGGCCGACTCAGCGACCGCCGGATGATCTCACTGTCTGTGCTCACACTATGTATTGCCTCTGACGTGCAGTCGGGTTCACGCTTTCTTCGATCCGTTGCGCGGATCTCGCAGATCGAGTCGCATGAGCACCCGCGGGAAGCCGTCGAGCGTCGAGCCGGTGTCGGCCGCCTTCGCGAATCCGGCACTCTCGAAGAGCCCCATCGTGCCGACGTAGGCCATCGTGAGATTCACCGTCTCGCCACGGTTGTCGACCGGATACCCCTCGATCGCGGGCGCGCCGCTCTTCTTCGCATGAGCCACCGCTCCGTCGATCAGAGCGTGCGAGATGCCCTGTTTCCGATGGCCTGGACGGACGCGGATGCACCAGAGCGACCACACATCGAGATCGTCGACATGCGGGATCAGTCTGTTGCGCGCGAAGCTCGTCTCCCTGCGCGGATGCACCGCCGCCCAGCCCACGGGTTCGTCGTCGAGGTACGCGATCACGCCTGGAGGCGGATCCTGGTGGCAGAGCTCACGCACGCGCTCCGCTCGCTTATCGCCTCGCAGCGCCCTGTTCTCGGCGCTGCCGATGCGGTAGCTCAGGCAGAAGCACACGTTCGACGTCGGCTTCTTGGGGCCGACGAGAGCGGCCACGTCGTCGAAGTCGGTAGCGGGTCGCACCTCGATGCTCATGGGCTCAGTCTGACCCACACCGCCGACATCGACGGCGTCGATTCACTCGCCGCGCAGGATCTCCAGGGCACGTTCGAAATCCGCGGGGTACCCCGACTCGAACTGCACCCACTCCCCCGTCGCCGGGTGGGTGAAGGCGAGCTTGTGCGCGTGCAGCCACTGTCGGGTGAGTCCGAGCCGTGCCGACAGCGTCGGATCTGCTCCGTAGAGCGGGTCGCCCGCGCACGGGTGCCGCAGGGCCGCCATGTGCACGCGGATCTGGTGCGTGCGTCCGGTCTCGAGATGGATCTCGAGCAGCGAGGCTCCCGGGAAGGCCTCGAGGGTCTCATAGTGCGTCACCGACGGTTTGCCGTCGGGAACGACGGCGAACTTCCAGGAGTGATTCGGATGCCGGCCGATCGGAGCATCGATCGTCCCCGTCAGCGGGTCGGGGTGCCCCTGGACGACGGCGTGATAGATCTTCTCCACCGTGCGCTCCTTGAACGCGTGCTTCAGCGACGAGTACGCCGTCTCGCTCTTGGCGACGACCATGAGCCCGCTGGTGCCGACATCCAGACGATGCACGATCCCCTGCCGCTCCGGAGCGCCACTCGTGGCGACCCGGAACCCCGCCGCTGCGAGAGCGCCGACGACGGTCGGCCCCTCCCATCCGAGCGAGGGATGAGCGGCGACGCCCGTGGGCTTGTCGACCACGACGATGTCGTCGTCGTCGTAGACGATTCCGAGTTCCGGAACCGCGATCGGGATGATCCGCGGCTCCTCCTTCGGCTGCCACTCCACCTCGAGCCACCCTCCGCCGCGCAGGCGATCGGACTTGTCGAGCGTCACCCCGTCGACGCGCACGCCGCCCGCCGAGGCGACCTCGGCGGCGAAGGTGCGCGAGAAGCCCAGCATCTTCGCGAGTGCCGCGTCGACGCGCGTCCCGTCCAGCCCGTCAGGAACGGGGAGGGTGCGGAATTCCATGCTCAGCGTCCGTCCGCGGCGGCGGCATCCGGAGAGGCGGTACCCGGGCGAGAGGTCTCGCCTCCGGTCTCCTCGGCCAACGCGGCAGCCTCGGCTTCGTCATCGGTCTCCACAGGAGCGTGGTCACGCTCCCGGGTGCCGTCGAAGCGGAGTCCCAGCACGACGAGCAGCGCGACCGAGATCATCCCGGTGACGATGAAGATGTCGGCGACGTTGAAGATCGCCGGCATCATCCACGGCATCGAGATCATGTCGACCACGTGCCCCATGGGGAAACCAGGATCGCGGAAGAGACGATCGGTGAGGTTTCCGAGCACTCCACCGAGCAGGCAGCCCAGGACGACGGCCCAGAGGCGTGACTGAAGACCCAGGGCCTTCCACACGATCACACCGGCCACCACCGCCAGAGCGATGGTGAAGATCCATGTGACATCGGATCCGAGCGAGAACGCTGCGCCGGGGTTGCGCACGTAGTACAGCTGAAGGAACTCACCGAGCACCGGCACCGGCTGCTGGAGCGGCAGGTTCTCGGTCGTGAGGTACTTCACAAACTGATCGGCGGCCAGCACGATCGCTGCGAGAACCGCAACTATCGCGCCGGCCGCCGACCGACGAAGGGGACGGCGTCCTGGCAAAAGGACGACCTACAGTCCGATCGCGGAAACCGGAGTCGAGTCCGTCGACGCCGACTTCTCGTCGAGATCGCGGAGCTGACCCTCGATGTAGCCGCGCAGCTGCGAGCGGTAATCGCGCTCGAAGTTGCGGAGCTCGGTGATCCGGGCCTCGAGGGCGTTGCGCTCGCGCTCGAGACGAGCCGACTCTTCGCGCTGCTTGGCCTCGGCCTCCGTGCGGATGCGGTTGACCTCGCCTTCGGCCTCGGCGATGAGCTGGGCGCGCTTGGCCTCACCCTCGGCGACGTGCTCGTCGTGAAGGCGCTGAGCGAGCTCGATGATGCCGGCGGTCGCAGTCGCCGAACCCGACGGAGCGGGCTCCGCGGGAGCGGCAGCAGCAGGCGCAGGAGCCTCTTCGACCACGGCGGCGGGTGCCTCTGCAGCGGCTGCGGGAGCGGCCGGTGCATCGCCGGATTCGTACGCGGCCAGCTTGGCCTTGAGTTCGACGTTCTCTTCGAGGGCCTTGCGCCACTCGATGACGATCTCGTCGAGGAAGTCGTCGACCTCGTCCGGGTCGAAGCCGTCCTTGAAGCGGACGTGCTGGAACTGCTTGGTGACGACGTCATCCGGGGTAAGTGCCATGGTGGCTCCTTCGATGAGTTCGGTTGCCAGTTTGGAATGGCGTGGTCGAGATTCGGCGCGAACCCGGGGCGCGCACCTGGGAGCCAAGCATAGTCCCCGAGCCTGTCAGTCGCGATCCCGCGACACTCCAGAGCGCCGAAGTCCCAGGGGTCTCAGATGAAGCTTCGGACGACGCTCATCAGGATCAGCACGATCAGGATGGTGATCGAGAAGCCGAAATCCAGGGAGAGCGAGCCGATTCGCAGAGGAGGGATGATCCGCCGGAAGAACCGGACGGGCGGATCGGTCACCGTGTAGACGAGCTCAGCCGCGACGAGTCCGGCGCCCTTCGGTCGCCACTCCCGATTGAACATCGGGATGTAGCTGAGAATGAGTCGGGCGAAGAGCACCAGTAGGTACAGCAGCAGAGCCAGATGTACGATGCTGGCGACGATGGAGACGACGAACCCCACGGTCTACGACTGGTCGAAGCCCGCGGACTCGGCGTCCGCGTGCGCGATTCCCCCGTGACCCGAGACCGCGATGTTCTCCGGCGACAGGAGGAAGACCTTCGACGTGACCCGCTCGATGCGGCCGTACAGGCCGAGCGAGAGTCCGGAGGCGAAATCGATCAGACGGCGGGCGTCTGCGTCGCTCATCTGCGAGAGATTGATGATGACCGGCACACCTTCGCGGAAGCTCTCCGCGATGAGCTGAGCATCGCGATACTGCTTCGGGTGCACGGTGAGGATCTCGTTCACTGCCCCTCCTGCGGGCTGGCGCACGGCGACGGGGCGCCGTAGCGGGGTCACGGGCGCGGGAGCGGGCTCCTCGCGTTCGCGCTCGCGGTGCGAGCGGGCCGGGGTCGGCTCCTCCTCGTAGACCTCTTCCTCGTCAGCGAGGCCGAGATACACCATGGTCTTCTTCAGCGGGTTACCCATCGTGTCCTCCGGTTCGAACGTGTCGGGTTGGTCTGTTCACAGGTTAACCCCGGTCGGGGCGGGGTCCCGTGATTGCGGAGCCGATCCGCAGGTGTGTCGCGCCGGCCTCGATGGCCTCGACGAAATCGCCCGTCATCCCTGCGGACATCCAGGTCGCCGACGGCTCGACGGCGCGCACGCTCTCTGCGATCGAGTGCAGGCGCGCGAACGCGGAAGCGGGTTCCTCATCGAGCGGCGCGACCGCCATCACACCGCGAAGCCGCAGCGAGGGCAGCGTCATGATGTGCTCGGCGAGAGAGGCCGCCTCGGCGGGCGCGACGCCGCCGCGTCCGTGATCATCGGTGAGATTGACCTGCACGAGCACGTCGAGAAGGTCATCCCCGTCGGCCGCCCGATGCAGTGCGTCGGCCAGCCGGTCGCGGTCTACCGAGTGCACGGCATCCGCGCTGCGGCGGATCGCACCGGCCTTATTGGTCTGCGCCTGCCCGATGAAGTGCCACCGGAGGTCGAGGTCCGTCAGCTCGGCGGTCTTCGACGAGAGCTCCTGCTGGCGGTTCTCCCCCACGTCGCGCACACCCAGCGCGTGCAGCTCGCGAACGAGCGACGACGGGTGGAACTTGGTCACGACGATGCGGGAGATCTCCGCCGGGTCCCTGCCGGCCAGGCGCGCGGCGTCGGCGATCCGATGATCGATCGCCGACAGCCGCGCTGCCAGACCGGACCCGGCCTGGCCCTGCGCCTGCGTCACTTCAGGAATTCGGGGATGTCGATGTCGTCGTCCGCGAAAGCAGGCTCGATGCTCGTCGCCGGGACGCGCTGCTGCGGCTTCTCGGGCGCGGGCGCCTCGGCAGCGGGCTTGCTCTCCTCGCCCTTCGATAGCGCCACCTCGGGCAGCGTGCTGGCCGCGGCGGGCCGCGAGACGACCATGGGGTCGAGGCGCAGCGAAGGCTCACCGCTGTCGAAGCCGGCCGCGATCACGGTGACACGCACCTCGTCGCCGAGCGTGTCGTCGATGACCGTACCGAAGATGATGTTGGCCTCGGGGTGCGCGGCTTCCTTCACGAGATCCGCAGCGTCGTGGATCTCGAAGATGCCGAGGTTCGAACCACCCTGGATCGAGAGCAGGACTCCGTGAGCACCCTCGATGCTGGCCTCGAGGAGCGGCGACTCGACCGCGAGTTCGGCGGCCTTGATGGCACGGTCGGCACCGCGTGCCGATCCGATTCCCATCAGTGCCGAACCGGCGCCCTGCATGACCGACTTGACGTCGGCGAAGTCGAGGTTGATGAGACCGGGAGTCGTGATGAGGTCGGTGATGCCCTGGACACCGGCGAGGAGCACCTGGTCCGCGGTCGCGAAGGCCTCGATCATCGAGATGCCGCGATCGCTGATCTCGAGCAGACGGTCGTTCGGCACCACGATGAGGGTGTCGACTTCTTCCTTCAGCTTCACCACACCGGCTTCAGCCTGGCTCTGACGACGACGGCCTTCGAACGAGAAGGGCTTCGTCACGACGCCGATGGTCAGTGCGCCGATCGACTTCGCGATGCGCGCGACGACGGGGGCTCCACCCGTTCCCGTTCCACCGCCCTCGCCTGCGGTCACGAAGACCATGTCGGCACCGGTGAGCGCCTGCTCGATCTCCTCGGCGTGATCCTCGGCGGCGCGACGGCCGACCTCGGGGTCAGCGCCGGCGCCGAGTCCGCGAGTGAGCTCGCGACCGACATCGAGCTTGACGTCGGCATCGCTCATGAGCAGCGCCTGCGCGTCGGTGTTCACTGCGATGAACTCGACTCCGCGGAGCCCGAGATCGATCATGCGGTTGACGGCGTTGACGCCGCCACCGCCGACGCCGACGACCTTGATCACGGCGAGGTAGTTCTGGTTCTGGCTCATGGCCGGCCTCCGAATAGTCGAGCCTGTCTGGGGTGAGATTCCGCGGGCCGAACCTTAAACCTCAACTAGAGGTGTAAAGTATTTCCCGGTATTGGTTTCTCTTGTTCGAAGGTAAGCGTCACGTCCCCGCGCACACGCAGCGACACGGGCGTGTCGCCCGTTTGCCGTCGAAACCTCAGCCCACGACCACCGCATGCGGCGATGTGACATCGATCGTCGACGCCTCAGGATTGCTGAGCAGCGTCTTCGTGAGCACTTCGCTCTTCATCGGGGAGTCATCCGAGCTGCCCCAGACGACCGTCAGCCCGCTGCTGAGCGTCAACGTCACGTCATCAGCTGTCGTGGCCTGCACTCCGGTCAGCAGCGCGCGCAGATCAGCGGGGACCGAGCGCACCACGAGACCCGCACTCTCGAACGCGACCGAGTCGGTGCCGCCGTCGATGTCGAGCACCGGCTGTCCCGCCGGCTGATCGGAGGTCGTCGCCAGCGCGACGCCCGCGGCGTCGACGAGCGTATAGCCCGCATCCGAGCGGATCACGCCGACCGGCGTGCGCTCGACGATCCGCACCGTGAGATCGTGCGGCGGCTTCGCCTCGAGCGCATAGGTCTCGATCAGCGGGAATCCCAGCAGCGCGGCCTTGACCTCGCTCGAGTCGACGAGCGCCAAGGGGGTGCCCACCTGCTCGCCGAGGGCGGCCTCCACCGCCGCGGCATCCAGCGTCGTCGCGCCCACGACCGTGATCTTCTCCACGGCGAACAGCGGGCTGTACGCCGCGGCGGTGGTGCCACCGATCAGCAGGACGACAGCACCGACCGCGCTCAGCCAGATGATGCGACGCCGTCGGGAGCGCTGCGTGAACCGTCGGATCTCGGCCCGCAGCGCCTTGCGTCTCGCTCGCGCCGCCCGCCAGACGTCCCGCGTCGATGTCGGCCGCACCCCGGCATCCCCGTCGATGTCCGCACGGACGTCGGAGTCGAGGCCGACCGCCGCGGCCTGCGGACCTGTGCGTTCGTCCTGCTCGACGTCCCGCGCGCGCCCTCGCGTCGCCGGACCCTCCCGTCGCCTGGGCGTGTCCTCCGCGGTGCCCGCGGGAGGCGTGGGAAGCGGAGGCGGACGACGCATGCGTCAGACCTCGGTGGTCCGCAGAGACTCGAGCACCTGCGGGATGATCTGGTAGACGTTGCCGCAGCCGAGCGTGACGACGAAATCGCCGTCGCGAGCGACGGATGCCGTGTAATCGGCTGCCTGCTGCCAGTCGGCGACGAAGTGGACGTGCGACGGGTCGTGGAACGCCCCGCTCACGAGCTCTCCCGTGACGCCCGGGACCGGATCCTCGCGAGCACCGTAGACGTCGAGCACGACCGTGTGGTCTGCATACGTCTCCAGCACGTCCGCGAACTCGCGGAACATGTGCTGCGTTCGCGAGTAGGTGTGGGGCTGCTGGATCGCGATGATCCTGCCCGTGCCGGCGATCGATCGCATCGCCTCGAGAGCCGCCCGCACCTCGGTCGGGTGGTGGGAGTAGTCGTCGTAGACGGTGACGCCGCGCTCGACGCCGTGCTGCTCGAGGCGGCGGACCGTGCCGGCGAAGCCCTCGACGGCCTTGGCGGACTCGGTCAGGCCGAAACCCACCGAGAGGAGGACCGCGATGGCGCCTGCCGCGTTGATGGCGTTGTGCACGCCGGGCACGGCGAGCTGGAGGCGCACGCTCTCGGCTCCGGAGCTGACGGTGGCCGAGACGGGCCCGGCCGCCACGATGTCGGTCACCCTGACATCGGCATCCTCCGCCTGCCCGAACGTCACGACGTTCGGGTGCGAGAGCCCCGCTCCCACTCGCAGGGCGCCGGCGTCGTCGCTGGAGATCACGACCGCCTCCGTGGCCGCGTCGGCGAACCGCACGAACGCGTCGTGGAACGCGTCGTCGGACCCGTAGTGGTCGAGGTGATCGGGGTCGACATTGGTGATCAGCGCGACAGCCGTGTCGTAGAGCAGGAACGTGCCGTCGGACTCATCCGCCTCGATCACGAAGAGCTCACCCGATCCGGTGGCGCTCGAGACGCCAAGCTGCTCGATCACGCCGCCGTTGACGAAGTTCGGGTCGGCTCCGAGCTGCTGCAGCGCGGTCACGATCATGCCCGTCGACGTCGTCTTGCCGTGCGCGCCGGCCACGGAGACCAGTCGACGCGATCCGATCAGCCAGTGCAAGGCCTGCGAGCGGTGGATCACGTGCAGCCCGCGCTGCTTCGCCGTGACGAACTCGGGGTTCTCCGGCCAGATCGCTCCGGTGTGGACGACCGTGTCGGCATCGCCGAGATGCGCCGCGTCGTGCCCGACGTGCACATCCGCTCCGGCGGCCGCGAGTGCGCGCAGGTTGTCGCTGTCGGCTCGATCGCTTCCCGAGACGCGGATCCCCGCGTCGAGGAACATCTTGGCGAGGCCGCTCATGCCGGATCCGCCGATGCCGATGAAGTGCGCGGAGGAGATCGACTCGGGGATCGGGAGGGAGAGGTCAGGTCTGATCATGTCGGTTTCAGTCTACTTTTCGGTGAGGACGATTCGGCGTCGAGGAGCCGTGTCGACGGTGAGATCAGGAGGACCGGAGGGCGCGATCCACGAGTGCGACGACGTTCTCCGTGCCGGTGCGGGTGCCCACCTGCTCGGCGGCGGACTGCATGGCCGTGAGCTGCTGCGAATCGTTCATGACGGGGATCACGAGGCGGCGCACCGCGTCGCCGTCGAAGGTGGCGTCGTCGAGAAGACGAGCGGCCCCGGCTGCCACGGCGGACGCCGCGTTCAGCCGCTGCTCCCCGTTGCCGACGGAGTACGGCACGTACAGCGCGGGGATCCCCAGGGCGCTGATCTCGCTCACGGTGGCTGCGCCGGAACGGGAGACGATGAGGTCGGCGAGCGCGAAGGCGAGGTCCATCCGGTCGACGTATCGGCGCATGGTGTATCCCGGCACCTCGGGGTCGGCCAGATCACTGCGTTCGCCCGTGACGTGCAGCAACTGCCAGTCGGCGGCCAGGATGTCGCCCCAGGAGTCTGCGATGGCCTCGTTCAGCCTCTGGGCACCCAGCGACCCGCCGAAGACGAGAAGAACCGGGCGCGCCGGGTCGAGCCCGAAGTGCGCGGCGGCCTCATCGCGAGAGGCCGCACGGTCGAGCTCGATGACCTCTCGACGCAGCGGCATGCCGACCACCTCGCCGCCGCGCAGAGGGGTTCCGGCGAATGCGACTCCCGTGGCGGCGGCACGTCGAGCACCCAGCACGTTCGCGAGGCCCGGCTTCGCGTTGGCCTCGTGCACGACGAACGGCACGCGCTCGCGGCCTGCTGCCACGTAGGCCGGGGCGGAGGCATAGCCGCCGAAGCCCACGACGACGTCGACGCGGTGAGCGCGGATGTGATCGCGCACCTGGGCGACGGCGCGGCGGAACCTGGCGGGGAACAAAGCTGCCTGCTTGTCGGGCCGCCGCGGGAACGGCACCTTGTCGACGATGAGGAGTTCATACCCTCGAGCCGGCACGAGTCGGGACTCGAGTCCCTCGGCCGTTCCGAGCACCAGGATCGAGGCATCGGCGTCCCTGGCGCGCAGCGCATCGGCGACGGCGAGCAGGGGGTTGACGTGACCGGCGGTTCCACCGCCGGCGAGAAGGTACGTGGTCACCGTGTGACCTTACCCCGCCCTGCTGAAGGAGTCCGTGCCACCGAACGACCCTCGGCGACGGGGATGGTGCGCGCGAACGACAGCAGCACTCCGCACGCGATGAGGACGGCGAGGAGAGCCGTTCCTCCCTGCGACATGAACGGCAGCGGCACTCCCATGACGGGGAACAGTCCGATCACGACGCCGATGTTGAACACGGCCTGACCGGTGATCCAGACGGTGATCCCGCCGGCCGCGACCCGGATGAACGGATCGGCGGTCTTGCGGATGATGTGGAAGGCACCGATGGTGAACAGCGTGAAGAGGGCCAGCACGACGATGCAGCCGATCAGGCCGAGCTCTTCGCCGACGATGGCGAAGATGAAGTCGTTGCCGGCGGCGGGCAGCCAGCCGTACTTCTCCTGCGAGTTGCCGAGACCCACGCCGAAGATTCCTCCCGACGCCATTCCCCAGATCCCGTGGATCGACTGGTAGCAGTCGCCGGTGTACGCCGACATGTCGGAGCACGTCGCCGTGATGCGACGCATGCGGTCAGGGCTCGTGACGGCCAGCGCGATGACGGCGACGACGCCGAGCAGCACCGGCAGGATGAACAGCCGGAGCTTCACCCCCGAGAAGAAGAGGCAGCCGAGCAGGATGATGACCAGCACCATCGCGGTGCCGAGGTCCTTGCCTGCGATCACCGTCCCGATCGCCAGGGCTCCCACGGGCACCACGGGGATGAAGACCTGATGCCAGGTGCCGAGCATGGTCTGCTTGCGCATCAGGACGTAGCCGATCCACAGCGCGAGGGCGAGCTTGAGGAACTCCGACGGCTGCAGGGTGAACCCGGCGATCATGATCCAGTTGCGGTTTCCGCCGTCCTCGATGCCGAGCGGGGTGAAGACCAGCAGCTGGAGCGCGATGGATCCGAACAGTGCCGGCCACGCCATGCGCTTGAGGAACGTGATCGGGAGTCGGGAGATCAGGAACATCAGCGGCACGCCGAGCACGGCGAAGATGCCCTGCCGAAGCGCGCCGTCCATCGGATTCTCACCCTTCGAGACCGCGGTCGCGCTCGTCGCCGAGAGCACCATCACGAGGCCGAAGATCGTCAGCATCAGCGCCGCCGATGCGATCATCAGGAACTCGGTCGACACGGGGGTGAAACGACGCCCGAGCGACACTCTCGCCGCGAGACCGCGGGAGCCGGTGCTGCCGGGATCAGAGCGCGGGGGGCGTTCGACCTGCGTCATCGGTGCTCCCCCGGTCTATCCAGTCCCGCACCGCTTCGGCGAAGCGGTGTCCTCGATCCGCGTAACCGGAGAACTGATCGAAGGACGCGGCGGCGGGGGCCAGCAGGACTGTTCCCTCGCCATCGACGATTCCCGCGGCGATCTCCACGACGCGATTCATGACCTGACCAGTCTCGCCAGCATCCACCTCGAACACCGGAACCCCCGGCGCGTGTCGCTCGAATGCGGCGACGACGGCTGAGCGCTGGACTCCGATGACGACTGCCGCCCGGGCGGTGGTCCCGGCCGTGGCGACCAGCTCGCCGATGTCGACGCCCTTCAGGTCGCCGCCGACCACCCAGACCGCACCGGGGTATGCGCGGAGCGATGACGCGGCAGCGTGCGGGTTGGTGGCCTTGGAGTCGTCGACCCAGGTGATGCCGCGATGGCGGGCGATGACCTGGATCCGATGCTCGTCGAGACGGAACGACTGCAGAGCCGAGTGGATGGCGCGCGGCTCGACGCCCAGAGAACGAGCGAGCGCACTCGCCGCCAGGATGTTCTGCACGATGTGCGGGGCGGCCAGGCCGGCGTCTCGCAGGTCGGCGACGGTCGTGAGCTCGAGTGCGCTGCTGGCCCGGTCGTCCAAGAACGCACGATCGACGAGCAGCCCCTCCACCACGCCGACATCGCTGGGGCCGGGGATGCCGAGATCGAATCCGATCGCGCGGGCACCCTCGACCACCTCGGCGTCCTCGACCATGAGCCTGGTCGCCTCGTCGGCCTTGTTGTAGACGCAGGCGACTCTCGTGTTGCGGTACACCAGGGCCTTCGCATCGCGGTACGCCTGCGCACTGCCGTGCCACACCAGGTGGTCGTCCGCGAGGTTCAGGCACACCGAGGCGTGCGGATACAGCTCGCCTTCGGTCTCGGAGAGTCCGAGGTACCAGAGCTGGTGGCTGGAGAGCTCGACGACGAGCACGTCGAAACCGGCGGGGTCGCGGACCGCATCGAGAACGGGCACGCCGATGTTGCCGCACGGCGCCGCACGCAGACCTCCCTCGACGAGGAGCGACGCGGTCAGCTGCGTCGTCGTCGTCTTGCCGTTGGTGCCCGTGATGAGCACCCAGTCAGCCGGGGAGCCGTCGGCGCGGGCCACCTTGTCGCGCAGGCGCCAGGCGAGTTCGACATCGCCCCAGAGCGCGATGCCGGCATCTCGCGCCCAGCGGATCACGGTGTGCGAGGGAGGGAATCCCGGCGAGGCGATGATGACCTCCGGCGCGAACTCGGTCAGAGCTTCAGGGACCCTGTCCAGCGTTCCCAGCTCCAGACGAGCACCGATCACGGGCAGGAGCTTGGCATACTCCTCCTCCGCCGACTCGGTCAGCACCAGGACGTCCGCACCGAGTTCGGTGAGCGTGTCCGCCACCGAGAAGCCGGTCATGGACAGTCCGAGAACGGCGACGCGCAAGCCCGACCAGTCGGCGTTCCAGCTCGTCAGCGTCGCGAGCCTCTCGTCAGTCGACACGAGTCAGCCACTCCACGTAGAAGAGTCCGACTGCCGAGATCGCGAGCAGGCCCGCGATGATCCACATGCGGACCACGATCGTGACCTCGGACCATCCGCGCATCTCGAGATGATGGTGGAACGGACTCATCAGGAAGAGTCGCTTTCCGCGCGTGATCTTGAAGTAGGCGCGCTGCAGGATCACCGATCCGGAGGCCAGGACGAAGACGCCGGCGATCACGAACAGCAGCAGCTCGGTGCGGGTGAGGATCGCCATCGCGGTGATGACGCCTCCGATCGCCATCGAGCCGACATCGCCCATGAAGACCTTCGCCTTGGGAGCGTTCCACCACAGGAAGCCGATCAGGCTCGAGGCGAAGGAGGCCGCGATGATCGCCAGGCTGAACGGGTCGCGGACCTCGTAGCATCCGCCGAGCGCGGCGGTCTCGACCCCCTCGCCCACGCACGACTGCTTGAACTGCCAGAACGCGATCAGGCTGTACGCCCCCACGACGATGACCCCGGCGCCGGCTGCGAGACCGTCGAGCCCGTCGGTGAGGTTGACGCTGTTCGAGGTCGCGACGCCGATGATCGAGATCCACAGCAGATAGAGCGCCCAGCCGAGGATCGCGGTGAACGCGAACAGGTTCAACCACGGGATGTCGCGGAAGAGCGAGATCGAGCCGGATGCCGGAGTCTGATCGAACGCGTTCGGGAAGTTCAGCGCGACGATGCCGAACGGGATCATCACGACGAGCTGCCCGATGATCTTGCGCCACCCCGAGAGCCCGAGGCTGCGCTGACTGCGCACCTTCATGTAGTCGTCGATGAAGCCCACTGCCCCGAAGCCGACCATGAGCCAGATCACGAGAAGCGCGGACAGCGCGGGAGTTCCGCCTCCGACGTACGTGGCCGTGAAGTAGCCGACCATCGTGCCGACGATGAAGATGACGCCGCCCATGGTCGGCGTGCCGCGTTTGGCTTCGTGGTTCGGGTTCTCGATGGCCTCCGGGGTGCGGATGACCTGGCCCCAGCCCCACTTCCGGAAGAGCCGGAGGAAGACGGGAGTAAGAAAAAGAGTGAAGGCGAGCGATATGGCCGCCGCCATGATGAGAGATCTCACGAGAACAATTCTCCCAGACGATCGCCGAGGTGCCGGAGCCCTACGGAATTGGAGGACTTCACGAGCACCCGGTCGCCGTCGCGGAGTTCGGAGCGCAGGTACTCGAACGCGGCATCCTGGTCGGCGAAGAACACGGCCTCGCTGTCCCAGGATCCTTCGCCGATCGCGGAGATGAAGAGGCGGCGGGCCTCGGGGCCGACGACGACGATGCGCTGGATGTTCAGACGCACGGCGAGCAGACCGATCCGGTCGTGCTCCTCGCCCGCGGTCTCGCCGAGCTCGCTCATGGCGCCGAGCACGGCGACCGTCCGCTCGCCGGGACCGGTGATCTGCGCGAGAGTCCGCAGGGCTGCGGCCATCGAGTCCGGGCTGGCGTTGTAGGCGTCGTTGATGATGCGCACGCGGTCGCTGCCCATGGGCTGCATACGCCAGCGCTCCGCGATCTCGACCGTCTCGAGACGGTCGATCGCGTCGGCCGTCGACACCCCGAGAACGCCTGCGGCGGCGATGGCCGCCAGGGCGTTGCCGACGTGGTGGGCGCCGAGCACCTGCAGGCGGAGGGGAAGACGCTCCCCCGCCGCTTCGATGATGCACGAGGTGCCGGATGCCGTGACCTCGAGGTCGTGCGCCTGGACATCGGCCGCGTCGCTCTGACCGAAGCCGACGACCCGCATCCCGCGGGACGTCGCGAGCGCGCCCATCGCCGCGACGCGTGAGTCGTCGACGTTGAGCACCGCCGTACCCGTGGGCCTCGCGGCGGCGACGAGCTCGGACTTGGCCTTGGCCGTCGCCTCGATGCCGCCGAAGCCGCCCGCGTGCGCCATGCCGACCATCAGCACCACAGCGACGTCCGGCTCGACGAGTCCGGCGAGGCGGGCGATGCTGCCGGGCCCGTCGGCTCCGAACTCGCTGACCAGGAACCGCGTGCCGTACGTGATGCGCAGCATGGTGACGGGCGCGCCCACCTCGTTGTTGTACGAGTTGATGGGGGCGACCGTCTCGCCTTCGTCGGAGAGGATGCGGGCGAGGAAGTTCTTCGTCGTCGTCTTGCCGTTCGACCCCGTGATCCCGACGATCTTGAGGTCTCCGGCTGCGCGAACGCGGGCGACGACCTCGCGGGCGAGATCGGCGAGGGCGACGATGACGTCAGGGACGACGATCTGGGTGATCTCCTCGTCGACCGGGTGCTCGACGATCGCGAGCGCTGCCCCCGCAGCGAGCGCAGCGCCGACGAACCGGTGTCCGTCCGTCTCCGCGCCCGGCTTCGCGACGAACACGGAGCCGGGGGCCATGGTGCGCGAGTCCGTGTCCACGACACCGTCGATGACGGTGTCGGCGGTGGCAGAACCGGCGAGGCGGAGATCACCCCCGAGGACGGCGGCGATCTCAGCAAGCGACAGGGCGATCATGACGTCTCCAGGCGCGGCGGGGCGCCGTCTATTCGAACTTCGGAAGCAGTGCGTCCATCGGGCTGGAGGACGGCATCACGCGGTAGGTCTTCATGGTCTGGGTCATCGCCTTCTGGAAGGCAGAAGCGGTAGCAGCAGACGATGTAACTCTAGTCGGCTCGTCGAGAGTCACCACCACGACGTACTGCGGATCGTCGACCGGCGCGAAGCCCACCATGCTCGTGTAGTAGACGCCCGACTTGTAGCCGCCCTTGCCGTCCGGGATCTGCGCGGTACCCGTCTTGCTGGTCACCCGGTAGCCGGGAACCTGGATGCGGTCGGCGTTGCCGCCCTGGACGGCCACGTTCTCGAGCATCCGCGTGAGGTCGGCCGCGGTCTGGGGCTTGATGATCTGCTCGGGCTCGGGAGCACCCGGCGTGACCACCGTGCCGTCAGCGGCCGTGCAGGACTCGATCAGCGAGAGACCGATCTTCTCGCCGCCGTTGGCGATCGCCTGGTAGGCACCGGCGAGCTGCGGCGCCGTGACCGTGAAGTACTGACCGAACGTGGTGGTGTAGAGCGACTGGTTGTCCCACTCGCTCGTGGGGTGGATCTCCCCCGAGGTCTCACTGGGGAAGCCGATCGTCGTCTCGCCGACGCCGAAGCGCTCGAGGTAGTCGTGACGGACGTCCGGGCTCACCATCGTGCCGAACTTCGACAGCGCGACGTTCGATGAATCGATGAGCGCGCCGGCGAGGGTGTACTGGAAGGTCGGGTGCACGAACGCGTCGTTGATCACGGCGCCGTTGTCGAACTTCTCGTGCGAGGAGGCCGACACCGTGGGACTCGTCATCGTCACACCGCCGTTCTCCATCACCGCAGCGGCCGTCACGGCCTTGAACGTCGATCCCGGCTCGAACGGGTAGGTGAAGAGCTTGCTCACCCACGTCTCGGGCGCTGAGGCGTCGAGATCGTTCGGGTCCATGGTGGGCCATTCGGCCGCGGCGCGGATCTTTCCGGTGCCCACCTCGACCACGGTGACGGTGCCGCCCTTGGCGCCCTGGGCCTGCGCCTCTTCGGCGATCATCTGCTGCATGTACCACTGCAGGTCGCTGTTGATCGTGAGCTGCACGGTGCCGCCGTCGACCGCGTCCACCCTGCTCTCACTGCCGGGGATGACGACGGAGTTCTTGCCGGTGCGGTACGACTCCTCGCCGTCCGTGGGGGCGAGGCACTTCTCGTCCATCTTCTCGATGCCGGCCTGCGCAGTGCCGGTCCCGTCGAGGTATCCGAGCAGGTTTCCCGCCACGGCGCCGTTCGGGTAGACCCTGACCTCGCGCGGCTTCATCACGAGATACGAGCCGACCTTGAGGTCGCGCAGCTCGATGTACTTCTCGGTGCTGAGGCCCTTGACCAGCGGCAGGTACTGCGAATCGGGGTTCTCGGCGAGGGCAGCGGCGACATCGGCACGCAGCTCGTCCGCATCCAGCCCCATGATCTCGGCGATGCGCGTAGACGCCTCAGCCCAGGGCAGTGGCGGCGGGTTCTTCTCGTCCTCCTCCAGGAGGCGGATGACCTGGGGGCTGAGCTGCGCGTCGTAGACCATGACGCTCTCGGCCAGCACGGATCCGTCGCTGTCGACCACCGAGCCGCGTTCACCGGGAATCGCGGTGCGGTGCGCGATGAACTCGAGCGACTGTGCGACGTGCTCGTCGGCCTTCACCACCTGGATGTCGACGAGCCGCACGACGAAGGCGGCCAGGATCGCCAGGATCACCGCGAGAGCGACGACCGTGCGTCGCCGGGGTGTCCGGGTGGCTCGTGTCGTCATGGACTCTCTCCGTCAGGTCTCGATGGTGGGTGTGGTCGTCTAGCGAGTGCTGGGGCTCGGGAGTCCGTCGGTGATCGCCGGCGGAAGCTCCTGCGCAGAGTGCCCGGCCGCTCCGTCGGGCGCGGGGTCGTCTGCCGTGGAGGCGTTCACCGGCACGTCGTTCAGCAGGGAGTTGCTCACCGCGCCGGCGCCGTTCGGATCGATGGTCGACGAGCCGGTCGCGCCGGTTCCCTGGCCGAAGACGGCTCCATCGCTCAGGCGGAGGTAGGACGGGGCCCCTGCCACGACCATGCCCAGGGATGCGGCACTGGCGGCGAGCGACTGGGGAGAGCTCATCCCGGTGAGATCCTCCTGCAGGGCGTTCGTCCGCAGATCCAGTTCGTGCTGCTGCGACGTGAGGCCTGCCAGCACGAAGGAGTCCTGGGTGATCGCCAGCGAGAGGCCGATCTGCACGCCTCCGATGGCCATGGCTCCTGCGAGCGCCACCAGCGCGTAGGCGAGCTTCGGCTTGCGGCGGACGGGGGTTCCCGTCACCGGCTCGAGACGCCGACGCGGTGCGCGTTCGGGTGCCTCGGGGAGCGCCCTCGGCCTCGGCGCTGCGACGTTCAGACTCATGAGCTCTCACGCACTTTCTCTGCGGCACGCAGTCGGACGGGGATGGCGCGGGGGTTGCGAGCCCGTTCGGCGTCGTCGGCGAGCTCCGCACCCTTGGTGATGATGCGGAACCGCGGCGCGTGCTCCGGCAGCTCGACGGGGAGTCCCCGCGGTGCGGTGGAGGCTGCACCGGCGGCGAAGGCCTGCTTCACGAGTCGGTCCTCGAGAGACTGGTACGACATCACCACGATGCGTCCGCCGACCGCGAGCGCATCCATGGCTGCGGGAATCGCATCCGCGAGTACGTTGAGCTCGGTGTTCACTTCGATCCGCAGCGCCTGGAAGACGCGCTTGGCCGGGTGCCCGGCCCGCTGAGCAGCTGCGGGCGTCGCCGCCTGGAGGATCTCGACGAGTTCGCCGGAGCGCGTGATCGGCTTCTTCTCGCGTGCGGCGATGATGAAGCGCGCATAGCGTCCCGCGAGCTTCTCCTCGCCATAGCGCTCGAAGATGCGACGCAGGTTGCCTTCGGTGTAGGTCGCGATCACCTCGGCGGCCGTCACGCCCTTCGTCTGATCCATCCGCATGTCCAGCGGCGCATCCTTCGAGTAGGCGAAGCCGCGTTCGGCTTCATCGAGCTGCAGCGACGAGACGCCCAGGTCGAAGAGGATGCCCGAGGCGCCCTGAGCGTGCAGTCCGATCTCGTCATAGACCGTGTGCACCAGCGTCACCCGGTCACGGAAACGAGCGAGACGCTCCCCCGCGATGCGTAGAGCGTCGGTGTCCCGATCGAGGCCGACGAGGCGGATGTTCGGGAACCGCTCGAGCAGCGCTTCGGAGTGACCGCCCATGCCGAGGGTGGCATCGACGAGCACCGCTCCGTCCGCCTGCAGCGCAGGGGCGAGAAGCTCGACGCAGCGTTCGAGGAGTACGGGGGTGTGGATGTCGCGGAGGTTCATGATCTTTCTCGGGTGATCTCTGTATCTCGGTGACCAGGGCCCTGATCCCCCTCCGCTTCACGACCCGGCACCGGGGAAGTGTGTCGGGGCAGGAGCGGCGGGGCATCACAGCCGTGGTCAGAAGAGGCCCGGAATCACCTCCTGCTCGAGATCTGCGTAGGTCTCCTCGCCTGCTGCGAGGTAGGTGTTCCAGCTCTCCGCATCCCAGATCTCGGCGTGGGCGCCGACTCCGGTGACGATGAGCTCCTTCTGCAGCCCCGCGTATTGACGGAGGTGCACGGGGATGGTGATGCGGTTCTGACTGTCGGGCATCTCCGCACTCGCACCGGAGAGGAACAGGCGCATGAAGTCACGCGCCTGCTTGTTCGCGAGCGGCGCCTGGCGGATCCGCTCGTGCATCGTCTCGAACTCGGCCGTGCTGAAGACGTAGAGGCAGCGTTCCTGCCCTCGGGTGACGACGATGCCGCCACCGAGGTCTTCGCGGAACTTCGCAGGAAGGATGACCCGTCCTTTGTCGTCCAACTTCGGAGAATGCGTTCCCAGCAACATCAGCCATCACCCCCTCTCCGTCCGGCCAACTCGAGGTGCGCCCCACTTTACTCCACTTTCCTCCACAAACCTACGATCAATCCCTGTCCAGACCGCTCCTGTGAGTGCGCGTACGACAAAGAGCCGCGGATTTCCGCGGCTCAAGGGCGGTGGAGGATGGTGGAGCGCGAGTGGAGGACGGAGCCCGGCATCACGACGCAGCCCCGGGCCGGCATACGGGTCCGAACGCACGAAGGCCCGGATGCTCAGAGCATCCGGGCCTTCGTGAAGGTGTGTGGGTCAGTTGCCGTCTTGGCGGCGGTCCCATCGATCGTTCATGCGATCCATGAAGGACGCTGAGCTCTGCTGCTTCGCCGCGCGTTCGCGGGGTGCAGCGGAGAGGGGCTTGCGGACGGGGGTCACAGCGATCATGACGCCGCCGAGCATGGCGGCGAATCCGATCACTCCGACCACGACTCCCCAGACGTCCCCGAGGACGACTCCGACGATCAGCCCGCCCACACCGGCGAGGAGCAGAAGGGCTCCGTACACGAGGTTGCGGTAGCTGAGAGCGCGGTCACCAGACGGCGCAGTGACGACATCGGCGTCGTTGTGGAGGAGATGGCGTTCCATCTCGTCGAGCAGACGCTGCTCCTGTTCGGAGAGTGGCATTTCGTCCCCCTCGGGTATTCGTCCGTCCATTCTACGCGCGGTATGCCGCTGCGGGCTAGCTTCAAGGGCCTCCGTTGGCTTTACGTATGCTGGGAGTCGTGCCGTCCCCCTCATTTGTCTCCGACGCCGTCGCCGCACGCCTGCGCCTCTTCCTCGACCGGATGCGAGGCGAGTCGGCCGAATACGGCCCGGATGCCGAAGGCCTGATCGACTCGGCAGCCGACACCCTGGTGGGTGGCAAGCGCCTGCGGGCCCGTTTCTGCCACGCGGGATGGCAGTCGGTCGCACGTTTCCGCGACCGCGACGCCGAAGAATCGACGGGCCTCTGGGACGTCTGCGCGGCTCTGGAGATCTTCCAGTCGGCCGCACTGGTGCACGACGACCTGATCGACAACTCCGACACGAGGCGGGGACGTCCGGCGGCCCACCGCGCGCTCGAAGGCGCGCACGTCGCAGCCGGATGGCGAGGCGACCCCGCCGCCTTCGGCCGCTCGTCGGCGATCCTGCTCGGTGACCTGCTGGTGGCCTGGAGCGACGACCTCCTCGAGGAGGCGATCGAGCCGCTCCCCCATGCCTCGGCGGTCCGCCGCGAATACGGACGGATGCGCCGGGACGTCACCGTGGGCCAATTCCTCGACATCGCGGAGGAGTCCGCCTGGAGCGTCCACGCCACGGACTCGCACGTCGAGCGTGCGCTTCGCGTCGTCTCCCTCAAATCCGCGAGGTACAGCATCGAGCAGCCCCTCGTGCTCGGAGCAGCGATCGCGGATGCCGACGCGGACCAGCTTCTGGCGCTTCGCGAGTTCGGCCATCCGGTCGGGATGGCCTTCCAGCTGCGCGACGACCTGCTCGGCGTCTACGGCGACGCCGCCGTGACCGGCAAACCTGCCGGTGACGACCTGCGCGAGGGCAAGCGCACCGTGCTGGTCGCTCTGACGAGGCAGACTCTCGACGCGTCCGCTCGCACCCTGTTCGATGAGATGCTCGGCGATCCCGACCTCACCAGCGAGCAGGTCGCATTCCTTCAGGCGACGATCACGGCCTCCGGCGCCCTGGAGCGCGTGGAGCGGATGATCGACGACTATGCGCGGGAAGCAGATCGCGCTCTCTCCGGAGCGCGGCTCGACACCACCGCTGTCGGAGACCTGCGCGATCTCGCACGCGCTGCGACGGTGCGCTCGGCCTGAGCGCGAACCGCTTCAGAGACCTCGGTTCAGGCGAGGGTGCGGGCGACCCTGCGGACAGCACTCTTGTGTCCGGCCAGGAGCGCATCGATCGGCGAGCGACCCAGTTCCTCCTCGGGAGCGAGGAGCCAGTCGATGACCTCGTCGTCGGAGAAGCCCGCATCCTGAAGCACGATGATCGTGCCGCGCAGCGAGGGCAGCGGGTGGTTGTCGACGATGAACACCGACGGAACCGCGAACACGCCGGAGCGGCGCGAGCCGACGAGGTAGTGCTCGTCGATGAGCCTGCGCACACGACCGAGGGCCTCGTCGAGGACCTCCACGAGGTCGGGCATCGTGAGCCACTCGGTGGCGGTGACGCCGGCGGCGCTCACGGCGTTCGCGGACGCAGCCTCGGGCTGCGAGGTTTCAGACGGGTTGCTTTCAGACGGCACAGACACGTTGCAACTATCTCACCTCTGAGCGCTGATCGCACTTTCCGCATCGGGGCTCGGGTTCACATCGGCACCATCCGCACCATCCGTCACTCCTGTTGACATCCGTTTACATCCATGTCAGCGTGGGCGGACGCCGAACAAGGGGGATCCCCGTGAGAACGCCTGCCGTCGCGCGACGAACGCGCACTCTTCAGCTCGGGGTGCCCGCCGCCCTCCTGGGCACACTGTCTGCGGGGATCGCTGCCACCCCCGCATCCGCCGACGCGGTCTCGTCTCCGATCGAACGACTGCAGGCGACGCCGACGCGGATCGCGCCGACCGAGGCGCCTCCTGCCGTGTACACGGTGCGGCCGGGCGACACGATCTCGTCGATCGCGAACCGGTTCGGTCTGCGCACCGTCGAGGTCCTGGCTTGGAACGGACTCAGTTGGCGTTCGGTGATCTACCCGGGGCAGACGCTGTCGTTGGCAGGAGCGAGTGCCCCCTCGCCGGCCCCGGCCCCGGTCCAGGCGGCTCCGACGGCGACGCACACCGTCGTCGCCGGCGAGACCGTGTTCGGCATCGCGCAGAAGCACGGGACGAGCGTCGACGCTGTTCTCGCCGCGAACGGCCTTGACCGGTCGTCCGTGATCTACCCCGGCCAGCAGCTCGCGCTCAGCGGCGAGTCAGCTCCGTCGGCCGCACCACCGGCATCCCCCGCGCAGACAGCCGCCCCCGTTCCGACCGCGACCGGTGGCCAGGCGCACGCTGTCGCCGCAGGAGACACCCTGTTCGCCATCGCGAAGAAGTACGGCACGACCGTCGCGCAGCTCCTCGCGCTGAACGGCCTGGGTTCCGGAGCCATCATCTACCCCGGCCAGTCGCTGACCGTCGCGGCCGCTCCGGCTCCGGCTCCGACGCCCGCCCCGGCGGCGGCCACGCCCCCTCCCCAGCTGTTCGCGAACCTCGACGCCGAACAGGCCGCGAACGCCTCGCTCATCATCCGCGTCGGACGCGAGCTCGGCGCGCCCGACCGCGCCATCGCGATCGCTCTCGCCACCGCCATGGTCGAATCCAGCCTGCGCAATCTGTCGTGGGGTGACCGCGACTCCCTCGGCCTCTTCCAGCAGCGCCCCAGCATGGGCTGGGGTTCGCCCGAGCAGGCGGTCGACGCCGACCGGAGCACCCGTGTCTTCTTCGGCGGCTCGTCGGACCCGAACGGGCAGGCCTCCCGGGGTCTCTTCGACATCTCAGGCTGGGAGAGCATGTCGTTCACGGATGCCGCGCAGGCTGTCCAGATCTCCGCGTACCCCGATCGTTACGGCCAGTGGGAGACCCAGGCCCACCAGTGGCTCGGTGTCCACGGGTGACGGGCTTCCGGGCAAACCCGCAGGTGCAAGGGGCGAGCCGCTCCCGGGGCTTTCAGGCAGTTCTCCATAGAATCTTGACGTGACGACCAATCAGCAGGCCGACCCCCTCATCGGGCGGCTTGTCGACGGTCGGTACCGCGTGCGCGCCCGAATCGCCCGTGGAGGCATGGCGACCGTCTATGTCGCCACCGATCTCCGCCTCGAGCGGCGCATCGCTCTGAAGGTCATGCACGCGCACCTGAGCGACGACTCCGCCTTCCAGAGCCGGTTCATCCAAGAGGCACGAGCTGCCGCGCGGCTGGCCGATCCCCACGTCGTCAACGTGTTCGACCAGGGCCAGGACGGCGAACTCGCATACCTGGTGATGGAGTACCTTCCCGGCATCACGCTGCGCGAACTGCTGCGCGAGCAGAAGCGGCTCACGATCCCGCAGACGATCACCATCATGGATGCCGTCCTCGCCGGCCTCTCCGCAGCGCACCGCGCCGGGATCGTGCACCGTGACGTGAAGCCCGAGAACGTGCTGCTGGCCGAAGACGGACGCATCAAGATCGGCGACTTCGGTCTCGCCCGTGCGACCACCGCGAACACGGCCACCGGACAGCAGCTGCTCGGAACCATCGCCTATCTCGCACCCGAGCTCGTCACTCGCGGCACTGCCGACGCCAGAAGCGACATCTACGCGCTGGGCATCATGCTGTACGAGATGCTCGTCGGCGAACAGCCGTACAAGGGCGAGCAGCCCATGCAGATCGCCTTCCAGCACGCCACCGAGTCCGTGCCGCGCCCGAGCGTGCGCAATCCCGGCGTGCCGGAGGAGCTCGACGAACTCGTGCTCTGGGCCACGGAGAAATCGCCGGATGAGCGTCCCGACGATGCGCAGCAGATGCTGGAGCGACTGCGCGAGATCGAGCGCGGGCTCGGAATCGCACCCGCCGTCGCCGCTGCGACGACGTCGCAGCGCTCGCAGGCCGACTCCGCGGACCTCACCAAGGTCATGCCGAGCACGATGGTCATCGCCGACCCGACCGCCCCGGTCACGGCTGCCGTCGACAACGCGACGCTCCTGCGTCGCCGCTCGTCACGACGTCGCGCGCGCGGAGCGTTCCTTCTGACGCTGGTGCTGCTTCTCGCGACCGTCGCCGGTGGTGTCGGCTGGTGGTTCGGGTCCGGTCCTGGTTCACTCGTCGCCGTCCCGGAGGTGGCCGGTCTGTCGTACGACGACGCCGCATCGGCGTTGACTGCAGAGGGCTTCGTGCCGGTGCGCGGCGAGGAGAGCTCCATCGACATCGCCGCCGGTGAGACGATCCGTACGGACCCCGGCGAGGGCGAACGCCTCGACAAGGGCACCGAGATCACCGTCTTCGTGTCCTCGGGTCCGGCATCGCACACGGTGGAGACCCTCAACGGCAAGACCGAGCAGGAAGCTCGCGACTACCTCGCGGACATCAGGATCAACGTCACAGAGACCTCCCTGCAGCTCTTCTCCGACGCCGAGACCGGGCGCGTGATCAACGCCTTCGTGACGCCTCGCGACGGCGGCGAAATCTATGCGTGCGCCGAGGGCTGCGAGCTGCGCGAGGACGACACGGTCGAGCTGTACGTCTCCGCCGGCGCGTTCCCCGATGTCGCGGGAATGAGCGTCGATCAGGCGACGAACACGCTGCGCGACAAGGGCGTCGAGGTCAACCCGGACTCGCAGTTCGTCTTCAGCGACTCGGTCGCGAAGGATGTCGTCATCGGCGTCACCGACCGCGCCGAAGAGGGCAATCGGCGCCCCGGCGATACCGTTCAGCTGATCGTCTCGAAGGGACCCGAACTGTTCCCCGTGCCCGAGGTCGAGGGGATGAGCCGCGACGAGGCCGCACAGGTGATCCGGGATGCCGGTTTCGAACCGACCTGGAACGGCATCTGGAACGCGTTCCCCAACGACTTCACCGAGGTCAGCGGGTCCGATCCGGGTGCCGGCGCGCAGCGCCCGAAGGGCACCGAGATCACCCTCCAGATCCGCAGCAGCGCGTTCTAGGAGGCGGGCGGTCCCCGCGCTTATCGCGCGCGGCCGCACGCCGGCCGCCCGTCGCCGCCGCCACCACACAGAAAGGGTCCTTTCCGACTACGGAGAGGACCCTTCTGTCTGATGGATCGTGGTCAGCGCTTCTCGAGCTCTTCGGCCACGAGGAAGGCGAGCTCGAGCGACTGCATGTGGTTGAGACGCGGGTCGCACAGGCTCTCGTAGCGGGTCGCGAGGGCGGCCTCGTCGATGTGCTCGGATCCGCCCAGACACTCGGTGACGTCGTCACCGGTGAGCTCGACGTGGATGCCGCCGGGGAACGTGCCCACGGCCCGGTGTGCCTCGAAGAAGCCGCGGACCTCGTCGACGACGTCATCGAAGCGACGCGTCTTGTACCCCGTGGGCGTCGTGATGCCGTTGCCGTGCATGGGGTCGGTGACCCACAGCGGCTGCGCGCCCGAGTCGCGGACGGCCTCGAGCAGCGGCGGCAGCGCGTCGCGGATCTTGCCCGCGCCCATGCGCGTGATGAACGTCAGACGGCCCGGCTCGCGGTCGGGGTCGAGCTTGTCGATCAGCGCGAGCGCCGTCTCGGGTGACGTGGTCGGACCGAGCTTCACGCCGATGGGGTTGCGGATCTTCGAGAAGTAGTCGACGTGCGCACCGTCGAGCTCGCGCGTGCGCTCCCCGATCCACAGGAAGTGCGCCGAGGTGTTGAACGGCGTGTCCGTACGGGAGTCGATGCGGGTCATCGGGCGCTCGTAGTCCATCAGCAGGCCCTCGTGCCCGGTGAAGAACTCGACGCGGGTGAGCTCGTCGAAGTCGGCGCCGGCCGCCTCCATGAACTTGATGGCCCGGTCGATCTCGGCCGCCATGCGCTCGTAGCGCTGGTTCGCCGGGTTCTGCGCGAAGCCCTTGTTCCACGAGTGCACCTCGCGCAGATCGGCGAAGCCACCCTGCGTGAACGCGCGGATGAGGTTCAGCGTCGACGCGGCCGTGTGGTATCCCTGCAGCAGGCGGCCGGGATCGGCGCGGCGGGACGCCTCGGTGAAGTCGTAGCCGTTCACGATGTCGCCGCGGTAAGCGGGAAGCGTGACATCGCCACGGGTCTCGGTGTCGCTCGACCGCGGCTTGGCGAACTGGCCGGCCATGCGACCCATCTTCACCACGGGCATCGATGCGCCGTACGTCAGCACCACGGCCATCTGCAGGACCGTCTTGATCCTGTTGCGGATCTGGTCGGCGGTGGCACCCGCAAAGGTCTCTGCGCAGTCGCCACCCTGCAGCAGGAACGCCTTGCCGGACGCTGCTCGCGCAAGACGATCGCGAAGGTTGTCGACCTCGCCGGCGAACACCAGGGGCGGGAGCGTCGAGATCTGCGTGGAGACCTCGGAGACACGCTCTGCGTCGAGCCACTGAGGCTGCTGTTTGATCGGGAGCGAGCGCCACGCATCAAGCGCGTCGATGTGGTGCTGGAGCATGTGTCCAGCCTAGTGCTCGTGACGAAGCCGGGATGCCTCAGGAGCGCTGTGTGACGCGGGCCGGGAGCCGGTCCTTCACGGTCGATGCGTACACGTCGTCGTACTGCTGTTCACCCAGTCGCTGGAGGGCGACCATGATCTCGTCCGTGACCGAGCGGAGGATGTAGCGATCGTTCTCCATGCCCGCGTAGCGGGAGAAGTCCAGGGGCTCTCCGATGACGATCCCGACCCGCACCACGCGCGGCAGGCGCTGCCCGATGGGCATAGCGGTGTCGGTGTCGACCATGATCACCGGGATCACCGGGACCTTCGCCTCCATCGCCATCCGGGCGATGCCCGTGCGGCCACGGTAGAGCCGGCCGTCGGGGCTCCGCGTGCCCTCCGGATAGATCCCGAGCAGGTCGCCGCGTCCGAGGACCTGCAGCCCGGTGTTGAGAGAGGCCTCGGACGCCTTGCCGCCGGAGCGGTCGATCGGGATCTGCCCTGTCGCCTTCATGAAGAACTTGGTGGCCCAGCCCTTGATCCCGCGCCCGGTGAAGTAGTCGCTCTTGGCGAGGAACGACATCGGTCGGTCGATCATCAGCGGCAGGAAGATGGAATCGGCGAAGGAGAGGTGGTTGCTGGCGAGGATCGCCGCGCCGTTCGCCGGGATGTTCGCGCGCCCGACCACCCATGGTCGGAATATCGCTTTGACCACGGGACCGATCGCCACGTACTTCATCAGCCAGTAGAACATCGAGGTGAAGTCTAGCGTCGTGCTCGGCATCCGCCACAGCCGCGGTCTCGCGAGACCCGATCGGCGACTGAGTGTCACCTGATTTGCGACCGAGTGTCATGCTCTAGACTCGTGTGCAACCCAGTGCCCGACCGGTACCGAAGGAGCTGCCGTGGTCCAGTTTGAAGTCCCCGCCGTCGTCCCCGCCGACCCAGACGCGAACATCGCCGACCTGCTGGCGAAGCGCGTCCAGGCGACTCCCGATCGCCCCCTCTTCGCAGTGCCCGATGGCGACGGATGGCGCGACATCACCGCAGCCGACTTCGAGACTGCGGTCATCGCGCTGGCCAAGGGCTTCGTCGCCGCGGGCATCCAGCCGGGTGAGAAGGTGGGCTTCCTCGCACGCACGACCTACGAGTGGACTCTCGTCGACTTCGCGCTGTTCTACGCCGGCGCCGTGATGGTCCCGATCTACGAGACCAGCTCTCCGTCGCAGATCCAGTGGATCCTCGAGGATTCCGGTGCCATCGCCCTCGTGGTCGAGTCACCGGAGCACTTCGCTCGGCTCGATGAGGTGCGCGGCGACCTCCCGCTGCTCCGCGAGGTGTGGCAGCTGCACCTCGGAGCGATCGATTCGCTGACCGCCCAGGGCGCATCCGTCACCGATGCCGAGATCGAGCGTCTCCGCAACATCGCCGTCGGTTCTGACATCGCCACCCTCATCTACACCTCGGGGTCGACCGGCCGCCCCAAGGGCTGCGTCCTCACGCACAGCAACTTCGTCGAGCTGTGCCGCAATTCCGCGACGGCACTCGACGCAGTGGTTCAGACACCGGGTTCCTCCACGCTGCTCTTCATCACGACAGCACACGTGTTCGCGCGCTTCATCTCGATCCTCAACATCCACGCCGGCGTGCGCACCGGACACCAGCCCGACACTCGACAGCTGCTGCCGGCGCTCGGGTCGTTCAAGCCGACCTACCTCCTCGCCGTGCCGCGCGTCTTCGAGAAGGTCTACAACTCCGCCGAGCAGAAGGCCGAGGCCGGTGGGAAGGGGAAGATCTTCCGCGCCGCCGCCGACGTCGCCATCCAGCACTCGAAGCTCGTCGAGGAGGGCAAGAGCATCCCGATCGGGACGAAGCTCAAGTTCGCACTCTTCAACAAGCTCGTCTACAGCAAGCTGCGTGAAGCCATGGGCGGCAGAGTCGTCTACGCGGTGTCGGGCTCCGCTCCCCTCGGTTCGCGTCTGGGCCACTTCTTCCACAGCCTCGGCGTCGTGATCCTCGAGGGATACGGTCTCACCGAGACGACTGCTCCGGCGACCGTGAACCTGGCCGACAAGTCGAAGATCGGCACCGTCGGCCCCGCGCTCCCCGGTGTGGGTGTGCGACTCGCGGACGACGGTGAGATCCAGGTCCGCGGCATCAACGTCTTCAAGGAGTACTGGAACAACCCCGAGGCGACCGCAGAGGCGTTCAGCGACGGCGGCTGGTTCCACACGGGCGACATCGGCAGCTTCGACTCCGAGGGCTTCCTGACCATCACCGGTCGCAAGAAGGAGATCATCGTCACGGCCGGCGGAAAGAACGTCGCGCCGGCCGCGCTGGAAGACCCGATCCGCGCGAATCCGATCATCGGACAGGTCGTCGTCGTCGGCGACCAGCGTCCGTTCATCTCCGCGCTCATCACGCTGGATCCCGAGATGCTGCCGACCTGGCTCGGCAACGCCGGCCTCCCGAAGGAGATGTCGCTCGCCGAGGCCGCCACGAACGATGCCGTCCGTGCCGAGATCCAGAAGGCGGTCGATGCCGCCAACGCGCGCGTGTCGCGCGCGGAGTCCATCCGCAAGTTCACCGTTCTCGACAGCGAATGGACCGAGGCCTCCGGTCACCTCACTCCGAAGCTGTCGATCAAGCGCAACGTGATCATGAGCGACTTCGCCGACGAGATCGCTGCCATCTACGACGAACCCGTCTCGACGACCAACGTCGCGATCGGCGGCTGAGGCTCGCGAGACAGCAGAAAGGCCCCGCTCCGGCGGGGCCTTTCTCAGTGTCCGGGGATCAGAACCAGGCGCTCTCTCTGACCTCGCGCATCGCACGCTTGCGGGTCTCGGCATCCAGCCTCGTGAGGTAGAGCTTCCCATCGAGGTGATCGGTCTCGTGCTGGAGCGCCTGCGCCAGCAGACCGCTTCCTTCGAGCACCACCGGCTCGCCGTCGAGGTCGATGCCCTCGACGCGGGCCCACGGGTGTCGCAGGGCGTCGTGCCACAGGCCGGGAACCGACAGGCAGCCCTCCCCCGTGGGCACCGGCTCACCCCGGACCTCGGTCAGGACGGGATTGAGCACGTAACCGATGTCACCGTCGATGTTGTAGCTGAAGGCGCGGAGCGCGACGCCGATCTGCGGAGCCGCGACACCGGCACGGCCAGGCAGCTCGACGGTGTCGATCAGATCGGCGACGAGCGCGCGCACCCCCTCGTCGATACGGTCGATCGGTGCGCAGACGGTGCGAAGCACGGGGTCTCCGAAGACCCGGATCTCACGGACCGCCATCAGGCGCCCTTCGCCCGCAGACCTTCGACGAGCAGCGCAGCCAGCTCCCGTGCCGCCACCCGTGTCTCAGGCTGGAGATTGGCGAAGACGATGGTCCCGCCCCCGGCGATCTGCGAGTCATACGGCATCCGCACCACATGCTTCGCCCTCGTGCCGAAATGCGCTTCGAGCTCGTTGAGGCGCACCAGCGGGGCGCCGGGCGTCGACTGGTTCAGCACCACGACCGCCTCGCGGGCCTGCTCGGCGTACCCGTTGCTCTCGAGCCACGTCAGGGTCTCCGACGCCAGCCGCGCCTCATCGACGCTCAGCCCCGACACGATCACGATCTGATCGGCCAGATCGAGCGTGGCCGACATGACCGAGTGCACGATGCCGGTTCCGGTGTCCGTGAGCACGAGCGAGTAGTAGTGCGCGGCGACGCCTGCCACGTCGCGATAGTCGCTGTCGCTGAACGCCTCGGCGATCCGAGGGTCCGAGTCGGACGCGAGCACGTCGAGGCGGGTGGCATCTCGCGCGACGATCGCAGAGATGTCGTGATACCCCCTGACCTCGTCATGGATGCGGACGAGGTCGCGCACCGACTTGTTGTGGTGCGGCCGCACCACGCGCTCGGCGAGGGTGCCGCGGTCGGGGTTGGCGTCGACCGCGATGACGCGATCGTCCCTGGCGTCGGCGAGGGCCATGCCCAGCAGAGCGGTGATCGTCGTCTTGCCGACTCCGCCCTTCCGCGACAGCACGGGGACGAACCGCGCTCCCCCGACGATCGGAGCGGCGATCCGCGCGCTCAGAGCCTTCCGCTCGCGGGCGCGGCGTCCGTCACCGATGTTGATCCGACGCCCCGAGATGGCGTAGAGGAAGTGACTCCACGCCCCTTCGGGTTCGGGCTTGGTGAGACGGTGCGGATCGAGCAGTCGGTCGGCGGTGAGGAGGTCGGCGCTCTCGCGAGAGGAGTCGCCGAGGTCGTCCAGACGCTTCGACGCGAGCTGCACGTCGGCACGGGTCGATCGAGTCGCGGGTGCCACGGCGTTCCTGGGCTTCTGTGCGTCCATTGCCGAAGTCTCCTTCTTGGCGAGAGATGATGCCGCCGATGCTCTCCTCGAGGTCGGCGCGGCGTCGAAGTCCGCCTTCGCCTTGGCGATGAACGCCGCGGCGGCAGCGGCCTCCTCCGCGGCGACGGCGTCAGCAGGCGCTGCAGCCGGCTTGGCGGACGGAACGGCGCCGGCATCCGTGGCTGATGCAGTCACCGGAGTGCTTTCACGCGTGCGCCGGGGCTCGGGCTGAGCGTCCTGTTCGGTCTCCGACTGCGATTCGGTCGCGGGAGCGACCGCGGGCTCGGGCTCGGGCTCGGGCTCGGGCTCGGGCTCGGGCTCGATTTCACGCTCGACCTCAGACTCAGACTCGACCTCAGATTCAGGCTCGGACTCGACCTCAGGCTCAGGCTCAGGCTCGGGCTCGGGCTCGGGCTCGACCTCAGGCTCAGGCTCGGGCTCGACCTCAGGCTCAACTTCGAGCTCAGGCTCAGGCTCAAGCTCGACTGCGGACTCAGGCTCGACCTCAGACTCAGGCTCTACCGCAGGCTCAGGCTCCGCCTGGGGCTCTGCTTCCGCCTCGACTTCGGGTCGCTGGATCTCTTTCTTCGCGGGCTCCGGCGGCAGCTCGATGATCATCGGCGCCGCACCGAGCGGTGCCGGTGCGATCTCCGCCGCAGCCTTCGCCGCGGCGACGGGCTCGTCGACGATCAGATCCGCGACGACCTCGCCCTCGATGACGCCGTCGTCTTCCAGGTCGTCGTCATCGTCCGTCGGCAACACCACGCTCACCTGCGCGGTGCCGAGGATCCCGATCGCCGAGGTGTCCAACGACGTCGCGTCGTCGAGGACCCCTCTGGACTCATCGTCCGGGTTGTCTGCCACGTTCTTCGGGGTCACTGTGTCACTCCAAGCTTGTGCGGGCCTCGGGTGCGTTGCGTCGAACGCGGCCTCGCCCGCACAAGATTAGTGCGCCGGGCGGATCACGACCAAAAGATCGCCGGCCTCGACCTGTTGCGTCGCACCGATCGCGAGGCGCTCGACCACACCGTCGACGGGGGCCGTGATGGCGGCCTCCATCTTCATCGCCTCGATGGATGCGACCGGTTCACCGGCGCGCACCGAGTCGCCGACCTCCGATTTGAGCGTCACGACGCCCGAGAACGGTGCGGCCACCTGACCGGGCACCGAGGTGTCGGCCTTCTCGATCTCGTGCACGTCCACTGCCACCGATCTGTCGCGCACGAACACCGGTCGCAGCTGACCGTTGAGCGTCGTCATGACGGTGCGCATGCCCTTGTCGTCCGCATCGCCGATGGCTTCGAGCCCCACGTACAGCTGGACGCCGCGATCGATCTCGACGACGTGCTCCTGCCCCTGGACGAGACCGTAGAGGTAGTCGGCCGTGTCGAGCACCGAGAGATCGCCGAACACGTCGCGTCGCTCGGTGAACTCGCGCATCGGCGCGGGGAACAGCAGCGTGTTCAGTCTCGCCCGACGGGTCGCACCGTCACCTGCGAGGGCCGCCTCATCGTCGGCCGAGATCTCCGTCATGCCTGTGCGCACCGACCGTCCCGCCAGAACCTTGGTGCGGAAGGGCTCGGGCCATCCGCCCGGGAGGTCGCCGAGTTCACCCGCCATGAACCCGACGACGGAGTCGGGCACGTCGTACTTCTCGGGATTCGCCTCGAAATCGGCGGGGTCCGCCTTCACCGCTGCCAGGTGCAGCGCGAGATCGCCGACCACCTTCGACGAGGGGGTCACCTTGGGAACCCGGCCGAGGATCCGATCGGCGGCGGCGTACATGTCCTCGATCAGCTCGAAGTCCTCTGCGAGGCCGAGCGCCTTCGCCTGCTGACGCAGGTTCGACAGCTGGCCGCCCGGGATCTCGTGGTGGTAGACCCGGCCTGTGGGGCCCGGAAGTCCGGATTCGAACGGCGCGTACATCCGGCGGACCGCCTCCCAGTACGGCTCGAGGTTCGAGACGCTGTCGAGAGAGATGCCGCTGTCCCGATCCGTGTGCGCGAGCGCGGCGACGAGAGATGAGAGCGAGGGCTGGCTGGTCGTGCCGGAAAGCGGAGCGGATGCCGCGTCGACCGCATCCACACCCGCCGCGCTGGCGGCGAGCAGGGTGGCGAGCTGTCCGCCGGGGGTGTCGTGCGTGTGCAGATGCACGGGCAGATCGAAGCGCTCGCGCAGCGCGGTGACGAGTTTCGCCGCCGCCGCAGGACGCAGAAGGCCCGCCATGTCCTTGATCGCCAGGATGTGCGCGCCGGCCCCGACGATCTGCTCGGCGAGATTCAGGTAGTAGTCGAGGGTGTACAGGTCCTCGGCCGGGTTCAGCAAGTCGCCGGTGTAGCAGAGCGCCACCTCGGCTATGGCCGTACCCGTGTTCCGCACCGCGTCGATCGCTGGGCGCATCTGCTCGATGTCGTTGAGGGCATCGAAGATACGGAAGATGTCGACCCCGCTCGCCGCCGCCTCCTTCACGAACGCTTCGGTGACCGCCGTCGGGTAGGGCGTGTAGCCCACGGTGTTGCGTCCCCGGAGAAGCATCTGGATCGCGACGTTCGGAAGGGCGGCCCGCAGCTTGTCGAGACGCTCCCAGGGGTCTTCGCCCAGGAAGCGCAGAGCGACGTCGTAGGTGGCACCTCCCCAGGCCTCGACCGAGAACAGCTCCGGCGTCAGCCTGGCGATGTGCGGTGCGACCGCGACGAGATCCCTCGTGCGCACCCGGGTGGCCAGGAGCGACTGGTGCGCATCACGGAAGGTCGTGTCCGTGATGGCGAGGGCACTCTGCGCGCGGAGGCTCTTCGCGAAGCCCTCCGGTCCCAACTCGAGCAGGCGCTGCCGTGAACCGGATGCCGGGGTGGCGGACAGGTCCACGGCCGGAAGCTTGGCCCGCGGATCCAACGAGCCGGGGTGGATGCCGTGGGGCTTGTTGACCGTCACGTCCACCAGCCAGTTCAGGATCCGGGTACCGCGATCCTTCGACTCGCGTCCGCGCAGCAGGTCGGGACGCTCGTCGATGAAGGACGTGCTCACGTCGCCGGCGATGAACGCGTCATCCTCGAGCAGCGCCTGCAGGAACGGGATGTTCGTCGAGACGCCGCGGATGCGGAACTCCGCCAGCGCGCGCCGCGCGCGCGCCACCGCAGCAGGGTAGTCGCGACCACGGCAGGTCAGCTTCGCGAGCATCGAGTCGAAGTGCGGGCTGATCTGCGCGCCCTGATGGACGGTGCCGCCGTCGAGCCGGATCCCTGCGCCACCCGGTGAGCGGTATGTGGTGATCTTGCCGGTGTCCGGACGGAACCCCTGAGTGGGATCCTCCGTCGTGATGCGGCACTGCAGCGCAGCTCCCCGCACATGGAGATCCTTCTGCTCGAGGCCGAGCTCCGCGAGCGTCTGTCCGGCCGCGATGCGCATCTGGCTCTGCACGAGATCGACGTCGGTCACCTCCTCGGTGACCGTGTGCTCGACCTGGATGCGCGGATTCATCTCGATGAAGACGACCTCGCCGGTGCGCTCCCCCGCCGTCTCGAGCAGGAACTCGACCGTTCCCGCGTTCTCGTATCCGATGGAACGGGCGAACGCGACGGCGTAGCCGTGCAGCGCGGTGCGGATGCCGTCGTCGAGGTTCGGCGCCGGGGCGATCTCCACCACCTTCTGGTGACGGCGCTGCACGGAGCAGTCCCGCTCGAAGAGGTGCACGGTCTCGCCCGTCTTGTCGGCGAGGACCTGCACTTCGATGTGCCGAGGACGAAGGACCGCCTGCTCGAGGAACATCCTCGGATCGCCGAACGCGCTGGCGGCCTCGCGCATGGCCTCTGCGAGTGCCGGAGCGAGCTCACCTGCGGACTCGACGCGTCGCATGCCGCGTCCGCCACCGCCGGCGACGGCCTTCGCGAACAGCGGGAAGCCGATCTCGGCGGCCTGGGCGACGAGTGCATCGATGTCATCGGACGCCTCCGTCGAACGGAGCACCGGAACGCCGGCCTCGATGGCATGACGCTTGGCCTCGACCTTGTTGCCCGCCATCTCGAGGACCTTCGCAGGGGGCCCGATGAAGACGATGCCGTTGGCGGCGGCCTTCTCGGCCAGCTCCGGGTTCTCCGAGAGGAAGCCGTATCCGGGGTAGATCGCATCTGCCCCGGCATCCTTCGCGACGCGGATGATCTCATCGACGTCGAGGTAGGCGCGCACCGGATGACCGCGTTCGCCGATCTCGTAGGCCTCGTCGGCCTTGAGCCGATGGACCGAACCACGGTCCTCGTGCGGGAACACCGCCACAGTCCTGGCCCCGACTTCGAAAGCCGCACGGAAGGCACGGATCGCGATCTCGCCGCGGTTCGCCACAAGGATCTTCTGGAACATGCACACCTCTGGAAGCTCGATACGCATCGGGATACGGCGCGCATGGGGCGGGGCTGAGTGTGCACCCAGCCTAGGGGAAGGTAACGTGGTGTTCGTGCACGTACTCAGCGTCAGCTCTCTCAAGGGAGGCGTCGGCAAGACGACCGTGACACTCGGCCTGGCCTCAGCAGCCTTCGCCCGTGGTGTCCGAACGCTCGTCGTCGACCTCGACCCACAGTCCGATGTGTCCACCGGGATGGACATCCAGGTGGCAGGTCGGCTCAACATCGCCGATGTCCTGGCGAACCCGAAGGAGAAGGTCGTCCGTCAGGCGATCACCTCGAGCGGCTGGGCGAAGGTGCACCCCGGGACCATCGACGTGCTGATCGGCAGTCCGTCCGCGATCAACTTCGACGGCCCGCACCCGAGCGTGCGCGACGTCTGGAAGCTCGAAGAGGCGCTCGCTGCCGTCGAGGCCGATTACGACCTCGTCCTCATCGACTGCGCCCCGTCGCTGAACGCCCTCACCCGCACCGCGTGGGCAGCGAGCGATCGGGTGATGGTCGTCACAGAGCCCGGGCTCTTCTCCGTGGCTGCGGCCGACCGCGCGCTGCGCGCGATCGAAGAGATCCGTCGCGGCCTCTCCCCCCGACTCCAGCCTCTCGGCATCGTCGTGAACCGGGTGCGCCCCCAGTCGATCGAGCATCAGTTCCGCATCAAGGAGCTGCGCGACATGTTCGGTCCGCTCGTGCTCTCCCCCCAGCTTCCCGAGCGCACCTCGCTGCAGCAGGCTCAGGGAGCAGCCAAGCCGCTCCACATCTGGCCGGGCGACTCGGCCCAGGAGCTCGCTTCCGACTTCGATCAGCTGCTCGACCGGATCATCCGCACCGGCCGGATCCAGGTCGCCGACTCGGGCGTGCAGGCCTGACTCACCCCGGACAGCAGAACGGCCATCCTCTCGCGAGGGTGGCCGTTTCTTCGTGTCGCGCGACTCTGCTCGCGGGACTTCGGTGGCGAATGCTCAGGCGGAACGCTTCGAGCGCCGTGCCGACAGCTCGTCGACCGGGTCGGGCACTGTCGCATCGAACTCGACGAGCGTCGACTCGACCTCGCGGAGGACCTTGCCCACAGCGATGCCGAACACTCCCTGACCGCGACTGACCAGGTCGATGACCTCGTCGTTCGAGGTGCACAGGTAGACGGAGGCTCCGTCGCTCATCAGCGTCGTTCCTGCGAGATCGCGGATGCCGGCGCGGCGGAGTTCATCGACCGCCGTGCGGATCTGCTGCAGCGAGATGCCGGTGTCGAGAAGGCTCTTCACGAGCTTGAGCACGAGGATGTCGCGGAAGCCGTAGAGACGCTGCGACCCGGAACCGCTGGCGCCGCGCACCGTGGGCTCCACCAGCTCGGTGCGAGCCCAGTAGTCCAGCTGCCGGTAGGTG
Source organism: Microbacterium sp. Bi98 (assembly GCF_918698045.1). Classification (NCBI taxonomy): domain Bacteria; kingdom Bacillati; phylum Actinomycetota; class Actinomycetes; order Micrococcales; family Microbacteriaceae; genus Microbacterium; species Microbacterium sp. Bi98. The sequence goes on along the minus strand of NZ_CAKKLK010000003.1, from coordinate 40,244 downwards.
ATGCCGGCCGCCCGCGCCGCTACCGCACCGCGGTAGCCGACCTCATCGTCCATCGCCGGCAGACCGTCGGTGAAGAGGAGTTCCGGCACGAACCGCGGGTCGCCTGCACGCTCATCCGCATTCATTTGAAATCCTCCCTGGAGCTGTTACCTCCACGCTAGAGCAGGCCTCCGGCACCGGCAATGACATCCGTGGGACACCGAAGGTGTGTCGCAATCAGTTCGTTACGAAAGCAACCTGGTGAGCGCGTCCTTGACGAAGAGCGAGCGCACCTCGTCGATCTTCGAGGCGAGGCTCGGTGCCATCTCACTCGCCTTCGCCCTCGACGCGGCGTCCGTACGACGCAGCAGAGAGGACATCGCAGACTCGATCAGCGCGACCTCTCGCTCGGCACCCTGCCTCAGCGAGCGCAGGTGGCGGGGCTCGATACCGTGGCGATCGAGGGCGACCAGGCCGCGAAGCAGCGTGACGGTCGACTCGGGGTAGCTCTCCTGCGCGACGATCACGCCGGTGCTGATCGCGTCGTTTAGAAGCTGGGGGCCCGCGCCTGCTGCCGACAGCAGCTCTCCTCGGCGGTAGCGCCGGGGAGTGGGCGTGATCGAGGGCGGCGGAGCCAGGGTCGCGGATTCACCGTTCGCCTCTGCCTCGTCGAGCTGCTCGCGGATGATACTGAGCGGCAGGTAGTGGTCGCGCTGCAGCGTGAGACCGAGACGCAGCCGCTCGATGTCGGCCTGCGAGAACTTGCGGTAGCCGGACTCCGTGCGCGACGGGCTGACGATCCCCTGCACCTCGAGGAAGCGGAGCTTGCTGGAGGTGAGCTCGGGAAACTCGGGCGTGAGCCGGGCCAGCACCTGCCCGATGCTCAGAAGGCCCGCGGACGCTGAGCGTTCGCGGGCGGGGGAAGCCGCCATCAGTCGATCGCCGCGACGCGATCGACGGGAGAGGCGAAGAAGTTCAACCGGAACTTGCCGACGCGAAGCTCGGTGCCGTCGACCAGCGGACTGCGGTCGACGCGCTCACCGTTCACATACGTGCCGTTGAGCGAACGCTGGTCGATGATCTCGAACGTCGATCCGTTGCGAGTCACTTCCGCATGGCGACGCGAGACGGTCACATCATCGAAGAAGATGTCGGCTTCGGGGTGGCGGCCCACGGTCGTCACATCGGTGTCGAGAAGGTAGCGGGCCCCCGCGAGAGCTCCGGAGCGCACGAGAAGCAGTGCGGAACCGGAGGGAAGGGCCGCGATGGCGCCCTGCTCCACGTCGGTGAGCTCCACGCCGAAAGGCACGAAGGAGAGGTCCGAGTCATGCCCGAACGTCTGCGTCACGTCGTGCCTCTGCTCGCCGGGACGGTGGATCGCGGCGTCTCCGCCCGATCGATTCTGGCTGTCTGTCACTATGCCCTCCTAGTCCTCCAGACTAACTGATCGGACGGCGCTCGCGGGAGCTCGCGTCACTATCAGGCACCGCATACCGACACTTCTTAGGCTGAGCACGTGAAAACCACAGCCCGTCGCCTCCCCGCAGCTCCGATCGCCCTTGCGGCCGCCCTCCTGACCGCATTCCTCGTGCTGTTCGCACCTCTCTCCGCCTCGGCCCACGACAGCCTGCTCGCCTCCTCCCCCGAGGCCGACAGCACGGTCGACACGCTTCCCACCGAATTGACGCTCACCTTCAGCGCGAAGCTCATCGACGAGACCGGCGCGACCGAGGTCGTCGTGACGGATCCGTCCGGCAACTCGGTCACCGACGGAACCGCCACGGTCGAGGGGGCGATCGTCACTCAGCCGCTCGCCGCCGAGGCCCCAGCCGGCGGCTATCACGTGATCTGGAAGGTCGTGTCGAGCGACGGCCATCCGACCTCGGGAGAGTTCGACTTCACGGTCACGAACAGCACGGAGGCCGCGCCCACCTCGGAGCCCGGCTCCGAGCCCACTGCCAGTGCCACCGCAGCACCCGAGCCGGCTGCGACCGCGGGCCCCGGGACGGACGCCACCCCGGCCCCCGAGAGCGAGGACTCAGCGGCGCCGATGACGACGATCTGGGTGCTCTCGGTCGTCGGCGTCCTCGTGATCGTCGGCATCGTCGTCTGGCTCGTCGTCCGCGGTCGCCGCGACCCGGCATCCGCCGATTCCGACCTCCCCTCGGGGCGATAGGCTTAAGGCATGCCACATTACGATGTCGTCATCCTCGGTGCAGGTCCTGGCGGATACGTCGCTGCGGTTCGCAGCGCGCAGCTCGGTCTGTCCACCGCCATCATCGAAGAGAAGTACTGGGGCGGTGTGTGCCTCAACGTGGGCTGCATCCCCTCCAAGGCTCTTCTGAAGAACGCGGAGCTCGCGCACACGCTCAACCACAAGGCCGACTTCTTCGGCATCTCGGGTGAGTTCACGATCGACTACGGCAAGGCGTTCGACCGCAGCCGCGTCGTCGCCGACGGTCGCGTCAAGGGCATCCACTTCCTGATGAAGAAGAACAAGGTGACCGAGTACGACGGTCGCGGCACCTTCACGGGCCCGAAGGCGATCTCGGTCGCGAAGTCCGACGGCTCGACCGAAGAGGTCACCTTCGACAACGCGATCATCGCCACGGGCTCGAAGGTCCGACTTCTTCCGGGCGTCCAGCTCAGCGACAACGTCGTGACGTACGAAGAGCAGATCCTCTCGCGCGAGCTGCCGAAGTCCATCGTCATCGTGGGCGCCGGCGCCATCGGCATGGAGTTCGCGTATGTGATGACGAACTACGGCGTCAAGGTCACCATCATCGAGTTCCTCGACCGTGCCCTCCCCAACGAGGATGCCGACGTGTCGAAGGAGATCGCCAAGCAGTACAAGAACTACGGCGTCGACATCCTGACCTCCACCAAGGTCGAGTCCGTCGTGGACAACGGCTCGTCCGTCACCGTCTCCTACACCGGCAAGGACGGTCAGCAGAGTTCGATCGAGGCCGACAAGGTGCTCATGTCGGTCGGCTTCGCCCCCAACATCGAAGGCTTCGGTCTCGAGGCCACCGGCGTGAAGCTCACCGAGCGCGGCGCGATCGACATCGACGACCACATGCGCACGAACGTCGAGGGCATCTACGCGATCGGCGACGTCACCGCCAAGCTGCAGCTGGCCCATGTGGCCGAGGCGCAGGGGGTCGTGGCCGCAGAGACCATCGGCGGCGCGGAGACGCAGACGCTGGGCGACTACCGCATGATGCCGCGCGCGACGTTCTGCTCGCCGCAGGTCGCCTCGTTCGGCCTCACCGAGCAGCAGGCGAAGGACGAGGGACGCGAGATCAAGGTCGCGACGTTCCCGTTCATGGCCAACGGCAAGGCGCACGGACTCGGCGAGCCCGTCGGATTCGTCAAGCTGATCGCCGATGCCGAGCACCTCGAGCTCATCGGCGCCCACATGATCGGCCCCGACGTGTCGGAACTCCTGCCCGAGCTGACGCTGGCCCAGAAGTGGGACCTCACGGCCCTCGAGCTGGCTCGCAACGTGCACACGCACCCGACGCTCTCGGAGGCGCTGCAGGAGGGCTTCCACGGCCTCGCAGGTCACATGATCAACTTCTGATCACCGCGATCGACTCGAAGGCCCGGCACGCTCACGCGTGGCCGGGCCTTCGTGCGTCATGAGACCGCGTCGGCTCGCCTGCGCAGCTCCAGCCGCGAGGGGAGTCCGAAGTGCACGGTCCACCCGGACGGCACGAGCGCGGCGAGTTCTCCCCTCGTGTACGAGCGACGGATGCTGATGAGGCCGTCCTCTCGGATGAACGAGCCCCGGAACAGCGTGCCCGCGAGGATCCACGTCGCGACGTCGTACAGCACGTAGGCGAGTCGAGTGCGGGCGATGTCGCGGTGCACCACGACACCGCCGCTGCCGACGAGCGCCTCGGAGTCCCGCAGCAGGCCGTCGAGCTCCGCCCCGGTGAGGTGGTGCAGCACGTGATTCGAGAAGACCACGTCGAACTGCTCGCCCTCCGCCACGAGGTCTGACGAGAAGGCGCAGCGATATGCGATGCCGGCTCCTCCATCGTGCTCCGCCGCCCAGCGGATCGCCCGCTCGTCGGCGTCCAGCGCCGTGATCTCCACCTCGAGACCCGCTCGCCGCGCTCGCGCCGCGATCATCCGGCATACGTCTCCGCCACCCGCGCCGATGTCGAGGATGCGGATCGGGCCACGGCGGGCGCGCGGCAGGATGTCCTGGCGATAGAGCAGTCGGGGTCGGGAGACGAGCGCGTTCACGAGACGGAAGCGCCGGTAGGTGCGCTCCAGCATCCCGATGTCCGCATGCGGGTCGTCCATGAGCTCGCGCGCCTCGGTGGCGCGTGTCGAGAGGTCGTGTCTCACGAGATGCCGGTGGTGACCGTCATCAGTGCGCTCTCGGCGGTCAGCCCAGGGCCGAAGGCCATCGCGGCGACGCGCGACCCGTCCCCCGCGCCGTCGTCGAGGATCCGCTTGATGACGAAGAGCACAGTGGCGCTCGACATGTTGCCGTTCTCGCGCAGCGTCTCCCGGGCCGGGAAGAGCTGATCGTCGCTGAGATTCAGTCGCTCCTGCACGCGGTCGAGGATGCTGCGTCCACCGGGGTGGATGGCCCAGTGCTCCACCCGCTCCCCCACACGCCCCTCGTCGAACGCGGCTGCGAGCTCGCCCTCGCGCGCGTACAGCGGACGGATCGCACCGATGATGGTCTCCCCGATGATCTGCGGCACCTTCGTCGACAGGATCATCTCGAAGCCGTGGTCGCCGATGGTCCAGGCCATGTCCTTCTCGCCCTCCGCGGCTATCGCCGTGTGGAAGCCGTCGAGACGCACCGCAGGAACAGGAGTGGCGAGGTCGCGTGCGGTGACGATGCCGGCGGCCGCCCCGTCGGCGAAGAGCGAGTTGGCGACGATGAGATCCGGGTCCTCCGACGAGCGAAGGTGCACGGTGCACAGCTCGACGCTGACCACGAGCACCACGGCCGTGGGGTCGGCTGCGCAGAACTGGCTCGCCGCACGGAGCGCCGGCAGCGAGGCGTAGCAGCCCATGAATCCGAGGTGATAACGCTGCACGCTGTCGGACAGCCCCAGCCCGCGCACGATCTCGTACTCGGGGCCCGGCGCGTGGAAGCCCGTGCAGGATGCGGTGATGACGTGCGTGACGTCTGCGGCGACGATGTCGGGGTCTGCGTCCAAGGCGCTGCGCGCCACCTCCACGAAGAGACGCGACGCCTCGCGCGTATAGAGGTCGTTGCGGGCTGCGGTGCCCGGCGACTGCAGGCGGCCCGTCTCACGGTCGAAGAACATCTTGTCGTCCGTGCCGGCCGCGGGCGAGAGCTCTCGGATGACGGTGTGGCGGGTGTCGATGCCCGAGCCGTTGAACGACGCCCCGATGATCCGCTGGGCGAGGCGTCCGACATCGGGCTGCGAGGCGAAGATGTCGCGCACCTCGTGCTGCTCGATGACGGTGTCGGGAACGATCGTCCGCAATGAGCGGAGCACGGCAGCGCGGGTCATGTCTGTCACTCAAGCATGACCGCGCGCCAGCACGGAAGGGGCTTGCATCAGGCGTCAGAAACCCAGAGCACGCGCGAGCTTCGAGCCGGATGACGCGTCGCGACCCCCGGCATCGGAGACGACCCGCTCCACGGCGTCGAAGAGGGCTGCTCGCCCCGCCGCATCGGCAGGCGCGGCGGGGCCGAGCTCGAACTCCCACTCCCGCCATTCCCGCTGCACGTCGTGTCGGAGATCGGTCGCGCGAACGCGGTCATCGACGAACTCGGCGACGACTCCGGCCGTCCCGGTGAGCAGGTACGCCGTGCGGGTGTTCTCGATCCGCGCGAGGGGTGCGAGCGGCGCCGTCGCCCATCGCGAGATGGTCTCGGTCACGGCATCCGGGATGCTGTCGTCTTCGCCCAGGGGCCAGCCGATCTCGAGGCGACCGTCACCTTCTCGCGGTCCCTTGATGTGCCATCCGGCATCGGGGCCGCCGGTGCGGCGACGAAGGGCTACCCCTGCACGGGAGAGCCGAGCATCGACGGTGTCGAAGTAGCGAGCGTCGAGCTCGCGCACCTCTCCGGACGACACGGCATCCACTCCGGGGATCCCCACCCACACCGGAAGGGGCGTGGAGTCATCGACGTCGTACTTGCGCTCGACCTCGACGACCCTGGAGGGCTCGGAGCCAGACGGCGACTCGCTGGGGTGCTCAGTCATCCGACGGGCTGATGTCCTCGAGGGATTCGTCGTACCAGTAATCGATCTCGGTGGGACCGTCGGTGTCGCCGGTGTTCTGCGCGTCACCGCGCCGGTTGTACACCACCTGGGTCTCGCTGTAGGGGACGATCAGCTTGTCGTCCGCGTCGCCGAGAGGAATGATCTGCCCGTCGAGCGGGCCGCCGTGAAGTCGTGCGAGTGCCATGTCCTCACCCTATCGCCGACGGCACCCTGCACGGCGCCTCACCCCATCAGGATGCCGAGGAGCGCGCCGATGATCATCCACGGTCCGAAGGCGATCCGCGTGGAGCCGTCCGCCCTGCGGAGCATCATCAGCGAGAGGGAGAACACGGCGCCGAGCACGAAGGCGGATGCTGCTCCCACGGCGAGCGCCTGCCAGCTGTGCCATCCGAGGACCAGACCGATGACGGCGGCGAGCTTGACATCGCCTCCGCCCATGCCGTCCCGGCTGAGCAGACGGAGCGTCGCGTAGAAGCCGCCGAGGATCAGCAACCCGGATACGGCCCTGACCAATGGGGCGCTCTGGCCGACCGTGATGGCGTCGACGACTCCGAGCACGATGAGCGCCGCGAGGGTGGGGAGCACGATCCGGTTCGGCAGCCGATGCGTGCGGATGTCGACGGCGACGAGTCGGCAGGCGATCGCGAACAGGGCCAGATGAACGGTCACGACGGCCACAGTACGGAGATCCATGCCCGCAGGTTAGGAGAACTCGGACGGCGGCGATGACCGCGTGTGGATAACGTCACGCCGCGATGTCGGAGGTTCGAACTATCGTCATCTACTCCAGTTGCTTTATTAGTACATATCTTCGAGGATGGATTCATGGGGATCGGGCTCGATGCGGTGACCGCGCTCTCTCCGGCTGGCGACTCCCGCGCCGGAGAGGTTCTTCGGCTGCGCCGGGAGATCAGCCGCATGCAGCGCAGACGCAGCGAGCACCCGCTTCTCCCTCTCGATCCGGCCTTCTCCTCGCTGCTCCCCGAAGAGGGGCTGCAGACGGGGGCGACATACACCGTCTCTCCCTCCCCCAGTCTCGTCCTCGCACTGCTCGCCGCGGCCTCGGGCAAGGGCCACTGGTGCGCGGTCGTGGGCATGCCCACACTGGGTGTCGAAGCCGCAGCGGCGTTCGGAATCGCGCTTCCTCGCCTGATCCTCGTCCCCGAACCAGGAGACCGCTGGCTCGCCGTGGCCTCTGCGCTCGCCGAGGTGGTTCCGCTGATCGCCGTGCAGCCCGGAGGCAGGGCCCGCGATGCGGATGTGTCCCGACTGAGCGCACGGCTGCGCGACCGCGGGAGCACCCTGCTCGTCACCGAGTCCGCGGAGTCCGGCGCCTGGCCGCAGAGCGAGGGGTCCATCCGGCTGCACGACCAGCACTGGCTCGGCATCGGCGAGGGGTGGGGGCTCATCGAAGGCTCCACGGCGACGGTGTCGGCGCGGACGAGGCACAGTCCGCTGACGTCGAGCGTGCGCGTGCGTCTTCCCGGCTCCCACGGCGCAGTGGAAGAGCTGCCGGCGGAGCACGTCGCCACCGAGACCATGGCCGAGATCACAGGGCTGACCGGCCTGCGCGGCGGCGAGGCCGCTCCGCTCGAGTACCCGCGTCTGGCGGTGGCCGGATGACCGCCGCTCCACTCCGCGTCCTCGTCCTGTGGCTTCCCGATTGGCCGCTGAGAGCAGCTCTCGGCGGGCCACCGCCTCATCCGCCGACCGCTCTGGTGCATGCGAACACCGTCGTGGCGTGCACCGCATCGGCGAGGGAGCACGGCGTGCGCGCCGGCCAACGTCGCCGCGTCGCTCAGGGCCATATCTCTTCACTGCGCGTGATGCCCCACGACCCCGCCCGCGATGAGAGAGCGTTCCTCCCCGTGCTGCAACTCATCGAGAAGCACGCGCCCGGTGCGGCACTGCTGCGTCCAGGGCTGGCGGCGGTGCGGGCACGGGGCATCGCGCGCTATCACGACGGCGAGGCCGAGGCGGGGCGTGCCCTGATCGACATCCTCACCGACGCCGGGTTCCCCGAGGTGCGCGTGGGCATCGCCGACGGCCCCTTCACCGCCGAGCTCGCCGCGCGAGGGAGCGCACCGTGCACCGTCGTACCTGCAGGCCTCGCGAAGGACTTCCTCGCCCCACTCCCGGTGAACGTTCTGAGAGACGAGCAGCTCACCGGTCTGCTCGTCCGGCTCGGTGTGCGCACGCTCGGCGACTTCGCGGCCCTCGACGAGATCGAGGTGCGCGATCGCTTCGGCGAGCGCGGCGCGCGTCTGCACGCTCTCGCCGCCGGCGCCGATTCCCGCGCGGTGGTGGCACGACCTCCTGACCCCGAGCTCGTTCGCTCCATCGAGTTCGACTCGCCACTCGCCGGAGCCGATCAGGTGGCCTTCGCCGTGCGGCAGACGGCCGATGCGGTCATGCTCGCCCTCGGTGAGGCCTCGGTGGTGTGCACCGAGGTCCGCATCGACCTCACCGACGACGACGGCAAGGTGTTCTCGCGCCCCTGGCTGCATCCCACCTGCTTCGATGCCGCTGATCTCGTCGACCGGGTGCGCTGGCAGCTCGAAGCACTGGGAGCCGAATCTGCGAAGGAGCCGGTCGATGAGGCTCGTGCCTTCGGCGGAATCTCTCTGGTGCGGATCGTCCCAGTGGCGGTCGACGATGCCGCCCATCACCAGCCCGGCCTCTTCGGGTCCGGCACTGATGAACGCCTGCATCACGCCATCTCGCGCGTGCAGACGATGCTCGGCCACGAGGGCGTCGTCACCGCTGCCCTCTCCGGCGGGCGCTGGCTCGCCGATCGTCAGGTGCTCACTCCGTGGGGCGAACGCTCCGTCGCCCCCAGAGACCCAGCGCAGCCCTGGCCGGGGAGCCTTCCCGACCCTCTCCCCGCCGAGGTGTTCCGCCCTCCTCGCCCCATCGGAGTGCTCTCCCCTGACGGCGAGACCGTCCTCGTCGACGAACGGGGTGCGCTCTCGGCGGCGCCCGCTCGCATCGACGGCGACGACGTTCAGGCGTGGGCCGGTCCGTGGCCGATCCATGAACGCCGATGGGAGGACTCCGGCGGCAAGAGAGGGCACCGCCTGCAGATCGTCGACGATCATGATCGGGCCTGGCTCGTCTTCTGCACCGGAGGCCGGTGGTGGGCTGAGGGGAGGTACCGCTGATGGGCTGGCACAACCCTCCCCTGTCCTGGAACGAGCTGGAGCGCACTCTCAGCGGCGAGGAATCGCCCTACCCGACGGGAGGCATCCCGCCCGGCAGCCGACCCGACCCCGGCCCCGTCAGCACCAAGCGCACACGGAACCCACCGACGTCCGTCAGCAGGCCAGAGGACGCCGTCCCGTACGCCGAGCTGCATGCGCATTCGTCCTATTCCTTCCTCGACGGCGCCTCCTCACCGGAGGACCTGCTCGCCGAGGCCGAGCGTCTCGGACTCACTGCACTGGCGCTCACCGACCACGACGGCTTCTACGGTGCTGCCCGCTTCGCCGAGGTCGCAGAGCTGATGGATGTGAGCGTCCAGACCGTGTTCGGCGCAGAGCTCTCGCTCGGCCTCGACGCACCGCAGCGGGGCGCCCCCGATCCCGTCGGCGACCATCTGCTGGTGCTCGCCGACGGGCTGGAGGGCTACCACCGTCTCTCCGGCGCGATGACGGCCGCCCACCTGCGCGGTGGCGAGAAGGGCCGCCCCGTCTACGACCTCGAGGAGCTGGCAGCCGCCTCAGACGGGCACTGGACGATCCTCACCGGATGCCGGAAGGGCGGGGTCCGCCGTGGCCTAGAGGCGGGAGATGCTCAGACGCCGCTGCGCCGACTGGTGGATCTGTTCGGCCAGGATCACGTCGCCGTCGAGCTCTTTGACCACGGCGACCCGCTGGACACACGACGCAACGACGCTCTCGCCGATCTCGCCAGACGGATGCGACTGCCGGTGGTGGCGACGAACAACGTGCACTATGCAGCGCCCGAGCGTGCATCACTGGCCGAAGCGGTCGCCGCCGTGCGCGCCGTGCGCAGCATGGACGAGCTCGACGGGTGGCTTCCGACTCACGGAGGAGCGCATCTGCGCAGCGGCGCGGAGATGGCAGCGCGCTTCCGGCGCCACCCCGGTGCGATCTCCTACGGCCTCGAACTCGCCGCAGCGTCGGCCTTCTCCCTCCGCCGTGCACGACCTGCCCTCCCGAAGCAGGAGGTCCCTGACGGACACACGCCGATGAGCTGGCTGCGCCACCTGGTGTGGGAGGCCGTGCCGACGAAGTATCCGCGCCTGGATGCCGACGGCCGTCGCAGGATCGGACGCGAGCTCGATGTGATCCAGGAGAAGGACTTCCCCGGCTACTTCCTCATCGTGCACGGCATCGTCGCCGAGGCGCGCCGTCGCGGCATCCTGTGCCAGGGGCGCGGCTCGGCCGCGGCGAGCGCCGTCTGCTATCTGCTCGGCATCACCGCCGTCGACCCGATCCTCTACCGTCTGCCCTTCGAGCGCTTCCTCGCGACGACCCGACAGGAAGAACCGGACATCGATGTCGATTTCGACTCGGATCGCCGCGAGGAGATCATCCAGTGGGTGTACCGCGAGTACGGACGCGAACGTGCGGCACAGGTGGCGAACGTCATCCAGTACCGTCCGAAGAACGCGGTGCGCGACATGGCGAGAGCTCTCGGCTACTCCCCGGGACAGCAGGATGCCTGGTCCCGGCAGGTCGATGGGTGGAGCGCCGGGCTCGAGGTGGCCGACGAGCACGACATCCCGGCGAACGTGCTCGACTACGCGGGCGAACTGCTGAAGGCTCCCCGGCATCTCGGCATCCACTCCGGCGGCATGGTGCTCACCGCGCGCCCTGTCGGCGAGGTCGTTCCCGTCGAGCATGCACGCATGGAGAACCGCACGGTGATCCAGTGGGACAAGGACGACGCGGCCTGGATGGGGCTGGTGAAGTTCGATCTCCTCGGGCTCGGGATGCTGGCTGCGCTCCAGCACTGCTTCGACCTGATCCACGACGCCACGGGTGAGCGGTGGACGCTCGAGACCCTTCCGAAAGAAGAGCCGGCCGTCTACGACATGCTCTGCCGCGCCGACTCGATCGGGGTGTTCCAGGTCGAATCCCGTGCGCAGATCGGCCTTCTCCCCCGCCTGCAGCCTCGGGCCTTCTACGACCTCGCCATCCAGATCGCGCTGATCCGCCCCGGGCCCATCCAGGGCGGGGCCGTGCATCCCTTCGTCCGCCGCAAGATGGCGAAGGATGCGCTCGACGAGGAGAATCTCGCCAGAGCCGCCCGTGGCGAAGAGCCCGTGGTGCTCGAGATCCCGTATCCGCACGATGACCTCAAGCCGATCCTCGAGCGGACACTGGGCATCCCGATCTTCCAGGAGCAACTGATCCAGATGGCGACGGCCATCGGCGACTGCACCGCCGACGAGGCCGATCTGCTCAGACGCGCGATGGGGTCCAAGCGCGGGCTCGAGAAGATCGACAAGGTGCGAGACAAGCTCTACGCGGGGATGACCAGACGCGGACTCTCCGCCGAGCAGTCGGATCGCATCTACGCGCAGATCCAGGCCTTCGCGAACTTCGGATTCGCAGAGTCCCACTCGTTGTCCTTCGCGCTCCTGGTCTATGCGAGCTCCTGGCTCAAGCTGCACTATCCCGCGGCGTTCCTCGCGGGGCTCCTCCGGTCGCAGCCGATGGGCTTCTACTCCGCGTCGACACTCACCGCGGATGCACGACGACACGGGGTCGAGGTGCGTCGACCCGATCTGCACGCCTCGGGGGCCACCGAGACTCTCGAACCCCTCGAGGGCTCACCGCTGCGGATGCCGACGGGGCGGGACACCTGCAGCGACCCTCTGCAGCCCCGGGTGCCGCGCTTCGATCGCTCCTCTCCGGACGAATCGGCGGCACACCGTCGAGATGGCGCCTATGCGGTGCGCATGGGTCTCAGCGGTGTGCGCGGCATCGGCACTCAACTGGCGGAGAAGATCGTCGCCGAGCGCGAGGCAGCCGGACCTTTCCGCGATCTGAACGATCTGGTGAGGCGCACGGATGCCACCGCTGCGCAGCTGGAGTCCCTGGCGACCGCCGGCGCGTTCGAGTGCCTCGGCCTCCAGCGCAGAGAGGCGATCTGGCTGTCCGGGGCAGCCGCTGAAGACCGATCCCGGTTCCTTCCCGGCACGACGATCGCCGTGCAACCGCCGCTGTTCAGCGATCAGTCCAGCTATGAGCGGCTCTCCGCAGATCTCTGGGCGACCGGCGTCTCGACCGACGACCATCCGATGGCGCATTTCCGCGGGCTCCTGCGCGAACGGGGCGTGCTCACCTCAGCAGATCTGCAGAGCAACGAGACGGGGCGACGCATCGAGGTCGCCGGTCTTGTGACCCACCGTCAACGTCCGGCGACCGCAGCCGGTGTCACCTTCCTCAACCTCGAGGATGAGACCGGTCTCGTCAACGTCATCTGCTCGACTGGGGTGTGGGGTCGTTACCACCGGGTGGCGCGCGATTCTCCTGCGCTGATCATCCGCGGCATCCTCGAGCGTTCAGCGGAGGGCGTCGTGAACGTCCTCGCCGACGCGTTCGAAGATCTCCGAACGGGGGTGACGCATCGTTCGAGGGACTTCCGGTGACCGGCTCACCAGAAGCGTTCGGGCTCGGGCTCGGGGACGCGGTCTCCGCCGCCCCAGCGATCGGCTTCAGCCTTCGCGGCGTCGACCGCCGCATCCGCCCCGTTCAGAGCAGCCCTGGCGCTCGTCGCCCCTGATCCGTCGCGATCGGCGTCGACGGTGAGAGTCGTCTGCGAGGAGTGGCCGCCGATGGTCACGGTACAGTCGACGACACGGCCGAGCCACCGGAGGAACTCACCCCGCGGCTCTTCGACGCGGCGATACCGGATGCCCGTGTCGAGGTCTCTGACCGACAGGATCAGCGACTCTCCGGTCAGCTCGTCGATGCGCTCCGTCACCTCGACGCGGTGCCCGTGGGCGATGGCGAGGTGCGCGTTCAGCACGAGCTTTCTGTCCATGAACCCACTCTATGAGTGCACGTTCTCGCGGCAAGCCCCAGTCTTGGAAGAAACATTCGTAGATTTCTTTGTCCCCCAAATGGCGGACAGAGCTATTAAGCGATATTCTGCAAGGAGTAGCGGGGGCTACCGGCTGAACATCTGGGGATATCAGTCGAGAGAGCAGCGAAAATCTTCGCCGCCTCCCCTACCGTCCGGGAAGGACGGTGAGCCCTCTCGAGTGATCCAAATGGGGTTGGACGACTCGAGAGGGCAACCAGTCCTCGCACCACGCGCGATCCTCGTCTTCACGTACAGCCGAGCGAGAGAGCACGTCGCGACCAACGTGGCCCACGGGCGTCAACCCCGCTCCCCATCTGCGGCATCGCACCTATCGTCGCCTCACGCCGCCCGAATCACGGCGGCAGCGGAGGAGGATTAGTCGATGACCGCCGCACGCGCTGCGCAGGTGAGGATAGGCGTGTCGGGCTGGCGGTACGCCAGCTGGCGCGGTGACTTCTATCCCCGGGGTCTGCCTCAACGCCGGGAGCTCGATCACATCGGACAGCACTTCCCCACCGTCGAGCTCAACGGATCGTTCTACTCGCTGCAACGCCCGGATAGCTACCGTCGCTGGCGCAGCGAGGTGCCTGACGACTTCAGCTTCGCCATCAAGGGATCCCGCTATGTGACGCACATGCTGCGGCTCCGCGACACGGAACAGGCACTCGCCAACTTCTTCGCCTCCGGCATCCTCGCCCTCGGAACCCAACTCGGACCGATCCTCTGGCAGCTGCCGGAGCGTGAGAAGTTCGACGCCGGGGTCCTGGAACGATTCCTCGATTCACTCCCCCGCACGACGGGCGATGCTCAGAAGCTGGCGATGACGCACGACTCGCGTCTCGACGGACGAGCCTGGACGGAGCTCGAGAGCGACCAGCCGATCCGTTACGCGATCGAGCCGAGGTCGCAGACATTCGACGATCCTGAGGCACTGCGCATCCTCAGTCACCACGGCGCTTCGCTCGTCATCGCCGACACCGCCGGCAGATGGCCACGTTTCGACGCCCTGACGAGCGAGGTCGTCTATGTCCGGCTTCATGGCGCACAGATGCTCTATCACAGCGCCTACACCGCCGCCGAGCTCGACGAATGGGCCGACCTGCTCTGCGCCTGGTCGGACGGCACGGGCGCCGGCGACGGCCGACCGCGCGACGTGTACGTCTACTTCGACAACGACGCGCGCGGGCACGCACCGCACGATGCGGCAGCGCTCCAGGCGCTCGTCGCCGCACGCACCGGATCCTGAGCAGTCACCGCCGCTCCACCGGCTCCCGGGTCATCGGGTGAGGCGAGCACGGAGCGAATCGACCAGCAAACCGACGCCGAGTTCGAAGGTCCGATCCGCGCGGGCTGTCCCGCGCTCGGCGCCCTCCATCACGCGCCCGAGCGTCCGCGTCCCCTCCCCGGGCTCCCAGACCTCGTCCGGCGATGCCAGATCGAGGCCGAAACCGATCGCGAACGCGTCGATGATCGCGATCACCGTGAGCACCTCGTCCTCGGGGAAACCGCCGTCGACGAGAGCGGTCGCCAGGTCGTCGTAGGCGGCGATGACCGCCGGATGAGTGATCGTCTTGCCGATCGGCGTGACGGCCTCCATGCAGCCGGTCCACGCCGACCCCGCCATCTTCGCCAACTGGGCAGCACAGCTGGGCGACGATCGTGCGGATCGGGCCTTCGCGTGGCCCGAGTATGAGGATGCCGGTGCGCTGCTCGCCTTCTCGACCGACGCCCCCACCGCACCGCACGCGGCGCTCGCGAATATGTACGTCGCCACAACGCGGGCGTCCGCTCTCGACCCGGATGTGCCGGCGGTGCATCCGCAGTTCGCTCTTCCCCTCGAACGCGCGGTCGTGCATGCGACTCGTGACGCTGCGGTCTCGATCGGCGATGGCGACTGGCGGGGCCGGATCGCGGTGGGCCAGGTCGCAGACTTCGCCGTGCTCGACGTCGATCCGTTCTCGGAGGGCAGCGCGTCGCTGCTCACAGCGCGAGTCCTGCGCACCGTGATCGCCGGGAAGACCGCGCACGAAGCCTGAGGCGCGCTGTCCGCCGCATCCCTCACGGCTCACTTGAGCGATATACCGGTGAGTTCTTATAATTCTGGTGAACTCTGGCGGGCAGAGGGCGCCCGTCGACCAGGCGGTGGTGTCTTCCCGCCCGGGCGCGGAGCGCTCCCTCTGTCAGCCGATGGTGACAACGACTGATTGGAGTGTTGAGATGTCCGCGATGCCCGATCCGAGGTTCGAGCTCCGAAGGGTCACGGAGACCGAGTGGCTGATCGTCGACCACAGATACGAGGCGCACGATGCGCGCCAGACTGTCGCCTGCATCTATCAGGTCGACGCCGTCGAGGTCGATGTGCTCTGGCTGCGCAACCTTCCGCTGGCGAGCTCGTACATGTCGGCGGAAGAGGTGCTCAGCGACCTGCAGCGGTTCCACAACCCGCCGAGCCGATCGACGTCGCCGGTCACGATCCCGCACCTTCCTCCGCTCGCGACGACGGTCAGTTGATGCGCTGCGCGGAGCGGTACGTCGAATCCCAAGGGCCGCGCCATAGGCTGGCCTGATGCTCATCGCTCTGATTCGTCCCATCGAGACCAGCACTGCAGATGTCATCGGCACGACGCTGGCCGAGGTGCTCGTCGAGCTCGAACAGCACCGCAAGCCGGGCTTCTATCTGACGTCGGCGCCCGTGCGGATGCTGAAGGGCGAAGCGAAGATGGAGGCGACGGGCACGTTCACCCGTGTCGACGGCGTGCGCGAGATCGAGGCCGACGACATGGCGTCGCTCGAGGCGAAGGTGCCCGAGGGGTGGCGCATGCTGACGGTGCGCACGGCCTAGGTGCAGCGACCCGCCGACGACGAAGACCCCCACAGGACTCAGCGCCGGTGGGGGTCTTCTCCGTGTGGACGTCGTCGGGGTCAGCCGCCGGACGGGTTCTCGAGGGGCGCACCGTCTTCGTCGGTGGTCTCGTCCTCGATGATCTCGTCGGTGCTCTTCGACGACGACTCGTCGGGCGCACCGCCCGAGGCGGTGTCCGCCTCTTCGTCGCCACCGGGAGTTCCGTGCGTGTTCTGCAGATCGCTCATTGCATCTCCTCTGTCGGTTGAGGCGACGGTATGCGGTCGACCACGCACACGAGGAGGGGGTTGACGTGAGGAGGAATCGGACGGAAGGACGACGGATCGCACAGCGGAGGGACTCTCTCTCCGGATCACGAGTGATCATGTGAAGGAAGAGTCCCTCGACCGGAGCGGCCCCGCCGGGGTCCCCAGACCGTGGTCGGGGCAGGCTCTCGAGCGAAGGATACGCCCGATAGGAGCCACGTCACATGGCGTGGTGGACGACGGCGCGCGGGCGTACGCTCTTCTGCACGAAACGCGGCTGGGCCTCGGGATCTCGATGCCGCTGAGCATGAACGGAGATCCTCCGATCGCCGTTCACAGGATCGGACTGAGGCGCATCCGCAACCACTAGATACAGCGCTGCATTGGGGTTACGTTGGCCGTGGCCACACAGACGCGGCCCCGAGCCGGTGGAGTTCCCCAGCGAAGCCGGCTAGGTGTCCCGATAGGTACCCCAGAACCGGTCGGGGCACCGTACTGCCCGCCCAGATGACTGTGGCCGCTTCGTCGTGCGTGGAGTCTTGACGCCGCCGGATTCCGGTCCACGATGAGCGAGCCCCACAATCGGCAGCGCGAATGAGTGCAGACAAAATCGACCGGGTCCGCCGTCGCCGGGAACTCGGCATCAGCATCGAGCGTCTCCTGTTCATGGCGGACGACGCCGATTCTTCCGGTCACCGCCAGTTCTACGGAATTGGCGGCAGGCCCGGAATCATCAGTTGACGGAGAGACCGCCTCCCCCGCATCGACATTCGTCACTTCTGGTCACCTGCCCATGCCCCGACTGACAGCCTCTTGCGCAGTCGCGACTCGTTCGGGCGTCATGGGCGACTCATACGGGACAACTTCCTCCAGCCGCGACGCGAGGTCCGTCAGCGCCTGCTTGACTGCCTTGTGCTCTGACGGAACTTCGTCGAAGTCGACCGTCTCCAGCCAGTCCATCAGCACGATCGCGTCCTCAGTCCAGAGTGCGATCTCCACGGTTGGGTATGTCCTCATGCGGGGAGGCTATCGCGCCAGCGCGGCGCGCGTTCGTCTCGCGCTCGTACTTGATCGCGCGACGCATGATCGGCACGAAGGCGAAGGCACACATCGCCCAGAAGCCGAGCCCCCCGACGAACGGCATTGGCTCACCGATAACGATGCCCACCACGACGGCGACCCCGCCGAATACTGCGGACATGACGACATTCACGATCGAGCCGACCTTGCCATACGGACTCATGGGCCCGTGAGGGTCAGCGATGTTCATGTGCTCAGTATGCAGGAATCGCGATGAACGCCGTGCTGTACCTCCGTGTCAGCACCGCCACTCACTCCATGGACGGCTTCGGTCTCGATGTTCAACCGAGGGCCTGCCGGGCCTAAGCCAAGGCGCAGACCCGGCAGGCCGTCGCCACCCTCCGTGATGAGGGCGTGTCTGGCACACTCGACGCGGCCCAGCGTGACGGCCTTATGCCTGCTGCCCTCGGACTGTCCCGGACATGCAGAAGGCCCGGAGACTCTTGCGAGCTTCCGGGCCTTTCTCGGTCGGGCTGACAGGATTTGAACCTGCGACCCCTTGACCCCCAGTCAAGTGCGCTACCAAGCTGCGCCACAGCCCGTTGTTCTGCACTCTCGCGCAGGCAACTCCCCTATCTTAGCCCCACTCGACGGAACTCCGCGAACCGGGTGAGCGCCGGGCGTTGCGAGGTGTCGGAGCCCCGGCGTACGGTCGCATCCATGGTGACGATCACGACCGAGGTGGCGACCAGCGCCCGATGGGATGACGTTCAGCATGCACTGACGGGCGGCGGCGACGGTGCCAGCTGCCAGTGCATGTGGCCGATGCTGAGGAACAAGGAGTGGAATGAGACCACCACGCCGCAACGCACAGAGATGTTGCACGATGAGATCCAGGCGGGCCCTCCACCTGGTCTCATCGCATACATCGACGGCGAGGCCGCGGGGTGGATCAGGATCGGTCCGCGAACCCTGCAGCAGCGGGTGCCGCGCACGCGCATGATCGCGGCGGCATCAACCGAACCCTTCGATGACGAGTCCGTATGGGCCGTGACATGTTTCGTGGTCCGTCGCGAACACCGCGGCTTGGGCATCACCCTCGAGCTGCTGCGCGCCGCCGTCGATCTCGCTCGACGCTCCGGCGCCGGACTGGTCGAGGGGTACCCCGTCGACACCCGTGGCGAGAAGAAGCGCACCAACGATCTGTTCCACGGCACGCTCGCCACGTTCCTGGCGGCGGGATTCGAAGAACGCGCGGAGATGAAGCCCGGCCGAACCCTGGTCGCACTGGATCTGTCGTCATGAACGAAGAGACGGACCTACCGGCGTCCATGGGCAAGGTCGCACGACGAGGGCTCGCGCTCCACGGGTTCACCCGTCTCGACCAGTTCGACGGCGCGTCCGAGACGGCGCTGCTCGCCATCCACGGAGTCGGGCCCAAGGCCATTCGCATCCTGCGCGAGCACCTCGAGTCCCGCGGCTCGACTCTCGGGCCGTGAGCGAGCGCTAGCGTGGTGACATGAGCGACGAGAACCCGACCATCGAAGATCCCGAACTGGGCACCCTCACGCGCGCCACGACCGAGCTGTCCGACGGAACGGTACTGACCCATGACTGGTATGCAGGCGGCACGGTCGTCGCCGGCGCCCCTCTCGATCTCATGATCGAGGGCACCGATGCCGATGAGGCTGCCGCACTGCTCCCCCATGTGCATCAGACCATAGCCGCCCTCGGCGTCCTGCGACGACTGGCGACGGATGCGGTCGTCGCCGCCTTCAGCAATGCGGCCCCGGAGCAGCACGAGCTCGACGACGCGGCGACCGACCTCACCCTCGAGACGCTCGAAGCTTCGTCCGATGGCACGGTCGTGCTCCATTTCATCGACACCTGCGGCCAGCACTTCCCCGAGGGCTACTGGCCCGCCGTGCACCTCGGTGCCGACGGTCAGATCACCCAGGTCACGGTCGAATCCTGAGCGAGGCTGACCGCGTTCGATCCCGCCCTACGATGGTGAGATGCAGCGACGCCGTCCGTCCGACCCGCTTCTCTGGGCCTTTCTGCCCTATGCGGCGGCATCGGCGGCTCACGTGGCGCTGCTGAGCGTGGGCAGCCCCGCAGCCGGGCCGACGAAGCTCCTGCTCATGCCTTTGCTCGCCGTGCCCGTGTTCGTGTCGGTGGGTCGCGCCGCGGAGCGCTCCGCGCTGGCGTTGACCATCGCGGCGCTCCTGTTCTCGTGGCTCGGCGACAGCGCAGGGGTGTTCGTCCCCGCGGCGCCCGAAGTGCCTCTGATGCTCCTGTTCTTCGGCATCGCGCACCTGGCATACATCGCGCTCTTCATCCGCCATCTCGCCGCGCGGCGGATGCCGTGGTGGGCGCTCGTCTACGCCGCGTGGTGGGTGGTGATGCTGGTGTTTATCGGTCCGCACGCCGGTGGGCTGCTGATCGCGGTGGCTGTCTACGGTCTCGTCCTCGCGAGCACAGCGGCCACCGCCACTCGATGCTCTGGGCTCGTGTCGATCGGCGGCGCCTTCTTCCTCGCCAGCGACACTCTCTTGGCTCTTCGGCTCTTCCTGCCCGGTTCCCTGCCGGACTGGAGCAGCCCCGCCATCATGGCCACCTACACGCTCGGGCAGGGTCTGATCATCGCCGGCACCCTGATCGCACTGAGAAAGCGAGACATCTGATGGCGGATGCAGCACGGGTCGACAGCTGGCTCTGGGCGATCCGCGTCTACAAGACGCGCTCGGCCGCGACCACTGCATGCCGTGCGGGGCATGTGCGCGTGAACGGCGACAAAGTGAAGGCTGCTCAGCACATCCGCGTCGGCGACGAACTGCGCATCCGGATCGCCGGATTCGATCGGATTCTCATCGTGCGTCAGCTGCTCGTCAAGCGCGTCGGTGCCCCTCTCGCTGCGCTGGCATATGAGGACCGCACACCGGAGCGCGAACCGCAGGCGGCTCTCGGACTGCGTGATCGGGGGGCGGGGCGACCGACGAAGCGTGAGCGTCGCGACATCGACAAGCTGCGCGGGCGAGGATACGAGGATGACGGCATATTCCAGGGTTAAGCCTGGATGCTGTCGAACATAGGTTCTAATGTGGACCTATGACCCGGCGTACCGACTTCGACCTCGATCTCGAGGAGCGCTGCCGCCTGCTCGACGAATGGGTCGCCACGCGCCGCCAGATCGCTGCGCTCGAGGCCGAGTCCTACGCGCTGCTGGTCGAGCGGATCGGCATGCACGACAGCGACGTCTCGGAGAGCCCGCACCATCGCGAGGCGATCTACCGCTCGATGGTCGCAGAGTACTCCGCGGCCGGTCACATCCCGAAAGGTTCGGTCGAGTACGCCTTCACCGATGCACGCACTCTGACGCGCACGCTCCCGGCCGTGCAGGCCGCCTTCTCTGTCGGGTCGATCAGCGTGCGTCATGTCCGTGAGATCGTGCGTGCGAGCGAGATCGTCGACGACGCCATCCGCGATGGGCGGGTGGACGCCGAGACGATGAGCCTCTACGAGGCTGCTGTTCTGGTGGTCGCTGAGAACGACACGGCACCGAGAACGAAGACCCATGCACGTCAGGTGGCGGCAGCTCTCGTCGGCGAGACCGTCGTCGAGCAGCATCGCCGAGCGGCCGCGGAACGGTGTGTCACCGTCAAGTCCGTCGGCGACGGGCTTGCTGCCCTCACGGCGATCCTGCCCGAGTGGGTCGCGGTGGCGATCTCCGATCGACTCACGCAGATGGCCCGGCACATCACTCGCACCCGCAACGAGCAGGAGCCTATCCTCGAGCCGCTGGACGAACCGGAGGGCTCGCTCTACCTCGACGACCTCTCGCCCGATGATCCCCGATACGAGTCCTACTTCGACACAGCGGTGATCGCCGCCGACGGCACGTTCGTCACCGACCCGCTTGCCGGATTGATCGACCCGATGGCCGACCCCTCGAGCCCTGACATCGAGCACCTCTCCGGCGACGCTCGCACATTCGACCAGATGCGCGCCGATGTGCTGGCTGACCTGCTCCTCACTGCCGATCCGAGCGAAGCGACAGGCACAGGGCTGGAGAACATCTCCGCCCGTATCCAGGTCACCGTCGCTGCAAGCACTCTCGCCGGGGAGGACGATCGTCCCGCTGAACTCGACGGACACGGGCCGCTCGATCCCGACGTCGCGCGGGGACTCGCAGGACATCGCACCGGGTGGGCGCGTCTGTTCCTCGACGCGCAGGGACTGGTCACGGAGACCGACTCCTACTCCCCGACAGAGCAGATGCGGCGGTTCCTCAGAGCGCGCGATCAGCACTGCAGGTTTCCCGGATGCAGGATGCCGGTGCATCGTTGCGAGATCGACCACAACCACGACCACGCCCGTGGTGGACGCACGCGCGTCGACAATCTCAGCCACTTCTGCACGACGCACCACTCGCTCAAGCATCCGGACATCCATGAGCGGCATCGGTGGACGGCGCGCCAGACTTCTGACGGGTCGCTCACGTGGACGAGTCCGCTCGGCCGCGAGTATGTCGACCCACCGCGACGAAGAGTGATGTTCGTCTGAGCGCATCACACGTCACGCTGAGCGCAGCATCCTCACGCTGAGCGCAGCACGCGTCACGCTGAGCGCAACACCCCTCAGGCTGAGCGCAACACCCCTCACGCTGAGCGCAGCCACCGTCGGGCGAGGCAGCACAGCCAAGACGAAGCGGAGCGCGCGCTGAGACGGAGCGGAGCACGCACTGAGACGAAAGCGGCCCCGACTATTGCGGGAGCACGCTCAACAGCCAGCCCGCCGAGCGCACTTGCGCCGCGCCCGCTGCGTCGACGCGGTTCTGCAGCTCGCGGTCGCTCGAGACGACCACGACATGCTGCCCAGCATGCGTCCGACGCTCCACCTCAGCCACAATCGCATCGTCTCCGCCCCCGTCGGCGCGGACGATCGAGACGCCACCTGCGGGAAGCAGCTCGGGCACCTCCGCATCGGCGTCCGACGACGGAGTCACGATCCCGCGCGCCTGTCCCTCGACGACGAGAGCGATCTCCGGGAACCAGGTCGCTCCCCCGACCCCGAGGTCGGCCGCGGGCACAGCGAGTCCGTCGAGGCGCGAGGCAAGACGAGCCGTCGCACCGGCACGATCTCTCCACCATCCGTTCGACACAGAGCCGACCACGTTGGCGGCGTCGACGACGAGCGACAGGCGCACATCGAGCAGGGTGCGCAAAGCGGGCCAGGCGCTACCGAAACCGGGGTGCAACGGCCGTGCGTCCACCTCATCGACGGGCACCCACTCGAGAGCCACGCTCTCGGGGTCACTGATCACGGGGTCGAACGGACGCACCACATCGGCGATGACGGTCGTGTACGACCACACGTCCAGATCGAGCACGCTGGTGAACCGGGGTCGCACGGCCGCATCCGGAACCCCGGCCTCTTCCTGCGCCTCGCGCACTGCGCCCACGATCGCGCTCTCGCCCTCGTGCATGGCGCCGCCAGGCAACCCCCATGTCCCACCGAAGTGCGACCAGGACACCCGGTGCTGAAGAAGGATCCCGCGTTCCGGATCGACGGCGAGCAGTCCAGCCGCGCCGAAGCGCCCCCAGTACTTCTCCCCCGAGGGGGCGATCACCCAGGCGTCGCCCGGGTTTCGTGGCCCATCTGGGCGGCGGGGTTCACCTGCGGCGGGAGGTACGACAGTCACCCCTTCAGCCTGTCACAGCATCCGGCTGTCGGCATCCGCCGGGGTCATACGCGGGAACAGCTGTGCCCGCGCGGATTCGCGCGGGCACAGCTGTCGAATCGGGTGCGATCAGCGCTGGCGCTTCTCGCGGACCCTCATGTTGATGACGATCGGAGTTCCGTCGAATTCGTAGAGCTCGCGCAGACGACGCTGAATGAAGCGGCGGTAGCCCGGGTCGAGGAATCCCGTCGTGAACAGCACGAAC
The DNA here is from genome assembly GCF_918698045.1 of Microbacterium sp. Bi98. Classification (NCBI taxonomy): domain Bacteria; kingdom Bacillati; phylum Actinomycetota; class Actinomycetes; order Micrococcales; family Microbacteriaceae; genus Microbacterium; species Microbacterium sp. Bi98. The sequence continues at coordinate 16,903 of NZ_CAKKLK010000003.1, read as the reverse complement.
GTCGGCGGACGCGTCGATGCCTGCGTGCCGAACAGGATGCGCGGCTGCTTTCCGCCACGCAGCGGGTGCGGGTGCTCGGCGACGAGCTCTGCGAGGAAGGCGTTGAACTTGCCCGTCGGGATGCGACGGTCCCAGTTCTCCAGCGCCGTCTCGAGCGCCGGCACGAGCTTGTCGAGGTGACGACCGGTCTTGGCCGAGATGTTCACGCGGGGTGCCCAGGCGACGTGCGCCAGGTCCTGCTCGATCTCACGCTCGAGGTACCGACGTCGATCGGCGTTCTCGAGGTCGTCGTCGTTCAGACGATCCCACTTGTTGAATGCCAGCACGAGAGAGCGGCCCGACTCGAGCACGAGATCGATGATGCGGACGTCCTGCTCGCTGATCGTCTCGGACACATCGAGGACGACGACCGCGACCTCCGCCTTCTCGAGAGCAGCGGACGTGCGCAGCGACGCGTAGAAGTCAGCACCCTGCGCCATGTGCACCCGGCGGCGGATGCCGGCGGTGTCGACGAGGCGCCAGAGCTTGCCACCGAGCTCGACGATCTCATCGACCGGGTCACGGGTGGTTCCCGCGAGGTCGTTCACGACCACGCGCTCTTCGCCGGCCGCCTTGTTGAGCAGCGAGGACTTGCCGACGTTCGGGCGACCGAGGATCGCGACGCGCCGCGGCCCGCCGATCTCGGCCTTCGCGACCGCGGAGACATCCGGCAGCTTCTTCAGCAGCTGGTCGAGCAGATCGGCGACGCCACGACCGTGGATCGCCGACACCGGGTAGGGCTCGCCGAGGCCGAGGTTCCAGAGAGCCGCAGCCTCAGGCTCCTGACGAGCGTCGTCGATCTTGTTGGCGACGAGGAAGACCGGCTTGCCGCTCTTGCGCAGCAGCTTCACGACGTGCTCATCGGTCGACGTGGCGCCGACCATGGCGTCGACGACGAACAGCACGATGTCGGCGAGGTCGATCGCGACCTCCGCCTGCGCGGCGACCGAGCGGTCGATGCCGCGGGCGTCGGGCTCCCAGCCGCCCGTGTCGACGAGCGAGAAGCGACGGTCGGCCCACTCGGCCTTGTACGTCACGCGGTCGCGGGTCACGCCGGGGGTGTCCTCGACGACTGCCTCACGACGGCCGAGGATGCGGTTGACGAGAGCCGACTTGCCGACGTTCGGTCGACCGACGATCGCGACGACCGGCAGGGCCGGGAAGAACTGGATCCCGTCCTCACCCATCGTGATGCCGGCGAGAAGGGCGGCATCTTCATCGTCCAGGTCGTAGTCGGCGAGGCCGGCGCGCAGGGTCTCGGCGCGCGCCTCGGCGAGCTGCTCGTCGAGCGACTCCATCTTCTCGGCGAGCTGGTCGGGGCCGCCTTCGTATTCGTCGTCAGCCATGGTGTACTCCTCGGATTCGTTCGATCACCGCGAGGACGGCGTCGATGGTCTGTGTGAAATCGAGCTCCGTCGAATCGACGACCTCGACGCCGTCTGCGGCGTTCAGGAAGTCGACGACGGCGCTGTCTGATGCGTCGCGCTTGTGCAGTGCGGCCGCGACGGCCTCGGCGTTCTCGCCGGCGAGCTCGCCGGCACGTCGTGCGGCGCGCACCTCGGGCGCAGCCGTGAGGAGGATGCGCACCGGGGCGTCGGGAGCCACCACGGTGGTGATGTCCCGCCCCTCGACGACGACCGCCGGGTACGGCGCCTCGGCGACGAGGGTGCGGAAGAGACGATTGACCCGGTCCCGCACCTCGGGCACACGGGCGACGCCGCTCACCGCGCTCGAGACCGATGGTTCGCGGATCGCGTCCGTGACGTCGACCTCTCCGACGAGCACGGTGCGATCGTCGGGGTCGAGGCCGAGGCGCACAGGGAAGTCGGAGACGGCGTCGAGCACCGCCGCGGCATCCGCCGTGTCGGTGCCTCGATCCAGCACATGCCAGGCGAGAGCGCGGTACGCGGAGCCGGTGTCGAGGTAGCCGAAGCCCAGAGCCCGAGCGACCGCCTTGGACACGCTGGACTTGCCGGAGCCGGCGGGCCCGTCGATCGCGATGAAATCAGTCATTGGTCGTACCTGCAATCCGCCAGCCGCGTTCCTGAAGTCCGGTGATCGCCCCGTGCAGCGCAGCAGGGTCGACGCTGATCTCGGCCAGGCCGAACTGCGCGCCCGGCGAGTGCTCGAGACGGAGGTCCTCGACGTTGACGCCGAGCTCTCCGAGTTCGCCGAACAGTCGACCGAGCTGGCCGGCGGTGTCGTCGACCATCACGACCAGGGACTCGAATCGCTGGTTCTGCCCATGCTTTCCGGGAAGACGTTCGACGCCGTCGTTGCCCTGCCGGATCGTCTCGGCGACCACACGCCGAGCCCCGGGGGCCTCGGGCGCGCGCAGAGCGTCCGACACTTCGCGGAGATCGGATGCCAGAGCGTCGAGGATCTCGACCACGGGCCCGGCGTTCGCTCCGAGGATCTGCACCCAGAGTTCGGGTGCGGATGCCGCGATACGCGTCGTGTCGCGGACGCCCTGGCCGGAGAGGCGCAGCGCACCCTCGTCGGCGGTGGCGAGACGGCCGGCGAGCAGGCTCGCGACGACCTGAGGAACGTGGGAGGTGAGAGCGACCGAGCGGTCGTGCTCCTCGGGAGTCATCTCGAGCGGCATCGCTCCGACATCGAGGGCGAGCGCTTCGACGAGCGCGAGATCGGTGGCGGTCGTGTCGGCATCCCGGCACACCACCCAGGGGCGGCCCACGAAGAGGTCGGCGCGCGCAGAGATCGCTCCGCCGCGCTCGCGTCCGGCGAGGGGGTGCGAGCCGATGTAGCGGGTGAGGTCGACGCCACGGTGCTGCAGGCTGTGCAGGGGCTCGAGCTTGACACTCGCCACGTCGGTGACGACAGCGTGAGGGAAACGACTCAGCTCCGACTCGATGACATCCGCGGTGACATCCGGCGGCACGGCGACCACGATCAGCACCGGCGAATCGTCCTCGGCGGCCGAGCGGCCCGCCCCGTAGTCGATCGCGAGACGCAGCTGGGCGGGCGAGGTGTCGGCGAGCACCACGTCGACACCCTTCGCACGAAGGGCATGTCCGATGCTCGCGCCGAGCAGCCCGGCGCCGACGACGCGAACGGTTCCCGAGAGTCTGGCCGCGATTCGTGGCGCGACAGAACTCCGAGCCCCCGTGGGCGCACTCGTCGTATCGGTCACTCGTTCTCCTGTTGCTCGCCTGGCGCCTCGGCGACACCGGAATCACGGCGCGACAGAGTCAAGAGTGCGCCGAGTTCGATTTTAGTCAGTTCGCGCGTCTTCCCAACCGGGAGGGTTCCCAGGTGCAGCGGGCCGAACTGGCGGCGCACGAGTTCGGTCACCGGGTGGCCGACCGCTGCCAGCATCCGTCGGACGATGCGATTGCGCCCGGAGTGCAGCGTCAGCTCGACGAGACTCGACCCGCGAGAGGTGTCGAGCAGCCTCGCCTTGTCTGCCGCGATCGGACCGTCGTCGAGCTCGATGCCCCGGGTGAGCTTCGAGATCGTCTGCGCGGTCACTTCGCCTTCCACCTTGGCGATGTAGACCTTGGTCACCCCGAACGACGGGTGAGCGAGCACGTGAGCGAGGTCTCCGTCGTTGGTCAGCACGAGCAGCCCGCTGGTCTCCGCGTCGAGCCGCCCGACGTTGTACAGCCGCTCCTCGTAGTCCTCGGTGAACCGGCGCAGATCGGGGCGATCGTTCTCGTCTCGCATGCTGCTGACGACCCCGGTGGGCTTGTTCAGCATCACATAGCGCTTCGACACGTCGAGCTGAACAGCGGTGCCGTCCACATCGATGAGATCGGTCTCCGGGTCGACGCGACGGCCGAGCTCGGTGACGGTCACGCCGTTGACACGGATGCGCCCTTCGACGATGTACTGCTCGATCACGCGTCGCGAGGCCACGCCCGCCGCCGACAGCACCTTCTGCAGGCGGATGCCCTCTGGTGTCTCGAAGCCGCTCATCGGATGGTCCCTTCGTTGAAACTGATTCTGCGCGTCGCGCCGTTGCGGCCGGTCGCCGCCGTCAGGACGACCGAGATCATCGGATGGTCCCTTCGTCGAAGCCGTCCGCGCCGTCGTCGAGCAGAGGAGAGATGGGGGGCAGCTCGTCGAGCGAGTTGATGCCCAGGTGCTGCAGCAGCGCGTCGGTCGTGCCGTAGTTGATGGCGCCGGTCTCGGAGTCCGCGAACAGCTCGGTGATGAGACCTCGTGCGAGGAGCGTCCGCACGACGGAGTCGACGTTCACCGCGCGGATCGACGCCACCTGGCTGCGCGTGACGGGCTGCTTGTAGGCGATCACCGCGAGCGTCTCGAGCGCCGCCTGCGAGAGTCGCGCCGGCGCTTGTCCCCCGACGAACTCCGCGACGACGTCGTCGTGATCCTCCCGGACGTACAGGCGCCACCCCCCGCCGACCTCACGCAGCTCGAAACCCCGTCGCGGTCCGTGACCCTTGCCGTCGTAATCGTCGACCAGCGTCTCGATCGTCTGTCGGACGGCCGCGACCGGTGATCCGACGGCAGCGGCGAGAGCGACGAGTCCGATCGGCTCGTCGATGATCAGCAGGATCGCCTCGATGCGCTCGGAGAGGGGCGTGTCACGCACGGCCGGCTCGGTCACGGCTCCGGTCGCTGCGTCAACGGTGTCATCGGTCATAGTCGGCTCCCAGGGATGCCAGTGTCTCGTCCGACCAGGAGTCGGCTGCCCAGCGCAGCGTGAGCTCGCCGAGCGGTTCCAGTTGCTCGAAGGAGAGTGCGGCGTGCCGGTAGAGCTCCAGAACGGAGATGAACCGCGCGACCACGATCCCGGGCTCGCTCACACCTGCGACCAGCTCGCGGAAGCTCACGGACTCCGCCGCGCGCAGCAGAGTGACCACGATCGCGGCCTGTTCGCGGATGCTGACGAGCGGAGCGTGCAGGTGATCGAGGCCGACATGCGGGATCTCCTTCGGCGCGAACGCGAGGAGCGCGAGCGCGGCGAAGTCATCCGCGCTGAGCGACCACACGAGCTCGGGGGTCTTTCGCCTGTGCTTCTCATCCAGCCGGACAGCACGCACGTGCCGACGGTCCTCGCGCTGCAGGCATCGGGCGAACCACGCCGAGACCTCTTTGAAGGCGCGGTACTGCAGGAGTCGCGCGAAGAGGAGGTCACGTGCTTCGAGGAGAGCGACGGCTTCGGCATCCACCAGCTCGCCCTGAGGCAGCAGTCCCGCCACCTTCATGTCGAGCAGCGTCGCTGCGACCACCAGGAACTCGGACGCCTGATCGAGCTCCTCGTCGTCGTCGAGCTCCTTGAGGTATGCGATGAACTCGTTCGTGACGGCGCTCAGCGACACCTCGGTGATGTCCATCTCGTGCTTCGAGATGAGGTTCAGCAGAAGGTCGAACGGGCCGTCGAAGTTCGACAGGGAGACGCGGAACCCGGGATCCGCCGGCGGTGCGGTGTCAGCGATGTCTGAGCCGATGTCCGCGACGGACTGAACGGGCGAGACGGACTGAGCCGGGGTGTCTGGCGGCTCGAGCTCAGGCGACAGCGCCACGGGCGACCAGCTCCCGCGCCAGTCGCAGGTACGCCTGCGCGGCAGCGTGCTCCGGAGCGAACTCGGTGATCGGCACACCGGACACCGATGCATCGGGGAACTTGACGGTTCGACCGATCACGGTCTCCAGGACGTCGTCCCCGAACGCCTCGACCACACGCTCGAGAACCTCACGCGAGTGCAGGGTGCGCGGGTCGTACATGGTGGCGAGGAGGCCGTCCATGGTGATCGACGGGTTCAGCCGGTCGCGCACCTTGTCGATCGTCTCGATCAGCAGCGCCACACCGCGAAGCGCGAAGAACTCGCACTCGAGCGGGATGATGACGCCGTGAGCGGCGGTCAGCGCGTTGACCGTCAGCAGACCGAGCGAGGGCTGGCAGTCGATGAGGATGACGTCGTACTCCCCCGCGACCTGGCGGAGGACACGGGCGAGGATCGTCTCGCGGGCGACCTCGTTCACGAGGTGCACCTCAGCGGCCGACAGGTCGATGTTCGCCGGCATGACGTCGAGGCCTTCGACACCCGAGTGCACGATCGCATCATGTGCGTCGCGCTTGGTGTCGAGCAGCAGATCGTAGATCGTGGGCACATCGTGCGTCTGAATCCCGAGACCAGCCGACAGTGCGCCCTGCGGGTCGAAGTCGACCGCGAGGACCTTCCGGCCATATTCGGCGAGGGCCGCGGCGAGGTTGATCGAGGTCGTCGTCTTGCCGACGCCGCCCTTCTGATTGCAGAGGGCGATGATGCGGGCGGGACCATGCGAGGCGAGCGGAGCAGGGGTCGCGAAGCCGTGATAGGGACGCCCGGTGGGTCCCATGGGGGTGTCGTCGGTCTTCGACGTCTTCGCCCTGGACTTCGCCGCGTTCTCAGCCACCGATTCTCCTGCTCGTTTCGTGCTTGATCGAGTCTACCGATCGCCCGGAGGGTTCCACGCCTCGCCCGCGGCGATCCCGCGTTTTGGCCGCAGCTCGGCTCACCGGGCGCGAGGGTGCGACGTCGCGTAGATGTCGCGCAGCGTGTCGACAGACACGTGCGTGTAGATCTGGGTCGTCGCGACCGAGGCGTGTCCGAGCAGCTCCTGCACGACGCGCACGTCTGCGCCGCCCTGCAGCAGGTGCGTGGCGAACGAGTGCCGCAGCGTGTGCGGTGAGACCTCGGCGGTGATGTGCGCGTTCTCCGCGGCCGCGCGGATGACCAGCCAGGCGCTCTGGCGTGACAGGGGCGCACCGCGCGCGCCGAGGAACAGCCGCGCCGACGCCCGACCCTTCACTGCGAGCCCGGGACGGACCCGGGTGAGGTACGCGTCCACCGCTGCGCGGGCGAACGAGCCGATCGGCACGATACGTTCCTTCGACCCCTTGCCGCGGAGGCGCAGGACATCGCCATGAGCGAGGTCGTCGACGTCGAGCCCGACGGCCTCCGACACACGAGCGCCGGTCGCGTAGAGCAGCTCGAGCAGGGCCCGGTCACGGATGCCCAGCGGATCCTCCGCGCTGGGGGCGCCGAGGAGGCTCTCGACCTGGTCGATCGTCAGCGCCTTCGGCAGACGCCGCGGGGCCTTGGGCGGACGGAGACGGCCGCTCGGGTCATCCGGTTCGATCCCTTCACGCGCCAGGAACCGGTGCCATCCGCGCACCGACGACTGCAGACGGGCGAGGCTCGTCGCCGCAGGAGCCGGATCGGCCCCGGAGCGATCGGCGATGAAGCGTCCGACGACCGCAGCGCTGATCTCAGCGGTGTCCGTCACCTCCTCGGACACGAGCCACTCCAGATACGTGTCGAGGTCGCGTCGATACGCCGAGATAGTGTGCTCGCTGAGACCGCGCTCGATCGTGACGTGGCGCAGATACGTGTCCAACGCTCGGTCGAGCTGCATGCTCAGCTCCGGTCGCGCAGCCTCTGGGCGGCCGCGAGGACGCCGATGCTGAGGATGCCGTTGCGCATCCGCCCATCGAGCACCGCGGCGACCGCGGCATCGAGCGGCACCCACTCCACGCGGATGTCAGCCTCTTCGTCCACGCGCGCGTGCGCTTCGTTCGCCGTCGACACACCACTCGCGAGGAAGACGTGGATGACCTCGTCGTTGCCACCCGGGGTCGTCCACGACGATACGAGCGGCTCCCAGTGCGCGGCGACGAGATCGGCCTCCTCCGCCAGCTCGCGCTGAGCTGCCGCGAGGGGCTCCTCCCCCGGCATGTCGAGCAGACCTGCCGGCAGCTCCCAGTCGCGGTGACGGATCGGATGCCGGTACTGCTGGATCAGCAGCACACGACCCTGGTCATCGAGCGCGAGGATCGCCACGGCGCCGGTGTGCGCGACATACTGACGGCGGATCTCCCCGTCGCCGTAACGCACACGGTCGTCGCGCACATTCCAGACGGCACCCTCGTAGACGAGGTCGCTCTGCAGAACCTCCGGCTGGAAGGGCTCGTCTCTCAGCTCATCGAACTCAGACATGGGCTTCGCCACGCTCAGGCGACTGCTTCGCCGAACTCGGCATCGGCCTCGACGTCGAAGAGCTCGCTCGAGCGGTGACGCTCGATCGCAGCCCCGACCAGGCCACGGAACAGCGGGTGCGGGTCGGTCGGGCGCGAGCGGAGCTCCGGGTGCGCCTGGGTGGCGATGTAGTACGGGTGGACGTCCCGCGGGAGCTCGACGTACTCGACCAGGTCGAGCTCGGGGTTGAGACCCGAGAAGACCAGACCGGCCTCGGAGAGACGCGCACGGTAGGCGTTGTTGACCTCGTAGCGGTGGCGGTGACGCTCCGACGCCTCGGGGCCGCCGTACAGCTCGCTCGCCAGGGAGCCCTCCGCCAGCGCCGCCTTGTAGAGGCCGAGCCGCATCGTGCCACCCAGGTCTCCACCGTCGAGGATCTCGATCTGCTCCGCCATCGTGGCGATGACCGGCTCGGTCGTCTCAGGGTCGAACTCGCTCGACGACGCGCCCTCGATGCCGGCGACATCACGGGCGTATTCGATGACCATGCACTGGAGGCCGAGGCAGAGGCCGAGGGTCGGAATTCCCTGCTCGCGCGCGAACTTCAGCGCACCGAGCTTGCCCTCGATCCCACGGATGCCGAAGCCACCGGGAACGCAGATGCCGTCGAGTGCGGCGAGCTGCTCGCGGGCGCCCTCGGGGGTCTCGCAGCGGTCCGACGGGATCCAGCGGATGTTGACCTTGGTCTCCTGTGCGAAACCGCCGGCCTTCAGCGCTTCGGTCACCGAGAGGTAGGCGTCCGGCAGGTCGATGTACTTGCCGACCAGGCCGATGGTGACCTCGTGCTTCGGGTTGTGCACGGCGTGGAGGACCTTGCTCCAGCGCGACCAGTCCACCTCGTCGGCAGCCTTCTGGTCGAGTCCGAGGCGGCGCACGATGTACGAGTCGAGCCCCTGGTCGTTGAGCGTCGAAGGGATGTCGTAGATGCTCGGCAGATCGACCGTGTTGATGACGCCCTCGGCGTCGACGTCGCACATGAGCGCGATCTTGTTGCGGTTGCTCTCGCTCACAGGCCGGTCGCTGCGGAGCACGAGGGCATCGGGCTGGATGCCGACCTGACGGAGGGCCGCCACCGAGTGCTGGGTCGGCTTCGTCTTCTGCTCACCGGATGCGCCCATGAACGGAACCAGCGAGACGTGCACGAAGAACACGCTGTCGCGTCCGAGCTCGTGACGCAGCTGACGAGCGGCCTCGAGGAACGGCTGCGACTCGATGTCGCCGACCGTTCCGCCGACCTCGGTGATGATCACGTCGGGGCGAGGATCCTCGGTCGCCTGCAGACGCATGCGGCGCTTGATCTCATCGGTGATGTGCGGGATGACCTGCACGGTGTCGCCGAGGTACTCTCCGCGACGCTCGCGGGCGATGACCTGCGAGTAGATCTGACCGGTCGTGACGTTCGCCGCCTGCGACAGGTTGATGTCGAGGAAGCGCTCGTAGTGGCCGATGTCGAGGTCGGTCTCGGCACCGTCATCCGTGACGAAGACCTCACCGTGCTGGAACGGGTTCATCGTGCCCGGATCGACGTTGAGATACGGGTCGAGCTTCTGCATCACGACGCGGAGTCCGCGTGCGGTGAGGAGGTTGCCGAGGCTTGCGGCAGTGAGCCCCTTACCCAAAGACGAAACGACACCACCCGTCACAAAGATGTGCTTGGTCGTGTCGTTCTTGGGCCCCGCAGAAGAAGAGTTCATCACGGGCTTCGATCCTATCAGGAGGTGAGGGCGCCGAGGCTGAGAAGTTCTCGGGCGTGGGTGATCGCGGCATCCGAATCGGTCAATCCGGACAGCAGTCGGGCCATCTCGGCCTCGCGCTCCTGGCCTTCGAGACGGCGGACACTCGATGCGGTGACTGCTCCGTCGTGGGATTTCACGACGGACAGGTGGTTGTTGGCGAACGCGGCGACCTGAGCCAGATGAGTCACGGCGATCACCTGCGACTTCTCTGCGAGTCGGGCGAGTCGTCGGCCGACCTCGATCGCCGCCGCACCGCCGATGCCGGCATCGACCTCGTCGAAGACGAAGGTCGGCACGGGGTCGGTGCCGGCGATCACGACCTCGATGGCGAGCATCACGCGCGACAGCTCGCCGCCGGATGCCCCCTTCGAGACGGAGCGGGGTTCGGCACCGGGGTGGGGCGCGAGCAGGATGGCGACGTCGTCGCGGCCGTGAGCGCTCTCCGCCCCGGGCGTGACCGCGACCTCGAGAGTCGCGTCCGGCATGGCGAGCTCGTGCAGCTCATCGCTCACGGCGACGCCCAGTCGTGCTGCGGCTGCGGTGCGCTCCGCGGTCAGTGCCTCGGCCCGGGAATCCAGCTCTGCACGAGCGGCGTCCCGTTCGGCCTCGAGGCGTGCGAGCCGCTCGCCGTCGTCTTCGAGTTCGGCGAGCCGGGTCGATCCGGTCTGCCACAGCTCGAGAGCCTCGTCCAGCGAACCGTGCGCACGGATGAGCGTGCTCAGTGCCGCGCGCCGCTCTTCGACCGCCGCGAGCTCGTGCGGTCCCGATTCGTCGAGATCGGCGAGGTAGGCGGAGAGCTGTCCGGCGATGTCGGCGATCCTGTAGCCGATGTCGGCGAGGCCTGCGGATATCTCGGTGAGCGCGGCGTCGGAGACCCGTTCGAGCGCGCGACGCGCCTCGGCGATCAACGCGGATGCGTCGGGCTCGCCGTCTTCGTTCGAGAGCGCGCCGTGGGCGAGCGAGGCCGCGAGGCGCAGCTCCTCGGCGTTCGCCAGGCGCTCGGCCCGTGCCGACAGCTCGACGTCCTCGCCCGGTTCGGGGGCGGCAGCCTCGATGAGAGCAAGTGCCTCCCGAAGCCGGGAGGCCTCGTCGGCTCGGCGATCACGGTTCTCGGTGATGTCCGCGATTTCGGAATCCAGTTCGCGCCACCGGGTGAACGACGATGCGTAGGCGTCGAGCGCCCGGGCGATCGGCGCTCCTCCGAAGCGATCGAGCGCATCGCGCTGCGCAGCGGCAGAGCGCAGCCTGAGCTGCTCGGACTGACCGTGCACGACGACCAGCTCCTCGGCCAGGGCCGACAGCACACCCGCCGGCGCCGCGCGCCCTCCGACGCTCGCACGGCTGCGTCCCTCGGCGCTCAGCGTGCGTGAGACGTACAGCTCTGCGGCACCGGAACCGGCGGGTTCCAGCTCGCCCCCGGCGTCTGCCACGATGTCCGCGACGTCGCCGGTCTCGGGGACGATCCACACGCCCGCGACCGAGGCCTGAGTGGCACCGGCACGCACCGCTCCGGAATCGGCGCGCTGACCGAGCAGAAGGCCGAGGCCGGTCACGACCATCGTCTTGCCGGCACCGGTCTCACCTGTGATCGCGGTGAATCCGGGCCCGAGAGGCAGCACGGCGTCGGCGATCACGCCGAGTCCCTGCATCCGCATCTCCTCGATCATGAGGCTGCCCCCTGCCCGCGCCATCCCGCGACCGGCAACTGGAACTTGCGCACCAGACGATCGGTGAACGCGGTCGGGTGCAGACGCGCGAGGCGCACGGGGCGCGATGATCGCCGCACGACGACTCGGGCCCCCGGCGGCAGGTCGTGGGACCGTCGCCCGTCGCACCAGAGGATGCCGGCGCCGGACGTGCCTTCGAGCATCTCGATGGCCACGGCGGCATCGGGGCTGACCACCAGCGGCTTGGCGAAGAGCGCGTGCGCCGAGAGCGGCACCACCGCGATGGCTTCGACGCTCGGCCAGATGACCGGACCGCCCGCGGAGAAGTTGTAGGCCGTGGACCCGGTCGGAGTGGACACGACCATTCCGTCGCATCCGAAGCTCGAGAGGGGGCGTCCGTCGATCTCGAGCACGACCTCGATCATGCGCTCCCGACTCGCCTTCTCGACCGTCGCCTCGTTGAGGGCGAACGTCTCGTAGACCACCTCGCCGTCGACGTCCTTGACCCGGACCGACAGCGCGAGACGCTCTTCGACCTCGTAGTCGCGGTCGATGACGCGGCGCATGGCGGCATCCATGTCATCGCGGTCGATCTCCGCGAGGAATCCGACGTGGCCCATGTTGATCCCGAGCACGGGAGCCGCGCAGCCGCGCACCAGCTCGGCGGCTCGCAGGATCGTGCCGTCGCCGCCCAGGACGATCGCGAGCTCGAGCTGCTCCTGCTGCACCGTCTCGCCGAGCACGTCGACATCCGCGAAGCGGGCATCGACGGCACGCAGGTCGAGGCTGTCGTCGGCGGCGAGCACGGGGCGCGCCCCCGCGCCACGCAGCGCATCGACCACGCGGAGGGCCGCTTCGACCGTGTCTTCCCTGCCGGCATGGGCGACGACCAGGATGTTGCGCTCGTTCATCGTCTCCCTGTCAGTTCGTTGATGCGGTCCGACCATTCTGACGGATCACTGCCGCGGCCCGGTGCGAGGTGCAGAAGGTATTCCGTGTTCCCGTGGGTCCCGAGAATCGGGGAGGACAGGATGCCGAGCATGCCGAGCCCCGCGTCCCAAGCGCTCCACGCCGTCCGCGCGACGGCGTCGGCGCGCGTGGCGGGATCTGTCACCAGTCCCCCGCGCACGGCCGTTCGACCGACCTCGAACTGGGGTTTGACCAGCAGCACGATGTCGGATCCCGCCGCTGCCACGCTCGCGACGGCCGGCAGGACATGCTCGAGCGAGATGAACGAGAGGTCGCCCACGATGAGGTCGGGGGCTGCGTCCTCCCCGGTCACGTCCCTCAGGTTCTCTGGGGTCATGTATCGGACGTTGTACCCCTCGACGCGCACCACACCGGGATCGGATGCCACGGCAGCGGCCATCTGATCGTGTCCGACGTCGACGGCCAGCACACGGCGCGCTCCGCGCTCACGCAGCACCTGGGTGAAGCCACCGGTGGAGGCGCCCATGTCGAGCGCCAGGCGCCCTTCGGCAGAGATACCGAAGCCGTCGAGCGCGGCGACCAGCTTGTGCGCGCCGCGACCGACATAGTGGTCGGCACCCGCGACGGAGATCTCGGCCTCATCGCTGACAGGCGTCGACGCCTTCACGACCGGTCGGCCGTCGACGCTCACCAGACCGTCGGCGATCAGGGTTGCGGCGTGGGTGCGTGAGCGGGCGAGTCCTCGCGCGGCGAGGGCAGCGTCGAGTCGCGTCATCGGGCGCCCGGCGCATCGCGCTGATCGAGTCTCGCGCCGCTGTCGAGGCGGCGGGACAGCTCGTCATGCAGCCCGGAGTACGCGTCTGCTCTGGCAGCGAGAGGCTGCCCCTCGATCAGGCGCAGGCGACTCCACAGACCATCGGTCGGTGCGTTCGTCGTCTCTTCGCTCACGCTTCTACTGTACGCGGCAGGGCCGACACGTCGGCGGAGCCACGGCGAGGGCCCGGCCGCCCGTCAGGGCCGGTGGAAGGGGTCGTCGTAGAGGCGCTCAGGGACGCGAAGCACGAACACCGGTGTCCCGGAAGCCCAGATCGCGGCTGCCCCGGCGCGCAGCAGATCGATCTGCGCCTCGCCCTCGGCGATGATCTCGACATCCGCACCGCTGACGCGGACAGACGCGCCGTTGACCGAATAGACGCCGTCCTTGGACGTGACCTCCGGGTACGGCTGGTGCAGTTCCCGCAGATCACTCAGGATGTACGTCGGACGGGATCCTTCCGGTGCCGCGAGCACATGCTTCGGCCGGTCGATGCCCGTGAGCACCAGCGCGGAGTCGATACCCGCCCTGACCGCCCCGAGAATGTCGGTGTCGAGACGGTCGCCGATGAACAGCGGCTTCGTCGCGCCGAAGCGCGACGTGGCCTCCTCGAAGATCGGAGTCTCCGGTTTGCCTGCGACTGTCGCGAGCCGGCCGATCGCCGTGTGCACGGCGGACACGAGCGTCCCGTTGCCCGGGGCGACGCCGCGTTCGCGCGGGATCGTCCAGTCGGTGTTGGTGGCGATCCACGGGATGCCGCCCTCATCTTCGGGGAGCTTCAGGGCGAACGCCGCTTCTGCCAGGTCCGTCCAGGCGACCTCAGGGGCGAAGCCCTGCACGACCGCATCCGGAGCATCCTCAGCACTGCGAGTCACCGTGTAACCGGCCTTCTCGGCCTCGTCCACGAGCCCGGCTCCCCCGACGATCAGCAGCGTCGCGGGAGGGGGCACGATCCCGGCGAGCAGCCGCATGGCGGCCTGCGGGCTGGTGATGACATCAGCCGGGGCGACGTCGAGACCCAGGCTGCTGAGGTGCTCGGCGACCGACGCGTCGGTGCGCGACGCGTTGTTCGTGATGTAACCGAGTCTCGCGGTCTCACCGGCCGCGTTGAGGCTCTCCACCGCGTAGGGCAGCGCGCCAGGACCCGCATAGACGACGCCATCCAGGTCAGCGAGCACGGCGTCGACACCGTCGAGCGGCGTGCGCAGCGCGGGCTTCTTGGAGAACAGCCCCACTACGCCTCCTCAGAGGTCTCGGATGCTGTGCCCTTCGCGTCGGTGTCGGCGGGATCGCCGTCCTCGTCCTCGTCCTCGTCCTCGTCCTCGTCCTCGCCGAGAAGCTCACGTACCTCATCGTCGATCGACGGTTCCGGCTCGATATCGGACTCGGTGTCCGCCTCTTCAGCACCTGCAGCCGCGATGGTCTCGTCGGACTCGGCGGGCTCCAGTTCGGACTCAGAATCGTCTGACCCGGAATCGTCGGACTCCGAGTCGTCGGACTCAGAATCGTCGGACTCAGAATCGTCGGACTCAGAATCGGACCGGCCGTCTTCAGCATGGTCGTCATCGAGGTCACCTTCGATGAGACCGTCTTCGATGATGATCTCCTCATCACCGGCTTCGTCGACGCCCAGCGCTTCCGCAGCGACCTCGGCGCGATGCGCCCAGAACTCTGCCTCGTCGGTGCGCCCCAGGTCCTCGAGCACGGCGGCGCGCGCAGCGAAGAGCGCGGGGCTCCACTCGAATGCGCGGTCGGGGTCGAGCTCAGGGATCTCGAGTTCGCCGAGCGCGAGTTCGAGGTCGCCCTGATCCAGACGTGCACCCGACATGGCGATCGCCAGCGAGACACGGACGGGCGTGGTCAGAGCGGTCCGGTCGACAGCGCGACCGGTCTCGAGCGCACGGTCGGGGCGGCCGATGCCCCGCTCGCTGTCGACCATCAGGGCGATCTGATCGTCCTTGCCGGAGATGCGGCGGTACGTGCGCAGCTCACGCAGCGCAAGAGCGAAGTCCTCGGTCGCATAGGCGGTGATCCCGAGGGTCTCGCGGACGATCGCGATGCGGCCGGCACGGCGGGATGCTGCGAGAGCGTGCTCATGAGCGAGAGCGGGATCCTCGTCGATGAGACGCGACGCCATCGCGAGGTGACGAGCGACGAGGTCGGCGTTCTCCTTGCTCAGGGTCTTCAGCTCATTGCGCGCCGACGTGTGCAGGTCGCGGGCTGTGACGTCATCGGGGATGTGCGGGTCGTTGAAGCGAGGACGATCGCCCGATGCCTGCACCGGACGCTCACGGTCCACTCCCCCACGCTGCGGGTACGAGCGCGACGAGTCGCGGTCCTGCCGCGGCGCGCGGTCATCGCGGTTGTAGCCACCCGTGCGGGGCCCGCCATCGCGGTTGTCGCGGTTGTAGCCGCCCGAGCGCGGTGCGCCACCGTCACGGTTGTCGCGGTTGTAGCCGCCGGTACGGGGGGCGCCACCGTCGCGACTGTCGCGGTTGTACCCACCGGTACGGGGAGCGCCACCTTCACGGTTGTAGCCACCGGTACGAGGTGCGCCACCGTCGCGACTGTCACGGTTGTAACCGCCCGAACGCGGAGCGCCACCATCACGGTTGTCGCGGTTGTACCCACCGGTACGGGGAGCACCACCGTCACGGTTGTAGCCACCGGTACGAGGTGCGCCACCTTCACGGTTGTAGCCACCGGTACGAGGTGCGCCACCGTCACGGTTGTAGCCACCGGTACGAGGTGCGCCACCTTCACGGTTGTAGCCACCGGTACGAGGTGCGCCACCTTCACGGTTGTAGCCACCGGTACGAGGTGCGCCACCTTCACGGTTGTAGCCACCGGTACGAGGTGCGCCACCGTCACGGCTGTCACGGTTGTAACCGCCCGTACGAGGAGCGCCACCGTCACGGCTGTCACGGTTGTAACCGCCCGAACGCGGAGCGCCACCGTCACGGCTGTCACGGTTGTACCCACCAGTGCGAGGAGCACCACCGTCACGGCTGTCACGGTTGTACCCACCAGTGCGAGGAGCACCACCATCGCGATTGTCGCGGTTGTACCCACCAGAACGCGGAGCACCACCATCACGGCTGTCACGGTTGTACCCACCCGAACGGGGAGCCCCACCGTCGCGGTTGTAACCGCCAGTGCGCGGGGCACCACCATCGCGGTTGTAACCGCCAGTGCGCGGAGCACCACCATCGCGGTTATAGCCGCCCGAACGGGGAGCGCCACCATCACGGTTGTCGCGGTTGTAGCCGCCCGAACGAGAAGCGCCACCATCACGGTTATCGCGGTTGTACCCACCAGAACGGGGGGCACCACCATCGCGGTTGTACCCACCAGAACGGGGGGCTCCTCCGTCACGACTGTAACCGCCCTCGCGGCGGGGTGCGTCGTCGCGACGCGGACCGCTGCTGCGATTCTGTTCCGAGCGTCCTCCGGAAGGTCGGTTACTGCGCGATCCCTGGTCGTTGTTGCGACGCGGACGGCGCTCTTCCTCTTCCGGCATGATGCTCCCTGTTCTAGATGTTGTTAACGCAAAATGGCCACCCAACGATGGGTGGCCATTTGCTTAAAAGAAGTCCGGCGGTGTCCTACTCTCCCACAGGGTCCCCCCTGCAGTACCATCGGCGCTGTGAGGCTTAGCTTCCGGGTTCGGAATGTAAACCGGGCGTTTCCCTCACGCTATGGCCGCCGAAA